>NZ_OY762905.1:1780000-2380000 GCF_963666525.1 uncultured Cohaesibacter sp.
ACTTTTGGGAAGATTTTCGGTCTTTTTGACAAGATTCAGAAAGACACACTGCGGAAGGCCCCAGGGGGCCGATCAGAGTGTTCACAAAACGGCAACAGGGCGATTGCTGCCTTCCGCTGCAATCGCCCTGTTCTTCAGATCATTCGGGTTCTTCAGGCGCTCTGCAGCCACCCGATCTCATCGCACTCATGAACAAACCGCATGGTCAAGGCGCCATCACGAACCACATCCACCGCGGCGGCCACTCGTTGGCCATCAGCAAATTCCAGCTCAACAGCCTGCCCCTCAACCAGCCTTCCCACCGTATGGATCGAACAGCCACTAGCAGACAAGGAGGAAATGGTCCCCTCTGTACGATGCCCATCACTTTGAAGGATCGTCAGCTGCATCATCTTGGCCTTTAGGTCTGCCCGGCGTTCTTCGACATCGCGGGCGACACTTTCAAGGAAGGACTCGACATCCCGCCCCAGTTTCGTCGCCGCGCCAGTGAGCAGATCGGCCGCCTGCTCAACGGTCCGAGCCTCTCCCGCCGTTTCTTCAATCACATCGGAAGCCCCTTGGGCACTGGTCCGCGCCTTGTTGACATCGTGTGACGCCAGTTGGATCGATCCGGCAATCTCCTGCGTCGACGCCTCTTGCTCTTCCACGGCAGCGGCAATAGAAGCAGTAATCTCCGCGATCTCCCCCACAGTCTCGGAAATGTGGGCGATCGACTTCACGGCATTTTCGGTCAACTGCTGAACGCCACTGATCTGGGCTCCAATCTCCTCCGTAGCCCTGGAGGTCTGACTGGCCAACTCCTTCACTTCAGCCGCCACAACGGCAAAGCCCTTGCCCATCTCCCCTGCGCGGGCGGCCTCGATAGTTGCGTTCAGCGCCAACAAGTTGGTTTGATCTGCAATGTCCCGGATAAGCCCCACGACCGTGCCGATTCGCTCGGCGGCATCCGCCAGCGACCCTACATCCGTGTTGGTTGCTGCTGCAATTTCAGTCGCCTTGTGAACCATCTGGTTGGCGTGGGACGCGCGGCCTCGCACTTCCCTTACAGAATGCACCATCTGATCTGTCGCACCGGCAACCGCCTGAACGTTGGCCGAAGCCTGCTCGGATGCCTGTTCGGAAAGATTGGCCTCGCCAGAAGCCTTGTTGGCAACACCAGACAAGGTTCGCGCCGACCCCTTCATCGTTTCGGCCTGCCCATCCACAGACCGCAATGTCTGGTCAATGACAGACCTGAAGTTGGCAACCAGCCCCTCCAGTTGGCTCTGGCGCTGCCTTTCTCGAACACGTTCGGACTGCTGGGCAGCTTCGAGCCGCAAACGCTCGACCGCATTCTGCCGGAAGACATCGACAGCGCGCGCCATCGTCCCGACTTCATCCTTGCGCTGCATGCCCTTGATCGCCACGTTGGTGTCATTCTGTGCCAGATACCGCATGTTGTCGGCAAGACCAAAGAGAGGCACGGTGATGGACCGGGCTATGAGGATCGAGAGTCCGACGACGACGGCAGACAAGGCGAGCAACAGGCCCAGAATGAGCCAGAACTCACCCTTGGCATGATCAGTCTGCTCCAACGCCGTATTGAGAATGCCTTCCGCGATAAGATCTTCGATCTGTTTCATCCGATCAATGCGCGCAGTGCTGGCTGCAAACCACTGAGGTCCTGTGACCGAGGCCACTTCCCCCCCGAACGGGGCCTTGTTGGCAACAGAGCGCATTTCGTCGACAACAGTCTGCTCCTTGCCAGTGGTCATCTGCTTCCAGGCGACCAGCGCCTGTTCCTGACCAAACCGGGCAAAGACAGACAGATAGGACCGCTGCATGGCCTCCAGACCGACAAAATTGCGATAGATCGGCTCGGCAAAGGCACCCGCACCAAATCCGGTTGCTCCCATCGCCCGTTCGATGCCAGCCCGTTCCTTGGCTTGCAGGAACGCATTGTAGGACACCAGCAACCGCACGAGATTGCCATTGTCACTGAGCAGAGACACGCTCTCTACCATGTTCAGCAATTCGGCGATGAGCGGCGTGTAATACCCGGCCATCTGCGGCACGGTAAAGGAAAAGCTGTCGACATTTGACCGAACAGTCTCAAGTCGGGCCAATTCGCTGACTGCCTTGTCGAACGGATCACGGAAACCTGCAAAGTCAAGATGCCCCTTCGGTTCGGGAATCCGGTCACGAAAGGCACGCAAGGCCAGATCCGTATCGGAGCGTCGCCCGCCAATCTGGTCCGCAAATTTGGCTCCCCTGGACCCTATGAACCCGGCCGACGTGCCACGTTCCTTTTGCAGTTCATGCACAAGACCTGAAATCACCGGCGCCAGAGCAACCACATCGGCAATGGATTGTGCAACGGCCGTCTTGTGTCTTTCCCTGATCAGATCCGAAATCCCGACAGCCACCACGGCGCCGAGAGGAATCAACGCCAGAATGGCGATTCGGATTGAAAGCCTGAGATTGTTGAAAAAAGAAAGCATGTCCAAACCCCGATCGAACTATCGGCAGTTATTACGACACGCAGAAGTTAATAATATTAATAAACAAAATCGAACAAAACAAATCCAGAACCATAGAATTAATAAGAATAATATATACCAATTATATGAAGTTGAATTTCCACTTTGTCACGAATTATACAATTTATATTCATGATGGATTGCTGGTTTTATTTGCCATACCCAGAATATATCCATTGAGCCCCATGATCAGCCCCAGGGCCAAAGGTGAAAAGATCGCCTCTTCCTGAAATATGCCATTCACAACAGCGACCAGAGTGATGAAGCAGGCAATCGAGTGCAGATTGACGCGACTGACGAAGGAAACCCTGTAGGTCTGGAAAGCGATCCAGATGTAAACGGCAATCAGACCGAACGTGGCAACCCCCATTTGCTGCAGCAACACGCCAACAGCACTTTCCATGGCAACCGGCGTCCGGCCCGCATGCTGATAGGCCGACCAGTCAAGCTTGTTGAAATTGGTCAACAGGTTGCCAACGGCTCCCATGCCCTCGCCGACCGGATTGGACAGGAAATTATAGACCCCCCCCATGAAACCGAGCACATGGAAGTCGCCAATCTGCAATCCGGTCACAATACCAAGGACAATATAGGCCAGCAGCACCCCGATCAGGGAAACCAGCGCAAAGACCGCTCCGAACAGTCGCCGCGCAACCAACGCGCAAAAGGCCAACAACCCCATGATCAGCGCCCCCTTGGCACTGGCCATCAGCAATAGCGGCACCATGAGCACCGCCAGATACCAGCGCCGGTTGGTCAGCATCAGGATACATAGGAACATCAGCACATAGGAATAGCTGATTGCATGGCCGTTGGGGCCATTCATGCGGAGAATCGTCAGTTTGAAATCGCCCAGAAGCGGCGTGTTCAGAAACTGCACCTTCATCAGATCAAGAATGCCGGTGATGAACTGCCCCGTTGTCCGTGCCGACTTGTCGGCCACCAGATTGAGCATCGCCTCCCGGTTGGAAAACTCCCACAAGGTCCAGCCGTTTGTCAGATCCAGCCACAATCGGCGATCCGACATTTCAATATAACCCATCACGATCACGATGACCGACAGGATCGTGAAAAACGGCACCATCGGCAGCTGACGCTTGAGAGTTGCCAGAAAGAAAATCTGGAAAATCAGGAGCGGCGTGATGATGTTGCGCAGATAGACGATTGCTGCGGCAGGACTCTTGGCCATACCGAGCATGAAATAGACGCCAATCAGACCAAAGCCGACAAGGCACACCATCATGATCCGGTTGATCTGTCCGCTCATCGTGCGCCAGTTCATGACATAATGCCCGAACAGCCACAGCCAGAGGATCGCGATCGTGAAGAAATTGTAGCCGCGTACGAAGTTATAGTCGTCCTTGGTCACCAGATAGCCGGAGAGCATCGAGACGAACAGATTCTGAAACAGCAACGAGAACACCACGACAAGCGGCGCATAGGGTGTGAAGAACAGCGCGACGCCCGTTGTCAGAAGAACCTGACTGGCTATGGCAAGAATCGGGCTGACAAAATGCAACACCAGCGGCACGACTGTCAGCGTAAAACAGAGGATATAGACAAGCAGATGCTCAAAAGCACCCAGAGCCGTCTCTTCACGGATCGTTTGCCCGTCCCCCTCGTCGGAAGCGGAAGGACGAGGCGGATGGCCAGACGAGTGGAATGCCGGAGCAACAAGTGACCGAATGTTCGCCTCCTCTGGCTCGTCGGGTGATGATCCAAGGCCACAACGTCCCGCCTTGTCAGATTCCGGAGCTTACCCCGCTTCTGTTAGGAAAGATTTAAGCAGCTTTGCCAAGCGGCCAGCCACAGCGCCTCGGTGAGGTTCGGCTGGAATTGCACCCTGCGGAAATCGCCAGACATGCGCACTTTTATGGATCGCAACAAGTATAGTTTTAAGCGCGAACGCTCAAATGTAGGGTTGCAAATGCTCACCTCGGCACAAAAGCGACATGTCAAGTGATCGTAAATGTAAAAAAACAAACATTTGCGGTCTCATTTATGATCTTTTTTGTGTGAAATAATCATTTTTAAGTAATATTACTTATGGCTCATGATCGTTTATCGACTTATTGTGATCAGTAACGAAATTCCTGACAGCATCGATATTGGGAGGTATCGAGTCTGAGCGCTCCATCGCAATGGACCTCAGACAAAGCGGCTGACGGGATTGTGGAGGTAAAAGATGTCCGTTCAAAAACCATGCGTTGGTGTTGTCGCTCTCGGCAGACCGACTTTTGATGTTCCCTATGCGGAAGAAATTCTCGCCAAGGCCTGGCAAGCCCTTGAAAAGCTTGACATGGAGCTTATCGGCAAGCCGGAATTGCTGTTTGATGCCGATGCCGTACTCTCGGCCCTGCCGGACCTCAAGAAGCAAAAGCTCGACATGCTGCTGCTGTTGCAGGTCACCTTTACCGATGCAACCATGACCGTGGAACTGGGCAAACAGATCGACGCGCCGCTCGTCATGTGGTCTTTCCCCGAAGCCCGCACAGGCGGACGCTTGCGCCTCAACTCCTTCTGCGGTGTCAACCTCGCCAGCCACGCGCTGAGCCGCAACGATCTGGCCATCGACTATATCCACGATAACCCCGACAGTCTGGCAGCGCAGGAGCAACTGATGGTGCTGGCCCGTGCCGGTGCCGTGGTTTCCGATCTCAAGGGAGCCAGAATCAAGCTTGTCGGCCATCATCCCGACGGCTTTGACGCCTGCAACTTCAAGGCAGACCAGCTCAAGGCGGCCTTCGGTGTCGAAGTGGACCAGACGCCGATTCTCGACTTCATCGGCGAAGTCAAGCAATTGCCTGATTCGGTTGCCGATGCTCCCTACGAACGCCGCGCCAAGGACTTCCCCAATCTCGCAGACCTCGATCAGGACGCCACCCGCAAGACCCTCAAGGTCTATTCCAAGCTGCGTCTGGAAGCCGACACCAAGGGCTACAAGGGCGTCGCCGTCCGGTGCTGGCCGGACTTCTTCACCGAATATGGCTGCGCGGCCTGCGGGGCGCTTGCCCTGCTCAACGAAGACCGCACCCCCGGCGGTTGCGAGGCCGACATGCTCGGCGTCCTTACCTCTCTGGTTCTGCAGAATGCTTCCGGCGGCAGCGTCTTCAATACCGACCTCGTCGATGTCAATACCAGCGACGATACCGTCGTCTTCTGGCATTGCGGTCAGGCCCCCATCGACATGGCCGACCGTGAACAGCCGATCCAGGGCACCATCCATTCCAACCGCAAACTGCCACTGTTGTCGGAATTTGCCCTGAAGCCGGGACGGATCACCATCGCCCGCTTCTCGCAGGGCCATGAAAAGCTGCGCCTTGTTCTGGCTGGCGCCGAGATGATCAAGGCACCTCTGGCCTTTTCCGGCACAGCCGGCACCGCCAGACCGGACATCCCGGTTGCAGAGTTCCTTGACCGCATGATTTCCGAAGGCCTCGAACACCACACCGCCCTGACCTATGGCGACCATCGCCCGGTCATGCGCGCGATCGCCAAACGACTTGGCATCGAAGTGGTTGAGCTGACCTGACACTGCCAACCCGCCTGGCGGACCGATCCGCCAGCGCCCATCGTCCGGGTTTCTTCAAAACAGGAATTGCAACCATGTTGGCAACACTCGAAAAAGGCCTCAACACCATCAATTCGCCTCTGAGCAGGTTCGGCAGCTGGGTCGGCGGCCTGATGCTGGTCATCATGACCATCATCGTCCTGCTGCAGGTCCTTTTCCGCTACATCCTGAACATGCCCCTGAGCTGGACCGACGAAGCTTCGCGCTTCCTGATGATCTACATGACCTATCTCTGCCTGCCGCTGATCTATCTGCAGGACAAGAATATCGCCATGACCTTCCTGCTCGACGCCCTGCACGGCACACGCATCCGCCATCTGCTGATGGTCGTCATTCATATTCTTGCCATCCTGACCTTTCTGGTCTGGATCAAGTTCGGCTATGACTTTTTCCTGCGCGGCAACAGCCATGCGGACAGCCTGCCGATCAAGATGAATGTCATCTACATCGCTCCGCCGCTTCTGATGGCCATTACCCTGTTGTCGGCCGTGCAGAAGATCATCTCCGAGCTGCGCCAGTTTTTCCATTACACCCCTGCTGAAGACGCGCCCAAAGCCTGAACGGCAAGGACGTAAACAAGGAAAATAGTTATGGTTTCTCCTATCTTTGCCGTTTATTTCCTGATCCTTCTGATCGTCGGTGTGCCGGTGCTGTTCGCACTTGGCCTGTCTCCGGCAATTGCGCTTCTGCAGGCGGACAAGGTTCTGTTCATGAACCTGCTCTACCAACGCCTCTATGCGGGGATGGACAACTTTCTGCTGCTGGCATTGCCCTTCTTCATGCTGGCCGGCGAATTCATGGTCAATGGCGGCATCACCACACGCATCATCAGCTTCTCCCAGAAGATGGTCCAGCACATGCGTGGTGGTCTCGGCCATGTGGTGATCATTTCTGCCACCCTGTTCGGCGCCCTCACTGGCTCATCGGTTGCGGCAACCTCTGCCATCGGCAACATGATGATCCCGGAGATGGAACGCTACAAATATGACCGCACCTATGCGGCAGCCATCACCGCAGCGGCGACCGTTCTGGGCACCATCATTCCGCCCAGCGGCATCATGCTGATCTATGCCTTCGTGATGAATACCTCGGTTGCCGCCATGTTCATGTCCGGTATCGTGCCTGGGCTCATCCTGTGCGTCGCCCTGATGATCATCAACCGCTGGCAGATCAAGAAATACCCGGCCGTCGAGCAGTTCGAACGCGCCCCGCGGGCCGAACGCAGCGCAGCTTTCAAGGCTGCCATCCTGCCGCTCCTGACCCCTGTCATCATTCTGGGCGGCATTTATGGCGGCATCTTTACGCCGACCGAGGCTGCCGCCGTCGCGGTGTTCTATGCCTTCATCCTGTCAGTGTTCATCATGCGCATCCTCAAGCTCAAGGATGTGTTCCCGATGTTCATGCGCATCGCCATCAATGCAGGTGCCATCCTGATCATCGTGGCGGCCGCCAGTGGCTTTGCTTCGGCCATCTCGCTTTCGGGTGTCGCCAAGCACATCACCACTTTCTTCTATTCGGTCTCCGATGACCCCTATGTGCTGTTCTTCATCATGAACCTGTTCCTGTTCGTCGTGGGAATGTTCCTTGATGCAGGCCCGGCGATCCTGATCTTTGCGCCCATTCTGGCCCCGATCATGACCAACGTCGGCGTCGACCCGATCCATTTCGGTGTCGTCATGGTGGTCAACCTATCCATCGGGCTCGCTACCCCGCCCATGGGCCTCGTACTCTTCGTGGCGTCCGGCGTATCCGGCGTCCCCCTGCAGAAAATCTCAAAGGCGATTATCCCGTTCCTGTTGGCTGAAGCCGTTGTGATCTTTCTGATTTCATTCTTCCCGCCACTCGTTATCGGCTTGCCGAAACTGCTTGGCATGATGTGAGCGGGTTTTTTTGGAGGAGGTCGGCAATGACCAGAGGAAGCATTGCCGGCAAAAAACTTACTAGTGGAGGTAACTCATGACTATCAAGGCACTCGGACTGTCCCTGTTGACCGCAGGTTTCCTTTCCGCCGCTGCGCAAGCTGCCGACTACAAGCTGACGGTCCCACATGTGACCAACCCGGACAGCTACAACCATCAGTCACTGCTGGTGTTCAAGAATTTCGTCGAAAACCATTCCAACGGTGCCATCGAGGTCGAGATCTTCCCGAGCGGACAGCTCTGCGGCAATGCCCGTGAGTGCCTCTCTGGCGTACAGTCCGGCATCTTTGACTATTTCCAGACCACCATCCCGGAACTGGCCAACTACTGGGGTCCGGTCGGTGCATTCGATCTGCCCTACATGCTGCGCGATGACCGTGTGGCCGAATGCGTCTATGACAACGAGGATTTCCTCGCCGACATACGCAAGAATGTGCTCGAACAGACCGGCAACCTGCGCCTGATGATGGTGTCCAACTCCGGCGGCTGGCGCAACTTTGCCACCACCAGCAAACAGATCAAGACGCCCGAAGACATCAAGGGGCTGAAGATCCGTACCGTGCCGGCACCGATCCAGCAGGAACTGGTCAAGTCGCTGGGCGGCGCTCCGACCCCGATTTCCTGGCCGGAAGTCTACACGGCGCTGTCCACCGGCGTTGTTGACGGCACCAAGAACGGCATCGTCGATATCACCACCATGAAATTCGAGGAGAGCCTCAAATACATCATCCTCGACGGTCACGCCTACATGGGTGGCGTCTGGGTGATGAACAACGAACGCTTCAATTCCTTCCCTGAAGAGCTGAAGCGCGTGGTTATCGACGGCATCGCGGCCCAGAACCAGTTCCTGCGCGTCTATCCGAAATGGAAGGAATTTGACGCCTATGAGACCTTCCGCAAGGCTGGCGGCACCATCTACACGCCGACCCCGGCAGAGAAGAAAGCCTTCCAGGACGCCACAGCTCCAGTGAAAGACTTCTTCATCCAGACTGCTGGCGCCGATGGCAAGGCTTGGCTTGAACGCTTCCAAACCGAGATCAAGGCCTGCGAAACCAGGCTCGACGCCGAATTCGCAACCGCCGAGAAATAAAGACAAAAGCGAAGGGGTGCCTCGCACCCCTTCCCATCCCCGCCATCTTGCCTGCCTGCTCTTTTGAATTCTGATCGCGCTTTCCGAATTCACAAGATCAGATCGAGGGAAAATCTCATGAAATTCGAAAGATCCGAAGCCGGTTTCGTGCTCTCGCACAAAGGCCATGTCGTGCTGCGCCACAGCCACAGCGAACCATGCCTGTTTGTCGGTATGGGCAACGGCGTGTTCGACATGTATCGCGGCAACTTCGACATCAGGGACTATGTCGTCGAACGCATCGCCCTGCGCTGCTTTGCGCTCAAGAGCGAAGAGCAGGCAGTCCGCATCGAGTTCCGCCACGAGGGCGAACTGCAGATTGCCCTTCTGGCGGGCGAAACCCCGGAAGGACGCCTCCGCATTGATTTCCTTGATGCCCGCGAAGGGCTCAACCGCATCTGGCTGCGTCTTGATGCAGACAAGGACGAAAAGATCTACGGCTGCGGCGAACAGCTCACCTATTTGAATCTCAGGGGTCACAATTTCCCCCTCTGGACATCAGAGCCGGGGGTTGGCCGCAACAAGTCGACCTATGTAACCTGGCAGGCGGATGTCAAAGACCGTGCTGGCGGCGACTACTACAACACCAACTATCCGCAGCCGAGCTTTGTCTCGTCGGAACGCTATTTCGTGCATTTGCAGACCACGGCCTATGCAGACTTCGACTTCCGCAACGCCGCTTTCCACGAGCTGCAATGCTGGGCCGTCCCGGACTATCTGCTGTTTGACAGCGAAGAGAGTTTCCCGGCGCTTGTTCACAACATCACCGGTGTCTTCGGCACGCAGCCGGAATTGCCGGACTGGGTTCTGGACGGTGTCATACTCGGCATTCAGGGCGGCACAGCCATCACCCTCGAGAAGCTGCAGAAGGCCCGCGCAGCGGGTGTCAAGGTCGCAGGTGCCTGGTGCCAGGACTGGCAGGGCATCAAGATGACTTCCTTCGGCAAGCGGCTGCAGTGGGACTGGCAGTGGAACCCCGACCTCTATCCCGGCCTCGACACCAAGATCCATGAATTGAAGCACGATGGCATCCGCTTCCTTGGCTACATCAACCCCTATGTGCTGGAAGACTTCCCGCTCTACAAGGAAGCCGCAGCCAAAGGCTATCTGGCCACCCGCGCCGACGGTTCCAAATATGTCGTCGACTTCGGCGAATTCTATTGCGGCGTTGTCGATTTCACCAAACCGGAAGCCTGCGAATGGTACAAGGGAGTCATCAAGACCAACATGATCGACTTCGGCCTTGATGGCTGGATGGCCGACTTTGGCGAATATCTGCCGACCGATTGCTCTCTTGCCAATGGCAAGTCTGCCGAGATCGAGCACAACGACTGGCCACGTCGCTGGGCCAAGATAAACCACGAAGCCATCGAGGAAGCAGGCAAGACCGACGAGATCCTGTTTTTCATGCGCGCCGGCTACACCGGAATCCAGCGCTATTGCCACACGTTGTGGGCGGGTGACCAGTGCGTCAACTGGAACATCGACGATGGCATGCCGTCAGTGATCAACGGCGCCCTGTCCTCTGGCCTGCTGGGCAACGGCATCCACCATTCCGACATCGGCGGCTACACCACCCTGCACGGCATGAAGCGCGATAGGGAGCTGTTCATGCGTTGGGCGGAAATGGCCGCCTTCACCCCGATGATGCGCACCCACGAAGGCAACCGGCCCGCCGACAACCACCAGTTCGACAGCGATGCCGAAACCCTGCTGCATCTCGCCCGCATGACCCGGATCTTCACCCACCTGAAACCCTATATCAAGTCTGCGGTCAAGGAAAACACCCTCACCGGTATGCCGGTTCAGCGGCCGCTGTTCATGCATTACGAGGACGACGCGCTTTCCTACGAGGTCATGTATGAATATCTGTTTGGCCGCGACCTGCTGGTGGCTCCGGTCTATGAGCAGGGCGCAACCAGCCGCAAGCTCTATCTGCCGCCGGACCAGTGGATCCATATCTGGAGCGGTGAGCACCATCAGGGCGGCTGGGTCGAAATTGAAGCCCCCATCGGCAAGCCGGCGGTATTCTATCGCGCGGCCAGTGCCGACACCGTTCTGCTGGGCAAACTGCCTGACATCGCCGACGACATTGATTGACACGGCTGTCCGCACAGAGCGCGCGGCCAGAACAGCCCCGTCAATTGACATGGTTGCCCGATGATGCATTTTGGCCGCTCGGGAGGTTCCGTTTCCTCCGGGCGGCTCCAACTTTCTATAACTGCAGCGCCGCCTGGCGCAGGATCACTTCGCTCAACGCCTGCGACACGGCTTCATCGACCCCCTTGCGCTTGACAAGGATGAACTCGACCATTTCGAGCTCCGGCAAAAGTCCCTTCGGCACCTCCTCAAGACCTTCCGGACGGAGGCTTCGGGGTTGCACGAACAGGCCCAGACCGGCCCGGGCAGCCGCCGTCAAACCACTCAGGGAACTGCATGTGCAGCTGATCCGCCAGGGAGTACTGCTGCCATCAAGCGCCTCCAGAGCCAACGAGCGCGTCAGACTGGGCGGTGGAAAGGCCACCAGGGGGAGCGGCCGCTTGCGAGCGAGTTCCAAAGGATTGCGAGCCAGCCAAACCAGCTCCTGCCGTGCGATACAGCGTCCGTGAGTCTGCCCCAGCCTGCGCTTGGCCAACACCAGATCGACGTCGCCGAGTTTCTGCTGGGCGAACAGGGTCTCAGAGAGGGCAACCGTCAGTTCCAGATCCACCAGCGGATGCTCTCGCGAGAAGTTCTCCAGAATACGCGGCAAGGTGCCCGAGACCAGATCTTCCGACAGCCCGAAACGGATGCGCCCGCGCAACCGGGCAGACAGGAAATTGCCTTCCACCCGTTCGGCGATTTCGATCATCCGACGGGCTTCGGGCAACAACTGCTCGCCTGCGGGCGTCAGCGCAACGGTGTGCGTGTCCCGGTCAAACAGGCGATTCTGCAGATAGGTTTCCAATCGCCTGACATGTTGGCTGACCGTTGACTGGCCGATGCCGAGATGTGCCGCCGCCCGGCTGAAGCTGCCACTTTCGAAGACCGCGAGAAAACTTCTGACTTGAGCGAGATCGAGCATGCTTATCCAGCTTTGTGATAACTGTTATAGATTGTATTTCGATTTGTACTGATGCACAAGGGAGGCAACCGTAATCAGAGTATCCTCTCCCATGTCCCGAATTCGTCTTGAGCCCTTTACCATAGCGCTGGTCTGCACCGTTCTGCTCGCCTCGCTCCTGCCCGCGCACGGCGCCTTTGCCCATTGGTTCGGCATCGCCACCAATCTGGCGATTGCACTGTTGTTCTTCATGCATGGTGCCCGCCTGTCCTGGTCGACGGTTCTGGCAGGCATCCTGCACTGGCGCCTGCAGCTGGTCATCTTTGTCAGCACCTTTGCGCTGTTTCCATTGATCGGTATCGTCGTCGGCCATATTTTGACCCCGCTGCTTCCCCACGACCTCATTCTTGGCATCATCTATGTGTGCCTGCTGCCGTCCACGGTGCAGTCTTCCATCGCCTTCACCTCGATCGCCCGAGGCAACGTGCCCGGTGCGATCTGCGCTGCGTCGCTATCCAACATCATTGGTGTGATCCTCACACCTCTGCTGGTCGGCGTATTGCTCTCGGTGTCGGGCAAGGCCGGCTTCGACTTTTCTGCCGTGTGGAAGATCCTGTTGCAGCTGTTCCTGCCCTTCGTGCTCGGCCAGCTATGCCAGCCCTGGATTGGCAACTGGATACGAGCACGCAAGAAGATGCTCAATCCGGTTGATCGGGGATCGATCCTGATGGTGGTCTATTCCGCCTTCAGCGCCGCCGTCATCAACGGTATCTGGCATGACTTCTCACTCGCCGACATCCTGCTGGTTGCCCTCGTCAACGGCGTCATTCTGGCTTTTGTGCTCTTCATGACCATGCAGGGAAGTCGCCTTCTGGGATTCTCGCGCGAGGACGAGATAACGATCATCTTTTGCGGCTCCAAGAAAAGTCTGGCCAGTGGCGTTCCCATGGCCAGCGCGATCTTTTCGCCAGCGGCGGTCGGGGCCATTGTTCTTCCGATCATGCTGTTTCACCAGATGCAGCTCCTCGCCTGTTCTGTCATCGCCCAGCACTACGCCCGCCGGGATGAGGAAAAGGCCGCAAGTACCGCGTTGGAAGACGGCATGCAGAAGCTGGAACACAGCTGAACAGCTCCCCAAAAGCAAAATTTCCCAGCGCCATTCCCTCGATCTGACAGCGGCAATCCTGCGTCAGATCGGGTTTGCCGGCCGGTTGGTCGGTGAAAAGCCACATAAGGGGATCGACCTGCGAAAAGTGCGAGCCGTTCCGCCGAGCGTCGGCAAGCGGTCGCTACCATCAAGTGTGTGCGGCCCAAGATGAGCGTTGCCCAATCCACCACTTTGTGACATCGTGCCCCCTCGTACGCATGATCTTGCTTTCCTGGCCCAAGCATTCCCCATCTCAGCAAGTCACTTTCCTGCTTCCTACCTTCACAATCCGGCCGGCCTCAAACGGTTCGGTCCAGGTGACGACGATTTGCCAATGCCTCAAAAGCCAGAACAAGACCAGGCTTCCGCCCGAAAGCCCGCGCTCCTCACGTTTTTCCAAACACCGGAAGGCAGCCTGAACAGCCGCAGGATCGTCCTTTTCCTTGCCTTCTTCGCGCTGGCGCTGAACATGCGCGGACCGATCACCTCCCTGCCACCAGTCATCGCACAGATGCAACGAGACCTCGGCATCAGCCAGAGCGTCGCGGGTCTTCTGAGCAGCATACCGGTGCTGTGCTTCGGCCTTGCAACGCCACTTGTCTCTCTGGTTCAGGCTCGCGTCACCATCGAACAGACGATCGCCATCACCCTGTGGGGCGTTCTGCTCGGCACCTTGCTGCGTTCCTTCGGCGACATTGCGCTGGTCATGGCCGGCACCGTCATTCTGGGTGTTTCCATGACTTTCGGAAACATCGTTGCTTTGATGGTTGTCGCAAGAGATTTCAATCAGATCCGCACCTTGATGACAGGTATCCTCGTTTCGGCGATGAGTGTCGGCTCGATGTTGACCTCGGCCTTTACGGCGCCGCTTGCCAGCCTGTTCGGATGGCACTTCGGGCTCGGCATCTGGGCCGTTATGGCTCTGCTTGGCATCGTGCTCTGGACCATCAGCGGCCGCATGTCCCCGCAACAGGAGACAAAGGCTCCGGAAGCATCCGGCGTATCGGCACCATCGGAAGCCCGCGGCCAGCCAGCAGAGGCAACTGGCCAGCGCTCCCTGTTTCGTCGACCTTCGGCATGGCTGATGGCTGCCGCCTTTGGCACCCACACCTTCATGTTCTATGGCCTGACAGCATGGTTGCCGGTCTATCTGACCAGTACCATCGGTGCGAGCGCCAACACAGCAGGCTTTGCCGAATCGATGTTCCAGATCATGGGGCTTACGGGCTGCTTCGGCATTCCCTGGATGGCCAGCCGCTTCAAGGGCTCTCACATGGCGCTGTTCCTTGCCGTGACCATTGCCTGGTTCATCATGGCTGTGGGCACCTATCTGGCACCATCCCTGTGGCCCGTCTGGGCAGTCTTCGGCGGCTTTGGCAGCGGCGGTGGCTATGTGGTGATTTTCGATCTGGTGATGTCGCGCGCAGCAACGCTGGATGAAGGACGAAAAATGTCGACCTTTGTGCAGGGGCTCGGCTATGTCGTCGCCTCCATCAGCCCGACGGTGGTTGGCAGCCTGCACCAATGGACCGCCTCATGGACGCTCTCCTTCGTGCTGTTTGCCCTCAGCGCCATCATCATGGCGATCTGTGGCATCATCACCTCACTGCGCCCGCCGGTCGGCAGCCACAGCTAGCATGCACAACAAAAAATGCCCTGACCGGGGAAGGTCAGGGCAGGTTCGATCCTACTCGTCAGGGAGGAAACTTGCTTGAGAGGAACGGATATCAGAAGTCGGCAGCTTTGCCGCTTGAGCCGAACAGGCGGATCTTTTCCTTGACCTTTTCCTTCATGGCAACCTCGGCAGCGCCAAGAGAGTCGGCCAGCACGAAATCTTCCGGCTTTTCCTTCCAGTAGGCCTGGGCGCCATAGGTGAAGGCCTGACGCAATTCGGTGTCGACATTGACCTTGGCAATCCCGAGCTTGATGGCCCGCTCGACCTGCTCGTCCGGCACGCCAGAGCCCCCATGCATGACCAGCGGCTTCTGCACGATTTCCTTGATCTCGCCAATCCGGTCGAACGCCAGCTTCGGCTCTGCCTTGTACATACCATGCGCGGTACCGATGGAAATGGCCAGATAGTCAAGGCCGGTGCGGTTGACGAATTCCTGCGCCTCGGCCACGGTGGTGATCATGGCATCAGCCTCGTCGACTGCGATGTCGTCTTCCACGCCGCCAATCTTGCCGATTTCCCCTTCGCAACCGATCCCGAGAGCATGGGCAACTTCAGCGACGGTTTTCGTGATGCGACAGTTTTCATCGAAGTCGAGACCCGAGCCATCGAACATCAGCGAGTGGAAGCCAATTTTCGCAGCAGCCATTGTCTGCGGGAATTGGCGGCTGTGGTCGAGATGGATCGCCACCGGCGCTGTGTGATGAACCATGAAGGCATCGACAATCGCCTTCATCTCGTCCAGCCCCATGGTGTTGATCACCTTCTGCCCGATCATCACCATGATCGGAGCCTGTTCCTCTTCTGCCGCGTTCAGAATAGCACGCGTCGTTTCAGCATTGTGAACACTGAAAGCCCCAATCGCATATCCGTCTTTCCATGCGCGTTCGATCAGTTTTGTACCGGAAATATAGGCCATTCTGTTACCTCTTCTTGCGCGCCCTTTGAGAAGCGCACCGCGACAGCCGACAAAGTCCTCTGCACTGCCAATGTCATAAATCGTGTTTCTATAAGCCCACGATACCCCAATTTGAGCGTTTTCGAAAGTGTTTGAGCGTTTTAATGGGCGAAAAACAACATTACTGCACAAATTTCTACAGAAACCCTACAGTAGATGGAAATTTTTCACCACCAGCATAGCCCCGATGATCAAAAGCAGCGTATGGATGATACCGTGATAGTTGATCTTGTATTTGTGCAGCAGGTGATAGGCGAACATGCCAAGGCTCATGCCGACAATGAAGGCCGGAAAGGCGTAAAGCACCCGCTCGAACACATAGGCATCCAGCAGCCCCTTGCTCCAGAAGCCAGCAATCGCACCCACCATCTGCAGCATGAAGAAGAACACCAGGGTCGATTTGACCTCGTCGGCGCTCCATGGCTGCATGGAGGTATAGGCGATGACCGGCGGTCCGGGCTCTCCCACGCTCGCCCCAAGCGCTCCGGAAAAGAAGCCGGTGCCCAGGGTGATCGGCGGCGAGGTCTTCTTGAACAGCGGCGAGCGCGAGAAAAGGGAATAGAGGCTGGAGCAAATGAGCACGATGCCCATCGTGATCAGGATCGCCTCACCCGGCAACCGCTTGAGCAGGTCCGCTCCGAGAAAGGACCCCGGCAACGACCCCGCAAACAGGATCAGGCCGCTTTTCCACTGCACATGGTGACGCATTTTCCAGACCAGCGGAAAGGTAACCAGCCAGCCGAAGATGCCGGCGATGGGAACCGCCGCCTTGACATCGACCGCCATCGAAAGAAGGGGCACGCTGACCAGCGCCAGACCGAACCCGGTCAACCCTTGGGTAAAACTGCCAAGCGCGATGATCGCCGAGACAATGATGATTTCCATGAACATGAGAGATACCTGCCAAAAGACGCGCCAAAAGACAGCCAGAGCCCCTCATGAGAGGGTCGCTCTGGCCTCTTGGGGGACAACCGGGCTAGCGCGTACCGAACCGATGGATGGTGCGGTGGTGATAGACCTCACCGGGATTGAGCACCGCGCTGGGGAAGTGTGGCCGGTTCGGTGCATCCGGGAAGCCCTGCGTTTCAAGACAAAGCCCGCCAAAGGCTTCATACTTGCAGCCGTTGCGACCGTACCATTCCCGGTTGGAAAGCTTGAAGGCATTGTAGAACTGGATGGCGGGCTGGGTGGTCAGCACCTTCATGTAACGGCCCGATTTCGGGTCATATAGGTCGGCTGCGAGCTTGTAATCGCCATCCTTCTGCTTGCCGTTGAGGATGAAGTTGTTGTCGATCCCGCCACCATCGATGGCCTTCATGTTGTCGCCAATCACCGTCGGACTGCGGAAGTCGAGCCCGGTTCCGGCCACAGACAGGACCTCGCCGGTCGGAATCATGGTTTCGGAAACCGGCGTGTAGAAATCGGAGAACAGCGTCAGTTCGTGACCGGCCACACTGCCGCTGTCATGTCCGGCCAGATTGTAATAGCTGTGGTTGACCAGATTGACGATGGTCGGCAGATCACTGGTGGCGGTGAAGTCATAGCAAAGGGTATTGGCTTCGCTGAGGCCGATCGTATGGGTAACCTGCATCGTGCCCGGATAGCCCGATTCGCCATCAGGCGAGACCCGGTGGAAATGCACAAGAATAGCGCCCTTGCTTTCCTCGATATCATAGCCCCAGACATATTTGTCAAAACCGCGCGCACCGCCGTGCAGATGCTGGCCGGTCGGGGCTTCGTTGGTTTCCAGCTGATAACGGTGGGAACCAACGGCAAACCGCCCGTCCTTGATGCGGTTGGCAAAACGGCCGGCAATGGCACCAAAGAACGGATGGCCGGCCAGATAGCGCTCAAGCGATTCATACCCAAGTACGACGTCGGCCAGATTGCCCTCCCGATCCGGCACTTCAAGGCTGGTGACGATACAGCCATAGTTGGTGACCCGAACGGTCATCCCTTGCGCGTTTTTGAGCGTGATGAGATCAACCCGTTTGCCGTCAACCTCACCATAGGCTTCAATGATCTTTTCCATTTTCTTCCTCCCGTGCCCGACTATTTGGCCTTGGTTTCAAGGCCAGACAGGACACGTACCTGTTCCAGAACTGCCGTCCAGTCCTGACGACCGCGTCCTGCGACACGGCTGATGTTGTAAAGTTCGCGCGATGCAGCTCCCATCGGCATGGGAACGCCGACCTGATTGGCCAGATCGAGCGCAATGCCCAGATCCTTGTGCGCCAGATCGATCATGAATGCGGGTGACAGATCTCCGGCCAGCACCTTGTTGGGCCAGGTGGTCGTGAAATGCCCCTTGCCGGCGGGCGTGCCGCTCATCACCGACATTGCCGTATCGAACTCGAGTCCGATCTTCTCCGACAGGGCAATCGCCTCGGCGGACAAGGCATTGAGTGCAATGCTCATGTAGTTGTTGATGATCTTGACGCGGATCCCCTTGCCGGGCCCGCCGGCATCGACGGTTTCCGAGCCCATCAGATCGAACAGCGGCTGCGCCCGCGCGATCTGCGCCTTGGTGCCACCAGCCAGAATCAGCAGCGTACCGGCCACCGCATGGTCAGACGTGCGCCCGACCGGCGCTTCCATCATCTCGATGCCCTTGGCCCCGAGGTCCCGGATCAGGGCATCGGTTTCCAGCGGATGGATGGTCGACATGTCGATCACCAGCGTATCCTTGGACAGAGCAGAGACAACCCCACCCTCTCCAAGCAACACGTCGCGCACCAGCGCACCGTTGGGCAGCATCGTTATGACAAACGCGACCTCTGTTCCGGCCTCGGCCGCAGACGAACAGGCGATGGCCCCTTGCGCTGCCAGCTTGCCTACCGCATCCTTGTTGATGTCAAAAACCTTGAGCTGATTGCCCCCTTTGATCAGATTGGCAGCCATTGCGGCGCCCATCTGCCCCAGACCGATAAAACCGACAGTCGTCATTTTGGACCCTTTTGCTTGAGCGAATTTGATCGTAAATCAACATTTGCAGCAAAAAGAGACAAAATTCAACACAATTAAGTTGTTTTTTGATCGTTTCTGGTGATATTTTGGGGTCAAATCGGCAAAATCAGATGTAAGACGCTCAAATCGAGCACCAATCAAGGGAAGCAAAATGACTGTTGCATGTGTCGGCATCACCGTTCTGGACCGTGTCTTCCGCGTTGAAACGTTGCCCAGCCACGGCGGGAAATTTGTGGCCAAGGACTATTTCGAAATCGGAGGTGGACCGGCAGCCACGGCGGCTGTGGCCGTGAGCAGGCTCGGTCTTCCGGTGGAATTCATCGGTCGGGTGGGAAGCGACGATGTTGCCGGAGCCATCATGCGTGAATTCGACCACTATGGCGTCGGGCATGAGTTCACCCGCATCATAGACAAGGCCACCTCCTCCTTTTCGGCCATTCTGGTGGACGACGCCGGCGAACGGATGATCATCAACTATCAGGATTCAACCCTGAGCCGCTCGGCAGACTGGCTGGAGGCGGTGGACTTCTCACTATTTGAGACAGTGCTCTGTGATGTCCGCTGGCATGAGGGTGCAGCCTACGCGCTCAGAGAGGCCAAGACACTCGGAACCCCGAGCGTTCTGGATGCCGACATTACCCCACAGGACATCAGCGACCTCGTCGCCCTGGCAGACCACGTGGCGTTTTCCGAACCCGGTCTGGCGAAATTCTCACACACAGATGACCTTTTGAGTGGATTACGCATTGCCCAGACCAGAACCGATGGTAAAGTCTACGTGACAGCCGGCGCCGAGGGCTGCTATTGGCTGGAGGAGGGCCAGCTGCAACACGCACCCGGCTTCAAGGTCGAGGTGCTGGACACCACCGGTGCCGGGGATGTGTTTCACGGAGCCTTTGCCTACGCACTGGCCAAGGGCATGGACACCGGGGCAACCGTCCGGTTCGCCAGCGCTGTCGCCGCGCTGAAATGCACAAAGATGGGAGGACGAGAAGGCATTCCGGATCTGGACACCGTAACAGCCTTTCTCGCCAACAACAGTTGAAGAAAATCACGCGACCCGGCCTTTCCCGCAAGCCACGGATCGCCAGTTGGAAACGAGAAAGAAGCCTCATGCCGGAAGCAGTCATCGTCGGAAACCCTCGCCAGGACAGGCTTCTCAAGGAAGTGAACGAGCGGGGCTACATCAGTGTCGAGGAGCTAACCGAACTGCTTGATGTCTCGGCACAGACCATCCGCCGCGACATCAAGAAGCTGAGCGACCAGAAACTGCTCATCCGACACCATGGCGGCGCGGCGCGCAGCTCGAGCGTGATCAACCTCGACTATGCGGTCCGCCAGAATTCCGAGACCGAGGAAAAGGAAGCGATCGGCGAAGCCATTGCCGCCCAGATCCCCGACAACAGCTCTATCTTCATTTCCATCGGCACGACAACCGAAACCATCGCCAAGCATCTGCTGCAGAAGCGCGGATTGCAGATCATCACCAACAGCCTGCGGGTTGCCAGCGTGCTGTATCAGAACCCCGATTTCAACGTGATGGTCCCCTGCGGCAAGCTGCGCAGCACCAACGGCGGCATTCTCGGCTCGACTGCGCTCGACTTCATCAACCACTTCCGGGTTGATTTCCTGATCACCAGTTGCGGCTCCATCGACAGCGACGGCACTCTGCTGGACTATGAGTTCAACGAAGTGATCATGGTGCAGAGCATGATGAAGACGGCCCGCAAGACCTTCATCGCAGCGGATTCAACCAAATTCACCACCACGGCCACAGTCGAGATGGGCCACATCAAGAATATCACGGCGCTGTTCACCGACGCCCAGCCACCAGCCGACATCCGCATGCAGCTCGAGCTCAACGGCGTCAAGCTTTTCGTGGTACACTGACCCCCAGTTACGGCAACCACAAGAATAGTCGCGCCCGATCCGGCACAGATTGCGCCGGATTGCCCGGCGTCTCTCCGCCTCCCCCACCGAGCGGCGTCCGCAAAAAGCAATCCCGGATCACCGTTGCAACAAAACACAACCGTCTCTATAGATAGAAACTAGTACGTAATTCCTTAGAGATGTATTCTTTTCCCGCGACCTGATCTAGATCTAGGTAAACGGTGGGAAATCCTGTTAGGCAATGGCGTGACAAACGTGGCGCAAAAGAGTGATCGGGAGCTTGGGTTTTCCTCGTTTCAGCATGCAAATCAGATGTTTGATCGTAGATGATGAGAAACCCGCGCGGGACGAGCTGAGCTATCTGCTGTCCAGCCAGCGCGACATTGACATCATCGCCCAGGCCGAGACAGCCCAACAGGCCATTGACCTCTGCCTCGCCCATGAGCCGGATCTTGTCTTTCTCGACATCCAGATGGTCGGCCAGAATGGCTTTGACGTCATCCGAAGTCTGGTCACCCGTAGTGACGATCCGCCGATTTTCGTTTTTGTGACGGCCTATGATTCCTATGCAGTCGAGGCGTTCGAAGCCAGCGCCATGGACTATATTCTCAAGCCCGCCTCGGCCGGGCGACTGGCCACAACGCTGGATCGGGTGCGCAAGACGCTGGCCGAAACCAGGGATCCGCTGAAAAGCAGACTGGAAACCCTGTTGAGCGAAGTCGCCAAAAAAACCGAGCTTGGCCACAAGTCCGGGCCCGTCCATACCAAGATTTCCGTGATCATCAATGGCCGCATCCGGCTGATGGATCCGGACGACATCATCTATTGCGACTGTGATGACAATCGTATCTTTGCCCATTCGTTCGACGCGACCATGCCGGTCTATGGCATATCCAGCATGGACAGGATGGAGGAGCATCTTGCCGGAACAGGCTTTTTCCGGGCCCACCGCTCGACGTTGGTCAATCTCGATGCGATTTCGGAATTCAGTCCGTGGTTCAATGGCAAATACAGCCTGACGATGAATGACAACAAGAAAAGCGAGCTGACAGTGAGCCGGTCGCGCGTCAAGGATTTCAAGCTGCGCCTTGGTCTGTGACGCGCCGGAGACGCCGGTAAACCTGCACCTGCTGCATGGCATGACTTTGAGGGGGAGTTGAAGTCAGATGTCGATTATTGCCTTGATGGCCTTTTTGCTCAAACAGGTCGCCCTGCTGGTTGCAGGGGCCTTTGTGCTGCTGACGCTATCGCCAGTGCAGGAAATCAACTTTCGGCAGAACAGCATTTTCAATCGACTGGCGCTGATTGTCTTCTTCGGCCTGCTGGGCATCCTCGGCACCTATGGCGGCAACGAGATCTTCAACTCCTTCGCCAACCTGCGCGCCATGGCCGTCATCACCGCCGGTCTGTTCGGCGGGCCGGTTGTCGGGCTTGGAGCAGGCCTCATCGCGGGTGGACATCGCTTCCTCATCGACCCGTGGGGTTTCTCGGCGCTCGCCTGTGCGCTCGCCACCATCACCGAAGGCCTTCTGGCCGGCTGGCTGCAACCCCGGCTCAAGGAACGCGCCATGGACTGGAGCGTTGCCTTTTTCCTCACCATCATCGGCGAGACCATGCACATGGGCATGGTCCTGTTGCTGTCCCGCCCGTTTGACGATGCGCTCGCCCTCGTCCGCGTCATCATGGTGCCCATGCTCATCGGCAACTCGCTCGGCACCGTGTTGTTCATCCATATTCTCAACACGATCAAGGGCCTGCGTGAGCGCAAGGCCTCCGACCATACCCAGAAGATCTTCGAGATCGCCAACAGCACCGTGGCCCATCTGCGCTCCGGGCTGAACAGGGACAGTGCCCAGGCCATGGCGCAGATCATTCTGGAAAAGTTGCCGGTTGCCGCCGTTTCCGTGACCAATGCTGCAACGGTCATCGGCCATGCCGGAGAAGGCGCAGACCACCACCTGCCCGGCGCCCCCTTTGTCACCAAGGCCACCTTCCGGGTCATCAAGACCGGTGAAGCCATCTTCCTCAAGGAGCCACGGCTGATCGGCTGCAGCGACCCGCATTGCCCGTTCACCTCGGCCATCATCGTACCGCTCAAGAAGAATGATTCGATTGTCGGCACGCTGAAATTTTACGGGTCGGCCAATCACGAGCTGAATTCGGTGCTGTTCGAACTTGCCAAGGGGCTGACGGATCTTTTCTCCATCCAGCTTGAGCTGCAGGACATCCAGGTCAAGGACCGTCTGCTCGCGCACGCGGAAATCCGCCACCTGCAGGCCCAGATCAACCCCCATTTCCTGTTCAACTCGCTCAACACCATTGCCTCTTTCTGTCGGACAGCGCCGGACAGGGCGCGCGACCTGATTCTCGATCTCTCCCTCTATATGCGCAAGAATCTCGATTCCAGCCGCGGCTTCATCCGCCTGTCGGACGAGCTGGACCAGATCAATTCCTATCTGGCCATCGAGAAGGCGCGATTCGGCGAACGCATTCAGGTCAGGCTCGATATCGAGGACGGCTGCGAGGACTGGCCCATCCCCTCGCTCATCATCCAGCCACTGGTGGAAAATGCCGTCAAGCACGGGCTCAAGGAACGGCCGGGCGCAGGCATCGTCGGCCTGAAGATCCAGCGCGACCAGAACCAACTCAATGTAGCGGTCTATGATGACGGCGTCGGCATTCCGGACAATATCCTTGTCTCCCTGCTCGAAAAGCGTCAGATCGAATCGCATTCGGAAGGCATCGGCCTGCGCAATTCCAATCTTCGGCTCGAGCATATCTATGGCCCGGAACACGCCATGCATATTTCGACGACCCGGAACAAGGGCACCCACATCAGCTTCTCGATTCCGAATCGGCAGGAACTGCTGCCAAAGGCCTCCTGAACCAGCCAGCCAATCGCCCGGCAACATCTCTTTGCCTGCATCGCGACGCAAGGCCGTCTGCCAATGCGTCTGAGCATCATGATTCGGCATTTCACGGTTGACCGCCATGCAGTTCAACCGCGCGCCAATGCATTTCGCAGCCCCAAAGCGCTCTCCCAGTCGCATTCCTTTGGCCCTTCAGACATTATTAACTAGGCTCCCGAGCTGGGGAAACACTGAACTATCCCGGTTAAGGAGGAACGGTATGTTATATTTCTTGCTTTGCCTTGCGCTGCTGGTGCTCGGCTATTTCACCTACGGAGCCTTTGTCGAAAAGGTCTTCGGAGCCAATTCCGAAAAGAAAACACCTTGCTGGGACAAGGAAGACGGCGTTGATTACATCAACATGCCTACCTGGAAAGTCTTCTTCATCCAGTTGCTCGACATCGCCGGTCTGGGCCCGATCTTCGGCCCGATCCTGGGCGCTCTCTATGGCCCGCAGGCCCTTCTCTGGATCGTGGCTGGCAGCATTCTGGCTGGCGGTGTTCATGACTATTTCTCAGGCATGCTCTCGGTGCGTAGCGGCGGCAAATCCATTCCGGAAGTCGTCGGCGACGAAATGGGCTCCTTCGCCCGCCAGACCATGCGCGTCTTTTCCGTGATCCTGCTTGTGCTGGTTGGCGTGGTCTTCATTTCCGGCCCGGCAGCCCTGTTGCGCAACATCACCGGCATCAACATGCAGCTGCTGATCGGCATCATCTTTGTCTATTATTTCGCAGCCACCATCCTGCCGATCGACAAGATCATTGGCCGGCTCTATCCG
This sequence comes from uncultured Cohaesibacter sp., assembly GCF_963666525.1. Taxonomy (NCBI): domain Bacteria; kingdom Pseudomonadati; phylum Pseudomonadota; class Alphaproteobacteria; order Hyphomicrobiales; family Cohaesibacteraceae; genus Cohaesibacter; species uncultured Cohaesibacter sp. Next base: position 1,804,503 of record NZ_OY762905.1, read on the forward strand.
ATTTTCGGCGCCCTGCTGCTGTTCATGACCATCGGCATCGTCTTTGGCCTGATCTATCATGGCTACGAATTCCTGCCGAACCGGGACCTGACCACCAACGTTCATCCAAAGGATCTGCCACTGTTCCCGCTGCTCTTCATCACCCTGAGCTGTGGCGCGCTGAGTGGCTTCCATTCGACTCAGTCGCCGCTGATGGCCCGCTGCATGCGTAACGAAAAGAACGGTCGTCTGGTCTTCTACGGTGCCATGATTGCTGAAGGCGTCATCGGCCTGATCTGGGCAACCGCAGGCATGACCTTCTATCAGAGCCCCGAAGCCATGCAGGCTGTGATCGCTTCCGGTTCTCCGGCAGCCGTGGTCAACGAAGTGTCCACCACCCTGCTCGGCACTTTCGGCGGCTTCCTTGCCATTCTCGGCGTTGTCGTTCTGCCAATCACCAGCGGTGACACGGCTTTCCGGTCGACTCGCCTCATTCTGGCAGAAACCTTCAAGATGGATCAGACCAAGATCGCTCGCCGCCTGATGATCGCACTTCCGCTGTTTGCAGTGGCTTTCGTCATCAGCCTCGTCGACTTCAACATCATCTGGCGGTATTTCGGCTGGTCGAACCAGATGCTCTCCATGCTGGTTCTCTGGAGCGCCGCCATCTGGCTGGCCCAGAAGGGCAAGCTGCACTGGATCGCAACCGTCCCGGCAACCTTCATGACCGCAGTGGACGCAGCCTTCATCCTGCAGGCCCAGATCGGCTTCAATCTGCCCGCCAACATCTCCAACATTGTTGGCGTGATCATTGCCGCAGTATCGCTGATCGCCTTCCTGGTTCTGGTACGCCCAACAGCGGACACCTCCAAGACGGCAGAACCGGCTGAATAGGACGGCAGGAAAGCACAGCGGGCATCGACCTGCACTGATACGAAAAGAAAGCCACGCCGACCATCATCGGCGTGGCTTTGTATTTTCAGGCTCATGCGGCAGCGCCTCGCGCCGCGCCACGAGATCAGGCGATCAGGAAGGCATAGACCAAAACCCAAACAGCCAGCAGCGAGACCGCAATGAGGAAATAGGATCGGTTCCAGACCCGCCCGACATCGACGGTGGGAATGCCGCCAAACCGGCCAATCAGGATGTTGGTTGCCGTAAAGGGCGACGTCAGCCCAGTGAGCGCCCAACCACACAGCATGGCCACGGCAAAGGCCGAGGGCGACAGACCGAACAGCGATGCATCGGGCAACAACGGGGCGACCAGCGACAGCGTGAGAATCGGATTCCCCCCCAACTGTCCCAGCACCGGCATGATCCACAACAGGGCAATCAGCAACACCCAGGCTGGCAACACGGTGAGGTCGATCCCGGCACTTGCCATCAGCGGTACCAGCACCGACGACCCGATGCCCCCGATATAACCGGCACTCATTAGCAACAGCAGATCTGAACGGAAGGCGGGCAACTCCTTGTGCACATAATTGAGCATCCGCTCGCCGACGATCCGGGCGTCGCGCAGCTGGATATAGAGCCAGCCGATGGACAGAAGCGGCACGACCACCAGCACGATGCCGACGATCCGGATACCAAGCAGCATTTCAAGCGCCAGCACCGGCAGCAGGATGACGATCAACAGCACGGCAAGCGGCATCAGCACGGACCAGTGCAGGTCTGATTTCTGCCGCGTCGGTCGCGGGCCGGATCGGGCCAGCTTGGGTTTGAAAATAGTATCGAGCGCCCAGCCGGTTCCCAACAGAATGGCCGCACTGACCAACCCGGGCAAGGCGATCTCAAGCCAGGTGATGCCAGGAATGGTCGCCACCGCCATCGCCGTCGAAAAGGACATTGGCGACCATGGTAGAGCGGAAATGAAACCGCGCTGGATGGCGAGCAACATGCGTCGGCTACGGATCTGCCGAACCTCTTCATCAGGCTCCTCCTTGGTGCTGGCCAGCGCCAGCGTCCCAAGCAGCTGGATCGAGCCGAAGTTCAGAAGGAGTGCATAGATCTGGGTGCCGAAAGACAGTGAAATGTAGCGCCGACCGGGAGGCTGGGCGGCCAGAAAGCGCCCTGCCTTGCTCATCGCCTGCGAAGAGGCCGCCGCTTCGCGCAAGGCCGCCAGCGCACTGAAGAAGGACGCAAGGAACCCGGTCTTGGCAACGGCTTCCCAGAGGGCATCCTGCCAGTTGTCATTGATGAAGACCAGCGCCACGGTGAGAGCCAGACTGACCAGCAGGAAGATCTTGCCACCCCGTTTTGCCGTCATTGCCATCATGATGATCATTGGAACAAGACAGACTGTCAGCGGCAGCAAGACCCACTTCATGCCGGTCCATTCGTACAAGACCTGCAACACAATCACGGCAATCACGACCCAGCCAAACAGCCGATCACCCAAACGCAAATCACTCATCAAGTTCCTGCTTTCATAGCAAAACCACTTAAATCAACCCAAAATGTACAAATTGATGCTCTGGCAGAAACGCCAGTATCGAGAATAAACGAGCCCCCAGAAAGGGAAAAATGCTGCGCATTTTCCTTGAACAGCCCTAAAGGACGCCCCGTTCCTCAACGCATAAAACAGAAGGTTCAGGGAAATCAAGCGCATATTTACGCAGAAAACACCAGCCCCTCCGCGGAATACCAGCAGAATTCACCAAGCGAAAGGCAATCCGCCCCGGGCATTGCAGCGCCCGCACAGCCGCGTGTGTCGCGTGAACGAAACGACAATCGAACTCTGTTTGGGACAAAAAAGGAAATGGTGACCCCGGCGCGATTCGAACGCACGACCTACCGCTTAGGAGGCGGTTGCTCTATCCTGCTGAGCTACGGGGCCACATCCTTGCCGATTGCGCAGCGTGTCATTCTCATCACGAAGAAAAGGAACCAACAACTGCACAGAGACTTATCTCACCATGACAAATTTGCTATAAATCCGGCAATGATGGGCAAGCCAGGCTCGGCATTTTGGAAATGCTACCGCTCTGTATCATTTCGGCAAACCCAGATCAACCAGCCTTGAAGGCAATTCAGCGTTGCCTCTTGCCTAATCCGTTTCTTCACAAGGGGAAATGGCCCAAAAGGAAATGACTCATGCGTTTCAGGCTGCCGTTTGTCCTTTTCTGCCTGCTTGTCTCTGTCGGAGTGGAACAGGGGTCGGGCCAGGCGCAAGACGCGTTGAAAGAACAGACGGTGTCGTCAGGCTGCATCTCGGAAGATCAGACATCTGTCGGGATGATCACTCTGCCGGCAACAGCCAGCTTCGTCGCCCCGTTGAGTATCGATGGCGACACGGCGGGAGCCTACACCCTTCTGGGGCTCGTTGCCGACCATCTGCCAGACCCGGATCTGCGCAAGAAGAAAGAACGGGCAATCGAGCATTTCCTTGCAAGCCGACAGGTTTCTGCCCTCTCCCCCTCAACCCAGAAGGCCGACCGCTACGGTCGCCGAGCCGTATTTGTGACCGCGGAAAGGGAACACCGAACTTCCCTGCTACAGGACCAGCTGGTCCGGCAGGGGCTGGCCCGCGTATCTCTTGATGGACTTAATGAAGCCTGCGCCAGAGATCTGCTCGAACAGGAACGGCAAGCCCGGCAAAGGCAACTGGGCTTGTGGAAACTGCCCGAATATGTGGTGAAAAATGTCAACAGCCTCCACCTTTCTGCCATTGTGTCGACCTACCAGATTGTGTCTGGAACCGTCCTCTCGGTTCACAGAAGGGCTGATGGCACAAGTTATCTGAATTTCGGCAAGCACTGGAACAAGGATTTCACGGTTTCCCTCTCAGAGGCAGATCTGAAAAGCTGGGAAGAGGGTGGCAAAATTCTGGATGATTTGCGTAACAAGCCCATATATGTTCGAGGCTGGGTGGAACAACGTGGGGGACCGTTGATTCGCGTCACAAACGCGCTTCAATTGCAGGATAAGACAGAAAACGCGCTGTCTGGCCCTTAGTCCCAACGAGAGTAAGAATTTCATGACAGGTTGCGGGAGCAAGGCCGCATCTGGATTTATCGATTTTGCAGATGGGGATGCGATATTGGCAAGCATCCGAGACTATCACGAGGACGACAGAGTGAGCAGACAACGCCACAGCAAGCTGAAGATTGCGGGAGCCGTATGCCTCTCCTTCATGTTTCTTGCTGGCTGCAAAAGCCTGATGATCGGATCGGAAGAGCCGACCATTTCCGGCATCGCCCCTGCAGGCCTGTCCCCCACCGATAGTGTCGAGCGCGAAATCGGCGCAAAGGAACACCCCAAGATCATCAAGGCCTATGGCGGTACCTATGAGAACCGCCAATTGGAACAGATGGTCTCGAAGCTGGTCGGACGCCTCGTGGCCGCCTCCAGTGAGCCGAGCCGCCCCTACCGGGTAACCATCCTCAATTCTCCAACCGTCAATGCCTTTGCGCTGCCGGGCGGCTATCTCTATGTCACGCGCGGGCTTATAGCACTAGCCAATGACAAGGCAGAGCTGGCCGCCGTTCTGGCGCACGAAATGGCCCATGTCACCTCGCGCCACGCCCTTGCCCGGGCAGCGGCACGCCAGAATTCCGAGCTGGTGAACAAGGTCATGGACAACATGGTGAGCGAGCCTTCGAAAGGGGCGACAGTCAAGGCACGCAACCTCGTGACGCTGGCCAGCTTCAGCCAGGTTCAGGAACTGGAAGCAGACAAGATCGGTATCGAGACCTCCTATCTGGCCGGCCTCGACCCCTTTGCCGCCAGCCGCTTTCTCGAAACCATGGGCCTTTACGCTCAATATCTGACTGGCAGATCGGAAGATGGCAACAAGGCGAGCTTCCTGTCGAGCCATCCGACCACGCCGGAGCGGATCAAATCGGCGATCTTCGCTGCCCGGCGCTATGGCGGGCCGGATATCGGAACCAGAGAGCGGGAAGACTATCTCGATGCCATCGATGGCATCCTCTTCGGAGATGCTCCGGATGAAGGCTTTGTGCGCGGGCATTCCTACATTCACCCGAGCCTCAGGATCCGCTTCAGCCCACCCGAGGGCTATCGACTGGAAAACACCTCCAAGGCCGTTCTGGCGGTTGCTCCGGACGGCTCGGCCATGCGGTTTGACGGCGTGAACGTCAGCCCCGATGTACCCCTGACGAAATACCTGACCTCAGGCTGGGTGAGCGGGCTCATCACCGGTTCGATCCGCGAGCAGACGATCAACGGCCACCCGGCCGTGCTTGCTGCCGCCGAGGCAAAGGGCTGGACCTTCCGAGTCGCTCTCATTCGCGTTGGCGCAGCGACCTATCGCTTCGTTTTTGCAACGACCGAGCCGAATGCCGAATTTGAAAGCGCCATCGCCGAGACGGTGAACAGCTTCCAGACCATGACCTACGAACAGGCACAGGCCTTCAAGCCCCTCAGAATCAGCATTGTCACCGCTGGCTATGGCGATACCGTCGAGAAAATGGCCGCCCGAATGGCCGGGACCGATGATCAGGTTGCCCTATTCCGGATCCTCAATGACGTCAAGCAGGGGGAAAACCTGAAACGCGGCCAGAAGATCAAGCTGGTCACGACGTCCAACTGAGCCTCCCCTGGCTGACAAGAGACACCCGCAAGCAGTCATAAAAAATCCCGGAAGTGGCGGCCACTTCCGGGATTTTCATAAAACCAACAGTCCCTTGAGACGTCGTCAGTAACAAGCCATCAGGCAGCGACTTCCTGCTCGCTCTTGCTTGCACCGCGGCGCGGGCTCTTGGAGAGATTCTTTTCGATCAGATGAACGGCTTCCGTGGTGGACAGCTTGCGAATTGCAGCCACTTCCCGTGCCATCCGGTCGATCGCAGCTTCGTAAAGCTGACGTTCGGAATATGACTGTTCAGGCTGGGTGTCGGAGCGATAAAGATCACGGACAACCTCGGCGATGGACTGAAGATCACCGGAGTTGATCTTCGCTTCATATTCCTGTGCGCGGCGACTCCACATGGTGCGCTTGATACGGGCGCGCCCTGTAACCGTCGTCAACGCTTTCTCAACGGTCTCTTCATCCGACAGCTTGCGCATGCCTACAGAAGTGATCTTACCCGTCGGAACACGCAGGGTCATCTTGTCCTGCTCAAAATTGATGACAAACAGCTCGAGGGCAAGGCCTGCAACTTCCTGTTCCTCGATATTGACAATTTGGCCGACTCCATGGGCCGGGTAGACAATGAATTCGTTGATTTTAAAGCCCTGACGTTGGGTGGCTTTTTTGATGGCCATACGCTTGAAACTCCCGCGTCACATCATTGACAGGCGGACACACTGCCCGCCCGCTTTTCCAAAACAAGAGAGGACGTTCCTCCTTGTCGGCATCCATTAAGGTAAAACCGGCATAGCGCCTGCCCGTTACTCAAGGCAGGCCTTTCCGATGTTTCCTTTTCGCATCAGATTCGGATAGGCACACGTATGTGGATTGCGCACTTTCACATTGCATCTTGCTTGAAATACGCATAAAAAAACTCCTGAAGTAGGAGCGTGCTTACCTTCCTTTATCAGCTGATTGGGGGAGAGTATCACATTTTTGCATATTTTCCAAACTTTGATTGTGATCAAATAGCAATCATGCTCCCTTCTTTTTTCCAGACATTGCCACACCCCCAGTGAAAGCCCCGGATTTCAGCCGTTTTTACGCTGTAAAAGGTGCATTTGGCATGCAAAGAAAAAGCCGGTCGCAAGATGAATAGCGCCCGGCTTGATTATACTAAAATTGCATAACACCCATTCTCAATCCCCGGTGCCGGGCTTTTCGGACAGATATTGCAGTTTGTTTTCAACGCCATCCCATTTCTTGGCGTCTTCCATGGGCTCTTTCTGAACAGTGATGTTCGGCCACACTTCGCAGAATTTGGCATTGATCTCCAGCCACTCCTCAAGCCCTGGCTCAGTGTCAGGCTTGATGGCTTCCGCCGGGCATTCCGGTTCGCACACACCACAGTCGATGCATTCATCCGGATTGATCACCAGGAAATTCTCACCTTCGTAGAAGCAGTCGACGGGACAAACCTCCACACAATCCGTATATTTGCATTTGACGCAATTATCAGTCACGATATAGGTCATAACAAACTCCGCTCACAGTGCAGCAAACTCTCTGCACGCGCACTATTGGTCTATTTTGGCGATGGAGCACTTTCCCGCTCTGGTCCTTCGCGAACAAACAGCCCTTCGGCCAGTCCAACAAGACCCAGCAGCAATGCGCGCAGCCACGCCCACTCGAGTTATGTTCTAGCTATCGCTTTTGCCCCGGGCGTTCAAGCGATAACCGCTCCAAAAGGTGACAGACAGCGCCCCCTGCTCTTGCAAGCGGATCGCACCGGCCAGCCAATCAATCTCATCTGATAGGCAACAGGAAAATGCCTCAAATCACATTCCACTTTTGCAAATGAAAGATGCATTCACAAGTCCACATTTCACGAAACAGGCCCAAGACCACCAGCATTAGGCAGGGGATCCCCCGAAAAGTCACAACTCGTCGAGAGGATCCTGCTTGAGGCGCATCAACTGGCGGCGATCCCGCTTCGTCGGCCTCCCCTTGTGCGCTTCGTGAATGATGCCAACTTGCACCGGCTCGTCAGTCTTCTCAGGCTGAGGCGTCAGATCCTTGTAGAGCAGCTGGGCCTCGGGGGCGGGCCCCCGGCGCGTCCCCAGCGCGACAACCTCCAGAATCCGGACATGGTTGTCCTTGGCAATGGTCAGAACGTCACCGGGCTTGACGGACCGGCTGGCTGCCGCGGCTTTTTCCTTGTTGACGCGGACATTGCCCGCGACCACCAGCTTGGCCGCCAGACTTCTCGTCTTTGCAACCCTGGCAAACCAGAGCCATTTGTCTATGCGCAGTTTGGTGTTTTCTTCGCTCATCCATCACCAAATAGAAAGGCACGCCGAAAAGCCGCTCCCTATGCGACCTTGCGGCGTGCCGATGATTGACCGTCATCCTGCCAGAGCAGAAACAGGTTATTTGTTCTTGTCCAGATTGGCCTTCAGGGCTGCAAGCGCTGCAAATGGCGAATCCGGATCAGCGACCTTCTCTGGCTTGCGAGGAGCCTGGTCACGCGGTTTGCCGCGACCCTTCTCGTTGTTGCCGGAGCGGTTGCCGCCCTTGAAACCACCGTCTGCACGCGGGCCACCACGTTTGCCGCCCTTGCCGCGAAACTCTCTCTGGCCGTCTTTCTGGCCATCCTTGGGAGCATCCTTCTGACCGTCTTTCTGACCATCACGGGCACCGAATCGCTGACCGGTCTTCTGACGGGCACCACCACGGTTCGGACGACGATCGCCACGACCGGCAGGACGCCAGATCTCGATCCATTTTTCTTCCTCGGCAGCCTCATCAGTTGCGGCGGAAGCGTCGACATCCGTTTCAGATACAGGTGTACTATCCTGTGGAGAACTGCTTTCGGCACCCTCCTCAACGACCGGTTCGACCTCTGCCGGAGCAGATTCGGCAACTGATTCAGCAACGCCTTCACTCTCGACTGCGTCCTTGGAAGCCTCGGCGGCGTCGGTATCGGCCTCAACCTTGCGGCGCTCAACGCGGTATCCAAGAGACTTCAGGATGGTCGAGAAGTCTTCGCCTGCACAGCCCAGAAGCGAGGTCATCGCCACCGTCACGGTGAAGCCACGATCCAGTACACCTTCCGGCGCCTCGGGGGCCTCTTCGGTCGGACGCCAGCTGAGCAGCGGACGAATGAGGTCTGCCAGACGCTCAAGAATATCGATGCGAACCGCCCGCTTGCCATAGACGCCAAAGCCCACGGTCTTGTAGAGCGAAGGAGAGATCTCTTCGTTCACCGGGATGGATGTCCGCCCGGAAGCAGACAGGGATGGCACTTCGACGACCCCTTCCTGCTCGATCCCGCCGTTATGCAGTGCCCACATCATCACCAGCAGAGTGCTGGGAGCCGGCTTCAGAAGAGCCGGAATATAGATGTGATAGGCACCAAAGCGGACCCCGAACTTGCGCAGCGATGCACGCGCATCCTGATCGAGAGACCGAACGTCTTCCGAAACCGCACGGCGGTCAAGAATACCAAGGTTTTCAACAAGTTGGAACGCCAAGCCTTTGGCAATTCCTTCCAGTTCCCCGGTTCCAGACAGCTCGACGAGAGGCTGCAGCAGCAGCGTGACATGATTGTTCAGCCACAGGTTGATGCGCGACTGGACATTCTCAAGCGCGATGCCGCTCAGTCCTTCGTCCGCCAGAACCATCAACCTCGGTTTCAGAACCGTATCACCGGCCACGAGTTTGGCGATCGGGGCTCCCTGCCAACGCAGCATGCCGTCTCCAGACAGCAAGAACTGATCATTGGCCGCTCCGGCTATTTTTTCCGATCTGTTTTCAAACTCAACAGACAGGACTTTCTGCGCAGCGGCATGAATGGCTTTGGCATCGTTGCCTTCGGCACTCATATCGGGCGCAAAGCGAAATCCATGCAATTGACCAACATGCTGGCCTTCCACCAGCACGTCACCGGCAGGAGTAATTTCCGCTTCGAGCATTGCTTTTTCTCTCAGACGTTTCATCAATACACTAGTGCGCCTATCCAGGAAGCGCTTGGTAAGTCGCTCGTGCAGGGCGTCGGACAGACGGTCCTCCACGGCTCTGGTCTTCTCTTGCCACAAAATGGGATCATCTAGCCACCCCTTTTTATTGGCAACAAAGGTCCAAGTGCGGATATGTGCAATTCTATTGGCGAGTGTGTCAATATCGCCATCTATTCTATCCGCATATGAAATCTGTGCAGCAAGCCAGTCCTGAGACAAAGTGCCTCGGTCTTCAAGCTGCTGAAACAGCATTCCGATCAGTTCGGCATGGTTGGTCGGAGCGATCTTGCGATAGTCCGGCACCTGGCACACATCCCACAGCAGCTTGAGCTGCTCGGGCTTGTGAATACGCCGACGGATATCCCTGTTCTTGTAAAGCAGCTCCAGCGCCTGCAAGTCGCTGGCAGGCAGCGAGCGGGTGAGACCGGGAACGGACGGAGCCACTTCCAGCGAGGCAATGAGATCGCCGTAGCTGGTGAAATCGAGGATCCGGCTGCGCCATTGCAACATCTTTACAGGCTGGAAAACATGCATCTCCAGCTGCTCGACCAGATCATCCTCGAACGGAGCCACCCGACCAGTCACCCCGAAGGTGCCATCACGGGTGTGCCGCCCTGCGCGACCGGCGATCTGCGCCAGTTCCGGCGCCGTCAGGCGACGATGCTGGAAGCCGTCGAATTTCTTTTCGGCAGCAAAGGCAACATGATCCAGATCGAGATTGAGCCCCATGCCGATGGCATCCGTGGCGATGAGATGATCCACATCGCCATTCTGGAAAAGCTCCACCTGAGCATTGCGGGTGCGCGGACTGAGGCTGCCCATGACAACAGCCGCCCCACCGCGCTGACGCCGAACCAGTTCTGCGATGGCATAGACATCATTGACGGAAAAGGTAACCACAGCCGAACGCCGCGGCAGGCGCGACAGCTTCTTCTGCCCGATATAGCAGAGCTGCGACAGCCTTGGGCGGGAAATGATCGTCGCACCGGGCAGCAAAAGCTCGATCATCGGCTTCATGGTCGCAGCACCAAGCAACAGAGTCTCTTCGCGACCACGCAAATGCAACAGCCGGTCGGTGAACACATGCCCGCGCTCGAAATCGGCTGCCAGCTGGATCTCGTCAATGGCAACGAAGGCCACATCGGCCTCGGCAGGCATCGCTTCCACAGTGCAGACGTGGTAGCGGGCTCCATCGGGCACGATTCGCTCTTCACCGGTATGCAGGGCAACCGCCTCGCGACCAACCTTGGCAACCAGTTTGCCATAGACCTCACGCGCCAGCAGGCGCAAGGGCAGTCCTATGATGCCGGAGGAATGGGCAACCATCCGTTCGATGGCCATGTAGGTCTTGCCGGTGTTTGTCGGCCCCAGAATCGCCGTGACGCGCCCAAGGTTCGATCCCCCGGATGCCTTGCCGGCAAAATCATCGGCCCATCCCGGCGCCCTGACGTCCAGATTGCTCTGCCCGACCCTCGCCTGAACCAAGGCTGCGGCAGGTACGGGCTGTGGGGAGATGCTTGGCTGGCGCGCCTTTATGCTCTCGGATCCGGCGGCGACCTGACCTGCATCTGCCCGTCTGGCCTTTCTGACCATCTGGCGAAGATCCACACCATCCACACTGCCAGCCGCGGATCGGGGCGCAGTGTCCTTGCCGCCGTCTGTTTCCAGAGACCTCGCATGGCGCATGAGTTCGGCCTCAATGCCCGAGAAGCCCCCGTCGGGGTCGGCCAAACGTGCCCGCTTCTCTGCTAGGGCGCGATTCTCCTTTTCCACTCTGGCAAGCCTGTCGCGCTCGTGCTTCAGGGATTGCCCGAATTCGGCCAGCGAAGCAAAAGGGGAGTCGCTATCGTGTTTTTTACTCATGGGCCTGGCATTAGCCTATCTCTGAGCCAAGTGCACCAGGCATCGGCTCAGTCGTTGTCATCGTCGCAGCAGGAAGATCGCTGCCAGTTCATATGGACGTCAGATAAGCGTCCGAAGGCCGCAGTGCAACAGCAAAGCCATGCACCATCGACCCGGCTTTCATCTTTGCAGCAAATCGCGACTTTGCGCAACGGTCAACCGATCCGAACCGGATCAAGCCGTGGTTACCGGCCAAAGACTGAAGGCCGCCGCGAAATTAAGAATTAGAACGAGTCTGGAACGAATCATGGCCGAATCGCTGACTCCGACAGATTCCTATTTTGTTCTTGGAAGATATGGATGACAATCCCATTACACCCACCAAATATTGTTACGCTGTGGAACACCGCCCAAAAGCGTCGACGAAAGGATGGCGGGCTTCATCCGTCAAATTTAAATAAGACGAACCAAAATGAAACAAATGCCCATTTTCAATGTGTTAAGGAACTGCCCCGCGTCCCCGCCTTCAAATTAACCTTTTGAACGCAGCCGGAACAAAATCAGCACGAATCGCTGATAGCAGATTGTTCCCACTATGTTCCATCAAAATATATGAAGATTATCCACGGCCCCACCATATCTAGAGCCTGTCCGGATGGCGATCGGAAGCCTCCCGGTCTTTGAGAGCTTCAACGTTAAGCCTCTTTCCCAAAATGGGACAAACCACACAAAAACCGCCAACCAGCAGGCCAACCACCGCGTTAATGGAACCGGCAAGCTATAGGTCGCAGCGGCTCGCGGCATCACCTGCATTGCCGCAGGCGATCCTGAAAGCAGGCAACAAAAAAGGGGCCCGAAGGCCCCTTGCCGCCAATCAACACATCGTGCCGATGACAATTATTTGATGGAGAGTTCCCGCGCGGTCAAAACCATCCGCCCGACCATGGTGCCGATCTGCAGGCGATAGACAGCAACCACAGGCTCATCGCCGACCGGCACGAACCAGGCCTCCAGATCCTTGTTGTCTTCCATGAACTGGGTACTCTTCTTGTTGGGGCGATGCCCTGCAACAAATCGGATGCGTGCCCCACAGACCGTCGCCGGCCCGGAGTAGCTGTTCGCCCCGGAAGTCTTGACGTCTTCGGTCCCCTTGTAGAAAAGCTCTATGTTATAGCGCCAGCGGCCATCGAACATTCTGACGGTGCGGTCGCAGACCGCCTTGCCAACCCGGTCCTTGTTGGATGGAACAGAGATCAGCAGACTGGAGAGCGGATCAACAATCCCGCGGGTGTGAACCTTGCGCAGCGGAATCCGGTCCGAATGCTGTGACAGCGGTGGAGAAGCCGAGAAATCACTGACATTGCCAGAGCGCATTGCGATCTGGACAACATTGTGAATCTTGTCTTCCTTGGAATTGAGGGCATACATCGACGGCAGCATGCGATCGCCGCTGAAGGAGCCCTTGCTGACGGCCCGCCCCTTGCTGTCGATGAACAGCCGCGAGATGCCCGATGTTTTGGCAAAGGCATCAATCGAATAATTGTGCCCCGAGACGGAGGCACTCACGGTGCCCGACCCGACGGGGATCCCGGCGACGGTGATACCGAAATTCGCCTCGATGTCGGTTGCCTGTGCCTGTGGAGCGAGGGACAGAAATCCCAAGGCAGCACCCAACGCAGCCGAGCGCAGCGGCCCGGACCGACGCCCGCCAGAAAGCGGACCACTTTTCCTATGTGAGGTCATGCACATCCAATCAAGCATGGTTTTTCCCCAAACGCCCCAAAATCAAAAGCAAACTGCCCTGTTGAACCAATCGTCCCCGGCACCAGCGAACAGATCCTGCTGTCGGGCCTGCCATTTTCCCCTGTGAATAGGGAGGGATGCAGGTTCCCTGCTGTCGAAGATCGTTTCCATACTCTTGCTGAATATGGTTAACAAATTGCGATAGCCCTCCATATAACCATTCGATGGATGCAAATTGAAGCAATTTTGCAACGATACGGCTCCACTGCCGAAATTCAGGCAGTGATGACTGACTGAAAAAACCCCGGACAAGTCTTGCAAAAAGCATGGAGAGAGGCAGGATTATCCGGAAAATGAGTCAGAATCTTGAAAAGATGACGCGAAAGCTCCCGGAAATGCTTGACGAGCGTCGCAAGGATCACTATACCGGGGCGACTTTCCGCCGGATTGCTTCAGGGCAATACGGCTGAACACAGAACAGAAAATGAGCGGGCGCCATTGGCGTCCTAATAATTTGTGAGGGATTTTCCATGGCACGTCGCTGTGAACTGACCGGCAAAGGCGTTCAGTCCGGTAACAATGTCAGCCACGCAAAAAACAGAACCCGCCGTCGCTTTCTGCCAAACCTGGTGAATGTGACTCTGCTGAGCGAAACCCTCGGCACTGGTTTCAAGATGCGCGTCAGCGCTCACGCTTTGCGTTCTGTTGAACATCGTGGCGGCCTTGATGCCTTCTTGGCCAAAGCCAAAGAAGCAGATCTGTCAGACAATGCTCTGCTGATCAAACGCAAAATTGAAAAAGCTCAGGTTGCTGCATCCTAATGCAGCTTCGGTTCTGACCGAAAACCTTGCTTGATCGTCTTGAAGCAGCGCCTCTTTTGGCGCTGTTTTCATATTAACGCTGCTTTGGGCTATTCTCCCATCCGCGGCAAACATGAAGGAGGGTGACATATGGTTGCTACTCGTAAAACCCTTGGCCTTGCAGTGCTGGCCATGGTCGGCGTCGTTGCGGCGTCCAATTATCTGGTTCAGTTTCCGTTTGAACCGTTCGGCCTTCAGGATCTTCTGACCTGGGGCGCCTTTACCTATCCCATGGCATTTCTGGTTACCGACCTGACCAACCGCAAGTGCGGCCCCAAGAATGCGCGCATCGTCGTCGCAGCAGGCTTCGCCATCGCCGTTCTGATCTCGATCTGGCTGTCCACACCACGGATCGCCATCGCGTCCGGCTCAGCCTTCCTGGTAGCCCAGCTGCTCGACATCACGGTCTTCAACCGTCTGCGGCGCAACAGCTGGTGGAAAGCACCTCTGGCGTCCAGTTTCTTTGGCTCGGTTCTGGATACGGTCATTTTCTTCGGTATCAGCTTTGCTGCGTCCTTTGCCTTTATTGACTCAGGCTTTGGCATGTCGTCCGACCTGTTCCCGACGGAAAGCGCTTCGCTGCTCAGCCTTGGCATCATCGATGCACCGCGCTGGGTCAGTTGGGCCATCGTCGACTATTCCTGCAAGATGTTTGTTGCCCTGCTGATGCTGGCCCCTTACCGGGCCCTGCTCAGCCGCCAGGATGCTCTGGTCATGCCAGCCTGAAAGGCGCGCCCATCCGACATCTGGGAAAACGAATAGAGCAAGGCCGGTCTGAATATCAGCCCGGCCTTTTTGCTGTCTTCCTTCACTGCCTTCTTTTGTGATCCGGCGACAAGCCCGACCAGCCTTTCCGCCCTCTCGCCTACCGGTCGGCAGGCAGGCGGAATTGCAGCAACAGCGTATTCTGGATGAAGTTGAAATTGTCGTCGGAAATCAGACTGATCAGACTGGAGCCATCCGGCTGAGGCTGAATATCCAGCCCCTCCATATTGTCGATGGCATCACTGAGATCAGCCCGGAACAGCAGGTCGGCATTCTGGATGATTCCGGGTTTGAAATCCTCGACCTTCACCCGGCGGATCTGCACCACCAGCCCGCCGAGAAGCGAGAAATTCCGCTCCAGAATGACAAGATCTCCACGCGCCGTGAAAGCTGCGTCACTCACCATCAACCCATCGGACTGCGGCAGCCGGAAGGCTTCGCTGCGCCCGTCCCTGGCAATCCATCCCAGCACTTCGCCGTTGACTGGCTGTTCGGAAAGCAGCGCAAAACCGCCACCATAAGGGTTCGTGTCCGGAATGGTGGCAATGGCCTCAAGCCCGCGGTTCCCCCGATTGGCAGCATCAATGGAAGCATCAAGTGGCACTCGCTCGGCAATGCGCACCGGCTTGTTCTCCTCAAGTGCATAGCAAACCACGCGCGTGTCGCCCTCAAAGCTCACGCAGGCCTTGCCATCGCGCATGGCAAGCCCTTCGGCATCCCGTCGCCACTGCGCCATCTCAGGCCCTATACCCGGCAGGCTGCGCATAGAGCCATCCAGCACACCGGTCGGCTTGCCACCTTGCCGTTGAAGACTGGCAGACAGAGCCGTACCCCGGTCACTGATAGCCAGAAAGCGGCTCTCATCGAGAAACACCAACCCGGAAAAGCCGCCAAAGGCCTCTGCATCGCTGCTGAGTTTAAGGCCGCCGACCCAGTCGAGCTTGCCATAGGTCGCCTTGCCCGAACCCAGCCGCCCAAGCGAAGGGATGACCTCGGCAAAGACATCAATCGGCAGCGATCGCGGTGGGGACTTGGGCAGCGTGGCCAACGGGTCGGCCCGGCCAGAGATGAACAGGGCAGCTGCCAATAGCACAAAAAAGGAAAAGCAGACTGTCAGAAGCAGCCTGCCCATCCGTCGGCGCACCTGTCGCTGAGCCATGCTTACCGCTTCCGAAGACGGCGGGACATGACATGCGGCTCTCTGGCAGCATTTTCATCAAACAGCTCGGCCAGCTTCTCGGTCATGGCACCGCCAAGCTCCTCGGCATCAATGATCGTCAGGGCGCGCTTGTAGTAGCGGGTGACGTCATGGCCGATACCGATGGCCAGCAGATTGACCGGAGAGCGGTTCTCGATTTCATCGATCACCTCGCGCAGATGCTTCTCCAGATAGGTACCAGCGTTAACGGACAGGGTGGAGTCATCCACCGGCGCGCCATCGGAGATCATCATCAGGATCTTGCGCTGTTCGGGTCGCATCAGCAGGCGCTTGTGTGCCCAATCCAGAGCTTCGCCGTCGATATTCTCCTTGAGCAACCCCTCCCGCATCATCAGGCCGAGATTGCGCCGCGAACGACGCCATGGGCTGTCGGCCGATTTGTAAATGATGTGCCTGAGGTCGTTGAGGCGCCCCGGGTTGGCCGGCTTGTCAGCCTTCAGCCATGCCTCGCGCGACTGTCCGCCCTTCCAGGCCTTGGTCGTGAAGCCGAGAATCTCGACCTTCACATTGCACCGCTCCAGCGTGCGGGCCAGAATGTCGGCACAGACAGCGGCGATGGAAATCGGACGACCGCGCATGGAGCCGGAGTTGTCCAGCAGCAGCGTTACGACCGTATCACGGAATTCGGTATCCTGCTCCCATTTGAAGGAGAGCGGACGCATCGGGTCGGTAACGACACGGGTCAAACGCGCCGTATCGAGCATCCCTTCTTCCAGGTCGAAGTCCCAGCCGCGATTCTGCTGGGCCAGCAGGCGACGTTGCAGACGGTTGGCCAGACGCGCCACTACCTGATGCATGTTCTGCAACTGCTTGTCGAGATGACCGCGCAAGCGGTCCAGTTCCGCCTGTTCGCAAAGCTCTTCAGCGTGAATCACCTCGTCATAGGCATGGGTGAACACCCGATAGCCCTTGTCCGGCTCGTTCCGTCCGTGCTCGGGCGGCATGATGGAATCACCAGCGTCATCGCCATCCAGATCATCAAACTGATCCATGTCCTGGCTGGACTGCTCGTCAGCCTCCGACTGGCCGCCTTCCAGTTCATCGGCACCAGCTTCAGTCTGCTGTTGCTGCTGATCACCGTCTTCGGCGTCTTCGGAGCTGTTGTTGCTGTCAGCATCCTCCTCTGCGCCATTCTCGGTGTCATCCGCATTCTCTTCGCTCTCTTCGACCTCGCCGCCCATGTCGTCGGCCACATCGAGATCAGCCAGCACCCGACGCAGATGACGGGCAAACTTGGCCTGATCGAGCATGTCGTCGCCCAAAGCATCCAGACTGTCACCGGCGGTCTCTTCCACCCAGCCCCGCCATTGCTCCACCAGATAATGGGCCGAAGCGGGGATCGGTGTACCGGTCAGCTTTTCGCGCACCAGCAGGGACAGCACATGGTCGAGCGGTGCTTCTTCCACACGGGTGGAATCGCCACTAACAAAACGGCTGTAGCGATCTTCGAGCATGGCGTTGAGATTGTTGGCAAGACCGGTCATCTGGCGCGAGCCGATGGCCTCGACGCGAGCCTGCTCGACGGCGTCGAAGACGCTGCGCGCCCGTGCTCCGTCAGGGGCATGACGAGCATGCACCCGTGGATCATGGCAAGCGACCCGCATGGCCAGACTGTCAGCCTGCCCGCGCAGAATGGCGGCCTTCTCTTTCGTCAGCGCCCGAGGCGGCTCAGGCAGGCGCGCCTGCCCGTTGACCAGCATCGGCCGGTCTGCCGAAAAATGCACATCCAGTTCGACCGGCCCGGCGATGGCGCGGAGCGTACCGCTCACCGCCTGCTTGAACCGTTCGTTTGGATCGCCTGACCCGCCCAGTTTCGATGAAGACTTGCTCGACATGCCTGATTGTTCCCGCTTGTTCCCTCTTGATCGATCTGTGCCCGCAGCCTTTAGCTGACGGCAACATTCAGGGAGGATTCAGGCAGCTCTTCGCCGAAGCAACGCTGGTAGAATTCGGCCACCAGAGGCTGTTCCAGCTCGTCGCACTTGTTCAGGAACGTCACCCGGAAGGCAAAACCCAGATTACCGAAAATCTCGGCATTCTCTGCCCACGTGATCACGGAGCGCGGGCTCATGACCGTGGAAAGATCACCGTTCATGAAGGCATTGCGGGTAAGATCGGCGACGCGCACCATCTTGTTGGCCGTGTCCTTGCCCTCTTCGCCGACCAGCGACTTGACCTTGGCCAGAACGATGTTGACCTCGTTGTCGTGCGGCAGATAGTTGAGCGTGGTGACAATCGACCAGCGGTCCATCTGGCCCTGGTTGATCTGCTGCGTACCATGATAGAGCCCGGAGGTATCGCCCAGGCCGACCGTATTGGCCGTTGCGAACAGACGGAAGGCAGGATGCGGACGAATGACGCGGTTCTGGTCCAGAAGGGTCAGACGACCGGCCACTTCCAGCACGCGCTGAATGACGAACATCACGTCAGGACGACCGGCATCATATTCGTCGAACACCAGCGCCACATTGTTCTGCAGCGCCCAAGGCAGAATGCCGTCGCGGAATTCGGTGACCTGCTTGCCATCCTTGAGGACAATGGCGTCCTTGCCGATCAGGTCGATACGGGAAATGTGGCTATCGAGGTTGACGCGAACACAAGGCCAGTTGAGGCGTGCGGCGACCTGCTCGATGTGGGACGACTTGCCCGTGCCATGATAGCCGGAAATCATCACGCGGCGGTTATGGGCAAAGCCTGCAAGAATCGCCAGCGTGGTCTCCCGGTCAAACAGATAGTCGGGATCAAAATCAGGCACATGATCGCTTTTTTCGCGGAAGGCAGGAACCATCAGATCGATATCGATGCCAAACACATCACGCACAGACACCTCGGTATCCGGCAAATTGGAAATCTCGTTGCTCATATCATTCATAACACTGCTCTGGATGAGGCCACTCTGGACTGTGGTGTCTGACTTGGAAGGGTTGAGATCGAAACCGGTCGAGGTCAACGCCTGCAGAGGACCATCTTGAAATGCCTAGCTGTTCAGTTCGGCAACTTAGAACAAACACGACCGAAAAGGAAAGGAAAGATTGCCACTTTGCGCCCACCTTGCCAAAAAAAGAGGACAGTGGCGGCAAATGGGGCCCAAACGGGCAAGCACCGTCTGGCCACCCGGGCCAGACGGTGAAAGGCGATCAGCAATAGCCGCCAGCGCGAAGGGTATTGTAGGCAGCAATCACGTCCTGAAGACGTTCCTCGCAGGCCCGATCCCCCTTGTTGAGGTCAGGGTGGTTCTCTTTAAGCAGCCGCTTGTAGGCGCGCTTGACATCATCTGCCGTCGCCGGCAGCGTCAGCCCGAGCGTGTCAAAGGCTTTTGCCTCCAGCGGGCGCAGCTTGCGGGTCTGGCCCTGGTGGCGGGAGCGGCGCTTCATCCGTTCGGCGGCACGCTGGGCACGACCGTCGGAGAAACCGGTGGTCTCCCAGCTCTTGCCCATGGACTCCCCGGCCTGGTCGGTCGCATTGCCCCATGCGTTGACGCCCATCTTCCAGGTCGGACGGTCGCCGGTAGCCGTGCTGGCCTTGGCGGCATCGGCGGTTTCGTCGTCCATGCCGGTAAAATAGTTGTAGTTTCTGTTGAACTCGCGGGCATGCGTTTCACAGAAGTTATGGAATTCTCGACCACCCGAACCGCGTTTGGGTGCCTTGCAGCCCCCCTTGCTGTCACACCCAGGCCATTCGCAAGTTTCTTCTTGCTGTTGCTTTTTGCGACGGTCTGCATCAGGCTTGATACGGATAGAGTCGAACAGTTTCGAGTCAAGGTTCATGAACTCAGCTTGTCTCCGGACGCTAGTTTTATCTTGTGTATGATCTATGGAGCAATCTGCGCTGGCGGACCCTCGCTGAAACGCTCCAAGGCGTTGTTTTGACAGGAAACCCGGAATGAAAGACCAGAGGGCCGTTCAGGAAACCGTCAAGGATGACAGGATCTCAAACTGTGAGACCTACAATTTGAATCAGAATTCTATTGCGAAACGGGAAAAGAACCCCATTTGCATAAGATCAGACAAAGAGACCCAAATCACCCCATAATCAGGAAGTGCAACAGTTCACCATTCCCAGCCATGACCGTCAAGCAGAACATTGAGAAAAAATTGAACATCCACCTTCAGCCCACAATGTTAGAGGTGATAGATGAATCAGACCTTCACATAGGCCACGAGCATGCTCGTCCTGAAGGGGAAAGCCATTTCAGGGTTCGCGTTGCCAGCCCGCTCTTTGCCAATCTCTCCCGGGTCCAGGCCCACAGAATGGTGCATGATATTATCAAAGAAGAGCTCGCAGGTCCAATCCATGCTTTGGCTCTGGAAACCATCAGGCCCTGACAAGGCCGAAAGGCCCCGCCCGGGGCCTGTCAGCATCAGCATCCGTCCGCATCGGGATCACCGAAAGTGATCCCTCCAGGGCCCCTATTGCACCGGCGTTATCCTCAGCGAGGTGATCCGGTTGCGCTCCTTGCGCAGAACCCGGAAGCGGAAATTGTAGAAGGTAAAGCCCTGACCCGGCTCGGGGATCTGGCGCGCCTCATGAATGACAAGGCCTGCAATCGTCGTTGCCTC
This sequence comes from uncultured Cohaesibacter sp., assembly GCF_963666525.1. NCBI lineage: Bacteria > Pseudomonadati > Pseudomonadota > Alphaproteobacteria > Hyphomicrobiales > Cohaesibacteraceae > Cohaesibacter > uncultured Cohaesibacter sp. Next base: position 1,825,022 of record NZ_OY762905.1, read on the forward strand.
TTCATCCGGAAGTTCCCAGTCCAGCGCCCGGTTGAGGTCACGGATCGGCACGGCCCCATCCACCAGCACCGAGCCGTCCGGCTCCTTGCGCACGCCCTTGACGTCGATGTCATGCTCGTCGGCAATGTCGCCAACGATCTCCTCGATGATGTCTTCCAGTGTCACCAGCCCCATCACTTCGCCATACTCGTCCACGACGAGAGCAAAATGGCTCTTGCGCTTCAGGAAAGCATTGAGCTGGGCCTTGAGGCTCGTGGTATCGGGGATGTACCACGGTTCTGAAGCAACGGCCACCACGTCCAGATCCTTGGCTTCACCCCGCACCTCGGCCAGCGCTCGCAGCACGTCCTTGGCATGCAGGATGCCGATGAAGTTGTCCTGTTCACCTTGCCAGAGCGGGATGCGGGTATAAGGGCTCTTCAGCACCTGATCGACAATTGATTCCGGGCCATCATCCAGATTGATCGACATGACGTTGGTCCGGTGGACCATGACGTCCGACACATCGAGCTCGGCAAGGTCAAGCAGGCCGCCAAACCGGTCCCTGTCCGCCTTCACCACGCTGCCTTCCATATGCAGAAGGTCGACGGCGCCGCGCAATTCGTCTTGCCCGGATTGGGCCAGATTGTCCTTGGCGCTGATGCCAAGCACGGAAATCAGCCGATTGACCAGCCATTCCACGGCAGCCATTGCCGGCCCAAACACCTTGGTGAGGACATGCACATAGGGCCCCACCCGCAAGGCAAAACTGTCCGGATCGGAAATTGCCCATGTCTTGGGGAACACCTCGGCGAAAACCAGCACGACCACGGTCATCACCAGCGTTGCATAGACAACGCCGGTCTGCCCGAACAAATGGATGAACAGACTTGTGGCAAGAGCGGATGCCAGAATATTGACCAGGTTGTTACCCAGCAACAGCGAACCGATCATCCGCTCCTTGATCTGCAGCAGCTGGTTGACCGCCTGCGCTCCCGGCTCGCCGTTCTTCTCCTTCTGGTGCATGCGCGCCCGAGACGCCGCCGTCAGCGCCGTCTCCGAACCGGAAAAGAAGCCCGAAAGCAGGATCAGAATCAATATAGCCAGCGCAATCAGCCAGAGACCGGTAGCCATCAGACAAGTTTCTCCTCAAGGAATGCCCGCACGGCAGCCGGTTCAACGCCCTTCTCCACGAAAGACTGCCCCAGACCGCGTGTCAGAATGAAATTCAGACTGCCCCGGGACACCTTCTTGTCCTGTGCGATATAGTCCATCAGCAGATCGACCTTCGGCAGTTGCCCGGGAATGTCCTTTATATGGGTAGGCAACCCCACTGCTTGCAAGTGGGCAACAACGCGCTCCGTCACTGCAGGATCGCAAAGACCGAGCCGAGCCGAAAACTCGTGCGCCAGCACCATGCCGATGGCCACGCCTTCCCCATGCACGATCCGGGCTGCGTCGTATTCTGCCATGCCTTCCAGCGCATGACCGAAGGTGTGGCCCAGATTGAGCAGTGCCCGCTGGTTGGCTTCCTTCTCGTCGGCGGCCACTACATCGGCCTTGGCCTGGCAGGATCGGGCAATCGCCTCCTCCCGCTCCGGGCCACCATCGAAAATGCCCTGCCAGTGGGCCTCTAGCCATTCGAAGAAATCAGGCTGGTTGATGAGCCCGTATTTGGCCACTTCCGCATAGCCGGCCTTGAAGTCGCGTGGCGTCAGGGTATCCAGAACCGCCGTATCGGCAAGCACCAGATGAGGCTGATTGAACAGGCCGACGAGATTCTTGCCATGGCCGGTGTTGATGCCGGTCTTGCCGCCGACCGAGCTGTCCACCTGCGAGAGCAGGGTTGTCGGCACCTGAATGAACCGCATGCCGCGACGGATGATACCAGCCACGAAACCGGCCAGATCCCCGATGACACCGCCGCCAAGCGCGATGACGATATCGCCACGTTCCAGCTTGCTGTCGAGCACCGCATCGCAGGCCTTCATGAGCCCCTTGTAGCTCTTGCTCTTCTCGCCCGGCTCCATGACAACGACATGATACTCGATTCCAGCCTCGGCCAGCGAGGTCTCGGCAGTATCCAGATGCAGCCGCGCCACATTGCTGTCTGTGATAATGATGGCCCGGGAGGTCGGGAACAGATCCTTGAAATAGCCACCAAGGCCCGGCAGGATCGATCGCCCGATCAGGATATCGTAGCTGCGGTCTCCAAGTTCGACGCGCACCGTATGACTGACACTGTTCATTAATTTGCTCCCAAGACTCACAACGACCTACATGTTACAGGGGCCGTCCCGTCACTGGGGCAGTCCCGCATCACGAATACAGAAAACCCAACCGGCTTTGGCGCACATCGCCCGCTCAGTTGCCGCCTTCAATACCGGTAAACTGCTCAAGCGCCTCGATGACCGAGGTGACGATCTGATCGTGCGGCGCTTCCTTGGAGATGACCATGACATCGGCGGTTTCATAGACGGGATAGCGCTCATCCATCAGCCGGCGCATCACCCCTTCAGGATCAGGGTCGCGCAGCAAGGGGCGGTGAGACCTGCGCCTGACCCGCTCCATCAGCACATCGAATTCGGCCTTCAGCCAGACAGACACGCCGCGTTCAGCCACCAGCTCGCGGGTCTCGGCATTCATCCAGGCACCGCCACCGGTGGCGATCACCTGATCGCCCTCGTCGAGCAGACGGGCAATCACGCGCTTCTCGCCATCGCGAAAATGCGCTTCCCCGTGCTGTTCGAAGATTTCCGCTATGGTCATGTTGGCGGCAGCTTCAATCTCATGGTCGGCATCACGAAACGGAATCGACAGGCGCTTGGCAAGCCGCCGTCCGATGGTTGTCTTTCCAGCCCCCATAAGACCGACCAGCACAATCGGGCGCCCCGCCAGGGCGGCCACGACCCGCGCTTCCCGTTCCTTGTTATCAGCTGTCGTCGTATCCGCCATGTGTATCCTGAAACCTGCCATCCTGTTCCGATGATAATCGGGGTCAGGTTTGCGCCGGAAAGGTTAAATCTGTCAAGCAACCATTTCAGATTCAATGCTTTCAGACCGTCGCAGTCCCCAATTGAGCCAAAATGAATTGGAAAGCGATGCCAAACAAATGACATTAACAATATATTGATGCTAGGTTGGCAGACGATTGCTGCCGAAAACCATAATCAAGGATTCTTCAATGCCTAGTCTGATCAAAGCGCTGGTGTTTCTTCTTGTTCTTGGCGGACTGGTTGCGGGCGGGATATTCGCCCTGGCCAATTTCGTCGAACCGACCCAGCGCGAGATGGTCGTCCGCATCCCGGCAAAAACCATCAACTGACACGCCAAACCCGATTGCCCCGACCGATCGATAGAGCTGCGACAGGGATTGAGCTGCAACCGTGACACTGGCAAACCATCAGGCCATTCATCTGTTTCTGGATTCGCTGAGCGCTGAAAAAGGAGCCTCGGGCAACACGCTTGATGCCTATCAGCGCGATTTGAACGACCTCAATGAGACCATGTCGGAAAAATTCGAGACATGCGCCACCGAGGATCTGCGCGCCTATATCGGCGAGTTGTCCGAACGGGGACTTGCCGCCTCCAGCGTCGCCCGCAAGATTTCGTCGATCCGCCAGCTGTTCCGCTTTCTCTATCGCGACGGCTACCGCACCGACGACCCCTCAACCGCACTCAAGGCTCCAAAGCGCTCGCGGCCACTGCCCAAGATCCTGACTGTGCAGGAGGTGGATCGCCTGATCGAGGCCGCCCGCTTCAATGCCTCGCTGGAAGGCCCGACGCCGAAACGCCAGGTGCGGGCCATGCGGCTCTATGTGCTACTGGAACTACTCTATGCGACCGGCCTGCGCGTCTCCGAACTGGTCACCCTGCCCGCCTCTGCGGCCCATATGGACGGACAGTTCCTGTCCGTTGTCGGCAAGGGCAACAAGGAGCGGCTGGTGCCGCTTTCCGACAGGGCCAAGGAGGCCATGCGCACCTATCGCACCATGCTGAAAGCCACCGGGCTACCGCAAGGGCTCAACGCCCAGCCGTGGCTGTTCCCTTCTTCAGGTGAGGAAGGGCACTACACCCGTCAGGCCTTTGCCCGGGAAATGAAGGCACTGGCAGCGGGTGTCGGGCTTGATGCCGGTTCCGTTTCCCCCCACGTCCTGCGCCACGCCTTTGCCAGCCACCTGTTGCAGAATGGCGCAAACCTGCGCGCTGTGCAGAAACTGCTCGGCCATAGCGACATATCGACAACCCAGATCTATACCCACATTCTCGATGAGCGGCTGATCGAACTGGTCCAGCATCACCATCCGCTCTCGGATGATTTCGAACCCGATGCGGATTAAAATGAACATGACCTATTTCCGCCATTGTCTTAATCATAGTTGTTGTTAATGGCCCAAAGCAAACACCGATGACGGTCTGTTGCTTGACAGCCGGACCGAAAAAAGGCCAACGTGGCCGCGACATATCGTTCAGGGCTTTCTCCGTCGAAGAAAGCATGAAAAATGGCCCCGCTCCGCCGGATCTTGTCTCACCCGAATGCGCTTTCGCGCTGGCAGACAGAGGGAGCGTCAGGTGCCGTGGATACCAATAGGAAAGAAGTTGGATCAAACCCGCTATGCATAGTTATCTGGAATTCGAGAAACCCGTCGCCGACCTTGAAGGCAAAGTACAGGAACTGCTTGTTCTGCAGCAGACTGGCGAGGCCGTTGATGTGGGCGACGAGATCAAGCGCTTGCAGACCAAAGCGGACAACGCCCTCAAGGATCTCTATGCCAACCTGACCCCGTGGCACAAGACGCAGATCGCCCGCCACCCGGATCGGCCCCATTTCAAGGATTATGTTGCCGGCCTGATCGAGGAATTCACACCACTGGCTGGTGACCGGAAATTTGCGGAAGACGAGGCCATTCAGGCTGGTTTCGGCCGCTTCCGTGGTCGCCCGGTGGCCGTCATCGGGCAGGAGAAGGGAAGCGATACCGAGAGCCGACTGCGCCACAATTTCGGCATGGCCCGGCCTGAAGGTTATCGCAAGGCCGTCCGCATCATGGAACTGGCCGATCGCTTCAACATGCCACTCATCACCTTTGTCGACACCGCAGGGGCCTATCCGGGCATCGGCGCCGAAGAGCGCGGCCAGTCCGAAGCCATTGCCCGTTCGACCGACGCATGCCTTGCGCTGGGCACACCAAGCATTGCTACCATCATTGGGGAAGGCGGCTCCGGCGGCGCCATCGCGATTGCCACTGCGAACCGCGTGTTGATGCTGGAACACTCCATCTACAGCGTGATTTCACCGGAAGGGGCAGCCTCCATCCTGTGGCGCGATTCCACCCGCGCCGAAGATGCGGCCACCACCATGAAGATTACCGCTCAGGACCTGATGGACTTCAAGATCATCGACCGCATCATTTCCGAGCCGGTCGGCGGTGCCCACCGTGACAAGACCAAGGTCATCAAGCGCGCCGGCAACATGATCGCCGACTGCCTTTCCGAATTCGACGGCATGGGCAAGGATCAGGTGCGCAAACTGCGCCGCGAGAAATTTCTGGCCATCGGCTCCAAGCTGTAGGGCAGCCCGCTCCCGATATGCCAACCACGATCCGGCGGCAGAGATCTCTGCCGCCTTTTCTGTTTGCAACCTTCACAAAAGCGCAAGGCCTGTCGCTACGTCATACTCTGGCCCGATTGACGCTTCATGGGATGGTAACTATCTATCAATCTGTTTTGGTTAATTTTTAGTGATGGTCGCCCCGCTGAAACGACCGCACGATAGGCTGAGGCGGGAGACTGGATCAGGTGCCTTATCTTCGAGAGCAGCAGTGTGTGGCACCGCCCCAGGGCGCGCCATCAAGTGGCCATCCCCTTCTGCTCCCGATTATGTGACTGCCCGGATCCTTGCGTGACGCCAGACAACATGGCAGAACGACCAAGTATGGAGCAATTGAGAGTGAAACTGGGTTTCTGCGTGAAAGAAGACAACAAGCACATGGTCCGTAAAGTCGCTCTGATGGCCGCCCTGATGGGCAGTCTGGCCCTTGCCGGGTGCAACCCGGAACTGATCGAGGACGGCAAGGCATCTCAGCCGATTCCGATCAAGCTCAAGCATCAGATCCAGAAAATCGGCTCCACCGAAAAGGCTCCGCTCTATATCCGGATCTTCAAGGAAGAGTCGGTTCTGGAAGCATGGAAGCAGACCAAGGACGGCACCTACGCCCTGCTCAAGACCTATCCGATTTGTGCCTATTCGGGCGAGATCGGCCCCAAGAAGAAAGAGGGCGACAGACAGGCGCCCGAGGGCTTCTATGATATCACGCCGGGTCAGATGAACCCAAACTCGAGCTATTATCTCTCCTTCAACATCGGCTACCCCAACAAGTTCGATCGCTCCTATGGCCGGACGGGGGCTCACCTGATGGTGCACGGATCCTGCTCCTCCCGCGGTTGCTATGCCATGGAAGACGAGCAGATCGCAGAGATCTATGCCCTTGGTCGCGAGGCCTTTGACGGTGGACAGCGCGCCTTTCCCGTTCACGCCTTTCCGTTTCGGATGACGCCTGAAAACATGGCGCGGGTAAGCGGCAAAGAGGATTTCGCCTTCTGGCAGAATCTCAAGAATGGCTATGACCATTTCCAGATCACCCATGTTCCGCCCAAGGTGGATGTCTGCAACCGTACCTATGTCTTTGATGCTCAGGGTGCCAGCAGTTTCAATGCCACGGCGGCCTGCCCGAGCTACACGCTCGACCCGACCCTGATGGCGTCTTTGGAAAAGCTGCGGGCGACGGAAAATGTCCGTTTCAACGAAGCCCTGACCAAGCAGCAGCAGGCCAAGGCCAAGGCGGACGCCAAGGCCAATGACACCATGGTTGAAGCACAGCTGGAAATCCTGCAACGCAAGGACCGCATTGCCGAAGGCAAGAATCCCGACGGTTTCCTGGCAGGATTGCTGAAAGGCACGCCAACCACGACAAGTCAGGTGCAAAATCCGGTGCAGGCAACCGCACCATTACCGGCCGCGACGCAAGTGCAGCCGACGCCAACGGCGGAAGCCGCAGTGGCACCGGTCCAAAATGCCGGAGCTCCTGCTTCCAACAGCTTCTTTTCAAAGCTTGGTTCCGCGATCAGCTCTCCCTTCAAGCCCTTGTTGAAGGATGAACAGGCCGGCATCACCAGCGATGAAGCCACCCTGACCACCTTGCCGGAAGCACGCCAGTAGCCAATAAGGGGCCAGTCGGTAGCGACAAGTCCAGCTGGAAATGCGCCATCAGGGAATTGCGACCCAGCAACGAACAAAGGGTGAGCCACAGCTCACCCTTTGCTATTTCCAAATGCAGCATCAGGTGCGTCCTCGTCACGAGGGCACGCATGCCAAACACGCCGTGTCCTGTACTCACTTCGCCCGATAACCCATGCGCACACCGCCCCAGTGGCGACCCTGCACATAGATCGGTGCCGACACATCCTTCATCAGCACATATTTGCCACCGCCCATGTCGCGGCGATAGGTCTGCAGCAGAAACGGCTCGGTATTCTGTCCCGCAGCCAGCCCGACCCTGTCATTGAAAATGCGGCGGTTGCGGCAGTTGGCAGCATTCCACGCCGGATCACTGCCCTGCGGCCTGGAAAAGGCCTTGTTGTGGGTCGGCAGATAGCCATTCTTGTCAACGGCGGCGACAAATACCACCATGTCATTCTCAGCGACAATGGGCTCCTGAAATTGCGGCATCACCCGGTCGGTCATGTCAGTGAAGGGGGCCAACACCTGTTCCGGATTCGAACCTGGAACCGGCGTATAGCTGTAATCGAACAGGTCTCGCAGCGAAATGCGCCCGGCCCTCACCTCTTCTTCAAAGGCCTGCCCGATTTCACCAGCCAGCCGCTGGATCGACTGGATGCAGAATGTGTTTTCCGTCTCGATGCCGGCCAGCGACGAAAAGGCAATCATCTTGTCCGACTTGCCTACGGACGTCAGCAGCCGCTTGCTGGCCTTGTTGAGGCCCGCGTGCGTCAGGTCGAACGCCTTGTGAACGGCGTCCACATCCCCCACCAGAGAAGCAAGTGAGCTGTTGTTTTCGGAAACCTGTGCCTCAATAGATGCCGATGCCTCGCGGATTGCCTCGAAGGCCTGATCCAGCTCCTGAATGACATCCTGCATGGCGGCCGTGCTGTTCTCGACCTCTCCCATGAAACTGCTGGCCTGATCACTGAGGTTGATCAGGGCTTCGGCCTCGCTATCAAGATCGCTCAAGGTCGCACCGATCGTCTCCGTTGCCTTGCTCGTCTGGCTGGCCAACGCCTTCACCTCGGAGGCAACGACAGCAAAGCCCTTGCCGGCCTCACCCGCACGGGCAGCCTCAATGGTCGCATTGAGCGCAAGCAGGTTGGTCTGGCGGGCAATCGCATCAATCGCCCCGGCAACATCCCGCACCGAAGAAAAGGCTGTCTGCAACCCTTGCAGCTGTCTGTTGATGCCAGAAACAGCCTGCATCAGTTCATCAACCCGTGCCAGAGTCATTTCCGACATCTGACGGCTGCGCCCGACATCGGCAGAAGTCTTTTCAGCGATGGCAAAGGACTGGCTGGCGGATTGCAGGATCATGGTATTGGTCGTCTGCACCTCTTCAGACGCAGCGACCAGCTGCGACAGCGACTGGAAACACGCTTCCGTTTCCGCGTTGATCAGCTCGACCTCGCCCGCCACATCGGCCATATCCTGTCCCAGGCTGTTGAGGTCGCCGACCATACTGGCGAGATTTGCATGATCCGAAGATTGCCGATCAGTGTATCCGCGCCTCGGCTCTGATCCCATACCCTCGTCAAGGTCATCCGGGTTGTGCACTGCCTCCTGCAGCACCGCGTTTGCCTGTTTTTCATCTGTTGTAATTCTGGCTCTCGCGAAATTAAACAACTCTCGCCCCTTTCGAAAAACGAACATTTCATTTCACATTTTAATCAAAGTAAGCAAACATCAATCATTGGTAAAAAATGCTGGTTAACGGCGAAATTTATTTGATTTTACTTCTCTCCTCTTTACTCACCAATAATCAGATATTACCTTGAATCCCAATTCAACAGGGAAGATCAAAATAGTCTGTTAACCCGCAAGGTCTTCAATTCGCTTACATTTATCCAAAATATACCACAAAGCAGGGCTAATTGCTGCTTGACACATCAGGGAAAGCGGCTTAAACGTAACGTTATAACATTACATATTTACGGTCAGCCGTGAATGCATTCAATGAGCCCACCCCAAAAGGCACGAAAAACCCATCATGTCCAATCGTACCATCCGCGCCATCAAAATCGCATCAACAGCCGCCCTTCTGTCAGCGTCCGTCAGCCTGATTGCACAGGCAGCCCCAAAGGTCGCAACCTCCATCGCGCCGGTCTATTCGATCACGGCAGCCATCATGCAAGATGTTGGCACACCGAGCCTGCTGATTGATCAGGCAACCTCCCCGCACACAGCCAAGCTGCAGCCCTCCGACGCAATGGCTCTGCAGGAAGCTGATCTGATCGTCTGGATTGGCGCTGCGCTGACGCCAAGCCTTGAAAAGCCGATTGAAACGCTGCCAGAGAAGGCCCGCATCCTGACCCTGAGCCAGATCGACGGATTGACAGAGCTGGCGGTCAGAACTGGCGGCAACTGGGAAAAGCATAGTCACGCCGATGATGACCATGACGAAGACCATGACGAAGACCATGACGCCGGCCACCAAGACGGGGAGCACGAAGAGCACGATCACGACGGTCACGATCATGAGGGCCACGATCCGCATGTCTGGCTGGATCCACTCAACGGCATCGCCATGGCCAAGGCCATTGCGGAAAATCTGAGCGCGATCGATCCGGAAAACGCATCCAGATATCAGGCCAATGCCGAGACCTTCCAAGCAAGGCTCACCGCCTCGATGGACACCATCAAAAAGGATCTGGAACCAATAAAGGACAAGCCCTACATCGTTTTCCATGATGCCTATCACTATTTCGAAAATCGCTTTGGCATTTCGGCAGTCGGTTCGGTCATGCTGCAGCCGGGCGTTTCACCGGGCGTCGCCCGTGTTCGCGAAATCCGTACCAAGCTGAAGGAACTCAACGTGGCGTGCATCATGGCTGAGCCGCAATTCTCAGACAAGATTCTTGATACCCTCATCGAAGGCACGGACACCAAAATTGGCCAGATGGATCCGATGGGCACCAATCTCCAGCTCGGACCGGACCTCTATGACGCCCTGATGCATTACAATGCCGACAAGATCCGTGAGTGCCTGCAGTAGAGGTCACGCGCCATAAGGCAACCACAGCAGACAAAAAAAGCGGGTGTTGTAACCCGCTTTTTTTATGTCAGACCTGACCCCGGCCTATTCCTCGTGTTTGAGGAATTCATAGCCGAAGCCGAGAATTTCCGGATCGATATGCTCAAGCAGCGACTGATCCTTCTTGGGATAGGGCAGCTCATTGAGCAGATAGCGCATCATGTTGATCCGGGCGCGGCGCTTGTCATTGGAACGGATGACGATCCAGGGCGAATGCGGCTGGTGCGTTGCCTTCAGCATGCGATTGCGGGCCTCGGTATAGGCATCCCACTTGTCCAGCGCCTCCAGATCGATCGGCGACAGCTTCCAGTGCTTGAGCGGGCTGTGGCGTCGGTCATGGAACCGCTGCCACTGCATTTCCCGGCCGATATTGAGCCAGAACTTGAACAGCCGCGTGCCGCTATCCCGCACCATCTTCTCGAACCGTGGCGCATCAACGAGAAATTTCTCGGTCTGCTCCGGCGTGCTGAAGCCCATGACGGGCTCCACCCCGGCGCGGTTGTACCACGAGCGGTCGAACAGCACGATCTCGCCCCGAGTCGGCAACTGCTGGGCGTAGCGCTGGAAGTACCATTGCCCGCGCTCTACGTCGCTGGGTTTGGACAACGCCACGGATCGCACGTTGCGCGGATTGGTATATTGCGTGAGAACCTTGATGCAGCCCCCCTTGCCAGCCGCATCGCGCCCCTCGAACAGGCAGACGACACGTTCACCGGTTTCCTTGACCCATTCCTGAGCCTTGACCAGTTCGACCTGCAGCGCTTCCAGTTCTTCTTCATAGGTGCTGCGCTTGAGTTTGTCCTTGTAGGGATACCCGCCGCTTTTCATGGCCTTCTTTTCGAGTTTTTCGGGAAACTCGGGGTTATCCAGTTCAAATTCCAAAGTCATCCTACTCATTCCACCTCTTCTGAAATGCACAATTCCCTCAAACCTACTGCCAACACAACCCGGACGCCAGCCATGAAGTTCCAAAACGCCATATTTCCTTCATATTTAGCCTATGGTTTGGGGGACGATCGAAGCGATTGAGTTCACCTTCGATTTCCTTTAGACAAAAAGGCATATCGCTCTGAAGGTCTTGACTGAATCGTTTTTGCGAGAGGAAGACTCCTTGGCCCACTTCACGCCTGTTCGCCACCTGTTTTTGATTGTCAATCTGGTACTCTGCCTGTTGCTTGGCAGTCTATCGATCACCAGCGCCCAGACCGGCGACGCCAAGGATCAGACCGATTCCCTGATCGCCCGCCTCGACCAGATCGAGGCGACGCTGAACCGGGAAACCCTGTCCGACCAGACCTATACCAGCCTCAGGACAGACCTGACACAGATCGGCGCTGAGGCAAAGGACCTGCAAGACAAACTGCAACCGCAACTGCAGGAAACCCAGGCTCGCGCCAACACGCTGAAGCCGGCAGACCAGAAGGACGGGACTGAGGCCAACCCGGAAACCGAGGAACTGGCCAAACGACGCCAGGAACTGCAAACCCAGCTTTCCGAGCTGGATGCCCAGATCAAGCTCGTCTCCTCCACAATCGTGCGCACCGAACAGCTCAGCAACAGGATCACGGTAGCCCGTCAGCAACGCTTCACCAGCCAGTTGCTCGAACGCAGCAACACCATTCTCGACCCGACCCTGTGGGTCAAGGGTCTTGCTGGCCTTGTTACCACATGGCAGGTAACGCTCACCCTGTTCTCGGACTGGGCGAGCTACCTTTCAACCAAGGCGGCAGACCAGATCTGGTCGATGCTCGCGATGCTGCTGTTCGTCATCCTGCTGATTTTCGGCCCGTTACGCATCCTGTTGTTCGTCGGCCTGTCGCGGCTCGCCAGTCTGGAATCGCCCACCGCCCTGCAACGCAGCTATTTTGCCAGCTGGGCGGTCCTCGTCTACACCATCTTTCCGGTTGCCATCCTCTGGGCCATTACGCTGATTCTGAGCAATGCCAACCTGCTGCCCGGCCGCATCGAGCTGCTGCTAGACCATCTCTCGTTCGTCGTCTTCAGTGGCTCCCTGTCCTATGGACTGGCCCGCGTGCTGCTGGCTCCGGGGCGACCGAACTACCGGCTGCTCAACCTCGAAACCGGAGACGCCCGCAAGATCTTCAGCGTTGCCCTTGCACTGATCGTCACCTTCATCACCGAGACTCTGGTCAATCAGGTTGACGAGCTGCTGTTTGCCCCCCTGGAAACGACCATCTTCCTCAATGGCGCAGCCGCCGTACTGATCGCGGTTCTGGTCTTCATCGGCCTGCGCCTGCTGATCGCCGCGCAACCCGACCAGTCGGTCACGCCGGTGGACAGCGAGGAGGTCCAGAACGGCTTCTCCCTGCCCCACTTCATCCGCCTCCTGCAACCGCTCGTCTGGCTGGTCTGCCTGATCGTTGCCGCCGCCCCCATTCTCGGCTTTGTCTCGCTCGGCGCTTTTGTTGCCGAGCAGATGGGACGCCTGTTTGTCATTCTGGGGCTGCTGGGCATTCTGTCAGCGCTGATCGACAACTTCCTGCTGGAATATCTGGGCTCGACCGACGGCCCCAAGCAGCGCATTTCCAAGGCCATGGGCGTATCGCCGAGCGCCGTAAACCAGCTTGGCGTGCTGTTGAACGGCATCGTCCGGGTGCTGCTCTATCTCAGTGCTGCCCTGCTCATCTTTTCCCCATGGGGCGTTGAATCGACCGACTTCCTGTCGTCGCTCAAGAATGCGATCTTCAACGTCAAGCTGGGTGACCTTACCATCTCGCCGGTCAATATCCTTGGCGCGCTGCTGGTGTTCATCATCGCCATCGTCCTGCTCAAGAGCGTTGAACGCTGGATCGAACAGCGATGGCTGCCAGCCACCAACCTCGATGCGGGCCTCAAGAGTTCCATCCAGACCAGCCTTGGCTATCTGGGTGTGATCATCGCGGCGATGATCGCCTTTTCCTACATGGGTCTAGATCTGTCGAACATCGCCCTCGTTGCCGGTGCTCTCTCGGTCGGTATCGGTTTTGGCCTCCAGAGCATCGTCAACAACTTCGTCTCCGGCCTCATCCTGCTGGTGGAGCGCCCCATCAAGACCGGCGACTGGGTGGTTGTTGGCAGTGATCAGGGCTACATCAAGAAGATCTCCGTTCGCGCCACCAAGATCGAGACATTCGATCGGGCGACGGTCGTCGTACCCAACTCCGAGTTGATCTCCAACCGCGTCATGAACTGGATGCACAACGGCTCCATGGGCCGGATCATCGTTCCCGTCGGCGTGTCTTATGACGCTGATCCGGAACAGGTGCGGCAGATCCTGCTCGATGTGGCCGATGCCAATGGCTATGTCACGAGCTATCCGGCACCCGTGGTCTATTTCATGGATTTCGGGGCGTCATCGCTCGACTTCGAGCTGCGCTGTTTCGTTCAGGACGTGAACAACTCGATGACGGCCAAGAGTGACCTGCGCTTTGCCATTTTCAAGGCGCTCAAGGATGCCAGGATCGAAATTCCGTTCCCGCAACAGGATGTGCATGTGCGTTCGGTCACGGTGCCCGAAGAATTCAAGCCCGTCGCCGAGGAGCCGCGAAAAAAGCTGCGGAAAACCAGATCGCGCCCTAAAGCGGACGAAGTCGAGGTGGAAGACAGCGCCTCCGACAATTCAGCTGATGGGGATGCCGATGCTGCCGAAAACTAGTCTCTACCCGATAGCCGCGCTGATTCTTGCCGCTGCGCTGGCAAGCTGCGCCGAGGGGCCGGGGCCCGGAAGCCCGTCCATGTATGCCAATCTGGGCAAGGGCAACGTGAGTGTTGATCCGCAGGAAGCGCTCAACATGCTCAACGTCTATCGCAAGCGGCACGGTCTTTCGACCCTGACCCTTGATGCAAAACTCAACGCAGCGGCGCAGGAAGAAGCAGACGCCATGGCCAAGGCCGCCCAGGTCAGCCATGCCCTGACCCCGGACCTCACGCTCATCAAGCGCCTTGAGCGGGCGGGCTACGATCCGGTACTGGCCACCGAGAATATCGGCGCCGGCTACTACACGCTTGCCGAAGCCTTCTCCGGCTGGCGCGATTCCAGTCGCCACAATGCCAACATGCTCAAGGAAGGGGTAACCCAGATGGGCATTGCCACCCAGTTCCGGGGAGATGCGAAATACAAGGTCTTCTGGTCGCTCATTCTGGCCAAGCCGGACGAGCAGAAGTTCCAGCAGCCCGTATCTCAGACCCGGCCAAGTGCCCTTTTTGCCCAGTAGCGCGCCGTATCTCTGGCGCTATAGGCCGAACACAATCCATGTGCCGCCACCTGACCAAATCCGGTGAGCGGCACAAACAGGGTCGCCAGCTGACGACGCCCCGCCCAGATATGCTCGGCCACCGGATGACCACTGTCGGCAAGGCTGTCGATATAGTCGACGCCGGGATCGGCGCCCGCCTGACGGCTGACCTCAAGCAGGATCTGCACTCCTGGTGAATAGCGCTTGTAGACGTCGTCCATCCCGGTCTTCCAGGTAAACAGCCCCCGCCCGCAATGGAAGGTCACCAGCCCTGACAGGCAGCGGCCGTTCAGCACCATGAGATCGATTTGCGCCCGCCCGTTGGCCAGCATGTCTGGCAGGAACGCATGGGCGAAGGCGTTAAGCTCGGCATTGACCGCCAGCGCCGTTCCCTTGTTGGCCTTCCACCCGGAAGCCTCGACGTGCAGAAAGGCCTCTATGGCCTCATTATGGTCGAGCGCGTCCCGCGTTGATTCAAACTTCAGGGTGCCTAGCTCCTCCAGCCGACGCCATTGCCGCCCGGTGGTCTTCCGTTTGTTGCGGCTGAGCTGCAGACCTCCGTCTTCCTCGCCCACCGCACTGCTTTCGCAATTGAGAAAGGCTCTGGTGTGCTCGCGTGTCCTCGGAATCAAACCCTTTGCAGTGTCGCGCCCCAGCCTCAGCGATACCCAGGTCTCAAGCCAGCCATATTCACGGGCCTGCATCGGGAAATAGGGCCAGATCAGGACGTGGGCGTCTGTGGCCTCGGCGAGCGTGTCGAGCCCGGCATGAAAGTCTTCCTCACTGCGCAGGTAGTACCCGTCAGGATCCCAGAAGGCGCCGCCGACCGGACCATAGCCATGAGCCCAGAAGCGGGCCGAGCGGACGCCCAGCGTGCTGGCATTCTTGAGATCTTCATAGGGGAACCGATAGCCACCAGACTGCACAACCTTGAGCCCGGACGCGGAAATCCGCCCTTCGCCAGCGCGCATGAACAGTTCATCAACAAACGGATTATCAAAACGATCAGTCAAGCAGGTCTTTTCCTGAATGAACCTTGTTTGCTGGAGCATCTGGTCAGTTCCCTGCAAGCAGATGTCATTCGCGCAATCGGTTGCCCATTGGGAAATGACAGTCTCGCATAAATCCGTTTCCGAAAGGCAAACATCCCGATCCATGGAGTGCCGCCGCTACAAGCCCGAGAGCTCATGTCAATTTAAGTAATTATATATACGAAAAATGTACTATAAGAAACAAGATCATCTACAAATGGTTAACTCCATTCAACACAACCCTAGCAAACAGGTCAGCCAGCGAAGCCACCTTCGGCCAGAAACTGCCGTTCCTCGGCGCTCGATTGCCGCCCGAGAACCGCATTGCGATGCGGAAAGCGCCCAAAGCGGGAGATGATATCGAGATGCTCCCGTGCCGCCTTGATCGCCCCTTCCTGGCCGATCTGCTCCATCCATTTGAGGCAGCACTGCTGATCGGAGAGATCTTCGGAATGCATCATCGGCATGACCGCAAACTGCTGCTCGTGCGCAGAGAGCCTGTGCCATTCGGGCTGGAGGACCATTTCGTGAGCCAGCCCCAGGGCAACCGCATCGTGGGAGAAGGCGGCAGGCAGACCGCGATAGAGATTGCGGGAAAACTGGTCCAGAAGGATGATCAGGGCCTGCTTGCCACGGAAGGTTTCGCGCCAGTCATCAAGACGCCCCTGCCGAGCCTCTTCCAGCGCCATGCCGAACCCGACCCGGATTCGCATGTCAAAGGCGTTATTCTTGGCAAACCAGAGTTTGGGGTCAGCGGAAAACCAGAAATCCAGAACATCATTTGGTGCAATCATCGTCCATCTCGCAATTCTATGTAAAAACACGATGAAGCATCCTTGCTGATTTGAATGAAAAACAGAAGACAAATATAGTCGTCAGCAAGCCCAACCCATTCGGGAACCCATCCGGCAGCTGAAGACAACCGGATGCTTCGGGGCGTCAGGAAAGGCCGCGCAATGCAAGAACTGGATTTGTCAGACCTCAAATGCCCCTTGCCGGTGTTGCACACGCAAAAGGCTTTGGCGACCCTTGCGGAGGGATCGCAGCTGCATGTACTGGCGACAGATCCGATGGCCGCCATCGACATCCCCCACTTCTGCTCGCAGAAGGGACATCGGCTAATCGAGGCCAGCCAGTGCGGCGACCGGCTGACTTTCATCATTGAAAAGGGACATGGACAGGAGTGACCCCGCCCGTCCCGGGGCTATGACGTCAGGGCTTGGGCCGCGGCAATTGGGCAAGTCGGATAACGTCACCCTTCTGCTGCTTGACCGGCTGGGCCGCGATCTTTTCCTTCGGCGCAAACTGCGGCAGATGCGGCAGCGATGGCGGCAGAATGACCGGTTGCTCCACCGAGCGAACACCGGCATAGACCTGCACCGGATCCATCAGCTTGAAGCGCGTCGACAGATAGCTGACGTTATACTTGACTTCCGGGGTCCACTTGACCTGTCCGTTGGGGCAAACCTGTGACCGCATGTCCCCAACCGAACTGATGGGGCCGAAGGCCGTTTCCTGCGTGATCGGCACACCAGCGCCCGCACGCATGTCCTGACGCTCAAAGCCCTCGGTCAGGAGAAAGGCTGCCGTCTCGGCCCGGATCTGCGAGGTCGGTGCCCCCATGACCACCGCCATCAGCTGCCGCCCGTTTCGGGTAGCTGCCCCGACGATGTTGTAGCCGGACGCACAGACAAAGCCGGTCTTCATGCCATTGGCACCACGGAAATGCTCCAGCAGCGTGTTGTAGGAGCGCAGAACCCGTTTGCCATGACGAATGGCCGGGATCTGGAAAAGGGTGCTGTATTGCGGAAACTCGATCAGGATCTGCCGGGCCACAACGGCCATATCCCGAGCCGAGGACACATGACCGGAGGCGTAGAGGCCATTGGCGTTAACAAAATGCGAGGCATGCATGCCAAGCCGCTGGGCTTCCGCATTCATCCGCTCGGCAAAGCCCGCTTCGCTGCCACCGACCCGCTCGGCGAGGGCGGCGGCAATATCATTGGCCGACTTGACCAGCATCATGCGCAACGCATTGCCAACGGTCAGCTTGGTGCCAACCGGCAGGCCCATTTTGGCCGGAGGGTAAGACAACGCATGCTCGGACACAGTGAGCACACTGTCCTCAGAAATCTCACCCGTTTCAATTGCCCTGAAAATCACATAGGCGGTCATCAGCTTGGTCAGCGACGCCGGATACCATTTCTGGTTCGCGTTCTTCTGATAGAGCACATTGCCCGTTGCCACATCCATCAGCAGCATGGGGTTCTGCGAAAGCTCCAGTTCCGGCCGGGGAGCCTGACTGGAGCCCCCGTTCGCACCACTTGCATTGGCCCATGCGACCTGCGCCTGAACAACGGCCAACACCAGCAGGAATGAGGTGACAAGGGGCCGAAAAACAGCACGACGGACAAGCGAATACCGGCGTCTGATGACGATAAGGTCAATCATGAAGAACTGAAACTCCCAACGGAAATGGCAATGATAGGACAGGCAGCTGCGCATATTCTCTATCGCAAGATAAAGGCACGAACAAGACAAGGCCAGAGCAAAAGCCCCGAAATCAGCTCAAATCGGTGCGCAGGAAAGGATCAGTGCATTTCCGTAGAAAGCCTGCGAAGAAGGGCCCCATTTCCAACAAAAGGCCTTGCTCCGCTCCGGCCATCTGACTAATCTGGCCCAATTGCATGGCACCCCCCGAGCGCTGTGCCCATCCCAGTCGGTCTTGTGCGCGAAGCTGTCCTTTGATAGCGCCGCACACAGACACAAAACCAAAATCATCACTGATTGACAAAGCCCGAACAAGCCTCCCGGAAAGACAAAGGTCAACCCAATGCCCATTATCAATCGAATTGCCGAATTTCAGAACGAGATCCAGAAAGTTCGCCAGGACCTTCACCAATATCCGGAGCTGCAATATGACGTCCACAAGACAACAACCCGCGTCATTGCCGAACTGAAATCCTACGGCATCACCAACATCACGTCCGGTGTTGGCAAATCGGGCGTTGTCGCCGTCATTCAGGGCAAGAGCAACAAATCGGGCCGCACCATCGGCCTGCGCGCGGACATGGATGCCCTGCCGTTGCACGAAGCAACCGGCAAGCCCTATGCCTCCAAGGTAGAGGGCAAGATGCACGCCTGTGGCCATGACGGCCACACCTCCATGCTGCTCGCAGCCGCGAAATATCTGCAGGAAACCCGCAATTTCGATGGTGAAGTCGTTCTCATCTTCCAGCCGGCAGAGGAAGGTGGCGGCGGCGCCCGCGCCATGGTCGAGGACGGCCTGATGGATCGCTGGAACATCGAACAGGTCTATGGCATGCACAACTGGCCAAACGTGCCACTGGGCGCGTTCCACACCCGTCCGGGATCCTTGATGGCATCAGCCGACCGCATTTACATCAATGTCGAAGGCAGTGGCGGCCATGCCGCCAAACCGCATGAGTGCATCGACACGGTGCTGGTGATCGCAGCCATCATTCAGGCCGTACAGTCCATCGCAAGCCGCAACGTCGACCCGCAGGATTCCATCGTCATTTCGCTGTGCCACGTAGAAGCCGGCTTTACCGACAACGTGATCCCGCAAACCGGCCTCATCGAGGGCACGGTGCGCACGCTCAATCCGGAAACCCGCAACATGGCCGAGAAGCGCCTCAGAGAAATCATCGAGGGTACGGCTGCCGTCTATGGTGCCAAGGCAACCCTTGACTACAAGCGAGACTACCCGGTGACCGTCAACCATCCTGCCCAGACGGAAATCGCAGTCAAGGTGGCCAAGTCCATCTCTGGCGCGGACAAGGTCGAGGACAATATCGTCGCCACCATGGGCGCAGAGGACTTCTCGTTCATGCTGCAGGAGCGCCCAGGTGCCTTCATCTTCATCGGCAACGGCGAATCGGCCCCACTGCATCATCCGGAGTATGATTTCAATGATGAGATCATTCCGATCGGTGCCTCCTACTGGGTCAAGCTTGTTGAAGAGCTGCTGCCCGCCTGATGACAGTCACAGGGAGCCAGGTTCAATGCCCGGCTCCCTTTTTTTTCCCAAGCATAACCATGCGCTCTCAACAGACGAGACGATAGCCGTTGCTGGAAGCCCTGCCGCTGTTTGCCAACACCCAGCTTGACGAGATCACCCTCTGGGGGCTGATCTTTGCCAGCTATTGCACATCGGCCTTCACGGCGGCCTTCGGCATCGGCGGCGGCGTGGCACTTCTGGCCATACTCGGCATGGTCATCCCCGTCACGACGCTCATTCCCCTGCACGGAACGGTGCAGATGGGGTCCAACGCCGGGCGCGCCTGGCATTTGCGCACGCACATAAAATGGCGGCTGATCGGGTTGCTGCTCGTCGGTTCTGTCGTCGGAACCATCATCGGCTCGCAGATTGTCGTTGCCTTGCCCGATGCCGTGCTGAAAATCATTCTGGCCCTGTTCGTGTTGACCATCACATGGCTGCCAACCCCTCGGCTCGCCGCCAGAGGCGACAGCATCGTCACAGTCGGGGCGATGATAGCGGCAATTGCCAACATGTTTGTGGGCGCAACGGGGCCACTGGTTGCAGCCCTGATATCCAGCCGGGTTGCAGATCGCAAACAGGTCGTGGCCACGCATGCCACTGCAATGACCCTGTCGCACGGCCTGAAGATCATCGCCTTCGGCTTCATCGGCTTTGTCTATACCGACTGGCTGGGACTCATCGCTGCGATGATCCTGTCCGGCTATCTGGGCACTCTTACCGGCAGCAAGCTGTTGCACATCATGGATGAGGGGCTGTTTCGCAAGGCCTTTCGGGTCGTGATCACCGGCCTCGCCCTGCTCATGCTCGCTGGCGGTCTCAAGGGGCTTCTCTAGAAGCGGAGAGCAATGCCTGCTCGATCCGATCGGCCAGTGCAAGACAGGTCGGGCCGGTGCGGTCTCCCCCCCATCGAAGCTGGCCACAATGCGGGCCGGGGCTTCCGACAATACCAGAACCCGGTCGGCCATCGCGGCTGCGTGTCGGGCATCGTGGGTCACCATCAGGATGGCCATGCCCCGATCGGCGACACGGCAAAGCAACAGGGTTTGCATCTGCCTGACCAGCGCAACATCAAGACCATCAAACGGCTCGTCGAGCAGCAACAGGTCCGGCTCGATGACCAGCGCCCGCGCCAGCGATACCCGCTGCCGCATGCCGCCCGAGAGCTGATGGGGAAACTGCCGGTGACTGGCCCTCGGCAGACCCACGGCGTCCAACATCGCCTCTGCCCTTGCCACCCGTTCGCGCCCCGAGGCGAACTGCGCCTTGAGCGCGAAGGCAACATTGTCAAGCGCGCTGCGCCATGGCAACAGGCGCGGATCCTGAAACATCACGGACAATCGCTCGGCCCGACAGGCGAGCTGCCCCTCCACAGGATGAGTGTCTCCGAGCACCAGAGACAGCAGCGTTGTCTTGCCAACCCCGGAAGGCCCCATGAGGGCAACCACCTGTCCGCGCCGACAAGCAAGGTCGATGCCCGACAGCACCGTTTGGTCACCATAGGCAAACCCAACACCGGAAAGCGCAAGCAGGACGTCATCCATTGCCATGCCCCTCCTCTTCACGCCGCCAGACATGCATCCGCTCGCGCACCAGCCGCAACAACAGCTGGTCCAGCACGATCAGGATTGCCACCACCACCACGACCCAGGCCAGCAGCTCGGCCGTATCGACCCGCGCCCGCGCGGCCGCGATCCCGTCGCCAATGCCACCGGAGCCGGAGAGCAGCTCGGCCATGATCGACACCTTCCACGACATCGCCAGCGTGGTCGCAAGGGCCGGATAGAGATAGCCCAGCATATGCGGTGCATAGACATCGAACAGCATCGCCCGGGGCGGAGCACGGAAGGCCCGCGCCATTCTGGCCAGATCACCGTCCAGGCTGCGCACGGCCTGCACGGCGGCGGCGAAAACCATCGGTGCCGTGGCAACCGCCACCGTGAACACCACCGCCCACCGGCCTCCGAACCACAACAGCGCCAGCACCACCCAGGCAATCGCCGGAACCCCCAGAAGAATGACCGCCACCGGCTGCAAAACAAAGCGCAGATCCCCAAACCGACCCGCGAGCCCACCGGCAACAACGCCAATCAGCACGCTTAGGCACCAGCCCGTCAGCGCATTGAAGGCCGTGGCCTGAAGCGCATGAGCCACCTCGCCGCTTCCGATCAGCCGCTGCAGCGTGACAAAGGTTTCGCCAACACCGGGCAGAACAAGAGAGCCATAGGCCACATGGCCCGCCTGCCAGAGCACCAGCATCAGCCCGACCCCAACCACGAACAGCAGAATGCGACGCATCCCCCTGCCCCCGTCGTCCCCTTGTGTTCTGCGCTGTTCGGCCTTGCTCACGCTACCCCCAGTAAAAGTCTGAAGCCGGTTTCCGCCCGCCGACGATCCCCGGATCAAGGCTCATCAGATGCTCGAAATACAGCTCGATGTCAGCCTGCGCCTCTTTGGCCGACTGCACATCGAGATGCACGAAAGGCAGGGACTTGGCAATAACCGGCGCGGGCAACGGCAGCGACTGTGCAGCCAGCTTGCCAGCCTCGTCCCAGTTGGCCTTCGTCCATTGCCCAGCCTCCAGGCAGGCTTCATGCACAGCCCGGACAACCTCCGGCTTTTCTTCCAGAAAGGCAGGATTGACCGCCAGCCCGACCTGCGGAATGCGCGGGCCTCGGCCGGTATGGGCACCATAGACCTCGGTGATGTCGATCGCCCGATAAAGCGGCACACCAGCCTTCTTGGCGCGAAACAGGGCTGCCGTGGACGCAGGTTCATGCAACACCGCAACATCCCCTCGCCCGGCCAGATAGAGCGGCACGGCTTCCCCCGGCGAGCCGACATAGTCGAGCGTCACATCCTTGTCAGGATCCAGTCCAGACCATTTGAGCACCAGACGAAACAGCAGGTCGGGCGCTTCGTTCTTGTTCGACAGCAACACCCGTTTGCCTGCCAGATCCTCGATCCGACGGATCCCCTCGTCTCGCGCCATCACATAGAGCACACCCCATGTGACCACGTTGACCATGACGGTTCCCGCACCGCGATTGAAGAAGTTGGCCGCCGCGTAAGTGGACGTGGCAAACATCTTGAAGTCACCGGATGCGATCCCGGCACGCATCTGGTCGGTGCTCTTCCAGACATCAAAGCGGACTTCCGGTGAGACTTTTAAAAGAGCCGGGGACGTCGCCGCACGGGCAAAGACTGCAGACGGAGAGGCTGGTATGCCCCACAGGACAAGGCCGCCATCGCTGGCCCGGGTCCTGGTGTCGCCAGACGCTCCAAAAGCACCAGCCAGCGCCACCCCGGCGCTCCACCTCAGCATGGCGCGACGATCCAGAGACCCACATGATGAATTCGACATCTTCCCACCTTCCGATTGACAGCTGACAACTCCGTTGAACAACACCATCATTTTCCTGGCAGCTGAATATCTTTCGAGAAAATTTATAGAAACCGAGCCAAAAGGACCATATTCAACAAGTCAAACGGCGATTGATACTAAAGTCTTGATCCATCAACATTTCAAGCAGACAAACCCGTTTTCCGCCGTTCATTCCCGCGCCCGATCAGTTTTGAAGACCTCGCAACAGCCCCCTAACCTGTTTCAGTTCCATCATCTTTTGCAATCGCAGAAAACGGTCGCGAAATCAGGGC
Organism: uncultured Cohaesibacter sp.; assembly: GCF_963666525.1. Lineage (NCBI taxonomy): Bacteria > Pseudomonadati > Pseudomonadota > Alphaproteobacteria > Hyphomicrobiales > Cohaesibacteraceae > Cohaesibacter > uncultured Cohaesibacter sp. Next base: position 1,848,261 of record NZ_OY762905.1, read on the forward strand.
AGAATAATTCACGCAATGAAATAATCATCACGCATTTCCCGACAACGCGCACGTTATGTACCAGTTTGATTTGCCGCAAGATTTTTCCCCGATCCTGCCTGAACATGAGGAAAAACAACAACAGGCATTGTCCAAATGGGTGGATCTTAGAGGAAGGCTCCAAGTCAGTATCGGGACAATCTGAAGTCAAGCGACCCGCGACCTGAAACGGCGCCTTGCAGTTTACGTTGGTTTATTCAAGCGACGGGGGTCACTGTGGCACAAGTGGTTTATGGCGTTTGGGATGGGGTTGTTCATGATGCAAGGCGCAATCTGCCTGGCAACGACACTCCTCTTGCCGCTCTCAGAAATTTTGACGAATTCGATGAAGGCAACGCCGTGCGGGCCTTCTTTGCCGACCGGGGATTCTTCGTCTTCGATGAAACGGTCAGTCTGGTTGACGGCCTGTTTCACTATATGAGCAAGGCCGCCGAGCAATCCTGTGGAGCCTGCACTCCCTGTCGCATGGGAACGGTACTGATCCGTGACGCACTCGACAAGATGCGCCGGGGCCTCGACACCCCGCTCGACTTCGACGATATCGAGATGCTTGGCGAGCAGATGAAGGAAACGTCCCTCTGTGGCCTGGGTCAGACCTGCTGTGTCGCCCTGCTGGAAGTCATCCGAAATTTCCGTGAGCAGATCGAGAAGGAGGTGGCAAGGCATTTGCCCATCCGGCCCCAGCACGGCATGGCCTACATGACGGCTCCCTGCATCGAGGCCTGCCCGTCCAAGGTCAATGTGCCGCGCTATATCGACTATATCCGTGACGGCAAGCCGGAGAGTTCACTCGGCGTTCTGCTGCAGAAATACCCCATGGCCGCCACCTGTGGCCGGGTCTGCGTGCGCTATTGCGAACAGGCCTGTCGCCGCAAGTTCGTCGACGAGGCGGTAGGCATCAAGACCCTCAAGCGCTTTGTTGCCGATCAGCAGAAGGGCTCCCACGCCCTCAAGTTCACCCGCGAAATGATCCAGAAGCCCCTCGCCGACGGCATGAAGGTCGCGGTCATCGGTGCCGGACCTGCGGGCATTTCCTGCGCCTATCACCTGTTGCTGCACGGCTATCACGTCGATGTCTTCGAGAAGCAGGACAAGGCCGGCGGCATGGCCCAGATCGGCATCCCGAACTATCGCCTGCCCAAGGATACACTGGCGATGGAAACCGACATCATCGTCGACCTCGGCGGCCGCTTCCTGTTTGGCCAGCAGCTCGGCACCGACTTTACCATCGATGATCTGTTCAAGCGCGGCTACAAGGCCGTCTTCCTCGGGCTTGGCTGCCAGGAAGGCACGATGCTCGGCGTCCGCGATGAGGAGAAGGTCCGAGAGGGCTACTTCACTGGCATCGATTTCCTGCTCAAGGTCCATGACCATGTCGACGGCATCGAAACCTTCCAGCTGAAGGGAGACGTGGTGGTGGTCGGCGGCGGCAACGTTGCCATGGACTGCGTCCGCTCTGCGGTGCGCCTCGGGGCGACCAAGGCCCATCTCATCTATCGCCGTACCCGCGAGGCCATGCCCGCCGACACCGAAGAGGTGGAAGAGGCCGAGAAGGAAGACATCGACTTCCACACCCTATGCACCCCGATCCGGGTCATCTCCGAGAATGGCAGGATCACCGGTGTAGAGCTTGTCGAGATGGAAGAAACCGAGCCGGACGAAAGTGGCCGCCGCAGCGTCCGCCCGATCCATGGCACTGAACACATCATGCCCTGCTCGACGGTCATTGCCGCCATCGGCCAACAGGTGGAAAATCAGGAAACCATCGCCGAGGAAGGCATCGACTTCAACAAGTGGAAATGCGTGGAAGCGGACAAGTCCCTCACAACCTCCCGCCCCGGTGTCTTTGCCGGCGGAGACTGCGTCACCGGCCCATCGACCCTCATCTATGCCATGTCGGCAGGGCTCAAGGCGGCGCGCAGTATCGACGACTGGATCCAGTTCGGCACACCGCGCTTCTTCAAGCGCTCCCGCATGCGCGAGCTGATCAACGAAAACGCCTTCCTCGCCAACGACGCGGTAGAAACCCCGGTGCGCAACGGCTACCGGGTGCACAATCCGGCGCTCGACCCGGAATTGCGCAAGACAATGTTCGGAGAGGTGGAGCAGACAATCAGTCTGGCAGATGCCTACAAGGAGGCCCAACGCTGCATGCGCTGCTATCGCCTCTATTCCGTGATCACCAAGCATTCCATCCCCGAAGGAGCGGCCTGAGCCATGTGCACCATTGAGCCTATCAGCCACGCCGGACGCGACCCTGCCGAGGCAACCATCAAGCTCCAGATCAACAACAAAACATGCATGGCCTTTCCCAACGAGACCATCCTGTCCTGTGCCCGTCGCCATGACATCTACATTCCGACCCTGTGCGAGCTTGATGACATCGACCACACCCCGGGCACCTGCCGTGTCTGTCTGGTCGAGATCAATCATCCGGGCCACGACGGAGCCCAGATCGTAACCTCTTGCGACACGCCTGTTCGCGAAGGAATGACGGTCGAGACCCGGAGCAAGAGGGCACGCAACATGCAGCGGCTACAGGTCGAGCTGCTGATGGCCGACCATCTGCAGGACTGCGCCACCTGCATCCGCCACGGCGATTGCGAACTGCAGGATGTGGCCCAATATGTCGGCCTCAAGGAAAACCGCTTCTTTGACCGGACACTGGCAGAAAGCCGACCGGTGGATGAGGCCGCGACCGCCATGGTCCGCGACATGCGCCGCTGCATCCGCTGCCAGCGCTGCGTCGCCATCTGCCGCTATCATCAGGGCATCGATGCCCTCGTCATCGAAGGCACAGGCAACAACCGCGTTGTCGCTCTGCGCGATGGCCATGACCCGCTGAGCAACATCTGTGTGTCCTGCGGACAATGCGTTCTGGTCTGCCCGACCGGCGCACTCGGCGAGCGGGATGAAACCGACCGGGCGCTGGATTACATTTGCGATCCGGACATCATCACCGTGGTCCAGTTCGCTCCCGCCGTGCGCGTGGCCTTCGGCGAGGAATTCGGCATGCCCGCCGGCACCAATGTCGAGGGCCATGTGATCGCCGCCTGCCGCAAGATCGGCGTCGACATTGTGCTCGACACCAATTTCGCCGCCGATGTGGTGATCATGGAGGAGGGCACCGAGCTGCTCGGACGCCTCAGAGACGGGCGCAGACCGACCTTCACCTCCTGCTGCCCGGCTTGGATCAATTTTGCCGAAACCCACTATCCCGATATCCTGCCGCTTCTATCCTCGACCAAATCACCCCAGCAGGTGCTCTCGACGATTGCCAAGACCTACCTGCCGGAGAAACAGGATATCGCGGCAGACCGCATTCGCGTCATCTCTATCATGCCATGCATCGCCAAGAAGGATGAGGCAGCCCGACCCCAGCTGACAACGCTCGGAGAGCGGGATACGGATGTGGTGCTCACCACACGGGAGTTCGCCCGTCTGCTCAGGCGCGAGGGGATCGATCTCAAGACCATCAAGCCATCAAGCTTCGACAATCCCTACATGAGCGAATATTCCGGTGCTGCAGCCATTTTCGGCACCACCGGCGGCGTCATGGAGGCCGCCGTGCGCACCATCTATGCGGTGGTCAACGGCAAGGAACTCGACAAGATCGAGCTGACCCAGCTGCGCGGTTTCGAGGGCATCCGCGAAGCGACGGTCGATCTGGGTGGACCGATCGGTGAAGTGAAGGTAGCCATGGTTCATGGCCTTGGCGACACGCGCAAGCTGGTCGAGATGATCCGGTCGGGAGAAGCGGACTATGACTTCATCGAGGTCATGGCCTGCCCCGGTGGCTGCGTCGATGGCGGCGGCTCGCTACGCTCCAAGAAGGCCTATCTGCCTCTTGCCAAGGCAAGGCGAGAGACAATCTACAATGTGGACCGCAAGACCAGCGTGCGCCAATCTCACAAGAATGCTCAGGTTCAGGCCCTCTATCGGGATTTCCTCGAAGCGCCCAATTCGGAGAAGGCCCATCATCTGCTGCACACCCATTATGAGGATCGCCGTCGCGAGCTCAAGCACACGGTCAAGGAGATCTGGGACAGCCTGTCGATGAGCTCCGTACTCTACTAGAAAACAGTTGCTGGTGTAGTCGAACGCCTTCGGTTGGCAACATCCGGAGGCGTTCGAGCATCCCACTGTCCGGTCAGTGCATCAGATCGTAATTGAGCGGAATCCGACAGGCAATGTCGAGGTTCGAACCGCAATGGCCGACTTTCCAGCTGCCTCCCAGATGCTGAAGCAGATGCTCGGCCACCAGCAGATTGCCAGCGCGTTCGGCCCCGAACAGGTCGGCCAGATTGATGGCAGCGGGCGCATCCAGAGCCTTGGTTTCGAAATCGGGTTTCTCGTCGGATCCGAACTCGGAAATGAGAATCTCGAGAAACTCCGCCCCCAGCTCGTAGCTGACGGCAATGTTGGAATTGGCGTCCGAGTGACGCAGCGCACCGCGCAACAAGACGAAGACCAGTTCCCTCAGCAAGCCCTCATCGCTCAGAATGATGGAATCGGCCACATGTTCGCAATAGCGGAGCTTCTTGCCGAACTGCTCCGCTTCAAACAGGCATTCACCAACCACATCCGTCAGCAGGGCGCTGACGTCAAATGGTCTCAGATCGATCTCGCTTTCCTTGTTCAGGACGGACAGGCCGACCCCGATGAAATTGATCTCGTTTCGGAGAGAGGAAATCTGCTCGAGCGCATCGGCGATCAGGGTTTCCGCTTCCTCGCCCCGTTGTCCCCTGAGAGCCGACAGGGCAAGCGCAGCAAAGCCATGCGAACTGTCTAGCCGCCCGCTGATATGCCTGAGCCACTGGCTGATCATGTCGGCATCGAGCTGCTTCTGGCGATGCTCCAGCCGGGTCTTGGAGGCGATCTGGGCAATGGTCGGCAGCAAGCGTTCAAGTGTTCCGGAGGACAGGTCCTGCTTGGCCAGAAACAGATCGGCCCCCGATTGCATACTGATGTCCTGAAACGTGCTGTCATCAAGCGACGACATGACAACAATGGTTCTGCCGTCCGGCCCGTCCGCTCTCAGCGACGACACGAGCGAGAGGGACGTTTCCTCCCCCATCCAGAAATCCAGAAGATAGAGGTCATACTGCCTCTTTTTGCAAAGGGCGACGGCCTCCCTGAGGGTGGAGGCAATCTCCACCTCCAGCTGGAAGCCGTTAAGACGACCCAACAGCCATTGCACATAACGGCGGTCGATCGGATCATCATCAAGAAGCAGGCAGGAAAGCTGAATGTCCGGCGCGGCGGCCTCTGTCGCCCGCTTGAGCTCATTTGCCATTCCATCTGAATGGTTCATCCAGGCTGCGCACATCTGAAAGCCCCCACGATCAGTTGTTCTGTGTCAGAAAAGGATAGTTAAAAAAACGTAAATCACAAATGAATAGTGAGGCGAGTACGGTCTCCTGCGCCAGGTTCAAGTTGAACCTGCCAGGAGAACCGCCTTGCTATCTCGGAACACTCATGAGAGGCAAGAAGACCGGACAGCGTATCGCCGTTGAACTGCTCAAGCTCGAACAGATCCAGTTTTGTCGTAAGTTCAAACTGACAGGGCGAAAATTCAACCATCAGCGTCCGGCGATCACTCTGTTCTTTACTGATCGAAACGATGAGGTCGACCTGAGCGGTCCCCTTGAAGGCAAATGGCTTGAGAGAAAAAAATCTCTTAAAAAATTGCGCCAGCAGCGGCTCATCGGCCATCACAACCACAGGCTCGGCGCTGTCGAACCGACCAATCCTGCATTGGAGTGATTCTATTTGTCGCCGCAGCAAGGCTCCAAGATCGACGGACTGGATGGACATCGGCTTGCAGATGGCATCGGAATAGCACCGCACGGCATCGACAGCGTCCCCGAGATTTCGGGCGCGACTGCGGACCAGATCCAGCATGGTCATGGCGTCGTCATCTAGCCGATCGGCCTGCTCCGTTGCCAGAATATCCAGCAGTTGAGCGATTTGCCGGATCGGTGCCTTGATATCGTGCGCCACCCTGCGGCTGATCTCATAGGCGGATTTGCGGTGCAGCTCCCCTGCCCCCAGATCTCCAGCCTCGGGGCACCCCCCCCCGTTGCTCTCTGCATCGGGCGCCAGATCGCCCTCATTGTTTTCGCTCATGTCTCCCCCTCATCCCCAAGGCAGGATGGAGGGCAAAACCCGTCTTCGTCAAGATCGAACCGCAGTCAGCGGAACACCTGACGCGACGCTACGGCATCTTGTCAACATTGCAGCTTCGCCCAACGCAAAGACCGTTTCCCTGGAATGAATAAAATGTTAATCTCTACCCTAAGTTTCGGATAATAATATATAAAACTAAACAATTAGAACTCGTCCAGAACAATTCGACGCAGTTCCATTCATTGTCCGGGCACGACAGAACGGTTCCAACCGCTTTCATTCCTTGGGGGAGGATTGACCATGAGTAAGGATGCTGAACGCTCAGGCGCCTCTCCAACGGGAGCAGCAAAACCGTCCAGGTCCCGGCGGGTGGCAAAGCGCACCGGCAAGCCTTCCGCCAAGGCGTCGCAACCAAAGGGGCGAAAGCCTGACAGATCAACGGCCACAGCAGCACAAAAGATCGCAGAGACATCTGTCCGCATAGTAGCCATTGGCGCATCAGCAGGTGGCCTTGAGCCCATCGAGCAACTGTTTGAAGCAATGCCGACGCCCCCCGGTCTGGCCTTCGTCATCGTCCAGCATCTTTCCCCCAACTTCCAGTCGATGATGGACCAGCTGATCGCGCGCCATACAAAAATGCGCATCGTCCATGCCGAAGACCAGATGTTCATCGAACCCAATGTCATCTATCTCAACCCGCCCCGCACGGAGCTGTCGATAAAGGATGGACGGCTGAAGGCGACCGCCTATCCGGACAACGACATGTTGAGCCTGCCGATTGATGCCTTTTTCTCTTCGCTGGCCCATGAGGAGGGCGAACAGGCCATCGGGATCGTTCTGTCCGGCACCGGCTCGGACGGCACCCGTGGCAGCCTGCAGATCATCCAGCATGGTGGCGTCGTCATTGCACAGGACCCGGCAACCGCCAAATTCGATTCCATGCCGCGCAAGGTCATTGAAACGATCGCCTCTGCCTTCTCGGCAAAGGTGTCCGATATGCCGGACATTCTCAAGGCGATCATCACCGGCACCAGCATGCCGCTGCAGGAAAAGGATATCGTCGAGGAGAGCGACCCCGAAGCCCGTATTCTGACCATTCTGCAAAAGGCATACGGCACCGATTTTACCCAATACAAACAGGCCACCATCCACCGCCGGATCCAGCGACGAGCCCTGCTCAAACGCCTCTCAAGCCTTGACGACTATTGCGATGCTCTTCGCCTCGACAAGGAAGAGATGGATACGCTCTATTGCGATCTGCTAATCGGCGTGACCGAATTCTTCCGCGACAAGGGCGCGTTCGAGAGTCTCAAGACCCGGGTGCTGCCCGACCTCGTCGGAATGATGGCCCCGGACCGGCAACTCAGGCTCTGGGTGCCCGGTTGCGCCACGGGTGAGGAACCCTATTCGATCGCAATCCTCATTTGTGAGCTGGCAAAGGAAATGGGCATTGCCCCCAATCTGAAGATATTTGCAACGGACATCCATTTCCGCTCACTGGAGTTCGCAGCCAACGGGAGCTATAGCGCCGAAAGCGTCAGCCAGATTCCGGAAACGAGTCTGGCCACCTATTTCGAGATCTCGGACGGTCGCTACAAGGTCAGAAAGAGTCTCAGAAGGCACGTCGTCTTTTCAACGCAAAACCTGCTCAAGGACCCTCCCTTCACCAAGATCGACATCATCTCCTGTCGCAATCTTCTGATCTATTTCAACGATCAGGCGCAGCGCAAGGTCCTCTCGCTGTTCCATTTCTCCCTGCGAAAGAACGGCTATCTGTTTCTCGGGTCAAGCGAGACGGTAGGCAATCTTGACATGGAATTCAGTACTCTGGACAAGCGCTGGCGGATCTTCCAGAAGAAGCGCAACACGCGCCTGCATGAGCAGTCCTTTCTGCTGCCGACCGCTACCAGCGTCCAGGACGATGCCGCAGACGGGCTGTCCCTCAGGGACACTCGATCCCATAGCCTTGAAGCAACGCGGAAGGAACGCCTCGCCCGGCAGGCGCTTTATGGCGCCTACGACCGGCTTCTGGAACGCTATGCGCCAACGGGCTTCCTGATCAGCGAACAGGGCGAACTTGTCCATGTATTCGGACATGCCGAGAAATTCCTTCATGTTCGCAAGGGCCTGTTCAGCAACCGCCTTTCTGACATGGTTGTCAAGGACCTGAGGCTGGTGATCAACGCAGGGATTGAACGCGCCCTGTCCATCGGCCATGAGGTGGAGTTCGAACGGGCCGTACAGATTGAAGGCCTCAGTGGCCACAAGATCCGCCTGACCGTCCGTATTTCCAAGATCATGGATATCGCAATCCGTAGCACCTTCCTGCTCATCATCCTCGAAGAACGAGAAGAGAGATTTCCGGATCAGGAAATCATGTCCTACATCTCGCCAGCCCCCGAAGCCGACATGGTCTATGCCCAGCGGATCCGTGAGCTGGAAAACGAGTTGAAATCCACCGAGGAAAGCCTCCAGACAACCATCGAGGAGCTGGAAACCAGCAACGAGGAACTCCAGGCCACCAACGAGGAACTGACCGCCTCCAACGAAGAGCTTCAGAGCACCAACGAGGAACTCCATTCGGTCAACGAGGAGCTCTATACCGTCAGCGCCGAGCATCAACGCAAGATCGTTGAATTGACCGAGCTGACCGACGACATGGAAAACCTGCTGCTCAGCACCGAAATCGGCACGATCTTCGTCGACAAGGCGGCACGGATCAGGCGCTTCACTCCAGCCTCGACCAAAGCCTTCAATCTGGTCCCCCATGATATTGGTCGCCCGATCAGCCACGTCACCTGCCGCTTCAATGGCGAAGGCTTTTACGATGACATTCTGGACACGATCAAGAACGGCAGACAGCGCAGTCTCGAAGTGGAGTGCGACGGCGTAGCCCATCTCATCACCGTGCTCCCCTACAGGACAGAGCAGGAGCAGGTCAGTGGTGCGGTGATCACCATTTTCGAGATCAACGACCTCAAACGAGCAAAGGAGCAAGCAAACAAGGAGCGGGAATTCTACAAGGCGGTCGTTGATTTGCAGAGCGACCTGGTCTGCCGTTTCAAGCCCGACTATGCCATCACCTTCGCCAACACCGCTTTCATGTCCTTCTTCAACATCGAGCCGGGAACGATCACCCGGACCTTCTTTCATGACCTGTTCGTTGGCTCCCAGAGGGAAGACCTTTTGCAGGCCATCAGGGAACTTGAGAAGCAAGGCAAGACCGAATGGAACTGTGAGCTGCCCGGCAGCACCAACAGGTGGCTTTTGTGCCAGTTCAGTCTGGTCAGAGACGAAGCGGACCATACGGTCGAAATACAGACCGTCATTCACAACGTGACCGAGAGCGTTGAACGCGAAAAGATGATGGTCGACTTCAACCACATCGCCGCTGACAGCAGCCTTGATCTCGATGACAAGATCAGGCTCATCCTGAAGCGCGTGTCCGAGGTCTCCCATCTTCCTGCTGCCCTAAAGTTGAGCTTTTCGAACCAGCAGTTCATCGTCAAGCAGATGATCGGACTTGACGACACCGACATTGCCCTGCGTCAGGCCTTCGGCACGCCTTGCACCGAATGCGGCAATCTGCTCGGCGAGGGTGCGGTGATGTCCTGTAGCGGAAACCTGATGGACTGTGTCAAGGACAACGCGCAGATCCTCAGGACCTATGGCTATGTATCGATCATCGGCTCACCGATCATCAGCAACAATGCCACCATCGGAGCGATCATGTTTGCCTCCAGATATCCGGTCAGCAAGTTTCATCTGGAAACCTACCAGCCCATCATCGACAGGATTTCCGACTGGATCGGCTATGAACTGTTTCGCAGGGATCAGCAGGAAAAGCTCGAGCTGCTCAACAATCTGTTCATGGAGGAGGAAGAACGCTTCCGCAAGCTCTACATGGAGACCCCGGTCATCATGCACTCCCTCGACAAGGACGGCACCATCGTTGAGGCCAATCAGAAGTGGCTGACCTCGCTTGGCTACGAGCGCGAGGAAGTCATCGGCCATCACTGGGAAGAATTCATGACCGAAGCGTCAACCCGCTACGCCTATGAGGTCGTCATCCCCGAGGCGACCAGAAACAAGCAGGCTGACAACATCCTGTTCCAGATGCGCAAGAAGAACGGTGATGTCATAGATGTCGAAATGTCCACCGTCATTGTTGCCGACAACAAGGGCATCGAGCAGACGCGCACCGTTCTGGTCGATGTATCCGGCAGGATAAGGGCGGAAAAGGAGCTGGAGGCCCACAATCAGGAACTGAAGATCATCAACGACAATCTCAACCAGTTCACCCATATCATCAGCCATGATCTGGCCGGCCCCTTGCGGGCCATTCAGCACACGGCGACATGGATCGAGGAAGATCTGGAGGCCAGCGCCAAGGACGAGATTCAGGAGCATATCGATCGGCTGAAATTCCAGATATCGCATCTTGGCAGCCTGATATCGGATCTCTCCGACTATTCCAAGGCCGGATCCAATCTGCAGGAGGCCGAAGAGCTCGATCTGGCAACCAGCCTCAGGAACATGTTCGCAATCATCGACAAAAACCGGGATATCTCGATGGAGGTGGATCTGCTGGTCGACACCATCCATACCTTCCGGGCGCCCCTGATGCTGGTGTTCCGCAATCTGGTCGAAAACGCGATCAAATACCACGACAAGGATCATGGCACCGTCCGGATCACTCAGGAGGATCTCGGAAAGACATGGCGCTTTGCGGTGATCGACGACGGCCCCGGAATTGACCCGCGACATCACAGCAAGATCCTGCTGCCGTTCAGAAAGCTGGAACGCAAGGACAAGATCCCCGGCAACGGCATGGGGCTGGCGCTGGTCAAGAAGGCAATCGAATCCCTCGGCGGCACCTTCACCATCATCTCTGACCCGGCAAGGCAGCCCGGCACCACCTTCCGCTTCACCTGGCCAAAGAAATCGGCGGTTAGCTGACCCCGCCAGCAAAGGCACACACCATCCTTGCTGACAACCCGCCTAGCCGGGCAGCCGGATGATTTCGCAGAAATCAAACAGCAGGTTCATGGAGCGCATCATCCTGGGAGGATCCATTTCCTTGACGATATAGCCAGAGGCGAAATGCTGATAGGCAAGGGTCACGTCCTCGGGAAGATCGGAACTGGAGATGACAAAGATGATGCTGTCGCAGAGGTCCTTGTCAGAGCGGATTTCGTCGAGAAATTCATAACCGGACATGCCCGGCATGTTGAGATCGGACAAGATCACATAAGGCCGGGGCACCTCTCCCCTGCGCAACATCTCCAGCGCCTCCATGCCATCGCGCGCCACCTGAACCCGGATCGCACCTCCATGCTTGGACAGCGCCCGCTTGACCAGAAACACGTCGGCCTGATCATCTTCCACCAGCAGCAGCGTGGTTTCGCTCTCTTCATTGGCTTTCAAATCTGGTCACTTCTCTATTCATGCCGCTGGCGACATCCTTTGAAGACAATCCGGGCAGATGCAGGCTCACGCGGGTACCCTTGCCGGGCTCGCTGTCAATATCGACATGCCCACCATGCCCCGAAAGGATGCGTTCCACAATCGGCAGCCCCAGCCCGGTTCCTTCCTGTGCCAGTTCGGGCGGCAGATCGACACGCCCATAAGGCTTGCGAGCAAGCTCGATGTCCGCCGCCGACATCCCCACCCCGTTGTCGCTGACAGCAAGGACACTCCCCTGCGCATCGACGGAAAGCGAAACCTCCACCCTGCCGCCAGCAGGCGTGTATTTGATGGCGTTGGACAGGAGATTGACGAGCGCCTGCGTCATCAGCGAGCGATGGCACCGCGCATGGACGGGGCGGCCTGCACCATTCACGGCCAATTCGATACCCTTGTCGGCGGCGAAGAACTGCACAAGCTCAAACGCCTTGCCAACAACGTCGTCCAGCCTGATCTCTTCAACCTGTTTCCTGATGGACTCAAGGGCGTTGCCATTCTGCAGCATCAGATTGTTGATGACCTCCAGAAGATGCAGGCCACCGGCGTGGATCTTGCTGGCAAAAGCCTGATACTGATCGGGCACATCAAGGCCGAGACTGTTGCCCAGGATCATTTCCGAATAGCCCAGAATGGCATTGAGAGGCGTCCTGAGATCGTGTCCCATATGCGCATAGAAGCGATCCTTGGCTTCGTTGGCCTTCTTGAGATTGGCGATCGTCTGCTGCAACTGCTGTTCCAGCCGCTGGGTGTGGCGGGCGCTTCTTATGGTCGCCTCCAGCAGGACGGGCGTCAGTTGGCTCTTGTTGATGCAATGGCGAGCTCCCGCCTTGAGCGCAATTTTCTGCACATCCTCCCCGGGCATCCCTGTCAGCAAAATGACGATGGTACCGGGTGCCCCACCCCCGAAGGCATTGATCGCCGGCACGCCGGTTTCCATGCCAAGCCAGAAATCCACCAGAACCAAGTCATAATGCTTGCTTCTGGCCTTGATGACCGCATCGGACACCGAAGTGGCCCAATCTATGTCGACGTTATAGCTGTCAAGATAACGAAGAGATTTTCGGGTGATGAGGAAATCAGCTTCGTCATCCTCGATAACCAGAACCTGAAGATGCCTCTCCGGCGGCAGGGACTGTTCGTGCAATAGCTCCAGTGAAAAGTCTTCCGGCAGGCTTTCAGGCGATGTTTCGCTTCCCCGCTCCAATCCATCTAGGTGCATAGCTCGGCTCCTGCTTGCAGCACTGCCCACCACGAGAAACAAAAGAAAAGACAAGTTTTCGAATCATTCTAGAAATTAACCAAAAATTAACACAATCAGAATTTGCAATCAAATACTCATTAAGGCTGTATCGATTTGAATCTAAAGAGATTATTGAACAGAATCGACCAGAAGCCGCCCCAAACCGAGTCCAGAAAATCTACCCATGATTGCAAACAGGCCGCAACCGGCCCCACAATTCGCCGCTCGCTGAGGCTGGCTTCATCATCCTGAGGAATCAAACGCTCAGATGACCGGCGCCAATATATAACTGGTCAAGCCTGTTGAACGCGCATAGCCGCAGGTCGGCCAGCCATGCAAATGCCCGTTCGACCACCCATCGTCTTGGGAGCCGCAGGAAGCCCTTGGCTGTATCGGACCGTTTGATGATCCGGATTTTCCAGTTGCCATGCCCGGCTACAGCAAGCTTCAGTTTGTCTCTGGCAAACCCGCCATCGGCGAAGATGTCTCAATGATCCGGGCCACAAGGATTTCGTAGCGCCCCCCGCTCCCATCGAGCCTCACTTGCGGATCGCCTGGGTCCAGACGCAGGGCATCCAGGGGGTCAAGTCGGTAGACCGTGTTTTCATCGGTGACATGGCAGGATGAGAGGGCGACAATGAAGGTGATACCTTCAGCAACTGCCAGAGTTTGTTCATACTCGCCCGACAAACGCTCGATAGCGGCCAGATAACGGTCTTCGCGCACCATCAGGTTCAGATCGCGAACAGGTCCTTCGAAAGGAACGCTGGTGACCATCTCTGTCCCCGAGAAGGCAATGGCCTGGCCATGCCGCTCCACCCGGACCTCACGCCCGGAGAGGATGAGCTGCAAGCCACCGCCAGATACGATGGCAAGCACACGCGCGATGCCCGGAAAGGGTGAAAAAGGCCCCGGCTCGGTGACGGATGCCATGGAAAGCCGCCAGTCGAACTCGGAAAGCGCGGCACCTTCCGGGGAGATGGCGATTTCCACCGTCTCTCCCTTGCCGTTCTTCCACGGCATGCACCGATGCCCTGCGGCAGAAAGCAGCTTCATGCTCAGTTCCTCAGAATGCCATGCAGACGCAGATTGTGCTCCTTCGCGCATTCGATGGCGCTCTCGTAGCGCGCATCGGCGAGGAAAATGACATCCGTGTCCGGACCATTCCTCAGCGTCTGCGAAAAAAGGAAAAGTGGTGCCCCTGGCCCGACTCGAACGGGCACTCCGGTGAAGGAAACGGATTTTGAATCCGTCGCGTCTACCAGTTCCGCCACAGGGGCATCGTGTGGGCCGAATATAGAAGAGAAATCTTCCCCGTCAACTCATAACCGCCATAAAACTTCCATATTCAACACGAATTGACAGCCATTCCATGCTTCCGATATAGACCGGTCTGGAAAAAGGGAGCCATCTGCCCCCATATATAGGCCGAACACGCAAGGTATCGGGAAAAGCAACGGCAAGCCAGGCCCGCAAGCGTGGCAGACCACAAGCAGGACCGGTTCGCATCTTCAACCAGCGCAAGGGAAATCCCATGCTTCGCAAACTCTATGACTGGACAATGGGGCTGGCCAGCAGCCGCCGCGCCACTTGGGCCCTGGCCGGTGTTTCCTTTGTCGAAAGCTCGGTTTTCCCGATCCCGCCAGATACCCTGCTGGTGCCGATGGTCATCGCCAAAAAGGAAAAGGCCTGGTTCTATGGCGCCATCTGCACCATCGCCTCGGTGGTTGGCGGGTTGTTGGGCTACACCATTGGCGCGCTGCTGTTCACACAAGTCGCCGAGCCCATCCTTGCCTTTTACGGCTATGCCGACAAGTTCGCCTCGTTCACCGCGCGCTACAATGACTGGGGTGTCTGGATCGTTCTCATCGCAGGCCTGACCCCGTTCCCCTACAAGGTGATCACCATCGCCTCTGGCGCAACGGGCCTGTCGCTGCCGGTTTTCATGGCCGCATCCATTGTAGCCCGTGGTCTGCGCTTCTTCGTGTTGGCCGCCCTGCTCTACTGGCTTGGGCCTCCCATTCGCGATTTCATCGAAAGGCGCCTTGGCCTCGTATTCACCCTGATGATGCTTCTGCTGGTCGGAGGGTTTGCCGCAGTCAAATATCTGTTGTAGGCGTGCCGCAGATCCTTCTCGTTCGGAATTGGGACGATTTGCAGCATGCAGGACCATTGACAAAATTTGGTCATGGTTCGTCTATAACGACACAGAACAAGATCCTATCCGAAAGATTGAATCCATGAAACTGACAGCCCCGATCGGCAAACCGCAAGCTCTGGCAGCGACACTTCTTGTTCTGGGAGCCCTCTTCATTTCTGCCTGTTCGCTGGGCTTTGAGCATATCGGCGGCTACCAGCCCTGCCAGCTATGCTATATCCAGCGTCATGTGCATTATTCCCTGATCCCGCTCACACTGGCCACCCTGCTGCTGGTCTGGCGCAATCTGCCGCCGGTTGTCATTCGTCTGGCCTTTATCGTGCTGGCTGGGGTTCTGCTCTATGGCGCGAGCGTAGGCGTCTATCAGGCCGGGGCCGAATGGGAGTTCTGGCTTGGCCCGAATGATTGTGCCAACACCGTACCGATCACCAAGGATGCTTCCAACCTTCTGGCACAGTTGCGCACCACCAAGCTCGTGAGCTGCGACGTGGCCCAGTTGCGCATCCTCGGCCTGTCGTTCGGCGGTTGGAATGCGGTTCTGTCCTCCATCGAGGTGATCATTGCGCTCTGCGGTGCCTTCCTGTCCAAGAACGCGCTGGCCCCGCTGTTCACCCGTCTGCCTTTCCTTGGCACCTGGATGCAGGCCATCCACAAGGACCGTGACTGATCCCAACCGGCCGCGATGATCCGTTCGGGCGTGAAGGCTAGAGAATGCCTTCGCGCCCTTTTTTGATCACGCGATAGTGCGCCCAGAACAGATGCGCCGCCGCGCCACGTTCCGGTGCCCATAACTCCTCGGCCATCGCGGCCAGCTGCTTTTCTGAAGGACGACCATCAAGCCCCAGAGCATCGGCAACAGCCACCTGCAGGGCAAGGTCGCCAGCAGGAAACACATCGGCCCGCCCCAGACAGAACAGCAGATAGACATCAGCAGTCCACGGGCCAACACCATGCAGCGCAATGAGGGTGCGGCGGATTACCTCCGGCTCATCATCAGCCAGGCCATCAAGATCAAATCCGTCCCTGATCGCAGCCATGATCCGCATCACTGTGCGGATCTTCGGGCGGGAAAGGGTGCAGGCACGCAAGTCCTCTTCACTGGCCTCCATCAGCAGACGGGTATCGCAGCGCGGGAACCGGTCGGTGAATTTCTGCCAGATGGCCCGCGCCGATGCCACAGAGACCTGCTGCGCCAGAATGATTTGCAACAGCCCCTCGAGCCCTGCCGGCTGCCGCCGCAAGGCAATCGCCCCGCAAGGGGATACCAGTCCGGCAAGGCGCGGGTCGAGCGCAACGAGCCGCGCGAGCGAGGCATCAAGGTCTTTCTGGCTATGCAAACAGGTCAACAAGGCTCTCCCTTTCCTCAAGCCAATTTGCTGGACGAACCTCACATCTAGAGGCTATCAATGCGGAGCGCAACACCAGCCGGACCTCTTACTGCCCCATGCAACCGACCTTTCGCTTTGCCCCCAGCCCCAATGGCGCCCTGCATCTGGGTCATGCCCTGTCAGCCCTCCTCAATTTTGAGGCGGCACGACGGACCGGTGGCCGCTTCCTGCTGCGCATCGAGGATATCGACACCGTCCGCTGCACCGATGACAAGGTCGCGCAGATGCTGGATGATCTTGACTGGCTCGGCATCCGCTGGGAAGAACCGGTCATGCGGCAATCAGGCCGCTTTGCCGTTTATGCCGGACAGCTTGAAGCCCTGAAGCAGCAGGGGCTGGCCTATCCTTCAACCGCGAGCCGCAAGGACATCCAAACCGCCGTTACCGACTGGCAGAACCAAACCGGCAAGGACTGGCCCCGCGATCCGGACGGCGCATTTCTCTATCCACGCGGGATGCTGTCGGCAAAGGAAAGCGATGAGGGCGACGTGGCATGGCGGCTCGACATGCAGAAAGCCCGGCAACAGCACACCGTTGCCCTCGTCTGGCAGGAGAACGGCCCGCTCTCGCCGTTTTATCCGCATTGCGCCAGCATCGACGCCATGCCGGAGGTCTGGGGCGATGTCATTCTGGCGCGCAAGGACTGCCCGACCAGCTACCATCTGTCGGTGGTAATCGATGATGCCACCCAAGGGATCACGCACATTGTTCGTGGTCAGGATCTTTACGCGGCGACCAGCCTGCACCGTCTGTTGCAGACCATGTTGGGCCTGCCCGCGCCGGTCTATCATCATCACAGGCTGTTGACCGATATCGGCGGGCAGAAACTGTCCAAATCCCGACAGAGCCTGAGCCTCAAGGCACTAAGGCAGGACGGCGTCACCGCAAGTGAAATCAGAAGCCTGATCCGCTGGAGCGACGCCGATCTTGAAGCCTTCGCAGCGAAAGAACCCGCCGCTATTGACCCATGATCGAATGGGCCACCGAGATCCAGAACGGCAGCGTCACCAGAGAGACCAGCACCGAAAGGGAGATCGCGTTGGCTGACAGCCGGTGCCCGACGCCGAAATGGCTGGCCAGCAGATAGGCATTGACGCCCGTCGGGCTGGCAGCCCCCAGAAGGATCACGGCGATCCAGTCACTGGGCAGGGGCAGGATGGTGGCCGTGACGAGATAGAACATCGCCGGAAAGGCAACCGTCTTGATGACCGCCAGTGCCAGACCATTGAGAATGTCGCCCTGCAACCCGTACTCCCGCATGCTCATGCCCATGGCCATCAGAGCCAGCGGCACGGTGATCGGCACAATCCGGTCGATGACCGCAGACGCCAGATGCGGGATCGGCAGACCAAGGAAGCCCCAGACCCCGCCAACCAGAATACCAATGATGATGGCGTTGCGCATCAACCCCTTGCCAACCTTCAGCAGGATGGCTCCGAAGTTGAGCGGCTGCCCCGGCTCGCGGGCGTAGATCTCGACCATGATCGAGCTGAGCAACGTCATGGTAGGCAGATGGACGGTCAGCAGCATGACGAGTGGCACGAGCTTGTCCTGCCCGAACACCGCCGAAATGACCGGAATGCCCAACAGCACCAGGTTGGAAAAGCCTGCCGAAATCCCCGCGACCGCCAACACGCTCCCTTCCCTCCCAAAAAGGGTGCGCGTCACCAGCATGCCAAGACCGAACATGAGAAACAGGCAGATGAAAAAGGCCCCCCACAGGGACCATGGGGCCTGATCTGAAAGATTGGCGGTAGCCAGCGACCGGAACATGGTCAATGGCAGCGGCACGGTAAAGACGAACTTCGACAGGGCCGCACCCGCCTCCCGCGGGATAAGCCCGGAGAAGATCAGTCCATAGCCAATGGCGATCAGGGCAAAGATGGGAAAGACAATATTAAAAATATCGAGCATATAGAAGCTCCGGAAGGAAGGGATCGTCAGAGATGGTGTCCGGGACGAACAGGGAGCCCCGCGACAAACGGCCCTAGACCGATATGACAAGCGGGTTGAGGAAAATAGTGTTGGAACCTGTTCAGAATACAGGGCATCATAAGACACACGACCGCACTCTAATGAACAACAGTGTGTGCCTATAGCATAGATTATGACAAGAAACAGCCTGAATACCGATTCAAAAAATCAAAAAACGGACAGCTTTCGTCACGATTTGCGCACACATCTCAGCGCGATCGTGTCTCTGACCGACCTGATCCGCACATCATCGGATCCGGACAAGACGGCAGCGCTCATTGATGCGCTGCATTTCGCGGCCAGCAATGCCATGGCCATGGTCGAGGGTGGCGTCGAAATTCACAAGCCTTTGCAGCATGACGAGATCAGCCTGGCCCGTTGGCTTTCAGAATTCGAAGGTCTGGCAGGCGTGCTTGCCAACGCCCATGACACCCGGTTTTCATTGACGATCGACCCGACGCTCGAAGAGGCGAACCCGCCAGCTCCAGCGCCGGTCTATCTGCACCGGACATTGATGCTTCTGCTCGACAACGCGCTCAAATATGCGCCCGGAGCGGACATAACACTCAGAGCCACCCTCGAGCAGCAAGACACCGGAAGCGCTGCGTTGCTTCTCAGCCTATGCGATACCGGGCCGGGATTTGGCTGTGACACCCCCGATCTGCTGTTTGAACCCTATCATCGCGGCGAAGGCCACGACGCGGTCGACGGCAAGGGACTTGGCCTCTTTAGCGCTCGCCACATTCTCTCCGGCCTTGGTGGCAGCATAACCGCGACAGCCAACCAGCCACACGGCGCCTGCTTTCACATCCGGCTGCCAATCGAGAACCGCAACGAAACGCCAGCTTTCCCCGCCGGGAATGCTGGCCAGCCTGAGGAAGAGCTGCCACCCCATGATGGGGCAACGATTCTGATCGTTGATGACAACAGGACCAACCTGCTGATCCTTGGTGAATTGCTCAAGGCACTGGGTTATCTGCCGATCGCCGCCCAGACGGGGGCAGAAGCGCTGGCCCTGTTGGCCGAGACGCCGCCGGATCTCGCCATTCTCGACATCCACATGGCGGACATGAGCGGCTGGGATCTGCTGGACCGCCTCAAGGATATACCGGGGCTTGCTGCCCTGCCAGTCCTGGCCATTTCCGCCGACAGGCCCCCGAAAGACATCGCCCCGTTCCGCGACTGGATCCGTAGACCGATCCAGCCCAAAGAGCTTTATGCGCTCATCGAAGGATCCCTTGCGGACGTGTTGTCCGCCTGAACGCGAAAAGGGCCCGATCCCGTCGGGCCCAGCTCTATCGTCAAGCATCCAATGCCGTCATGCCACAAGTTCGGCGATATTCTTCATGATCTCGTTGATCTGGAAATTCTTCGGCGTATAGACCGCTGCCACGCCATAGCCTTTGAGCTGAGCTTCGTCGGCGGGCGGAATGATGCCACCAACAACCACCGGCACATCGTCCAGCTCGGCTTCCTTCATCAGCTTCATCACGTCGCCCACCAGTGCCAGATGTGATCCGGAGAGGATCGACAGCCCCACCACATGGACTCCTTCCTCCAGTGCGGTATTGACGATCTGCTCGGGCGTCAGGCGAATGCCCTGATAGACCACCTCCATACCCGCATCCCGTGCCCTGACGGCAATCTGTTCGGCCCCGTTGGAGTGACCATCAAGGCCCGGCTTGCCAACAAGGATCTTCAAACGGCGCCCCAGTTTCTCGGACGCCGCATTGACGGCCTCACGGACATCGGTGAGGTCATCACCATCGGTACGCGCTGCCTTGCCGACCCCGGTCGGAGCACGATATTCACCAAACACGTCACGCAGAACTGCAGCCCACTCACCAGTGGTTACTCCGGCCTTGGCGCAGGCAATCGATGGTTCCATGATGTTGGCCCCGGCTTTGGCAGCCTCACTCAGGGCGGTCAGGGCATCCTCGACGGCCAAGGCATCACGGGACTCGCGCCATGCCCTGATCTTGGCAATGGCTTCCTCTTCCACCGCCGGATCGACCGTCAGGATGCCACTGTCTTCGCCCGATGAAAGGGGCGATGGTTCGCTTTCCTGATACTTGTTGACGCCCACAAGGATCTGCTCGCCGCTCTCGATCCCCTCAAGGCGTCTGGCGTTGGATTCCACCAGCTTCTGCTTCATGTAACTTGATTCAATGGCCGAGATCGCCCCGCCCATTTCCTCGATCCGCACCATTTCCTCGCGCGCCTCGGCCTTCAGCGCCCGAACCTTGGCGTCGATCACCGACGAGCCGTCGAACAGATCGCCATATTCCAGAAGGTCGGTCTCGAACGCCATGATCTGCTGCATGCGTAGGGACCACTGCTGATCCCACGGACGTGGCAGGCCAAGCGCCTCGTTCCATGCCGGCAGCTGCACAGCACGAGCACGGGCATTCTTGGACAGAACCACCGCCAGCATCTCGATGAGGATGCGATAGACATTGTTTTCCGGCTGCTGCTCGGTGAGTCCCAGCGAGTTGACCTGAACTCCATAGCGGAAGCGGCGGTACTTCTCCTCTTCCACCCCATAGCGTTCATGACAGATTTCGTCCCACAACTCCGCAAAGGCGCGCATCTTGCAGATCTCGGTCACAAAGCGCATGCCGGCGTTGACGAAGAAGGAAATGCGCCCCACGGCCTCGGGGAAATCCTCCTCGCTCAACACACCGCTGGTCTGGACAGCATCGAGCACGGCAATTGCCGTCGACAGCGCGTAGGCCAGTTCCTGCACCGGTGTCGCACCCGCTTCCTGCAAATGGTAGGAGCAGACATTCATCGGGTTGAACTTCGGCATGTGGCTGTAGGTGAAACCGATGATATCGGTGGTCAGCTTCAGCGACGGCTTGGGCGGGAATACATAGGTGCCGCGCGACAGATATTCCTTGATAAGATCATTCTGCGTCGTCCCGGCCAGCTTGGCCCGATCCGCGCCCTGTTCGTCAGCCACCGCGATATACAGCGCCAGCAACCAGGCCGCCGTTGCGTTGATCGTCATCGAGGTGTTCATCTGCTCGAGCGGTATCTGGTCAAACAGCTCGCGCATGTCGCCGATGTTGGCGATCGGCACACCGACCTTGCCCACCTCGCCCCGCGCCAACGGATGGTCCGGATCATAGCCGGTCTGGGTTGGCAGATCGAAGGCCACCGAAAGGCCTGTCTGCCCCTTGGCCAGATTCATTTTGTAAAGCGCATTCGATGCCCGCGCCGTGGAATGGCCCGCGTAGGTGCGAAAGATCCATGGGCGGTCCTTTGGCTTGCCGTATGGAGCCGTTTTCACACCGGCAGCTTCCATACTTTGGTTTACAGCTGTTTCGCTCGTCATCTTGCGCTCCTCCCGCAAAGGCCGACCCTGCTCCCTTCCCTCAAGGGAACATCCCCCGCTCCGGACTGTCCAGGCACTCCGGACAGCTCAATAGAGACAAGGTGTTACGGCTTTTTCCCTCTCTCCTCCCGCAACCGGCCCTGCACAAACCGCTTCCGCGAGAGATTATCGCTCTTAGCGGCTGAGTTTCTCTTCGCACACGCAAAATGCAAATTGGCAATAAGACTTATATCTTCCGGACCAATAATTTCGGATAGTTTCGCATACGCACCATAAATTGCGACAATTCCCACCCATTATGCTGCATCGCAACATGGGTCATGCAACAGACAAGATCGGGAGGAGCATCAATGACCGACGAACTGCTTGCCCAGGGCACAACCGGCGAAAAAAAGGATCTGTACGAGATTGGCGAGATCCCGCCTCTGGGCCATGTGCCAAAGGAAATGTATGCCTGGACGATCCGCCGCGAACGCCACGGACCGCCGGCAAAATCCTTCCAGGTCGAGGTCGTCCCCACCTGGAAACTGGACAGCCACGAGGTGCTGGTGCTCAACATGGCCGCCGGTGTCAATTACAACGGCA
The DNA here is from genome assembly GCF_963666525.1 of uncultured Cohaesibacter sp. Classification (NCBI taxonomy): domain Bacteria; kingdom Pseudomonadati; phylum Pseudomonadota; class Alphaproteobacteria; order Hyphomicrobiales; family Cohaesibacteraceae; genus Cohaesibacter; species uncultured Cohaesibacter sp. The sequence continues at coordinate 1,870,577 of NZ_OY762905.1, forward strand.
TCTGGGCCGGCCTTGGTGAACCGGTTTCGGTATTTGACGTGCACAAGCAGCCCTACCACATCGCCGGGTCCGACGCCTCCGGCATTGTCTGGGCGGTCGGTTCGAAGGTCCGCAACTGGAAGGTTGGCGACGAGGTTGTCATTCACTGCAATCAGGATGACGGCGACGACGAGGAATGCAATGGCGGCGACCCGATGTTCTCGCCCACCCAGCGCATCTGGGGCTACGAGACCCCTGACGGCTCCTTTGCCCAGTTCTCCAAGGTCCAGGCCCAACAGCTGATGCCACGCCCCAGACATCTGACGTGGGAAGAAAGCGCCTGCTACGTGCTGACCCTTGCCACAGCCTACCGCATGATGTTCGGCCACATGCCGCACGAGCTCAAGCCTGGCCAGAATGTGCTGATCTGGGGAGCCTCGGGTGGCCTTGGCGTGTTCGGCGTGCAGATCGCCGCCGCTGCAGGAGCCAATGCAATCGGCGTCATCTCGGATGAGAGCAAGCGCGATTTCGTCATGAATCTCGGCGCCAAGGGCGTCATCAACCGCAAGGACTTCAGCTGCTGGGGCCAGCTGCCCAAGGTCAACTCCCCCGAATATGCCACCTGGTTCAATGAGGTGCGCAAGTTCGGCAAGGCCATCTGGGACATCACGGGCAAGGGCAAGAATGTCGACATGGTGTTCGAGCATCCAGGCGAAGCGACCATTCCGGTCTCGACCTTCGTGGTCAAGCGCGGCGGCATGGTCGTCATCTGCGCCGGCACCTCAGGCTTCAACCTGACCATGGATGCCCGTTATCTCTGGATGCACCAGAAGCGCGTGCAGGGCTCTCACTTTGCCCATCTCAAACAGGCCATGGCCGCCAACCAGATGGTCATCAACCGTCAGGTCGACCCGTGCATGTCCGATGTCTTCAGCTGGGACCAGATCCCGCATGCGCACGAGTTGATGCTGGGCAACAAGCACCAGCCGGGCAACATGTCCTGCCTCGTCAATACCACCCGAACCGGACTGAGGACGCTGGAAGAAACTATTCTGGCAAGCCGTGGCGAATAGGCCGCACTAAACAGATCGGACAAGGAAATATGAAAGCCGGGACAACCCGGCTTTTGCCTTTCCGCCTGATGATCATCCGGACAAGCGGGCTCAACGGTCGTTGGCCGGTTCTTCCGGCGACGGCATCGCCGTGCTGCCCTCGGGGTCCGGATCCGGCCGCGTCATCTGGCTGCGTTGCATCCGCCTGAGCCGAATGATCCAGGCATTCACCTCCGCCCCGTAGAGATAGATCATCGAGATGATCTGCAGGAAGATGAGGGTCGCCACGACACCGGCCAGACCCGCATAGACGCGGGCATATTGGGCGAAATGGGAAAGATAGTAAGAATAGGCCTCGGCAGTGATCCACCAGAGCAGCAACGTCGTCAGCGCACCTGGCCACAGATCCGCCCATTCGGTCATGCGCATCGGCAACCAGCGATGGCTGGCCACCAGAAACAGCATCAGGATGGGGATCGCCACCCCGAAGCGGACAACGTTGAAGGTCGCCTGAAAATCCTCGAACCATGAAAAATGCGGCTTGAGCACGTTCCACGCCAGCGGCGCAAAGAACAACGCTGCCGCCACGACGATCATCACCACCGTAGCGCCAAGAATGGCCAGCAACCCCATCGCCCGCCGCGACAGGATCGAGCGCCGCTCATAATAACCATAGGCTCGATTGAGCCCTTCACGCAGGCTTTCCACCAGCGAGGTGAGGGTGATCAGGAAGATCACAAGGGAAATGGACAGCAGGCTGCTGGCGCGCTCGGCAATCACCGCATCGACGTCCGGCTGCAGAATGTCGGCAATCGAATCGGGCAGCAGCAGCACCAGAAGATCCTGCAGGACCTTGCCAAGAGCATCGCCACCGATCCAGACAGACACCCCGGTCAGCAGCAACAGGAAGGGGAAGATGGAGAGCAGCATCGAGAAGGCGATATTGCTGGCCAACGCAAAACCATGATTGTCCGAAAACCGCCAGAAAATCCGGATCGGCACCAATACCCATTCCCAAAGACGCGTCATTTCCAGCTTTCCGAAAGGTCCAAAGATCTGCCCCGAGGCCGCACGTCCTCTTTATAGGCCACTGGCACGAAAATGCAATCAAGCCAACGCCAAGGGAATTGTTCGGGCCAATCCACCGGACAAGCCACGGCCTCTTCCTCCGGACCTTGAGATCGTTCCCCGATGGACATTTCGGCAACAACAGGATAAAGCATGATGTCCCGTCCGGACGCCTTCCTCCTGCCAACGGGTCCTTGCGACTATCCAAAGCCCCCAGAGAAACGCCATGTTTTCCCGATCTGCCGACCTCCTCTCCAGACTGGCTCCGCTGCTGTTCGTCGTTCTCTGGTCGACCGGCTTTGTCGGCTCGCGCATGGGGGCGCCCTACTCGGAACCGCTCACCTTCCTGACGATGCGTTTCGGCTCTGTGCTGGTGCTGTTGCTGGCGATTGCCCTCATCCAGAAGGTGCGCTGGCCAAGCCCGCGCCAGAGCGCCCACGCCTTCGTTTCAGGGTTCATGATCCATGGCCTCTATCTGACAGGGGTGTTCTGGGCAATCGATGACGGCATGCCTGCCGGTCTGTTCGCCCTGATGACGGGCCTGCAACCGGTACTGACCGCCTTCTTTGCCCATCTGCTGCTTGGTGAACGCATCACGCGCAACCATGTCATCGGCTTTGTGCTGGGCCTTGTCGGCATCTGCATGGTGCTGTTGCCACGCCTCTCAAGCGGCTCCTTCTCGGTTACCCCGATCCAGATCCTTGTTTCCCTCGTTGCCGTGATCAGCATTTCGTTCGGCACGGTCTACCAGAAGCGCTTTGCCGCCAATCTGGACATGCGCACCGCCACCATCTGGCAATATTGTGCCGCGCTCCTCTTCTGCGGCGGACTCAGCCTGCTCACGGAAACCCAGACCATCATCTGGAGCCCGGATTTTATCTTCGCGCTGGTCTGGCTGGTGCTGGTGCTCTCCATCGGCGCCATCTTCCTGCTGCTCTGGCTGATCGAGAAGGGCGCGGTCTCGAACACCGCTTCGCTGTTCTATCTGGTTCCCGCTGTAACCGCGACCATCTCCTACCTGCTGTTCGGAGAACCGATCACCCCTCTGCAGGTGCTCGGCATGATCGTCACCGCCCTTGGCGTCATCCTCGCCAGTCGCCGCAAAGCCTGACGCAAGGCTTGCGACAAAAGTCCTGTGCACTGCAACATATCCGACTAACGTCCCCCACGCCTTACTCCTTTGGCTTATTGCAAAGTGTGCGGTTGCCCTTCACTGTGCACTGCAACATAGAAGACAATCTGATAGCACCAGCACCCCCGCCGTGCTCCGGACAGTGGCAGCCTCCGGCGGGTTCTGAACTTGCCATCAAAGGGGGGAAAACCATGTCTTTGATCATCGAGACCCAACCGATCGCCATCCCTGACACATTGATGTCCGACATGGATGCAGCTGTCGCCCAATGTGAAGCCCTACTCAAGAGCATGGTCGAAAGCGTCTTTGAGAAGGTGTCTGTCGACGGGCGCGTCAAGGCCGATCTTGTCGAGGCTGAACAGCGTCTGACCCACGGCCTTGCCTGGTTTGCCACCTATGTCGAGGCGCTCAAGGAGATGAGCGGCTACAGCACCAGCATGCTCGCCGAGGGCCGCTTTGGCGAAATGGAATCCCTCGTCACCCGCATTGCCTTTGCCGAATATCTGGCCCAGATCTTCGGCGGCATCCCAATGACCCAGGGCGAGATTGTTCGTCTCGACTCCTTCGCCCTGCCTGCCGGGACCATCGAACAGGCTCGCAACGAGGCCGTCACCCGCCTGATGGCGGACGGCAACACCAAGGAAATCCGCACCCGCCTCGTCGCACTGATGGAAGCGGCAGAGGGGGCTGCCTCCTTTGGCGATGCCGGCCTTGACGAAACCATGGAAGCCTTCCGCGATGAAATGAGCCGCTTTGCCGAAAGCGAAGTCACGCCCTATGCCCATGAATGGCACCTCAAGGATGCCTACATTCCGATGGACGTAATCGACAAGATGGCCGAGATGGGCGTTTTCGGGCTGACCATTCCGGAAGAATACGGCGGGTTGGGCCTTGGCAAGGAAAGCATGTGCGTCGTCTCCGAGGCCCTCTCCCGCGCCTTCATTGGCGTTGGCTCTCTGGGCACTCGCTCCGAGATCGCAGCCGAACTGATCCTGTGCGGCGGCACCGAGGAGCAGAAGGAAAAATGGCTACCGCTTATCGCCTCCGGCGAAATTCTGCCCACTGCCGTCTTCACCGAACCGAACACAGGCTCCGACCTTGCCAGCCTCAAGACCCGCGCCACTCTTGACGGCGACACCTACAAGGTGACCGGCAACAAGACCTGGATCACCCATCCGGTGCGAGCCGACCTGATGACCCTGCTGGTGCGCACCAATCCCAAGGAACCAGGCTACAAGGGCCTGTCCATGTTGCTGGCTGAAAAGCCGCGCGGTGACGACGACACCCCGTTCCCGGCCCAAGGCATGGACGGCGGCGAAATCGAGGTTCTCGGCTATCGCGGCATGAAGGAATATGACATCGCCTTTGACAATTTCGCAGTCGGCAAGGAGAACCTGCTTGGTGGCGAAGAGGGACAGGGCTTCAAGCAGCTGATGCAGACCTTCGAGGCTGCCCGCATCCAGACCGCCGCTCGCGCCATCGGCGTTGCCCAGAACGCGCTGGATCTGGGGCTTCGCTACGCTCAGGAGCGCGTGCAGTTCGGCAAGTCTCTGATCAACTTCCCGCGTGTCATTGACAAGCTGGCCATGATGGCCGCCGAAATCATGGTCGCCCGCCAGCTCACCTATTATTCCGCCCGCCAGAAAGATCACGACAAACGCTGTGATCTGGAAGCTGGCATGGCCAAGCTGCTTGGTGCCCGGGTGGCCTGGGCTGCGGCCGACAATGCATTGCAGATCCATGGCGGCAACGGCTTTGCGCTGGAATATGCCATCTCCCGCGTGCTGTGCGATGCCCGCGTGCTCAACATCTTCGAGGGGGCAGGCGAAATTCAGGCCCAGGTCATAGCCCGCCGTCTGCTTGACAGCCGCGCCTGACCCAAGCACCATCACGAACGGCCCAAGATCAAAGAGGGGAGGCAAACGCTTCCCCTTTTTCTTGTCGCCATAGCCGGATGGTGCTGCAGCTGCCCCTTCTCGATGCCCCTCGCCCCGCCTTTTTCACATCCATGTCACGCCCGCACCGTCAAACGAATGAAAGATCTTGATCAAGGAGGCCCTTGCGCGCTTAACTTGCCGCACTAGGCCAAAAGGAGAAGAGCATGCGTTGGCGCGGCATCAATCACGTGGAACTGTCGGTACTCGATTATGAGAAATCGATCGCCTTCTACGATCTGATATTCGGCTGGCTCGGCTACAAGAGCTTCTGGACGCTGGACGTCGGATACCGCTCGACCTATTACATGGCGCGGTTCCCGATGCCGCACAGCTACATCGGCATCCAACCGGCCAAAACCGGAGACAAGGTTGATTTCCCGGCCCGCCCCGTGGGTATACACCACATCGCGCTCTGGGCCAGAAATCACCGCGAGGTGGACGACTTCCATCAGGAAGTGCTCGTTCCGAACGCCATTCCCGTGACCGAGGCTCCGGCCGAATACCCCGTCTATGCGCCGGGCTATTATGCGACCTTCTTCAATGACCCGATGAACGGCATCCACTGGGAACTGGCTCACATCCCGCGCCTTCCATCCCTCAGGGCCATTCGCAACTGGCGCCAGGCACTGAAGGCGGAAGAACAGAAACACCCCGAATGGAAACATCCCTTTGCAACAGAATCCGCCCGCCAACTGCCACAACGCAAACGATAACCGCCTCTCAGACCTTCAGACATCCTAAGCGATTTCCTGACACAACAACGCGAAAGACACCATGACCCAGCGCTCCATTCTCATCACCGGCTGCTCTTCAGGCATCGGACGCCACTGTGCCCTTCGCCTCCATGCCGAGGGCTGGCAGGTTTTTGCCACAGCGCGCAAGACGGAAGATCTGGAGGCCCTGAGAGCGGAAGGCGTTACGGCCATCTACATGGACTATACCGAACCGCAATCCATCAAGGCCTGCGTTGAAGTGGTGCTGAACCACACCGGTGGCACGCTCGATGCACTGTTCAACAACGGAGCCTACGGACAGGCCGGCGCGGTGGAAGATCTGCCAACCGATGTCCTGCGCGCCCAGTTTGAAGCCAATCTGTTCGGCTGGCACGATCTCACCTGCCGCATCATTCCCGTGATGCGCAAACAGGGCTATGGCCGCATCATTCATTGTTCCTCGGTGCTGGCCCTCACCGGACTGGCGTTCCGCGGTGCCTATGTCGCCTCCAAATATGCGCTGGAAGGCCTGACGGACACCATGCGGCTGGAGATGCACGGCAGCAACATCTTCATCTCGATGATCGAGCCCGGCCCGATTACCAGTCAGTTCCGGGAAAATGCCCGCCTCAATTTCATCAAGACCATCGACACCGAAAACTCGGTCTACCGCGATCGCTACAAAATACGCCTCAAGGCGATGGAATCGGACACCCCGGGCCAGTTCGAACTGCCACCTGAAGCGGTCTACAAGAAGCTCGACAGAGCGCTGAATTCCGCCAATCCCAAACCGCGCTACATGGTCACGGTGCCGACCTACATCATGAATGCCATGCGCCGGTTCCTGCCCACCAGAGCGCTCGATGCCTTTCTGCGGTCCTATGGCGACTAGGCCGGGAAACGCCCGGCTGACGTCCCGCAGGCACTCCCGACCAAAGTTCATCATTCTCGCCGTTTCCTTGCCGCAAACGCACTGGTAGTCTCTGCGCAGGCTGTCTGCGCCATTCTGCCGCAGGCCTGATGCCGGGAGGAGCACATGGCCGCCATATTGCAATTCGCCATTCCGATCGCCCTGATCATCGTTGCACTGGTTCTCGTCTTCGGCCTCGTCAACATGATGCGTGGCAAAAACCCGAATCGCTCCCAGACATTGATGCGCTGGCGGATCATCGTGCAATTCGTCGCCATTCTGCTGGTCATGCTGGCACTCTATATGATGCAATAGCGCCTCGAGCCTCGATCCACACCATGGCTGTGACTAAAAGGGCACGTGAGCAAGAGAACCGGGATCTCGCGGAAAAAATGGGGAATTTCGTGTAGCATCGGCCGCAGGGTTGAGCTAAAGATAGGGAAACCATACCTATGTATTGGATGTTTCGCATGAAAAATGCAGCTCTTGTTTCCGCATTGTTGCTTTCCGTTTCCGCAGGCGCGGCCGTTGCAGCCGATTACGACAGCGGACTTTCCTCCCCCGGAAGCCTCGGCTTCCTGAGCGAACTGCGCATGGGCGTCATGTCTCATGATGTTGCGCGCCGTGAGGAAGGCAGCGTCGACCTGCAGGCCGAAGTTCTGTTCAACGCGTTTGGTGATCTTTCCGACGACGCCACCTTCTGGCAGCGCATCATCACCCCGCGCCCGCACCTCGGTGCCTCTGTCAACACTGATGGCAAGACCTCCTACGGTTACGGCGGCTTCAGCTGGCTGTTCCCGGTCTACGGTCCCGTGTTCATCGAAACCAGCTTTGGCGGCATGGTCCACGACGGCAAACTGGGCAACACCAACCCGGATCACGAGCCGCTCGGTACACGCGCCCTGTTCCGCGAAACCGCATCTCTCGGCTTTGATTATGATCGCATGCGCTTCATGGTCACCGTCGAGCACAGCTCCAACGCCGGCCTCGGCAACTGGAACCACGGCCTGACCAACGTCGGTGCCCGCGTCGGTTACAAATTCTGACGATCAGCCGTCTGTCTGTCCCTGCGGACAATCAGACATCTTGTATCTGATCAGGAACCATTTAAAGTGCGTCTGACATCACATCAGGCGCATTTTTTTGTGCCCAGTCAGCATAAGCAGACGGCACGCTTTCAAGGGTGCCCCGACATCGGAAACGGCTCACCGTATGAGGACGATTGACCGAATCGCCACCTGCGGCATGGCCAGAATGGAAACTTTTCAATGGTTCGTCTCAACAAGATCTACACCCGCACCGGCGACAAGGGCACAACAGCACTGGGAACCGGCGAACGCCGCCCCAAGCATGATCTGCGCGTCGAAGCCTATGGCACGGTTGACGAAACCAACTCCATCGTCGGCCTTGCCCGGCTGGAAATGGCCGACTGCCCGGAGCTTGACCAGATGCTGTCCCAGATCCAGAACGACCTGTTCGATCTGGGAGCGGACCTTTGCACCCCAGATTCGGGCGAGCCGCTCGAATATGAGCCGCTGCGCATCATCGAAAGCCAGGTGAAACGCCTTGAGCAGCAGATCGACCAGCTGAACGCCGACCTTGAGCCTCTCAGGAGCTTCATCCTGCCCGGCGGCTCGCGCGCCTCGGCCTATCTGCATTATGCCCGCACGGTTTCCCGTCGCGCCGAACGGCTGGTGACGGCCCTTGCGGCCAGCGACAACGAGCCGGTGACGCCGGAAGCCATCCAGTATCTCAACCGTCTGTCCGACTTCTTCTTTGTCGCCGCCCGCTGGACGAACGACAAGGGTACGGCGGACGTTCTCTGGGTTCCCGGACAGAACCGGTAGGCCAGCACCAAAAGGCTATCAGCAGCGGGGAGACCGGGGAGCGATGTTCATACCACTGCATGACAGAAACGAGCTTCACTATGTGCGCTGGCAATATGTCACGCTCGGACTGATCCTCCTCAACCTGCTGGCCTTTCTGGTATCGGGCGGTGGCGAAGAGGGGCCAGTGTTCATGGGCTTTGCCATGACCTACGGCCTTATCCCCAGCCAGTTGCTGCCCACCTCGTCCGGTCTGGTCGCCACCACGGATGCCTTCGAATGGACAGATCTGATCACCTATGCCTTTCTGCATGGCGGCTGGATGCATCTCATCGGCAACATGGCTTTCCTGTGGGTGTTCGGCGACAATATCGAGGATGCGATGGGGCATGTCCGCTATCTGCTGTTCTATTGCCTCTGCGCCGCCGGGGCCGCGCTGGCACATGCTCTGGCCAACTGGGGCTCACCCGTTCCGTTGATTGGCGCATCCGGCGCAACGGCGGGCATCATCGCCGCCTATCTTCTGCTGCATCCGGATGTTCGTGTGTGGATACTGATTCTCGGCCGTATTCCTCTGCCGATCCCGGCCATCTATTGCCTCGGGGCGTGGTTGGGGTTGCAGCTTTTCAATTCCCTCACCAGCACAGAGGCCACCGTCGCCTGGTGGGCACATGTCGGCGGAGCGCTGACCGGAGCCATTCTTATCCCCTTCATGAAGCGAAAATCGGTGCCTCTTTTCCAGCGCGCTACGTGAAATCACCCAAACGTAGCAGAGCCATGACAGAAACTCATGCTTCTCAGACGGACGGATTGTTGACAGGCCCAAAAGCTCCCATTACCGTCCTCCCCGATCAGGAACAACTTCACTTAGGCAACTGATATTGGATGGTCTTTTCCAAATCCAGTCAGTTGCAGAACAGCTGTGATCAGACCCTGGCATTTCCTCGTGGGTGAGGAGGCGGGTGATGATCGGGCGGGCCTTCAACAGCAGGGGCGGCAAACGGGGCATGAAGACTCCCGATGCCCGAATGAGCCAAAGTCGGCTTGCCTGCACAACGCTCAAGTCAATTGAGCCGGCGATGCCGGTTCACATGGGAGAATCAATCCATGAAGATCCTCGTACCCGTCAAACGGGTTGTAGATTACAACGTCAAGATCCGCGTCAAGGCCGATGGTTCCGGTGTTGATCTGGCCAATGTCAAAATGTCCATGAACCCGTTTGATGAAATCGCGGTAGAGGAGGCAGTCCGCCTCAAGGAAGCAGGCATCGCCAGCGAGATCGTCGTTGTGTCGATCGGCGTGCAGCAGGCGCAGGAAACCCTGCGCACGGGCCTTGCCATGGGGGCCGACCGCGCCATCCTGGTCAAGACCGACGCAACCGTCGAACCGCTCGGCGTGGCAAAGCTGCTCAAGGCCATTGTCGAGGAAGAAAAGCCCGGCATGGTAATCCTTGGCAAACAGGCCATCGATGATGACGCCAACCAGACCGGCCAGATGCTGTCTGCCCTACTCGGCTGGGGTCAGGGTGCCTTTGCATCCTGCATCAAGATCGAGGGCGATGTTGCCAAGGTCACCCGTGAAATCGATGGCGGCCTGCAGAATGTCGACGTCAAGCTGCCTGCCGTGATGACTGCGGACCTGCGCCTCAACGAGCCACGCTATGCCTCCCTGCCGAACATCATGAAGGCCAAGAAAAAGCCGCTCGACACACGGGAAGCCGCAGACTTTGGTGTTGACATCGCACCACGCCTTCAGGTGCTCTCCACCGCTGAACCGGAAGCCCGCAAGGCTGGCATCAAGGTTGAAAGCGTCGCCGAGCTGGTCGACAAACTGAAAAACGAAGCCGGTGTGCTGTAAGGCAGAGTGAGGAGATAGACAATGACAACCCTACTGATTGCCGAACACAACAATGCGGCCCTGAATGACGCAACCGCCAAAGCCCTGACCGCAGCCCTCGAGCTGGGTGGTGCCGTGGACATTCTCGTTGCTGGCAAGGACTGCGCCAAGGCCGCAGAGGAAGCTGCAAAGCTGAGCGGCGTTGCCAAGGTTCTGATTGCCGAGAGCGACGCCCTCGGCCACAACATCGCCGAAGCCCTGTCTGCGCAGGTTGTTGCCATCGCAGGCGGCTATGACGCCATCGTTGCCCCGGCCACATCCGTCGGCAAGAACTTCATGCCACGCGTGGCCGCCCTGCTCGACGTCATGCAGCTGTCCGAAGTGACGAAGATCATCGCCGCCGATACCTTCGAGCGTCCGACCTATGCTGGCAACGCCATCCAGACGGTCAAGTCTGCCGATACCAAGAAGGTTTTGACAGTGCGGACCGCCAATTTCGCAGCGGCTGCTGCCGACGGGTCCGCAGCCATCGAAACCATCGCGGCGGCGGATGCCCCGGCAACGACCACCTATGTCAGCGAAGAACTGTCCACCTCCGATCGTCCGGAACTGGCCAGTGCCCGCGTGATCATCGCCGGTGGCCGAGGCCTCGCTTCCGAAGAACAGTTCAACGCCATGCTGACCCCGGTTGCCGACAAGCTGAGCGCGGCCATCGGCGCTTCGCGTGCAGCTGTTGACGCAGGCTATGCCCCGAACGACCTCCAGGTCGGCCAGACCGGCAAGGTCGTCGCCCCGGAACTCTATATTGCAGCTGGCATTTCCGGTGCCATTCAGCATCTGGCTGGCATGAAAGACTCCAAGGTCATCGTCGCCATCAACAAGGATGAGGAAGCCCCGATCTTCCAGGTTGCCGACTATGGCATCGTCGGTGATCTGTTCGACATCCTGCCCGAGTTGGAAAAGGCACTCTGAGGGACCCTACCGCTGTCAAATGGCAATCTCCGGCTTGCCTGAACCATCCAATCCCGCGCCACCCGGTGCGGGATTTTTCTTTTGAAGCGGCCAGTACCGCCTCAGCCCGTTGACCGGATGCGCATTTATCCCCATCCGGCAAGCTCACACCTCAGACTTTGATCGAACTTTGCCAATACAGGTGTGTTCTGTTCTTCCCGCACCCATTCTTCGCGTTTATTTGCATTTGCGAAGCATTCAACAATCTGCCAAACTTCCACGAATACGTAGAAGGCTGCTCTGTGGTGAAAGCATCCGCCACAAGGCCTTTGAGCAGGGACCATACCAAAGCAGTCGGTGAACAGGGAAATGTCTGAAATCAAGAAGGTCGGGATTATTGGGGCAGGACAGATGGGCAGTGGTATCGCTCATGTCTGCGGCCTGTCCGGTTATGATGTGCTTCTGAACGATATCAATCAGGAAAGACTGGATCTGGCCATCGCCGAAATTGCAGGCAATCTGGACCGCCAGATCGCCAAGGAGCGTATTTCCGAGGGGCAGAAGCAGGCCGCCCTGTCGAGAATCACACCAACGCTCGATCTGCAGACCATGTCCGATGTCGATCTGGTCATCGAGGCCGTCACGGAACATGAGGAGACCAAGCGCAAGGTCCTTTCCGCCATCACGCCGTTCCTGAAGCCTGAAGCGCTGATCGCCTCCAACAGTTCCTCCTATTCGATCACCCGTCTGGCCGCCGCCACCGACAGGGCCGAGCAATTCATCGGCATGCACTTCATGCGGCCGGTACCGGTGATGAAGCTGATCGAACTGGTACGGGGCATTGCAACGGACGAAAAGACCTTTCGCGAAGCCGAACAGTTTGTCGAGAGCCTTGGCAAGACGGTTGCCGTTTCCGAGGACTTTCCGGCTTTCATGGTCAACCGCATCCTGCTGCCGATGATCAACGAAGCCATCTACACCCTTTATGAAGGGGTCGGTACCGTGGATGCCATCGACACCGCCATGCGTCTCGGGGCCAACCATCCGATGGGGCCGCTGGAACTGGCCGATTTCATCGGGCTGGACACCTGCCTCTCGATCATGCAGGTGCTCTACGATGGTCTGGCGGACAGCAAATACCGCCCCTGCCCGCTGCTGGTCAAATATGTCGAAGCCGGCTGGCTCGGACGCAAGACCCACCGCGGTTTCTATGACTATCGCGGCGACGTTCCGATCCCGACCCGCTGATCGAACCGATCGCGACAGGGACCACCATTCAGAAAGCCGACCACCTCAGGGGATCGGCTTTTTCTTTGGCCCGATGCAACCGGCACACCAGACACACAAAGACACAACCAAACATCAAGAGACATGTTTTTAACGCCTGCTTAACCCTGTCTTAAACAAGCTGCGGCACAATGGATTGATCTTTGGGAAACAAGTATCTTTTGTTGGGAGTAAGTAACCGTGTCCAATGTCGCTTCGCTTGGTGCCGCCGTGGCCTACACAACCGCTGCCCAGACAAGCATGGATCTGGGCTCGACCCTGATGAAAATGGCCCATAATGCCGACAGCAACATGGCCAACATGCTCGACGCTCTTGTCCAGAAAAGCATGCAGAATGACGGCGCAGCTCCGGCTGGCATGGGCCAGTCCATCGACATCAAGGCCTGACTCCACCGCACAACCACAGTCATGCTCGAAGCATCCGGCGCAGGTTGTTATCCGCGCCGGCATCAGACAACTCAATCCCCGATCGCAGCACTCACGAGGGCCTTCGCCTCGCCGGAGGCCCAGGCCGCAGGGCCTGCCATGTGCGCAAGTGAACAGCCATCCTTGTCAATCAATACAGTAGACGGCATCCCGAACGCCATGCCCTTCGAGCGCAGGGCCGGGAAGATTTCCATCTTCTCATCGTAATAGAGCGTCAGATGCTTGATGCCGATTTCATCAAAGAAGGCCCGTGGCTTGTCCGGCGCCTTGCGATCAAGATTGACGGTCACCACCTCGAAGTCATCGCCGCCGAGGGTCGCCTGCAGTTCATCCAGGTCCGGCATTTCCAGCCGGCAGGGTGCGCACCAGGTCGCCCAGATGTTGAGAAGCAACGTCTTGCCCTTGAAATCTGAAAGCGACACTGCACTGCCATCCTCGCGCTTGAAGGAGAGAGCGTTGAAGTCCACCGGATGGCCCTTGGTCTGCAGCGCCGCCATATTCCCCTTGATCAGCGGATCAATGGCCGTGATCTTGTCACTGGCCTCAGGGCAGGCTTCCGCAGCAACCGCCGGCAAAGCGGCAAGACCAAGCATCAGAAGCGACAGAGCAGAGCTGAAAACCCTGAAAGAGGCGGTGAACGAAGACATAAATCTTTTCCCTTCCGATGTCATTTGTCCTACAGGTGCGATAAATCATCACTCCCGATCGAGAGTGACCGGCATTTTCTAAGTAAAGGCGCTGACAGCCCAGACTTGTTATGGCATAAAGCAGCACGACTTACCGATCTGATCAATGGACTAAGCATCATGAGCAATAAAATGTGGGGCGGCCGCTTCTCCGAAGGACCGGACGCCATTATGGAAGAAATCAATGCTTCCATCGGTTTCGACCAAAAACTCTATTCCCAGGACATTGCCGGATCCAAGGCGCATGTGCGCATGCTCGCCGCCCAGGGCATTGTTGCTGCTGATGATGCCAAAGCCATCGAGGATGGTCTAGACACAATCAAGGGAGAAATTGAGGCGGGCAGCTTCACTTTTTCGCGTGCGCTGGAAGACATTCATATGAATGTGGAAAGCCGCCTTGCCGATCTCATCGGCCCGAAGGCCGGTCGCCTGCACACGGCCCGTTCGCGCAATGACCAGGTGGCCACCGATTTCCGCCTCTGGGTGCGCGACACCCTCGACACCCTCGACGTCCAGCTTCTCGAACTGCAGCTTGCCTTTGTCGCCAAGGCAGACGAGTTCGCCAGTGCCGTCATGCCCGGCTTTACCCATTTGCAGAGTGCCCAGCCGGTTACCTTCGGCCACCACATGATGGCCTATGTGGAAATGCTTGCACGCGACCGTGGCCGGGTTCAGGATGCCCGCCAGCGCATGAATGAATGCCCGCTCGGCTCTGCCGCCCTTGCGGGCACCTCCTTCCCGATCGATCGTCACATGACCGCCAAGGCGCTCGGCTTCGACCGCCCGACCGCCAACTCGCTCGATGGCGTCTCCGACCGCGACTTCGCGCTGGAAGCCCTTTCGTCGGCCTCCATCTGCGCCATGCACCTGTCCCGCTTTGCCGAAGAGCTGGTCATCTGGTCTTCGGCCCAGTTCCGCTTCGTCAAGCTTTCGGACAAATTCTCCACCGGCTCCTCGATCATGCCGCAGAAGCGCAACCCCGATGCCGCCGAGCTGGTGCGCGCCAAGTCCGGCCGCATCATCGGCGACCTCAATGCCCTGCTGATCGTCATGAAGGGTCTGCCGCTGGCCTATTCCAAGGACATGCAGGAAGACAAGGAGCAGGTGTTTGACGCCCTGCAGAACCTGTCGCTGTGCATCGCGGCCATGACCGGCATGGTCAAGGACCTCGAGCCGAACCTCAAGGAACTGAAGAAGGCCGCAGGCTCGGGCTACTCCACCGCCACCGATCTGGCAGACTGGCTCGTTCGCACTCTGGGCATGCCGTTCCGCAACGCCCACCATGTCACCGGCAGCCTCGTCGCCATGGCCGCAGAACGAAGCATTGAGCTGCACAAGCTAAGCCTTGAGGACATGCAGACGGTCGAGCCGACCATCACAGAGGATGTCTTCTCGGTTCTGTCGGTCGACAAATCGGTCCGCAGCCGCACCTGTTATGGCGGCACGGCACCTGCCAATGTCAAAAAACAGGCAAAGAGCTGGCTGAAAAAGCTTGAAAAAGAAAAAGCAGCCAAGCAATAGTCAACAAAAGGGCACAAGGCCGGTCCAAAACCTGAGCCGGCCAGCCCGAAAACAAGCCCGATGGCGCTGTTGTTGGTGCCACCATCTGTACCATGCGAAGAAAAGGGATATCCAGCGATGGCTCATGACATATTTTCAAAGTCCGTCGTCAAAACCGCCGCGACCGGCCTTATCGCACTGGGCATGATGGCGAGTCTCAGCGCCTGCGGCGTGCGCGGCCCGCTCAAGCCTCCCTCACCCAACGCCAATGCCCAGACAGAGATCAACGATCCGGTTGCCGCTGAGGGCACCATGGACGGCAAGACCACTGAAGCGACGCCGACCAAGAAACCCGATGACGGTTTCATCCTTGATCCCCTGCTCTGAAGCAATGCGCTGAAGCGCTTTTCTGAACGACAGGCCTGCCGGGCCCTGCACCACACATTCCATTGCCCCATCCGTCACCGCTGTCGGAGCGTCTGAGGCCGAATAGAAGAGATCGTCATGCACTATTTCGATTATGTCGACGGCGTCATGCATGCTGAAGGCGTTCCCCTCACGGAAATCGCCAAAGAGGTCGGCACCCCGTTTTATGTCTACTCCACGGCAACACTGGAACGTCACTACAAGGTGTTCTCCCAGGCATTCGGTGATGTCGATTCCCTGCTTTGCTACGCCATGAAGGCCAACTCCAATCAGGCGGTCCTCAAGGTTCTGGCTCGCTTGGGGGCTGGCGCCGACGTTGTCTCCGAAGGAGAAATGCGCCGAGCGCTGGCCGCTGGCATTCCGGCCTCGAAGATCCTTTTCTCCGGCGTTGGCAAGACCCGCCGCGAGCTGACCTTTGCTCTGGAACAGGATATTCTCTGCTTCAACGTTGAATCCGAACCGGAACTGGAGCATCTGAGCCGCATCGCCACCGAGCTCGGCAAGGAAGCGCGGATTTCCCTCCGGATCAACCCGGACGTCGACGCCAAGACCCACGCCAAGATCGCCACAGGCAAGTCGGAGAACAAATTCGGCATTCCCTGGAAGCGGGCCCGCGAGGTCTACAAGCATGCCCAGAGTCTTCCGGGCATCAAGGTGACCGGCATCGACATGCATATCGGCAGCCAGATCACCCATCTGGAGCCGTTCGACAAGGCCTTTGCCCGTCTTGAGGAGCTGGTCACGCAGTTGCGCGAAGACGGCATCGCCATCGACCATGTGGATCTGGGGGGCGGTCTGGGCATTCCCTACCAGACGACCCAAACCCCACCGCCGCTGCCGCGCGACTATGCCGAAATGGTCAAGAAGCATATCAAGAATCTCGACTGCAAGGTCTATTACGAGCCCGGCCGCCTGATTGCTGGCAACGCCGGCGTGCTGGTAACCGAGGTCATCTATCGCAAGAAAGGCGAGGGCAAGACCTTCGTCATCGTTGACGGAGCCATGAACGACCTCATCAGACCAACCCTCTATGAAGCCTGGCACGACGCCCTGCCAGTCCGGGAACCATCCTACGACACGCCGGTCTCCACCGTGGATATTGTCGGCCCGGTTTGTGAAACCGGCGATTTCCTGGCACAGGATCGTCCGTTGCCCAAAATGGACTCCGGCGACCTCATCGCCATCATGTCGGCAGGCGCCTACGGTGCCGTCCAGTCCTGCACATACAACAGCCGCCTGCTCGTGCCAGAGGTGTTGGTCAGTGGTGACAAATGGCAGGTGATCCGTGCCCGCAAGAGCTATGACGACCTGATCGCTCTGGACACCGTGCCCGACTGGCTTGCAGACTGATACGTCCGAAGCGACCACCGCACAAAAACAAAGGGATGGCAATTGCCATCCCTTTTGCTTTGGTCATCTTGTCTGACGAACCGGCCTATCCATACATTGCGTGCGTCATCGACACAGGGCCGAGCGCAGCATCGCCAGACAGGGCTTCCCTGACTGCGCGGCGAATCTCGGCCAGCGAGAATGGCTTGGAAACAACATCGTGCACGATGGCAGCAAGGCCTTCACCGCGCTCGCGTTGATCAGCATAACCGGTCATCATCAAAATAGTCATCTCGGGCCAGCTGCCCGCGGCCGACTTGGCCAGTTCTATCCCATCCATCTCTGGCATGCGGATATCAGTCAGGAGCAAATCAAAGGATCCTTTATGCTCGACCAGAAGGTCCAGCGCATCCGTACCGTCTTCGGCCGTTTTGACGTCATGTCCGTCCATCATCAATGCCCGTTGCACAAACATACGGACCCCGTCGTCATCTTCGGTCAGAAGAATTCGGGCCATAACCCTACCCCCAAATACTCTTTTTAATCACACCAAGATCTTTTGCCGATCTTGCAGCTCTCATTTGACAGCCAAAAGGTTTACCAAAAGCGAAAGCGGGCATGAAAATTGAGCAGGAAGGCAAATTTTCACATCAGTTTGATGACGAAACAGGGCTCCCCAAAAAACGCCTGTGTTTTGTAGGGGACCATTAACTAGCTGAAATTTAAATATAAAATTTTATTCAAGATAGCCTACAAATGGCACCTCGCGATAGGAGTGCGCCTTGTCCATGCCATAGCCGACGACGAACTTGTCCGGGCACTCGAAGCCGACATATTCCGCCGCCAGATCAACCACCCGCTTACCCGGTTTATCGAGCAGAACGGCAATATCGGCGCGGTTTGCACCCCGCTCCTGCAACAGGCTCTTGGCATAGGCCAGCGTGCGTCCGGATTCAAGAATGTCGTCAACCAGCAGCACGTCGCGATCCTTGACGATCACCTCGATATCGCGCACCACCTTCACATTACCGGAGGACTTGGTGCCGGTGCCATAGCTCGACAGGGACATGAATTCCACCTCAAGCGGCACACCGGCCCGATAGAGCGCCCGCAACAGATCTGCCGCGAAAACGAAACTCCCCTTCAAGACTGCAATGACGAGCAGATTCTTGTAGCCCGCTTCAGCGATGGCGTTGGCCAGTTCCTGATTGCGGCTGGCGAGTGTCGCCTCGTCATAGAGGACTTCGATGGTATCAGTCATGAATTTTCCGGCTTCCCTTCGGGTCGAAGGCGCTCAGCAGCCTTGCCCGGTCTGTCTATTCATTGAACACGCGAAGCTTGAGATATCTTGCCTGCGCTGGAGCAGCAACCGACGTCGTGATCTGCTTGCGTTCTCCCGGTCCGAGACCCACATGGTCCGGGCCGATGGTCCATGAATAAAGCGCCAGACGCTCCTTGCCAAGAACGGAAAACTCCACAGACGGAAGAATCACAGGTTCAGTCCCCGAATTGACCAGTTCGGTTTCGATGGAGAGCACCGGCGAGCCCGCCTTCTGCTCGAGCCGGACGTCAACCATGTCGATATCGACGCCGACCGTGTTCACGGTTGTCCCGAACAGGGAATAGAGCGATGCCATATCCGGTATGCGCTTGACCCAGTAATGCGGTGAGACGAACAGCCCGACGATGATCAGCAGGCTCGCGGCCAGCGCGCCACCACCGATTATCCATTCCTTGTTGAGAGAGCCTTGCCGTGGCCCGCGACTACCCTTCTTCGCGCCAGAACGCTTGCGGCGCAGTCTGCGGCGGGCACTCGTCTCGATGTCGGAACTCCGAGCGGTCTGCTTCTGCGCTTCAAAGGCAGCGGCATCGAGGAGGTCCACAACCGGCGGCTTGAAATCTTCTCCGCCATCGCCCTTGACGACGAAGGGGCTGGAGGCGTTGCCCTTTGTGCTATCGGGTTCCGTGTCGCCGACGTCTGAACCTGACGCATCTTCTGGTGCATCGGCCTTTTTGTCGGACTTCGGAGAAGGCGCATCGAACAGGGCATTGATGTCATCCTGGCTCTGTTCCTTGCCAGCACTGGACGGGCTGTCGAACAGCGCGTCGATGTCGTCTTGGCTCTGTTCCTTGCCACCACCGGAAGGGCTGTCGAACAGCGCGTCGATGTCATCCTGGCTCTGTTCCTTGCCACCACCGGAAGGGCTGTCGAACAGCGCGTCGATGTCGTCCTGACTCTGCTCCTTGCCACCGCCGGAAGGGCTGTCGAACAGCGCGTCGATGTCATCCTGGCTCTGCTCCTTGCCACCGCCGGAAGGGCTGTCGAACAGCGCGTCGATGTCATCCTGACTCTGTTCCTTGCCACCCTCCAGTTTCGATTCCGCCTTTGCTGCTGCAGGAGCGGGTTTCGGCTCCGGTTTTGGTTCGGGCTGGGGCTCGGCGTGCCAGGTCTTGCCGCAACTGGAGCAGCGTACAGATCGCCCCTCGGTGCCGATATAATCATCAGGGACCTGATAGCTTGTCGCACAATTTGGGCAGGTTATCTTCATCGGCGCTTCATTGCTGCAAAAGAATGCTATAAAAGGGGACCCCGCGAAGACATGCGTCACGCGCAGCCAGGCACCGGGCCGGGCATTGAAAGTCATCGAATCATCCACAACATAGGATATCAGCCATTAAGGCTTTGCCAAGCCCCGCTCAAAGATCAATCATACTGTTCATAAATCGGGTGAATCGGGGCGCCAAATCGGGCAAGCTGCACATGAACGACCGGAAGGAAAATACCATTGATTCGCTTTGAGAATGTTGGTCTGCGTTACGGAATGGGGCAGGAAGTGTTGCGCGATGTGTCTTTTCACATCCCGCCAAACTCTTTCCAGTTTCTCTCCGGCCCGTCGGGGGCAGGCAAGACTTCTCTGCTCAAGCTGATGTTTCTTTCGCTCAAGCCGAACCGCGGTCTGATCAAGGTGTTTGGCAAGGATACCGCCCGGCTCGACCATGATGAACTGTCCCGACTGCGCCGGCAGATCGGCTTTGTCTTTCAGGAATTTCGCCTGCTCAACCATCTGACAACCTTCGAGAATGTAGCGTTGCCACTGCGGGTCAAGGGCCTGTCGGAACAGAACTACCGCACAGACGTTGCCGAACTGCTGCAATGGGTCGGCCTTGGGCATCGTATGCATGTCTATCCTCCTGTCATGTCCGGCGGGGAGAAGCAACGTGCGGCCATTGCCCGTGCCCTGATATCGCGCCCCAAGCTGTTGCTGGCGGACGAACCGACCGGTAACGTCGACCCGATTCTTGCCCGTCGCCTGCTGCGTCTGTTCGTCGAATTGCACAGATCCGGCACATCCATCGTCATTGCCACCCACGATACCGGCCTGATGGATCAGATCGAGGCTCGCCGCATCGTGTTGAACGATGGCGCCCTCTATATTTACGACTAGGGAGGAGAAGATCATGGCCAGACATCCGACAGACCGCGATGGAAGCAATGGCACCCATGCTCCGATGCCTTCCGGCATGCCTCGCATTGGGCCCAATCTCTCCCCCGTCGGCAAGGAGCCCTTCGAGCCGCAACAGGACACTGGAAACAGGGATTCCGGCCCCGATTTTGCCTCCATGGCTTCAGCCATGCCCCATCACGGGCCAGAGAGCGCGAATGATGGCCCCCGGCCAGTGAGACCGGACAACGCGCCGGGCAAGAAGAAAAAGTTGCGGTCCCGCCGGTTCCAGAAACTGAAACCGCCTCGCCGCCTGACCCCGCAATTCAGCTTTTCCGACAAGAAGCCCGGCCCGATCGTGCCCAAGGGCACCATCGCCGGTCATGCCCTTGTGCTGGTGATCGCTATCATGAGCTTTCTTGCCGCCCTGACCGTGGCTGCCGTTTCGATCATTTCCGATGCCACGCGCGACTGGCAATCGGACATCAGCCGCGGCGCGACCATCCAGATCCGCCAGATCGAAGGTGTCGACATGGAGGGAGAACTGGCAAAGGCCATCGGCATAGCCCGCCAGACCAGCGGCATTTCCAGCGCCACCGCTCTCACCTCCAGCGAATCCAACGCACTGCTCGAACCGTGGCTTGGCCTCGACATCACCTTTGACGACCTGCCGGTGCCCCGTCTCATCGAACTGACCATCGACGATCCGTCCAATGTCGATTTCGGCAGTCTCAGCAAGGCGTTGCAGGAGCAGGTGCCCGGCGCCATCCTCGACAACCACCGCTTCTGGGTGGAACGGCTGAGATCGATGGCCGAGACGGCGATCTTCATCGGCTTCACCATCATGCTGCTGGTGATCACGGCGACGGTCCTGACGGTCGTCTTTGCAACCCGGTCGGCGATGGCGGGCAACAAGGAAACCATCGAGGTGCTGCATTTTGTCGGCGCCAGCAACAAGTTCATCGCCGGAGAGTTCCAGCGCAAATTCTTCACGCTCGGCTTTCAGGGTGCCCTCGCCGGAGGTGGCGTGGCGGTGATCTCCTTCCTCATCATCCAGCTGTTGCTGCGGGCGCAGGAAGGATCGGCCGCGCTGGACCAGATGCAGGCCCTGCTCGGTGTCGTGCAACTGGGCACCACCGCCTACCTTGGCACCTTCGCCCTTATCGTGCTGATTGCCGTATTCACCGCAATCACGACACGATTGACCGTTATGAATACGTTGAAAAAGCTGTCGTGAGAGCAATTTGCCTCGACAGCGGGCGCCCGAATGTCGATAAGACCAATAAACAGAAACCGTGCGGACCCGGAATGCCTCTTCGTAACACCACCCCAGGCTCAGCTCTCGGAAGAGTGCTGTTTGCTGTGGTCCTTGTGACCCTTCTGGGCCTGTGTATGCTGATGGCAGGCTGGGCCTTCTTCGTCGGCTATTCCCTGACCGCCCACGAGACCACACCGCGCGATGCCGATGCCATCGTGGTGGTTACGGGCGGAGCTGGTCGGCTGGAACGGGCCATCGAGCTGCTCAAGGCGGGCAAGGGGCACAAGCTGCTGATCTCCGGCGTCCATTACAGGAACACCGACCGGACGATGTTCTCCCGATTCGATCTGCCAGACGAAGTCATCAATTGCTGCGTCGATCTCGACCGGGAAGCTCTCAACACCGTTGCCAACGCCACACAGACAGCCCTGTGGGCAAGGGAAAACGCCTTCAAGAGCCTGATCATCGTCACCAGTGCCTATCACATGCCCCGCACTCTTCTTGAAATGCGCAGGGCGGCCCCCGAGGTGGATTTCCAGAGCGATCTGGTCGCCGGACCGACAGACAAGCCTTTGCTCTCGCGCCTGTCCAATCTGGACACGTTGCATCTGTTGACCAAGGAATATTTCAAGCTGCTCGCCTCGGTACTGCATGGCACCACGGAACGCCTCCTAAGCCACCGTCGCGCCCCCGCCCCCACAGGACCGGAAACATGATGCCGCACGGGGCACTCTAGCCGAAGGTGCATCTTCCTGCTCTCACCCGCGCCAATCATGCTACTGGACAGTGCCGGGGAATTCATTGATAAAAGACACAGAATGGCCCGCCCTTGCGAAATCCCGCAGGGCGCGCATGTGACTGATGGCAACTGCGTGCCAACCGATCCTGGCAACAGGCAAGACCGGCCCGGCACACCGAGACGCGAAACAAGACCAAGATGCTGATTATCCGCTCCATGCTCTTCAACATCGCCTTCTATCTGGCGACGGCACTCATGCTGATCATTTCCATCGCCACCTATCCGTTGCCCCGTCGCTATCTCGTCCGGCTCGCCGGTATCTGGGCTCATGTCTGCGCCAGGCTGTTCACCGTGATCGTCGGCGGAAGCTATGAAGTCCGAGGACTGGAACTGCTACCGAAGGGACAGAGCATCATCCTTGCTGCCAAGCATATGAGCGCGTTTGAAACCTTTGCCCTCGTACCACTGGTAGACGACCCGCTGTTCATCCTGAAGCGCGAGCTGCTGCGCTATCCTTTGTTTGGCTGGGCCCTTCTGAAGACCGACATGATTCCCATTGACCGCAGCGCCGGGCTCAAGGCCCTGCGTGGCATGCTCAAGGAAGCCCGCAAGAAGATGACCAACAACAGCCGCCAGCTGATCATCTTTCCTGAAGGCACCCGAAGACGTCCCGATACGGAGCCGGCCTACAAATTCGGCATCAGCCACATCTACCACGCCCTCAAGGTGCCCTGCTATCCGGTGGCGCTCAACACCGGTCTGTTCTGGCCCAAGGGCAGCGTGATTCGCCGTTCTGGCAAGATCATCATCGAGATTCTGCCACCAATTGAGCCTGGAATGGAAATGCGGGCGTTTTTCGAACAACTTAGTGAAACGATCGAATCCAATTCAAATCGGCTGATTTCCGAAGCACGCGCTGCCAGCGACACGCTCCCTCCCCCGGCAGATATCAAGATCTAGATTCTAAATATTGTATTTTCCAAGAATCGCACTACATAATGTGGTTAAGGAACAAGTTGCATTTCGAATGAAAATGTTCTAGTTTTGTTCCTATCAAGACTCGACAATTGGGGAATGGCAATGCCACTGGGCGCCTTTGGAAAATTTGCTGACGACAGCCTGCGCAACCGCTTCTGCTACTGGCAGAGCGAGAGCGGCGCTCGCTATATTTTCAGTCAGATTGCGCCAGACGACATCTCCAGCTTCGAGCAGTGCATCCTGCTTCTGGCAACGGAAACCAATGGCGACACACCGACCCAGCTTAAATGGATCGGCGAAATCTCTGATCTGTCTCCCAATGCCTTCAAGGATATCGCCCCTGCCGAGATCGAGAAACTCACGGTCTATGTGCATCTGCTGGCTGGCAGCAAGCGGGAGCGGCAACAGGTCATCGCAGACCTGTCGCGGGATGCGGGCAGGGAAACCTGTCTTCTGAGAGCCTGAGCCTTACTCACCATTACACGCCCGTCTCTGAAGTGTCACACACCAACGGGTGTAGGCGCGGCCGGACCATCAGCCCCGCCGCAATCGATCTGCCAGATCGAACAGTGCCCTGTCTTCGATATGAATGTCGCGCAGGTGGTCTACCGTGTTGAGAACATAGTCGATATTGGGTCCCGCCTGACCATGGCCTTGCGAAACGATGCGCACCTGTTCCTCGATGGAAAGCTTGCCTGCATATTGCCGATGCGCCGTATCGGCAACATAGGTGACGGCTTCGACCGTCCGCGACTGGCCATCTGCCATCACCGAAGCGATGACAACCGGCACGAATTCCTCCAGATAAACCGAAGTTACCTGCTCGCGTTCGCGCAAATAGGCGATCACCGCATCGCGCTGTTCGGCGGCGACCCGGAACACCATGCCCTGACAGTGCCCGCCTTCGCTCAGCCCCATCACCAGCCCTGGCCTCTCCGGCGTCCCCCGGTGGACATGGGAATAGACACACAGGGCGCGATGATAGCCATCTAGGGTTCCGATATAGGATTCCTCGAAGTCGAACCCCGGGCGCCACATCAGTGACCCATATCCAAAGACCCACAGATCCCGCATCCGGTTTGCCTCCATCCTATTGTCCAAAACGCATAAAAGGCGCATCAGTGGTTTCAAACGCCATGATTGCGCCATAAGATGACGCAACAAGGGAAAGGGAATATCAATCCCGGTCGAGATTTGCAACAGAACGAGCGCCAAATGCCAGCAGAGACATCTCAGAGAATCGACAGCCCCAAGACGAAAAGCGGCCCCAGACGGCTGCTTTGGGGGCTGGTGTTCATCTGTGCCCTGCTGTTCGCAGGCTGGTCGGCCTTCTGGTATTTCAGCTACTCGACCACGCAAAAACTCGTTGACCGCATCGTCGCCCGCGAGGTCAATGGCCAGCGCGTGATGACCTGCAGCGACCAGACGCTGGGCGGCTATCCCGTCCGGCTCGCCCTCGACTGCTCTTCCTATGCCATCAGGGATCCGGATTCTGGCTGGCAGATCAGCGGTGGCCCCGTGCAGGTCTACTGGCAGCTCAACGCGCCGGATCGGGCATCGGTGGAAACCAGCGCACCATTGCATATCGAGCAGGCGATGCTCGGGCAAAGCATCGAGGTAACCGGCAGCCGCATCCTCGGATCGGTGATGCTCACCCCGCCCGACGTCGTCAGGGCCGTTTCATTCAGCGCGGAAGACGCCACACTCAGTGCCAACGACACAGCATTCGGCTCGTCCTTCGGCACCATCCGGGCCGATGCCCTGTCTGTGGATGCCAGCCCCAACCCTGAAGCCGGCGGTGATCTGGACCTGACCTTCAAGGCCAGCGAGCTTTCGGTCGACCAGATTCCCATTCTCAATGGTGAAATGACATTCACTGCAGTCGAAGGACTCAGCGCCCTGATGCGTGACCGCAGCGACCCGACCGGGCTGTGGTTGCAGCAATCGGGCAGGATCAGGAACATCGATGGCTGGATGCAGATCGGCCAGAAGACTCTCAAGTTGAGAGGTGACATCGCTTTCAGTCAGGCTGGCCTTGCCAACGGCACCCTCATGCTGCGCATTCTCAACCCCAACATCGATACGGCCCGGATCAAGAGCGAGCTGACGGCCAAACGCGATGGCTTCAATGGTCCTCTGACCGGTCTCCAGCTCATGGGAAAGCCGATAAAGGACGGGGATATGGTCGGCTCTGAAGTCAAGATCACCCTGACCAATGGTGCAATAAAGGCAGGGTTCCTGCCTTTGGGAACCCTGCCTCCAATGCGTTAGATAGCTATCTGGCAAGCACCGTCAGAGACGGGTCAGTCTCAGCTGGCCGTATGCTCGTGATCGTCGCTGTTGAGTGCCGGCGCATGAGTTTCGCCATCCTTGAGATGACGACCGAAGTCCGATGCGGCAATTTCCTGACCGGCATCAATGATGCTGCGGCGGATCGAGCGAGTGCGTGAGAACAGATCGAACAACGCGTCCCCGTCCCCCCAGCGAATGGCCCGCTGCAATGCCGTCAGATCCTCGGTGAAACGCCCCAGCATTTCCAGCGCCGCTTCCTTGTTGTGCAGGAAGACGTCCCGCCACATGGTCGGGTCAGACGCCGCAATACGGGTGAAGTCACGGAAGCCGCCGGCGGAATATTTGATGACCTCGGAATTGGTCACCATTTCCAGATCAGATGCGGTGCCGACGATATTGTAGGCGATCAGATGCGGCAGATGCGAAGTGATGGCCAGCACATTGTCATGATGATGGGCATCCATCAGCTCGACATTTGAGCCAACCGTCGTCCAGAAGGTCTTGACCTTCTCGATCGCGGCCGGATCCGTACCTTCCGGTGGCGTCAGAATGCACCAGCGGTTGATGAACAGCTCGGCAAAGCCGGCATCCGGGCCGGATTCCTCGGTACCGGCAATCGGGTGGCCGGGAATGAAGTGCACGGTCTTGGGCAGATGCGGCTGCATCTGGCGGATAATCGACATCTTGACGGAGCCAACGTCGGTAACGATGGCGCCTTCCTTGAGATGCGGCGCGATCACCTTGGCCACGGTTTCGCAGACGCCGACCGGGGTGCAGACCACCACGAAATCGGCATCCTTGACGCTTTCAGCCATATCGCTGTGATAACTGTCTCCCAAGCCCAGCTCTTCCGCCCTCGCCAGGGTAGCGGCAGACCGCGTATGGACCGCGATATGCTCGACCAGACCCTTCTGTCGCGCTGCCAAAGAAATGGAAGACCCCAGAAGACCGATCCCGATCAGGGTCATGCGCTTGAAAAGAAACTCTGTCATCCAATTTACCCTTTGAGGAAATCCGCCAGATGGCCGATCACGGCTTCACATGCTTCCGCCGTGCCGATGGTCATGCGCAAGGCATTCGGCAGGGCATAGGACCCGACCTGACGCAGAACGCAGCCCTTGGACAGCAGATAAGCATCCGCCTCAACGGCACTCTTGCCCGGAGTGTCGGGGAAGTGAATGAGAATGAAGTTGCCCACGCTCGGCGTGACCTTCAGGCCCAGCGCTTCCAGCGCGGCGGAGGTCTTGGGCAGCCATTCCTCATTGTGCTTGACGGCCTTGCGGATGAAGTCCTGATCGCGCAGCGCAGCAACACCGGCAGCCTGGGCAGCCCCGGAAATGTTGAACGGCGGACGAATGCGGTTCATCGCATCGATCACGGCCTGCGGTCCGTAGCACCAGCCAAGGCGCAGGGAGGCAAGGCCATAGACCTTTGAGAAGGTGCGCGTCATGACCACATTCTCACTGGTCGATGCCAGCTCGACGCCAGCCTCGTAATCGCTGCGGGTGACAAATTCCGAATAGGCAGCATCCAGCACCAGCAGAACGTGCGGCGGCAGGCCCGCATGCAGGCGGCGCACTTCCGAAGACGGAATATAGGTACCGGTCGGATTGTTCGGGTTGGCAAGGAAGACCATCTTGGTCTTGTCGGTCACCGCAGCCAGAATGGCGTCGACATCCGTCGTCATGTCCTGTTCCTTGGCGATGACAGGAACGCCACCGGCAGCCCTGATGGCAATCGGGTAGACAGCAAACCCATATTCGCTGTAGATCGCCTCGTCACCCTTCTCAAGGAAGGTGTAGCAGAGCAGGCTGATTACCTCGTCCGAACCGGCGCCACACAGGATGCGGTCCGGATGGAGACCATAGACCTCACCGATCACACCGCGCAGAACGACACTGCCACCATCCGGATAAAGCTCCAGATTGCCGGTCATCTGACGGAAAGCGTCCATCGCCTTCGAGCTGGCGCCGAAAGGGGATTCGTTGGACGACAATTTGTGGATGGGCGCTGCGCCATCGATCTCGGCCTTGCCGGGAACGTAAAGCGGGATATCGAGAAGCCCATCACGCGGTTGAGGCCGTTTAGGCTGTCCGGAAGAGGACATTTGACCACTCCTGAAAAATTAGTCTGGTTTTACACTGGGCCTGTCTTACAGCCAAGGCAGAACCCCATTCAAGCAAAAAGCTCCGGCAACTGCGGCAAAGGCCCAGATTCATGAAGAATCATGCGTTTTCACGGAGAATCTTGGCAAACAAAAAGAATTCGCCATTCCTCCGGGCAGGCTACTTGGCAGGTGCCAGAGAAATCGGCGACCAGTAGCCCCCGACAATGCCGCGAATGACCATCGGGTTGTGGGGCAGGCGGGTCAGCTTTTCGACTTCGACGTCGGCCACCGAGAAGGGAACCGCGATCAGGCATTCACAATGCCCCTCCTGCATGGTCGCAGAGATCATCTGACCTCCCATCGCAGTAACAGCCGCATCGACGCCCTCTTCATGCGGAGCGCAGATGGCAACAAGGCGCATGTCCGGAACCGTGGTATCCATCAGCGGCATTGACAGCACGAACGCATCCAGATCAACCGGACGCCCCGGTTGTTTGATTACTGGCAGCCGCCCGATTACCTGCACGCCGTCCTCGGACAGATTGACCCACCAGGCACTCTTGGCTTCCGCATGGTTATGAATGAGCCCGAGCGCCGACCCATCCGCCTGTCGGACCTGCTCGATAACACCCGCGCTGTCGCTGGCATCCTTGAAGCCGACCGTAAAACCGAAATAGAAACGAGCCACATCGCGCAGCTCGACGCCCGGCTCTACGATCACGTCATAGGGGGCCTGCATATGGGTGAAGGTCGCAATGATCTCGCGCCAGAGATGTTCCACGGTGGTGATCGGCAGAATGCCGCGATGCCGCCCGACGAGCCGTCGCATCATGTCCATTTCCCGTCCGGGCCGAAAGGCAGCGCCCGGCTTGTGCGTCCGTTTGACGGCAATGAGAGCCTGAACGATCTCGCTCCGCTCGATCAGATGACGGTGTATGGACTCGTCGATGCGGTCTATGCGCTGACGCAGTTCGTCCAGGGTCGGTTCGTCCTTCTCCTTGCTCTCAATCGGGGCTTTGGTCATGATCGTCCTGTCTTCTTTTTTCTGTCGTTGCGAGGCGCACAAAAGCGGCGGGCTGGTGCGAAACGTGAGGCGGTAAAAGCAGGCTGAATTCAGCGCTTTTCCCCGCTCTTGATCGGATAAAATCCAATTGGCTGGCCATTGGGCTGGATAGTATCCTTAAAAGGGAGGCACCACAAAAGCAAAGAAAAGATTTGACTTGTACCCCCATGCTCCCTAGCTACTTTGCACAAGACAAAAAAACCAGTCCGTCTTTGGAGAAAATGCCCCATGAACAGTCCGACCGACAACAACAATCCGGATGCCGGTGCGAAAAGTCGGGAAGAGCGCGCAGCCGAGGAAGCGCTGGCGCCTTCCAGTCGCAGTGTGACCTTCGGTCCGGACAAGCCGCTCAAGCTTGATGCGGGCGGCGAACTGACCCCCTTCACGATCGCCTACGAGACCTATGGCCGCCTCAACGAAGAGCGCTCCAACGCCATTCTTGTCTTCCATGCTCTGACCGGCGACCAGTATGCCGCCTCCCCGTCCCCCGTGACGGGCAAGCCCGGCTGGTGGTCGACGATGATCGGTCCGGGCAAGCCGATCGATACCGACCGCTACTATGTCATCTGTTCGAATGTGCTGGGCGGCTGTTCCGGCTCCACTGGTCCGGCATCCATCAATCCCGCGACCGGCAAATGCTATGGCCTTGATCTGCCGCTGATTACCGTGGCCGACATGGTCCGTGCCCAGACAATGCTGGTGGACCATCTGGGTGTCGACACCCTGTTCAGTGTCATTGGCGGCTCAATGGGCGGCATGCAGGCCATGCAGTGGGCCGCGGCCTATCCCGAACGGGTCAAGTCGGCGATCCTGATTGCCACCGCCTCGCACCATTCTTCCCAGAATATCGCCTTCTACGAAGTGGGCCGTCAGGCCGTGATGGCAGATCTGGACTGGCATGGCGGGCGCTATCACGATTTCGGCGTCACCCCGCGCAAGGGCCTCGCGGTTGCACGGATGGCTGCCCATGTCACCTACATGTCCGAACAGTCGTTGCAGAGCAAATTCGGGCGCAATCTGCAGAACAGCGACCACAAGGCCTTTTCCTTCGATGCCGAGTTCGAGATCGAGAGCTATCTGCACCATCAGGGCATGACCTTCGTCGACCGGTTCGACGCCAACTCCTATCTCTATGTTACGCGCGCGATGGACTATTTCGATCTGGCGGCGGACTATGACGGACAGCTGGCCAAGGCCTTCATGGGAACGAAGACCCGTTTCTGTGTCGTCTCCTTCACCTCCGACTGGCATTTCCCCACTGCGGCCAGCCGGACCATCGTCCATGCGCTCAACGCAGCGGGCGCTTCAGTGAGCTTTGTCGAGATTGACAGCGACAAGGGCCATGACGCCTTTCTGCTCGAGGAACCGGAATTCTTCGACGCGATCAACGGCTTCCTGCACGCAGCCGACCGCAGCGCCGGACTGCCCGAGACACCGGATACCAAAAAGGACGACCGCTCATGAGCAAATCAGAAAAGAAGCCGCTCATTGTCGGCGGTCGCGCCGACAACACCCGCATCGACTTCGAGCTGGTTTCCGACCTCATCGAGCCGGGCACCAAGATCCTCGACGTGGGCAGTGACGATGGCGCCCTGCTTGAGCTGCTGCGTGACAGCCGCCAGGTGGAAGGCCGCGGGATCGAGTTGTCCCAGAAGGGCGTCAACAAATGCGTGGCGCGCGGACTCTCGGTCATTCAGGGCGACGCGGACGAAGACCTGATCTATTACCCCGATGACAGTTTCGACTATGTGATCCTCAGCCAGACCATTCAGGCCACCCGCAATCCCAGGCTGGTGCTGGAGCACCTGCTGCGCATCGGCCGCAAGGCGATCGTCTCCTTCCCCAATTTCGGCCACTGGCGGGTCCGCACCGACCTCCTGCTACACGGCACGATGCCGGTCAACGACTACCTGCCATACACATGGTACGACACACCGAACATCCATTTCTGCACGGTCAGGGATTTCGTCAATCTGTGCCGGGAAGTCGATGCCGACATCGAGAAGGCCCACGGGCTGCAGGGCAACGGCGAGCGCATTTCCTTCTCCGCCCCATGGTGGTTCTGGAACCTGTTCGCCGAACAGGCCATCTTCCTGCTGAGCCGCAAGCACTGACCGCCCCAAAGGGTCAGCGCACGGACTTGGGCATCGCTGGGCGCGCCCATGCCTCAGCGATGGTGCTCGGGCGGTGAGAAGGCATTGAGTGTGGGGAAATGCCCCCCTGCCGCTGGCAGGTTCGGCACCGGCAGGAAAACGGGCCGGAAGCTGGTCTTGGCCATGTTGACCTCCTTGCTCACCAGCCCTTGCGCCAGAAGCTTCGTCGCCTCGACAATCAGCACACCGGAAAAGGCTGGCCAGCATTGGGCACCGATCCGCTCCCAGAGCTGAGCCGACCCCAGAAAACGCTGACGCTTGAAGGGCGCAAAATAGAGACCGTCATTCCATTGCGTTGGCGTGAACATGGTATCGCGCAACAGATGGGTCAACTGTCGCTTGGAGAAGGGACGCCCATAGGCAAACGGCGAATGCTCCATCCGGGCCCAGACCCCGCGGCGATTGGGCACCACGATCATCAGTCGACCTCCGGGCGTCAACACTCGCCAGATCTCGCGCAGATGTTCGGCCGGATTGTCCACCAGCTCCAGCATGTGAACCAGAACGATCCGATCGATGCTGGCATCCGGCAGCGGCAGTTCGTTGCTTTCCACCAGCGCCGTCAGAGACGCCCCGGTGGAGGGCCAGTAGACGGCACCCTGCCGAGAAGGCATGAAGGCCAGTGTCCGCTCGGCGCTTGTTCGCATGCTGCGGATATAGGGTGGCGCATAACCGACGCCGAGCACGCTCAATCCCTTGACATTCGGCCAGAGCGCCCGGATCCGCTGATTGACGTGATGCGCAGTGACGCGCCCCAGCGGCTGGGCGTAGAAATTTCTCAAGTCTAGAACATCAAGAAACATGAAAAGCAGACACTCCCGCCAAGGGCGGGTCCCCATCGCAGGTCTTCGGTTTGCAGACCCCTTGCTGCCCTAATGTGGCATCTCGAACCGCCAATTCCAAGCAACAAAAACCACAAACTGTTCGCAGGTTGGTTGAGACCGCAAACCCGACCCCTATATAGACATTAAAATCTGGGAATTCTGATTGAAACATGTAAATGTTGCCAATAACGCCAGAGAATGCGATCACCGGAGACCTCAGAAATGCCACAGCAACCCCTTGAAACAAAACTCATTGCCTGCCGCTCGGACAATTACGCCGTGCTGGCCCATGACAGGGAAGCCAATCTGACGTTTCTTGTGGACGTGCCTGAGGCCAATGCCGTGAGAGCAGCCTTGAAGGAAACCGGCTGGACCCTGACGCACATTCTGATCACCCACCACCATTATGACCACGTGGAAGGCCTCTCGGCCATCAAGGCCGAAACGGGTGCCAAAGTCTATGGCCCGGCAGAAAGCGCCGAAAAGATCGGTCACATCGACGAAGCCCTGTCCGATGGCGACAGCTTCAAGTTCGGCTCGCAGAAAGTCTTCGTGCTTGGCACACCGGGCCATACGCTCGATCATATCTGCTACTGGTTGCCAGACGCCCAACTGGCCTTTACCGGCGACACGCTGTTTGCCATGGGATGTGGCCGGGTGTTCGAGGGCACGCTCAAGGAGATGTGGTTCTCCGTCGACAAGCTGGCCAAACTGCCGCCCGAGACCACGGTTTTCTGCGGCCATGAATACACCGAAGCCAATGGCAATTTCTGTCTCACCATCGAGCCGGACAATGAGGTGCTCACGCAGCGGGTCGAGGAAATCAGGGAGTTGCGCGCCAAAGGCCTGCCGACCGTACCAACCAGCATTCTGGACGAACTGAGCACCAACTGCTTCCTGCGGGCCAACGACGAGGACGTCAAGGCTTCTCTTGGCATGACTGGCGCCGAGGACTGGGAGGTTTTTGCCGAAATCCGTACCCGCAAGGACAAGGCCTGACCTGGATCTGAGCTGGATCCGAACCGGTCATGAGCTGGGTCTGCGCGCGCAAGCGTCCCGCGCGGGCCAATCACCCGGAGGAGGCTGGCCTAGAAAGGCTCGCTGCCAAACAGCTTCTTGGCGGTCTCGTTGATCAGGGTGTGACGGCGATCGAATTTCTTGGCCAGAATGATGTTGGTCATTGTCCGCACCACGCCCTGGATTTCGCCAATCTCGTCCAGCAGGGCATCGAGGTCTTCCAGCTGCGGCATCTCGACGATCAGCGAAAGATCGAACGCCCCGTTAACCGTGAAGCAGGACGAAATCTCCGGATAGTCTTCCAGCTTCTTGACGATCGGCCCCTGCAGTTTCGGGTCGATCTCGACAAACACGATGGCCCGGTTGAGCGCTTCCATCGGATCGCTGTTAAGCAGCACCGTAAAGCCGTCAATCACCCCTTCGCGCTTCAGCCGTTCGATCCGCTCATGCACGGTTGAGCGGGCAACATCCAGCTTGCGGCCAATTTCGGAAGTGGAAAGACGCGCATCCGCCTGCAACAGGCGAATGAGTTTTCTGTCCAGATCGTCTAGCGCACGCCGCATTGCTCTCTCCTGCCAGTAGGCCCCTGTCTTGAGGACCATGTCTTGAGGACCATGTCTTGAGGACCATGTCTTCAGGCCAATGTTTGGCCTTGTCGAAAGTCACTTGTGAACAGGCTGTCGTCCAGCCATATATCATATGCTCACTTATTCATGATTTTCCCTCAAGGGCCACCGCTAAATTGACATGTTCCCAAAATTTTCCAGCATATTGCTCGATAAATTTGACAATTTGCCAAAACAGCCCTGACACCCCTCTGTTTCTATAGCATCAGGCTCATTATACTCATAGCCGACAAACGAATTTTCATCAACAAAATCAACATTTTAAAGGTGGACAGTTTTACCTCCCCCTACTGAACCACCTGAACCCCTACCTCCCGGAGATCCCTAGATGAGCTCATCTCTTGCTGCAGAAGCAAAAACCCTGCTTGATGCCATGGGCGTCGACACTGCCAAACTTGCCGGTTCCATCACGGTTACCAGCCCGATCGACGGGTCGGTCATCGGCTCCGTTGCCGAGCAGACCGCCGAAGACATGAACAAGGCCGTTGACGCCGCCCATGAAGCTTTCCTCACATGGCGCACGGTTCCGGCTCCGGTGCGCGGTGAACTGGTGCGCCTGTTGGGTGTCGAGCTGCGCAAGCACAAGGAAGCCCTTGGCCGTCTGGTTTCCATCGAAGCTG
The DNA here is from genome assembly GCF_963666525.1 of uncultured Cohaesibacter sp. Taxonomy (NCBI): domain Bacteria; kingdom Pseudomonadati; phylum Pseudomonadota; class Alphaproteobacteria; order Hyphomicrobiales; family Cohaesibacteraceae; genus Cohaesibacter; species uncultured Cohaesibacter sp. Next base: position 1,904,755 of record NZ_OY762905.1, read on the forward strand.
GCAAGATCCTCTCCGAAGGCCTTGGCGAAGTGCAGGAAATGATCGACATCTGCGATTTCGCCGTTGGTCAGTCCCGCATGCTCTATGGCAAGACCATCGCGTCTGAACGCCCCGGCCACCGGATGATGGAAACCTGGCACCCTATGGGCGTCTGCGGCGTCATCTCCGCCTTCAACTTCCCGGTCGCCGTCTGGTCCTGGAACACATGTCTGGCCCTTGTCTCCGGCGACAGCGTGATCTGGAAACCATCCGAGAAAACTCCGCTGACGGCTCTCGCCTGCGAAGCGATCCTGAAGAGCGTCACCGACAGCTTCGAAGCAGCTCCTGCCAACCTCAGCCAGGTCATCATTGGCGGTCCGGCCGCCGGTGAGGCGCTGGTCGACAATCCGCTCGTACCGATCATCTCGGCCACCGGCTCCACCCGCATGGGCAAGGCAGTCGGTCCGCGCGTTGCAGCCCGTTTCGGCCGCTCCATTCTGGAACTGGGCGGCAACAACGCCATGATCGTGGCACCAAGCGCCGACCTTGACATGGCTGTTCGCGCCATCTGCTTCTCCGCGGTCGGCACGGCCGGTCAACGCTGCACCTCGCTGCGCCGTCTCATCGTTCACGAGAGCGTTGTTGACAAGCTGGTTCCGCAGCTGAAAAAGGCCTATGGCTCCCTGCCTGTCGGCACTCCGCTGGAAGCCGGCACACTGGTTGGTCCATTGATCGATGAAGCAGCCTTCTCGATGATGCAGGATGCCCTTTCCAAGGCCAAGGAACAGGGCGGCTCCGTCACCGGAGGCGAACGCGTGGCACTCGATGGCTTCGATGGTGGTTTCTATGTCCGTCCGGCCATTGCCGAAATGCCGGGCCAGAGCGACGTGGTCAAGACCGAAACCTTTGCCCCGATCCTCTATGTCATGACCTACAAGACCTTCGAGGAAGCCATCAAGCTGCACAACGAAGTGCCGCAAGGCCTGTCTTCCTGCATCTTCACACTGAATATGCGCGAAGCCGAACTGTTCATGAGCGCAGCAGGCTCCGACTGTGGCATCTGCAACGTCAACATCGGGCCGTCCGGCGCTGAAATCGGCGGTGCCTTCGGCGGCGAGAAGGAAACCGGCGGCGGTCGTGAATCCGGCTCCGACGCATGGAAAGGCTACATGCGCCGCGCAACCAATACCGTCAACTACTCCACGGCGCTGCCGCTGGCACAGGGCGTCTCCTTCGACGTCTGATCGTTGAAAACCTGCAGCAACCCCATTGCCGCAGATCGATATCAGGAATACCTAGGAAAGGGCCGCTCGCGGCCCTTTTTTGTGTTATGCGTCTCGCAACACTTGCGCTTTGCATTATATGTTATAATGTAACGTCCCCACATCTATCCATTATCAGTCAAGATTGAACGCTCGTGACTCATTCCGACCCCCTACTCGCTGGAACCGACATCTCGGTCCGCGCTGACGGCAAGACCTTGCTGGACAGCGTCTCCGTTTCGGTGAGTGCAAATGAAATTGTAACGATCATCGGCCCCAACGGCGGCGGCAAGACAACCCTGCTGAAGGCCCTTCTGGGACTGCTGCCCATTGCATCCGGAACCGTCAAGCGCAAGAAGAAGCTCAATCTTGGTTATGTGCCGCAAAAGCTGGTCATCGACAGGACCCTGCCCCTGACGGTCAAGCGGCTGATGCAGTTGACCGGCCGCTATTCCCACGACCAGATCATCGCCGCGCTGGGTGAAACCGGCGTGGCGCACAAGATCAATGACAATATCCACTCTCTTTCCGGCGGCGAGATGCAGCGCGTGCTGCTGGCTCGCGCCATCATTCGCAAGCCGGAGCTGATGGTACTCGATGAACCTGTGCAGGGCGTGGACTATCTGGGTGAGATCGCGCTCTACCAGCTCATCGAAACCATCCGCAACAAATACAACTGCGGCATCCTGCTGGTCTCCCATGACCTGCATATGGTGATGCGTGCCTCCAACCGGGTCATCTGCCTCAACACCCATGTGTGCTGCTCCGGACAGCCGACCGTCGTCGAGCAAAGCCCCGACTATCAGCGCCTGTTCGGTACGCGCGGCCTGCAGACGATGGCCCCTTACGGCCACCGGCACGGCCATTTCCATGATGTCGACCAAGAAGAGTCAGCGCCTCTCGCAGCCACTGCAGGCGGGGAGCCCCATAGCTGCACCGCGGATCATCACCATCACGAAGATCACGAAGGACACCACCATGCTCGATGACTTTTTCATGCGCGCCCTCCTCGGCGGCATCGGCATTGCCCTGGTGTCAGGTCCCCTTGGCTGCTTCATCGTCTGGCGCCGCATGGCCTACTTCGGCGAAACCATGTCTCATGCAGCCCTGCTCGGCATCGCGCTCAGTCTGATGATGGACCTGCTGCCCTTCTGGGGGGTATTTGCCATTTCCATCGCCATTGCGCTGGCACTTTACGGCCTTGAAAAGCTGGACCGGTTGTCGAGCGACACCCTGCTGGGCATCCTGTCCCACGCTTCCCTGTCCATCGGCCTCATTTCGCTCGGCTTCATGGCATGGTTGCGGGTCGACGTCATGACCTTGCTGTTCGGCGATATCCTGTCGATCACCCGCGGTGATCTGGCGCTTATCTGGGGCGGCGGCATTGTTGTACTCGGCCTGTTGCTGCTGCACTGGCAGAGTCTGCTGGCCGCCACCGTCAGCAACGACATCGCATCGGCCGAGGGCCTGCCGACGCGGCGGGCCAATCTGGTGTTCATCCTGCTGATTGCACTGGTCATTGCAGTGGCCATGAAGCTGATCGGCGCCCTGCTCATCACATCGCTGCTGATCATTCCGGCCGCCAGTGCCAGGCAGTTTGCCCGCAGCCCGGAAATGATGGCCATTCTGGCAGCCTTCATGGCCTGTCTTGCGGCTATTCTGGGACTCAACATGTCGCTGCTGTGGGATTCAAACCCCGGCCCGTCCATCGTGCTGGGGGCATTTCTGCTGTTCCTGCTGTCGCTGGCAGTGGCCCCACTGGTACGCGCCTTGCGCACACGATAAGCCATGCGCTCCCCGGTCAGCCGGGGAGCCGATCAGCCTTTCCTGCCACCAAACAGCATGTCCTTGGAGGCCAGTACGGCACCACAGGTGATCAACAGCGCTGCCGCGCCGATGATTACGGTGAAATCGGAGATCCCGGCAAGAATCAGCAGTCCCGTGGAGAGCAGCGGAGCAGCATAGGCCGAAGCTCCAAGCACCTGAATGTCGCCGTGCTTGACACCATAATCCCAGACATAGAAGGCTCCGCCCGCTGGCCCAAGCCCCAACCCGATAGTCGCCAGCCATTGCAGCGGCGTATCCGGCCAGACCGTCGTCTCGAACAGCAGATGCGCCACGCCACTCAAAGCCGCTGCAACAAAGCAGAACCCGACAACGATGTCGGTCGGCACATTGGCAAACCGCCGTGACAGCACCGAATAGCTCGACCACACCAGCGCGGCAAACAGCGCGGCGGCATAGCCCGTGAGATATTGCGGTTCAATCGAGATCGCCCGCCCCTTGGAGACCACCAGCACCGCCCCGGCCAGACCGAGTAGCGCGCCTCCGGCGTGGAACCAGCGCAGCCGCTCACCTGGCAGGAACGACGAGAAAACCACGATCAGCAACGGCCAGAGATAGTTCACCAGACCCGCCTCCACTGGCGGTGCCATCCGCAGGGCAAAATAGTAGGCCGCATGGTAGCCGAAAATACCCAGCACCCCGAGGCACCAGACCGGCCACGGCTGTCGCAGCGCCCGGATGGCTCCGGGGCGGCGGATCCAACTCAAAAGCCCCACCAGTCCGCCAACCACAAACGACAGCGCGGTCAACTGGAACGGCGGCACCGTTCCGCTCCACACCGTGAAGACGGCAAGAAGCGACCACATCAGGATGGCGGAAAAGCCGATCAGCGTTGCAATGAGACGGGGGGACATGAAAGCTCCGATATGCTTGAAGTCGTGTTGGCGAGACGCCGCTTTGGCTTGCACCCTTGGCGAACGCCACAGCAAAAACAAAAAAGCTGCAGAAGAAAAGCTCCTGCAGCTTGTTATCAAACGATTTTTAGGCAATGGCTAAAATTTAGCCATTCGCGATATACTGACCGCCGTTGATCGTCATCACCGAGCCGGTGATGAAGGCCGCCTGCTCGGATGCCAGGAAGGCAACCATGGCAGCGATTTCTTCAGCCTGCCCCAGCCGACCGACCGGTATGTTGGCCACGATGCTCTCCAGCACCTTTTCCGGCACCGCAGACACCATGTCCGTGTCGATGTAGCCCGGACAGATGCAGTTGACCGTGATCCCCTTGCGGGCCACTTCCTGGGCCAGCGCCTTGGTAAAGCCGATGACCCCGGCTTTCGCCGCAGAATAGTTGGTCTGGCCCATCTGCCCCTTCTGGCCATTGATGGACGAGATATTGATGATCCGTCCATGGCCCCGTGCCCGCATCTCGTCGATGATCGGCTTGGTCATGTAATACATCGAGTTGAGGTTGACATTGATGGCCTCGTGCCACTGGTCCAGCTCCATCTTGTGCAGCATGCTGTCCCGTGTGATACCAGCATTGTTGACCACGATATCGATGATCCCGAGATCCTGCTCGACCTGCTTCAGGCCAGCCTGACAGGCCTCGAAATTGCCGACATCCCACTTGTAGGCCTTGATGCCGGTACGTTCGGTGAAAGCCCGCGCACTTTCGTCATTGCCGCCATAGTTGGCAGCAACGAAGAAGCCGGCCTCCTTCAGGGCGATGCAGATTGCCTCGCCTATTCCTCTTGTCCCACCTGTTACGACTGCAACCTTGGACATGCTCTCTCTCCCCTCTATAAAACCGATGTCCGTCCCCCTCTCCGGATCGGACCGGTTCCTCCACCTCGGATCTCATGTGTCCGGTGACCAGGTGTCACCCTGAGCAGAGCAGCAGGTCTGTCCCATGTTGTTCTTCTGTGGTCACAGAAAGCTGCCCGGCCATTCTCACTGTCCATTTCGGTTTGCACCAGCAGCGTGGCCACCCACGCACCGGCCCAGATCCCGTTGCAACGATGCCAATTCCTTGCGGGCGGACAGTGTTGGCAAGGCCTCTCCTGCCTTCTGCCCCGGACCGCATCACCCGCCAACTCTTTTGCGGCGCAGAACCGGAACTGGCGCCCCGGCCCTTATTGCAGCGCAACAAAATTGCTCTTGAAGCCAGATCCTGACAAGAATTTGGTTCACTGAAAATCGTTTAGAAATAGGCAGGGAGTCAATTGAGCCATGGGCCTAATCTGAAAGACCTATAAATTAGACTTGCCTTAATACTGGCCTTATTACTGGCCAGAGCAATCTTTTGCACTTGCTAAAAGGATAGGTAGCAAGCTCTTGGCAATGCAGCATGAACCCAGTAAGTTATAGCCACCAGCAAACGGCGTTCCAGCAGCAACAGCTCTGGCCCGACTGCGACTATGCTCACTTATACGAGGCCTTGTAACCATGACAAAACAAGCGGATCAAACTGTCATCAAGAAATATGCGAACCGCAGATTGTACAACACTGGCACCAGCACCTATGTGACGCTGGAAGACCTCTCGGAGATGGTCAAGGCAGAAGAGGATTTCGTGGTCTATGATGCCAAGAGCGGCGAGGACATCACCCGCTCCGTGCTGACGCAGATCATTTTCGAACATGAGAACAAGGGGCAGAACCTGCTGCCCATCGCCTTTCTCAGGCAGCTGATCCGCTTCTATGGCGATTCGATGCAGAATCTGGTGCCGAGCTATCTCGATTTCACCATGCAGAATCTCGCCAAGGATCAGGAGAACCTGCGCAAGAAGATGGCCGAGTCCTTCGGCGATTCGGCCATGGAAGCCATGGAAGAACAGGTCCGGCGCAATTCCGAAATCTTTGAAAACGCCATGAAGATGTTCATGCCCTTCGGCTCGACGCCGCCCAAGCGCAAGAAGGAACCGGAACCGGCCAAACCAAGCGAGCTGGAAGTTCTGAAGGACCAGATTGCCGACATGCAGAAAGCCATTTCCGAGCTGGTCAATCGCAGCAACGGCAACTAGCGGCACACGCCTTCGGGGACTGGCAAGGCAGGCCCCCGGCGCGGGACCACGCAACCCTGTTTGGATGAGGAACCTCCAGGCTATCGCTTGCTGTTGGCTTGCGATCCATCGTGTAGCCAGGGCAGGTCCTTGACCGGTTCGCCAAAATGGAAGCCCTGCAGATAGGAAATCTTCAATGGCTTCAACAGATCGGCCACCTCGGCGCTGACCACCCATTTGGCCACCACCTCGAAGCCCAGCTCGTCCGCCAGCTCGGCGAACATCCGCACGATGGCTCGGTTCTGGGCATTCTCCGCAATGTCATGCATCAGCGAACCGGCGATCTTGACCATGTCGGCGCCCAGCTTCTGCAAATTCTGGAATGAGGTAAATCCCGCACCGAAGTCATCGATGGCGACCTTGACGCCGAGATCCTTGACGGCCTTGACGAACTGCTCTGCGGTTTCCTGATTGTCGAGGGTGGCCCGCTCGGAAATCTCGACGACCAGCCGTCGCGCCACATCGGGGTTGCTGACCAGTCGGGCCGTCAGATAGCTGATCCATTCCCGGTCGGCGCCGACATCAGGAGACACATTGATCGACAGCCGGGCCTGTTCATGGGTAAACAGCAGATCAAGTGCCATTTCCAGCACCCGATGATCCAGCATCGCCGCAAGCCCGAGCGTTTCGGCAAATTCAACAAAGCTGTTGGCAGGAATGGTCTCGCCGTCGCGCCCTTCCACCCGCACCAGCGCCTCATGGAAGGCAACAGTGCCGGTCTTTGCCTCGACAACCGGCTGGAAGGCCAGCTCGATCCGTCGCTCGTTGAGCGCCGTGATCACCTCGTCGGCCATCTGGATTTTCTTCTGGCGTTCTTCCAGTGCAAACGGCTTGGCATGGAAGGAGCGGAAGGTGCCTCGGCAATGGCTCTTGGCCCGGTCGAGCGCGTCCAGCGCACAGATCTCGGCCTGCCTCAGATCCGCAACAGCCTCACCCAGATGCACGCCACCCATCGTCAGGGTCACATGCACCGGTCCTGCGTCGGTGATGATCAGTTCCTCGCGCGCCGCATCAAGAAAACGCTCCGCGGCCGCAGTCATTTCCTTTTCGGTGCAATGATTGATCAGAATGCCGAACTTGGTGCCGGAAATCCGCCCCACCAGATCGCCATCGCGCAGACGCCGCGAAATCCGCCGCGCCACTTCGCAGATCACCTGATCGGCCACCTCGAAGCCATAGGCCTCATTGACGACACGGAAATTGTCGATGTGGGCAATGAGAAAGCAGGCGTCCTTGCCTTTCTCCCGGCACTGATCGATGGTTTGCTGCAGCTGATCCAGAAAGACAGAGCGGTTGAACAGCCCTGTCAGGGCATCGAACTGAGAAAGAAACCGCAGCCGCTGCTCGCGGTGCTGCTGTTCATCGACCACCCGGATGATGCCGTGAACCCGTTCGGCCCGCCCCATGGCATCGGCAAACCAGCGCCCGCTTTCCTCGACCCACAGGCGCAGCTCATTTTCAAAGCCCAGAGGCGCCAGACAGTAGATGCACTCAAATGGCACCCCCTGCCCGTCGTCGCTCTTGCCAGAGCCGAAAATGGCCTTGTAGCGCCCGGTCAGCGTATCCGGGGTGATCAGGTCTGTATAGGACTTGCCGTTGGGGAAAACGGAGAGGATATCGGTCTTGAGAACATCAAACGCGTTGTTGCTCCAGCGCAAACGATCCGTCGCGGCTTGCCATTCATAGACCACCTCGCCGATGGACGTGAGGATGTCTCGTGCCTTGATGTCCGGTTTCGATCGGGAAGATGACGTTTCCAACCCGCACAGCCTCTCTGCCTACTCATGACTGACAGCGCGTCAGACATGCCATTGCTTCGTAAGTGAGTCCCACTAAATCCATCCATCCCAACCTGCATCAAACACATCTGGAATCGGACAGAAAGCCCCGGACGCAGTTTGGTGCAAACATGGTTAATTTTTGCCAAACTTGGCGCAACCAAAACGAGCCATCCACCGCACCCAAATTCTTAACAGATTCTTAACGGCTGGCCCGCTTCTTGCAAAAATTCCCCTGTAAGACAGAAAAAACAAAAATTTTGTCTCGAAATGAGACATCTACAGGGAAGGCATCGATCATGTCTGGCTTGAAAGTCGTTCCGGCACACTATAGTCCCGCGGGTTCCACGCCACGTTTCCAGTTGCTACTGACCGACGGGCGCGATCAGGCCCAGAGGATTGAAAGCGCGTCTGAAACGCAAGTCGTCGCAGCCCCGGTTCCGGCTGCCCTGCAATACGCAGCCAGTCAGCAGGCCTACATTCAGGCCCAGATCCTGAGCAGCGAGTTCAATCGCACGCCTCGGCGCTACAGTGCCGTTCGCAACGCGCGCGAAGCTGCCCGCGCCTATGGACAGGCCCGCCGTCGCCCACAGGCCGTTGCCGACATGCCGGTTCAGAGAAGCGTGATATGAGGCTCATCAAGGCCTGTGTAGAAATGGGACAGCTGGCGCAGGCTCAATAGCCGATGGCCAGCCCGTCCTTGCGCGGATCGGAAGCCGCGCAATAGCCCCCGCCATCCCGTATGATTTCAATCACTTGACCACCGCCATGCGGCATTCTCGCCCGTTGCATGACATGCCCTTTGGCAGCCAGCGACGCATAGGCCTGATCCGACAACCCCAGTTCGGCAACGATCTGCCCATCCTCATTCCAGAACAGCCGCTCGCAATCGAGCGCCTCCTGTGGGTCCATTCCATAGTCAACCATGTTGACAATGACCTGCGCGTGGCCCTGTGCCTGATAGGCCCCTCCCATCACGCCGAATGACAGCCACACCTTGCCATCCTTCATGGCCATGGCAGGAATGATGGTGTGCAGCGGTCGCTTGCCGCCATCAATGCAGTTGGGATGGTTCGGATCGACCACAAAACAGGCTCCACGGTTCTGCAACAGGACTCCGCTCCTGTCGGTGCAGATCTGGGCGCCAAAGCCGCAATAGACCGAGTTGATAAAGGAAACAGCCCGCCCTTCGCTGTCGGCGACTGTTAAGTAAACTGTGTCAGATTGGGACGGAACAACCGATGGCAACGCCGCATTGCGCCTGTCGGGTGAGATGCTACCAGCCAGATTTCTGGCATAGGCCGCCGACACCAGGGTCTCCACGTCGACCTGCATATGCTCCGGCGCGGCAATATGGGCATCGCGCATGGCATAGGCCAGCCGCCCGGCCTCAAGTTGCAGGTGATGGCGTTCGGCCCCATGCGGATCGAGCGCGCCAATGTCGAATTGCTCGAGGATCTTCAACAGCGTAAGCGCCGTGATCCCCTGTCCGTTTGGCGGCAGCTCCGCCACCCTGACCCCGCGATAGGATGCAAACACCGGGGTTACCGGATCACAACTGACACCAGCCAGATCCGCCTCGGTCAGCAAACCACCATAACTCTGGACAAGACTGGCGATTTCAGCCGCGATCTCTCCCTTGTAGAAAGCATCCGTCCCCCCTTCGGCAACCTTGCGCAGGGTCTCCCCCAGCGCAGGCAGGGAATAGCGCTCGCCAACCCGGGGTGCCCTGCCATCGATGAGATAGTGACGACAGGTCCCCGGATCCTTCAGCAGATCCGCCGCCAGTTCGGCCCAGTCCGTTGCCACGCGCGGCGTCGTCAGCACACCACGTCGGGCATAATCGATGGCCGGAGCCAGAACCGCATCGAACCCCAGCCGTCCATGGGTGTTGACCAGATGCTCCCAGCATTTGAGAGACCCCGGCACCGTCACCGCATGGATGCTGTCATCGGCAATTTGGGTGATGCCACGCTCAAGAAACCACTCGGTCCTCGCGGCCGCCGCCGCCCGCCCTGAGCCGTTGTAGCCAAAGATCTGTCCATCCGCCTCGGCGACAATGGCAAAACAGTCTCCGCCGATCCCGGTCATGTGCGGCTCGACGACACCGAGCACAGCGCTGGCGGCCACCGCAGCATCGACCGCATTGCCACCCTGCTTGAGGATGGAAAGCGCCACCGCGCTGGCAATCGGATGAGACGTGGCGCAAGCGCCCTGCTCAGCATAGACCGGAGACCGACCCGGAAACTGGAAATTGCGCATGGAACGTCTCCTTGTCGTTTGTTTGCCCATGATGGAATGGCGTAGCCGCCTGGAAGCGGATCAGACCTGAGAACCCGGCCCGAAGGTCACGTCGCGGCGGGCGCCGCTGATGGTCACCGAATATCCGGCAATCACGTCGACCAGTGAAATGACCATCAGGATGAAGAACACTGACGTCGCCGTCTCCCGCACCAAGAGGAACTCGACCAGATAGACGATGAACAGCAGGGTGGAGAGGATGTGATCGACAATCGAGCTGATCCCGGTTCTGGTCGCCTTGAGAATCTCGATGAACAGCAACACCAGCGCCGCGACGATCATCACATCCCCCAGCGTCAGGGTCCAGCGGGCCGACGAGATCATCTCGATGGTGATGATCGGCACACTCCACGGATCTCCGAGCGAGCCACCAAGCAGCCCGAAGGCAAAGAAATTGTAGACAGCCAAAGGCGCAATCAAGAGCGGAATATTGAACAGCATTTCGGTTCTCCCTGCGGCTAGGCGCTTGGTGCGCAGACATATCACCTGGCTAGAGGCCGCCGGTCTCAAAGACGACAGCAAGGCCCGCCCGACAGTCGCCTTTTGAATATCAAGTGAGCAGATCAGGCTTCAGGTAGCCGGACAGACAATAGATTTGGCTTGTGACCAGATTTTGAAACGGGGCCATCTTCGGACATGCGTGCTGATTTGCCAACGCAAAAAACCCGCCTCCTTCACAGAAAATGCGCATAAAAAAAGGCCGGACGAAGTCCGACCTTTTCTTAAATTTCATCGTCATGAAGCGAAGAAACCAGCCAGTGAAGGCTTAGTCTTTCGGCTCCAGAATCTGACGACCACGATACATGCCGGTCTTCAGGTCGATATGATGAGGACGGCGCAGTTCGCCAGAATCCTTGTCTTCGACATAGACCGACTGCTTGAGCGCGTCCGCAGAGCGGCGGAAGCCACGCTTCATACGGGTCACTTTACTTTTTGGCACAGCCATGGTCAAAACTCCGTCGTCAATAAACCGCAGAGCGGGGAATCCCCGTTCGCGGGTACAACTCTACTGTAAGAGATTGGGGGCCTTATACAGAACCGGAACGCACTTGACCAGAGCAATCTTTCAAAAAAAGACCGCTTTTACGAGATTCTTTGATCAAACTGCGTCACTTCCCACTTTTCTTATCCCAACCGGTTGAAAATTCAACCCCCTTATTGGGAGAATCGCTCCCGACCATCGCTCACTCACCATCAGGCGACAATAAAGGCGCTGGTGATAACGCGCGCTCCTCTCACACAAAACCAGCCAGATGAGCAGCCAACAGGCGGATGTTGGGCTCGAAGGCGGACTTCTTGCGCCAGACGATCGCCAGTTCCCGCTCGGCAGGCTGTTCCGCCAATGGACGAATGGCTATATCGAGTCCATCGACAAGCCCGGTCTGCAGGGCGATCTCGGGCAACAGCGTCACTCCAAGGCCATTGGCGACCATCTGCACGATGGTAATGAGGCTGGTTGCCTCGATATGCTCTGCCCCACTCTCTCGCGACCGCCGGGCCGCATTGCTCAGATCCAGACAGGAGAGGATATGGTCGCGAATGCAGTGACCGTCTTCAAGCAGAATGAGCGCCTCATCCTGCAGTGCAGCTGACGAGACAGTTTCATGGGCTGCCAGTGGATGGTCCTGCGGCAATGCGACGCGAAAGCCATCATAGCCAAGGCTCTGGCTGGAAAAGTCATCGATCGGATAGGGCAGTGCCAGCACCGCCGCATCCAGCCGACCGGCCCTCACATCCTCCAGCAATTGGCGGGACAGTGCCTCGCGCAGATAGAGTTTGAGCTCAGGAAACCCCTTGCGCAGCCCCGGCAACGCACGGGGTAGAAGAAAGGGCCCGATCGAGGGAATCACCCCTAGGCGCAACCGGCCAGCCAGCGGACTGTTGTGGCGCTGCGCGACAGCCATCAGATCATCGGTGTCCCTGAGAAGCCCTTGTGCTCGTTCAAGAATTTCGCCCCCGAGCACGGTCAGACGAAAGCGATCGCTCTCCCTGTCCACAACCGTTACCTGAAGAATGTCTTCCAGTTGCCGGATCCCCGCACTCAACGTGGATTGAGAAACAAGGCAGGCCTTTGCAGCCTCACGGAAGGACTTCTTTTCAGCCAGAGTGCACAGATACTGCAGCTGCCTAAGGGTGGGCCGGATGGTCATTGTGTCAGGCCGCGCAGGGCGGCTCCCCAATTCGAGAAAATTGCATACGTTTATATACTATGATCGAAAAAATCGATTGGCAAATTCGAAATTTGATGTTTGCACCTCTATCCAAAATATGGTTCAAAGGGCTCACGAAATTTGAATCATTCTAAACTGGACTTCCTCCCACGAGGTCCAAACATTGGAGAGACAACATGCTTGGCATTGGTGATAAACTTCCTGAATTTTCCGTAACCGGCGTAAAGCCCGGCTTTAACGAAATCGTAGAAGACGGCGTGGAAGCCTTCGAAACCCTTACCGAAAAGAGCTTTGAAGGCAAATGGAAGGTGATCTTCTTCTACCCGAAAGACTTCACCTTTGTCTGCCCGACTGAAATCGCTGAATTCGCTCGCCTGAACGAAGAATTCGAAGACCGTGACGCAATCGTCATGGGTGGTTCCACCGACAACGAATTCGTCAAGCTCGCATGGCGCCGCGATCATCCGGATCTCAACAAGCTGCCGATCTGGAGCTTTGCCGACACCCGTGGCGATCTGGTCGACGGCCTTGGCATCCGCCATCCGGACGGCGTAGCCTACCGCTACACCTATGTTGTCGATCCGGACAACACCATCCAGCACGTCTATGCAACCAACCTCAACGTTGGCCGCAACCCGAAAGACACCCTGCGTGTTCTCGATGCACTGCAGACAGACGAACTGTGCCCATGCAACCGCGAAATCGGCGGTGCAACACTGGTCGGCTAATTGGCCGGACGCATTTCCGGGCGGGCCTTCGGGCCCTCCCACCCATTCCTGCCGACAGGCCCTCTCACTTTCATAGCCCACAGACAGCCACCGGCGACGGCCATTAGACGATGGCACCTGGCGCGGGAACGATGCTGTCTGATCCGATAACTGACCCTGCGACCCTCAGTCAGAAAGACAATTGCAATGACCATCGACAGCCTCAAATCCCAGATGCCAGAATTTGCCAAGGACGTGAAACTGAACCTGTCCAACATCGCTGGTGACGAAAGCCTCTCCGAACAGCAGAAATACGGCCTGATGGTCGCCTGCGCCATTGCCACCCGCAACCCGGTCATCCGCGAAGCCCTCATCGCGGAAGCCGCTGACAAGCTTTCCGCCGAAGCCATGACAGCAGCCAAGGGCGCTGCCACAATGATGGGCATGAACAACGTCTACTACCGCTTCGTTCACCTGGCTTCCAACAAGGAATATGCCTCCCTGCAGGCCAAACTGCGCATGAATTTCATCGGCCGTCCGGGCGTTGACAAGGTCGACTTCGAGCTCTGGAGCCTCGCCGTTTCCGCCATCAACGGCTGCGGCATGTGCATCGACTCCCACGAAGCCGTGCTGCGTCAGGGTGGCATGACCTCCGAACAGATCCAGACTGCGATTCGCTTTGCTGCCATCATCCAGTCTGCAGCCATTGCTCTGGAAGCCGCCTGATCTCCAATCGGCACTCAGACAAGCAGCCCCGACAACGGAAAACCGCGCCCGTTGTCGGGGCTTTTTCATGTCTGGACCATTTTGACTGTGCACAGCCACGCACGCGGCCTTCAGCCCTCGCCATATGGGACTATGCTTTCCCCGGCGGCTCTCCAAGCGAGCCGTCACGCCATGCCGCCAGCTCAACAGAAGTTGACGTAGCACCACTATTGTTTTCGCATGGCGCAGCGGGTAAAACCGCTTCAATAGCACGAGAAGGCCGCCGCCTGTGCTCGCTTCTACCGAGACGGCGCGGTTCAACAGGGTCAAGAAGGTTCAGGAAAAGATGTCGTCATCATCAGCACAGCCGCAAACGATCGAGACACGCCTGAAAGCCTGTGCCGAAGAGGTGGCGCAGAAGCTGGAACGGCTGCTGTCCGACGACCCCAGAGGGGCCGAGCAATATCGCCCGCCACGGCTGCTTGCGGCCATGCGTCATGGCGTGCTGAACGGCGGCAAGCGCATCCGCCCCTTCCTGATGATCGAGACGGCGAAATTGCTGGGCTATGAACACCCCGGCGTGCTGCGAGCAGCCTGCGCGCTGGAATGCGTGCACAGCTACAGCCTGATCCATGACGATCTTCCGGCCATGGATGATGACGACCTGCGTCGCGGCAAACCGACGGTGCATGTGGCCTTTGACGAGGCGACGGCCATTCTGGCCGGCGACAGCCTGCTGACCATCGCCTTCGACATCATGGCCGACGAGAAGACCCATTACAAGGCAGAGGTCCGTGCGGAACTCGTTCGGGGCCTCGCCCAGAATGCCGGCATCGGCGGCATGGCCGGAGGTCAGTGCCTCGACATCGCCTCTGAAGGCAAGAGCATCTCCGAGGGAGAAATCCGTCAGCTTGAACAGATGAAAACAGGTGCCCTGTTGCGCTTCGCCTGCGAGGCGGGTGCCATGCTGGCCGAGGCCAGCCCCAAGGAACGTGCAGCGGTCACCCGCTTTGGCACCATCATCGGGCTTGCCTTTCAGCTGGCCGATGATCTTCTGGATGTAACCGCCACCTCGGCCCAGTTGGGCAAAACCGCTGGCAAGGACCAGAAGGCGGCAAAGGCCACACTCGTCAGCCTGCATGGCATCGAGGCCACCCGCGCCGAATTGAAGACCCTCATCGAGGAAGCGGAATCCCTGCTCGCCCCGTTCGGCCACCGGGCCGCGACGCTGGCCGCAACAGCCCGCTTCATCGCCGAACGCAAGAGCTGATCCGACGCAACGGGCAAAGCCTCGGCGCAAACCTGAAACGGAAGTAAAGACCGTTTCGGAGAAACTTGGTCCAGCAACTGGAGCCAGCGCCTCACCCCCTAGGCTTGGCCGAAGCGCTTCTCGATATAGTCGAGCACCATCTGATGGAAATCCTCGGCGATATTGGCTCCGCGCAGCGTCGCCACCTTTTCACCATCGACAAACACCGGCGCTGAAGGAGTCTCTCCGGTCCCGGGAAGGGAAATGCCGATATCGGCATGTTTGGATTCGCCCGGCCCGTTGACGATACAGCCCATCACGGCAACATTGAGCGCCTCGACGCCGGGATACTTCTCACGCCAGACCGGCATGTTTTCCCGAATGTCGTTCTGGATCGCCTGAGCCAGCTCCTGGAACACCGTCGACGTGGTGCGGCCACAGCCCGGACAGGCAGCGACGATGGGAATGAACGAACGGAAGCCCATGCATTGCAAAAGCTCCTGCGCCACCTGCACCTCGCGGGTGCGGTCGCCGCCCGGCTCCGGCGTCAGCGAGACGCGAATGGTATCACCGATGCCCTGTTGCAGCACCAGCCCCATGGACGCAGCCGAGGCCACGATGCCCTTGGTGCCCATGCCCGCCTCGGTCAGCCCCAGATGCAGGGCATAGTCGGAACGACGCGACAGCTCGGTATTGACGGCAATCAGATCCTGAACCTGGGAAACCTTGGCCGAGAGAATGATCTTGTCAGCCCCCATGCCCAGCTCCTCCGCCCGTTCGGCAGACAGCAGGGCAGACTGGATGATCGCCTCATGCATGACCTGCTGGGCTGGCAGCGGCGTTTCGCTCACCGAGTTTTCGTCCATCAGGCGGGTCAACAGTTCCTGATCCAGCGACCCCCAGTTGACCCCGATCCGCACAGGTTTGTCATAACGGTTGGCCAGCTCGATAAGGGTCGAAAACTGCTTGTCACGCTTGTCCTTGAAGCCGACATTGCCCGGATTGATCCGATATTTGTCGAGCGCTTCAGCACAGGCCGGGTTTTCGCTCAGCAGCTTGTGGCCGATATAGTGGAAGTCTCCCACCAGAGGCACATCGATGCCAAGTCGCAACAGGCGCTCCTTGATATGGGGCACGGCCTTGGCCGCCTCGTCCCGGTCCACCGTGATGCGTACCAGCTCGGAGCCTGCCCGGTGAAGGGCGGCCACCTGAGCCACCGTGCTGTCCACGTCGGCCGTATCCGTATTGGTCATGGACTGCACCACGATCGGCTGCCCGCCACCGACGATGACGGACCCGACCTTGACCGCATGGGTAATACGGCGCGGCAGTGGCGCGGTCAGAAACGGAGACGATTGAACAGACATCGGCAACAGAAGAGACATGGATCCTCTCTTTTCCGGATGAAGCCAGACCGACCCGGCAGGGCCTCTGGTTCCGGCAGGACAGATAAGCTGACTTTTATATGGCAAATTGCACTATGACGCGCAAGATGGCAAAGACAAGGAATGGCGATGGCGCACACAGCAAACCCGGAAGAGACCAACCGGAACAGGCATTATGCAACAACGAGATAGCCCGACAGCCCAGCCCATGCTCTGACCGCAGTCAGGCATCACTTTGCAATTTCTGGCACTCTTCGCAAAGGCCACGGATTTCCATGACCGGTGCATTGGGGCTGAAGCGGGCCTTGTCAGCGATGGTCTCGATCAGCCCGCCAAGGCTCTCGGACTGGAATTCCGCCGCCCGACCACACTGGTCGCAGAGCAGGAAGATCGTCGCCTCACCGTGACTGTGGTGACCATTGGGGCTTTCGTTGCAGGCAACATAGGCATTGCGGCTCTCGATCCGGTGGATGATGCCGTGCTGCAGGAGAAAGTCCAGCGCCCGGTAGATGGACACTGGCGCCAGCATCGCCTCACCCTTCTCCTTGCGCTCCTTGTTGAGCTGATTGAGAATGTCATAGGCACTGGCCGGTACGTGGCTTGCCGCCAGAATACGCAGAACGGCCTGACGCTGATCAGTCAGGCGCACACCCTTTTCCGCACAGATGGCCTTGGCATCACTGAGGACACGTTCGATGCAGAAGCTGTGGTCATGTGCACTCAGTTCGATCATAGCGGTTCCCTCGTCTCGTCCCGCAGGTGAAAGCTTTCCCACCAAACACCGGGCTCATTTGACCACCGCCCTGCCTCGATTCGAGAGAACCGGTGGCTATTCCTTCTGTACCATGCCCCAAGCCGCACCAAAAGTGCAGACGTCCCGAAATTGGCGCCTCTTTTGGAAAGATCTGTGCAGTTCACTGCGAGCCAGACACCAAAGTCCTCTAGCCAGCAAGATAGTACAACGAAATCACGAACTCAGGAGAAGGAGTTGTCGCGCGAAAAAGACACCCTTGGTCAGGCGGTCTTAATCTCAGCGATGTTGAGCAGGCTGCGCATGTCCCCCTCCTTGGCAGTCAGGTCTGCCAGCGTATATTTGTCGAGCGCCTTGAGGAAGGATTCCAGCGCATCATTCAGCGCCTGATTGAAATCGCACATCGACAACAGGGGGCAATCATAGCTGCCTTCGTCAAAGCAGTCTGCCAGATGGAAATTCTCTTCGGCTGCACGAATGATCTGGCCCAGCGTGATTTCCGCCGGTTCCTTGGCCAGTTTCAGGCCGCCGTTACGGCCACGGTGCGTGGTGATGAAACCGTTGGACACCAGAATCGGCAAGATCTTGAAAAGGTGATATTCCGAAATCCCGAACACCTGGGCGATTTCACTGACCTTGGCAAATTCGTCTTTCTTTGCGGCGCAATACATCAGAATGCGCACAGAATAATTGGCCTGCTGGGTCAGTCTCATAATTTCACCACCTGTCTATTGGCACACGTGAAAGCGCACCGCTTGTCTAAGGGAAACTTCTAGCCCTTTTCCTTGCGGCCTTCAATCCCGGGCGCCGGAAACAATCGCACAATTCCCTTTCCGATGAAGGATATATAGGAACCCATGCAGTTTTTATCATGCATCACGACCGATTTTCTTCGCCGACCCCGCCAAAAATCACGACTCGCCCCCTTCTGCGAGCGTTTCGGCCCAGCGGGTCGACCAGTCTGCAAGAGGTTTGAGCAATACAAAAAGATCCTGCCCAAGCGCCGTCAGGGCATAGCCCTGTGGGGTCTTGTCAATGAGGCCCGCCTCGAAGAGATCCTTGATACGGCTATTCAGAATGGAGGGAGAGATGGTCTCGCATTGCTCCTGCAAGGCCCTGAAGGTCGCAGGCCCCTCGTTGAGGTGCCAGATGATCCCCATCGCCCAGCGGCGACCGAGGAGATCGAATGCAGCCATGACCGGGGCCCCGCTGTGGGAGCCCCGAACCGGCTTTCCGGGGCGTGGTATTACCATGGTTCTCTCATTGTTTGCCTTGTCATTGCCCAACACTAAAGCAAAGCGGCAAAAAGAAAAACCCATTCCTCACCACGCCCGGGGTCGGCTGGCGCAACAGGCCCGGGCAGCACAGCTGCCGACATCCTGCCCCTAGGCCAGCTTGCGCTTCTCGGTGAGCGAGAGTCCGCCAACGCCGACATTGTCCGGATCAAGCTGTTCGATGAACACGATGAAGGATTGCTCGGGGATATTGGTGATCCGGGCGGCGGACTGGGTCACACTGCTGATGAATTCATTCTTCTGCTTTTGGTCGATCTGGTCGGCACCCAGCGTCATGGTAATGACTGGCATGACAAGCTCCAATGTCAAATTGCGGTTGCTCCTGATTGCTACATTTTTTGTAGCGATCACACCATACACCGCTACCAAATATGTAGCAATAAAAATCCACCATGATATTTTTTCATGTCAAAAAAGCCGAACCCGAAAACATCCCAGCGACTAAAGTCTATTTTTCCTTTGATTTTCCGCTGGAATGGTGGAAAGCTCTTTTTGAAACAACAAAAACTGCAATCACACCATAATCAAACCGCATGCCATGCTGAATTATCTTCCCTCCCTTTCCGCTCTGCGCGCCTTTGAGGCTGCAGCCCGCCATCTCAGCTTCACCAAGGCGGCCAGCGAGCTGGGTGTCACCCAGAGTGCCATCTCCCGCCAGATGCGCTCAATGGAGGATCTGCTCGGCCTGCGTCTGTTCGAACGCACCGGCACGGGCCTCGTGCTGACAGAGGCCGGGGCCGTCTATGCCCACAAGATCCGCACCAAGCTGCAGGACATCGAAACGGCAACGCTGGAGCTGCTGGCCTATCGCGGTCAGGGCGGTGAGTTGACCATCGCCTGCCTGCCGACCCTTGGCGCCCGCTGGCTGGTGCCGCGACTGACCAAATTCACCACGGCCCATCCCGAAATCCTCATCCAGATCGTCACCAAGCTCGAACCGTTCGAATTCGCCGGTCTGGACATCGACGCGGCCTTCCATTTCGGCGAAGGCGCCTGGCCCAACGCCCTGACGGACGAGCTGATGCCCGAATTTGTGGTGCCCATGGCACACCCCAACCTCCTGGGCGAGCTGAAGGAAGTCGGACTTCAGGAACTGCTGTTGAGGCATCCGCTGCTGCAAGCCACCTCCCGCCCGTCGCTCTGGTCACACTGGTTCAGCCAGAAGGGCCTGCACCACCCCAACCCCCATGTCGGACCACGCTTTGAGCATTTCCACATGGTCATCCGTGCTGCCGCCTCCAAAATGGGCATTGCGGTGCTGCCACGGCTTCTGGCCGAGGAAGAGCTGGCAAGTGGCGAACTGGTCCAGCTTGATGATCAGTTGACCCCGTCCAACGGCGACTACTATTTCGTCTATCCGCAGTCCAAGCGCGCCAGCCCCAACTTGCAAACCTTCCGCACATGGGTGATGCGCGAGGCCCTGAGCACCAAGAAGAAGATGAACAGCCATCTTCTGACAGCCGCCGCCAAGCAGCCGGATCAGGCCGGATAAAGGTCCTGTACCCTCCCCGCCTATAAAAAAATCTCATGACCGTTTGAAATATCATCGCTTCCAGCGCCCCCCGGCCACAACTACTATTGCTGCAATTGACGCTTGCCTTGACGACGGACACACTTCCCGTCTGACAGACAGCAGAGGAGCAATAGCCCATGGGCGCGACACCGGCTTTCACTTGGGATGATCCCTTCCTTTTTCGCCAGCAACTGAGCGAGGAAGAGCGCATGATCATGGATTCGGCACGCGCCTTTTGCGACGACCGGCTGATGTCCCGCGTGCTTGAGGCAAACCGGCATGAGCGCTTCGATATCGCCATCATGCAGGAAATGGGCGAACAGGGATTTCTCGGCCCAACCATCTCGGAAGACTTCGGCTGCGCCGGTGTCAACCATGTCGCCTACGGCCTGATCGCACGGGAAATCGAGCGCGTCGATTCAGGCTACCGCTCGGCCATGTCCGTGCAGTCCTCGCTGGTCATGCACCCGATCCATGCCTATGGCACGAAGGAGCAGAAACAGACCTATCTGCCCAAGCTGGCAACCGGCGAGCTGATCGGCTGCTTCGGCCTCACCGAACCCGACCACGGCTCGGACCCCGGTTCGATGATCACCCGCGCAACGAGCGTCGATGGTGGCTATGTGCTGTCCGGCGCCAAGATGTGGATCACCAACTCCCCGATCGCCGACATCGCCATCGTCTGGGCCAAGTCCGACGCCCACGGCGGCAAGATCAAGGGTTTTATCGTTTCCGCCCGCGCCAAGGGCTTTTCGGCCCCCAAGATCGAGGGCAAGATGAGCCTGAGGGGTTCGACCACCGGCGAAATCGTACTCGACGATGTCTTTGTCCCCGAAGACCACCTGCTACCCGATGCCGAGGGACTTGCCGGTCCGTTCGGCTGTCTCAACAAGGCCCGCTACGGCATCGCCTGGGGCGTGTTGGGTGCGGCTGAATTCTGCTGGCACGCAGCCCGCCAATATACCCTCGACCGCAAGCAGTTCGGCCGCCCGCTGGCCCAGACCCAGCTCGTCCAGCTCAAGCTCGCCGACATGCAGACCGAGATCACCCTTGGCTTGCAGGCGGCTCTGCGCGTCGGGCGGCTTATGGATGAGGGCAACTGCCCGGTCGAGAATGTCTCGCTGATCAAGCGCAACAACGCCGGCAAGGCGCTGGCCATCGCCCGCACCGCTCGCGACATGCATGGCGGCAACGGCATCTCCGACGAGTTTCACATCATGCGCCACATGGTCAATCTGGAAAGCGTGAACACCTATGAGGGAACCCATGACATCCACGCTCTGATCCTCGGGCGCGCCCAGACTGGCCTGCAGGCTTTCTTCTAGACCAGAGAAGCCAGAAAGACCGTCACGAGGCATCCTTCAAACAACAACGGTCCGGCAGCCACAGCGGCAGCCGGACCACACATCTAACGCCAGCCTTGCAAGAACAACCAACAGCCTTCAATAACCGCCGCTCCCATCCGATCGAGCCACAAAGGCGGTTTCATCAAGAGAAAAGGACAGCGACATGACGCTGACAACAGGCGCAACCCTTCTGGTGGATTGCCTCGTAGAACAGGGTGCCTCAACCATTTTCGGCGTACCGGGGGAAAGCTATCTTTCCGTCCTTGACGCCATCTACGACGCTCCGACCCTTCGCTACGTCAACGCCCGTCAGGAAGGCGGCGCCTCGATGATGGCCGATGCCTGGGCCAAGCTGACCGGCGAGGTCGGCCTGTGCATGGTCACCCGGGGCCCCGGTGCCACCAACGCCAGCTCCGGCGTGCATGTGGCCTTTCAGGATTCCACGCCGATGATCCTGTTCATCGGTCAGGTCGCCAGTGACCAGATCGAGCGCGAGGCCTTTCAGGAGATCGACTATCGCCGCATGTTCGGCCAGATGGCCAAATGGGTCGCCCAGATCGATGACGCTGCCCGCATCCCCGAATATGTCGCCCGCGCCTATCGCACGGCCCTTTCCGGCCGCCCCGGCCCGGTGGTTCTGGCCCTGCCGGAAGACATGCTGGTCACCGAGATTGAAAAGCCTGCGGTTCTGCCAGCAAAGGCAAAACCGGCGGACAGCGCCCCATCAGCCGAAGCCATGCGCGAGCTGGAAGGCCTGATCACTAAAGCCGAGCGCCCGTTCATGATCATAGGCGGTGGTGGATGGTCTGAGAAGGCCAAGCAGGCCGTGACCCTGTTTGCCGAACAGAATGGCATACCCGTCGGCACCTCCTTCCGCTGTCAGGACTATTTCCCCAACACCCACCCGAACTTTGCCGGTCACGTGGGCATCGGCATCGACCCGGGCCTCGCAGCCCGGATCAAGCAGAGCGATGTCCTCATCGTTCTGGGGGCTCGCCTTGGCGAAATGACCACCTCCGGCTACACCCTCATCAAGACCCCTGTCCCCAGCCAGACGCTGATCCACATCCACGCCGATCCGGAAGAGCTGGGCCGCGTCTACCAGCCTGCCCTTGCCATTGCAGCCCGCCACGAAACCATGGCCCTGATGCTCGGCACTCTCGGCACGATTCGCAAGGCCGGTGACAGCGCATGGGTGACGGATGCCAACGCTGGCTATCATGCCTTCAGCGCCATTCCGGCGCGCAAGTTGCCCGGCGACGTCCAGATGGCCGAAATCATGAAACATGTGGAGACCAACACGCCGGACAATACGGTCTTCACCAATGGCGCGGGAAACTATGCCATCTGGCTGCACCGCTTCATCAAATATCGTGGCTGGCGCACCCAGCTTGCCCCCACCTCCGGCTCCATGGGCTATGGCATGCCTGCCGTGGTGGCAGCAGCCATTCAGGACCCGACCCGCCCGGCCATCTGTTTTGCCGGTGACGGCTGTTTCCAGATGACCTGTCAGGAATTTGCCACCGCAGCACAGGAAGGGGCGCCCATCAAGGTGATTGTCGTCAACAACTCCATGTATGGCACCATCCGGATGCATCAGGAACGCGAGTATCCGACCCGCATCTCCGGCACCGCCCTTCGCAATCCGGACTTTGCGGCAATGGCGGCAGCAATGGGCGGCCACGCGGAGAAGGTCCTCACGACGGATGAGTTCCCGGCAGCCTTTGCCCGCATGATGGCGCACAACGGTCCAGCGCTCATCGAGATCATCACCGATCCCGAAGCTTTGACGCCGGTGAAAACCATCACGGATTTCCGCACCAAAAGCTGACTTTTGATCAGGTGTTGGCCAATCGCAGACCTGTGAGAGGCCACAAGACACGATTTTTGCGAAAAAGGGGGCCACTGTGTCCCCTTTTTTGTGCTATCAGTCTCTGACGACATTTCGGCAGAACCGAATGCGACGGAAGTCATGGCTGCCTCTGGCCGCATGCTGTGCCATAAAGCGCCGCAGCAAAAGGGGGAGCGATCAGCAAGCTTTCAGACGATGGCTTGACGATCCGTAAGGAAGCCAGCCGGAACGGCCAACAGAGCCAACCGGACCAGAGAAGAAGACGGTCGGAGATAATCGAACATGATGAAATCAGCAACCAAATGGGCTCTGGCCCTGTCGATGGCGGCAACGCTCATGACAGCAGGCGCGCAGGCCGCACGCAACGACATCATTCTGGGTGTACGCCTCGAACCCCCGCATCTGGACCCGACGGCGGGCGCCGCGGCTGCCATTGACGAGATCACCTACGCCAACATTTTCGAAGGCCTGACGCGTATCGACGAAAATGGCTCGGTTCAGCCCGCGCTGGCAGAAAGCTGGACCATCTCGGCCGATGGCCTGACCTATGACTTCAAGCTGCATCAGGGCGTTAAGTTCCACGATGGCAGCGATTTTGATGCGGAAGACGTGGTCTTCTCGCTCGACCGTGCCCGTGGCGAAAATTCCGTCAACGCCCAGAAGGCCCTGTTCGAGCCGATCTATAGCGTCACCGCCAAGGACAAATACACCGTCGAGATGACGCTGAAGCGCCCGACCGGTGCCATGCTGTTTAATCTTGGCTGGGGCGACGCCGTCATGGTCGCGCCCGAAAGCGCAGAAACCAACAAGAGCAATCCGGTCGGCACCGGCCCGTTCAAACTCGAGAAATGGATCAAGGGCGATTCCATCAGCCTCGTGAGGAACCCGGACTATTGGGGCACGCCGGCAAAACTGGAAAAGGCGACCTTCAAGATCGTTGCCGACGCGGCAGCCAGCCTTGCCGCCTTGATGGCTGGCGATGTGGACGCCTTCCCGATCTTCCCGGCACCGGAAATGCTGCCCCAGTTCGAGAATGACCCGCGCTTCAAGGTCGTCATCGGCACCACCGAAGGGGAAACCATTCTGGCCACCAACAATGGCGTCAAACCGTTTGACGACATCCGCGTCCGCAAGGCGCTGGCCTATGCCATCGACCGCCAGTCGCTGATTGATGGCGCCATGTTCGGCTATGGCACCCTCATCGGCTCCCACTTTGCGCCCCACAATCCGGCCTATCTCGACCTGTCCCATGTCTATGACTACAATCCGGAAAAGGCCAAGGCGCTGCTCAAGGAAGCCGGACTGGAAAACGGCTTCAAGGCCCGCCTGTTCCTGCCCCCGACCGACTACGCCCGTCGCTCTGGCCTGATCATTGCCTCGGACCTGAAGAAGGTTGGCATCGAGCTTGAACTGATCAACGTCGAATGGGCCCAGTGGTTGAGCAATGTCTTCAAGGGCAAGGACTACGACCTGACCATCATCTCGCATACCGAACCGATGGACATCGGCATCTATGCCCGCGACGATTATTACTTCAACTACAAGAACGAAGAGTTCAACGCCATCATCGCCAAGCTCAACGCGACGGCAGATGACGCCGAACGCACGGAACTGCTGCATCAGGCCCAGAAGAAGCTCAATGACGATGCCGTCAACGGCTTCCTTTTCCAGCTCGCCAAGACCGGCGTCTGGAACGCCAAGATCAAGGGCCTGTGGGCAAATGCCCCCATTCAGGCCAATGACCTGACTGCCGTAGAATGGATGGACTAACCGGTGAATTCGGTTTAAAAGACCTGCGGGTATGGCAGATGCTCTCTGCCATACCCTTTTTCGCATCACCATGCCCGGCAGACAGCAGCCCATTGCCATGATCATATACTCCCTGCGCCGCTTTGCTTCCCTTTGTGTAACGCTTGCGGCTGCTTCGCTTTTCATCTTTGCGGTCATGGAGATCCTGCCCGGTGATCCGGCTCAACTGATCCTCGGCATCAATGCACAGGCAGACACGCTGGCCGCCCTGCGCGAACAGCTGGGCCTCAATCTGCCCCTCGTCACCCGTTACGGACACTGGATCGTCGGCATGATGCAGGGGGATTTCGGGGTCAGCTACACCTATTCGGTACCGGTGACCGAGCTGATCGGCGAACGGCTGACCATCTCCCTGCCGCTGGCGCTGATGGCGCTGGCCCTCTCCACCCTGATCGCCCTGCCGCTTGGCATTCTGGCTGCCAGCACCCATGGCCGCTGGCCTGATGTCAGCCTGATCGGGGCGACACAGATCGGCATCGCCATTCCCAATTTCTGGTTCGCCCTGCTGCTGGTGCTGGTGTTCGCGGTGACGCTACACTGGTTCCCTTCCGGCGGTTTCCCGGGCTGGAGCGAAGGCGCAGGCCCGGCGCTGAAGGCCCTGTTGCTCCCCGCCATCGCGCTGGCGCTGCCACAGGCATCGATTCTCGTGCGCATCATGCGCTCCTCGATGCTGGAAGTGCTGCATGAAGACTACATGCGCACCGCCCGCGCCAAGGGACTCAACCTGCGTCAGACGCTTGCCCGGCATGGTCTGCGCAACGCCCTCATCCCCGTCATCACCATCATGGGACTGCAGTTTTCCTTTCTGCTCGCCGGAACGGTCATCATCGAGAATGTCTTCTCCCTGCCTGGTCTCGGCAGACTGGTGTTTCAGGCCATCAACCAGCGCGACCTGATCACCGTCAAGGCGATCATCATGCTGCTGGTTGCAACGGTCATCTTCGTCAACTTCCTCGTCGACATCACCTATGCCCTGATCGACCCGCGCCTGCACCGGAGGCAGATGAGCTGATGACCAAACCTCATCTCTTCTCCACCGACGCCCACAAATACCGCAGCTTTCTGGCCAAGGGCATGCACTCGCCGTCCTTCGTGATCGGCGGCATCATCACGCTGTTTTTCATCGCCATGGCCCTCACCTCCTTCGTCTGGACCCCCCATGACGCCCTGTCGGTCAACATTGCCGAACGGCTGAAACCGATCAGTGCCAGCCATTGGCTTGGCACCGACCATTACGGCCATGATCTGTTCTCGATGATCATGCTTGGTGCCCGCAATTCCATTGCCGTGGCCCTTGTGGCGGTGGGTATCGGCGCAGGGCTCGGAGTGCCGCTCGGCAGCTGGGCCGCCGCCAAGGGTGGCTGGCTGGACGAAGCGATCATGCGCATGGGCGATTTCATCTTTGCCTTTCCGGCGATCATTTCTGCCATCATGATCACGGCGCTGGCAGGCCCCGGCGCAATCAATGCCATCGTCGCCATCGGCATTTTCAACATCCCGGTCTTTGCCCGCCTTGCCCGAGGCGCAGCCCTCAGTCTGTGGACGCGGGAATTCATCCTTGCGGCCCGTCTGTCCGGCAAGGGTTCAGTCCGTATCACCATCGAGCATATCCTGCCCAACATCGCCAACCTGCTGATCGTGCAGGGCACCATCCAGTTCTCACTCGGCATTCTGGCCGAAGCGGGCCTGTCCTATGTCGGGCTTGGCACCCAGCCACCGATGCCCAGTTGGGGCAAGATGCTGGCGGAGGCGCAGACCTGGCTGATGATGGCGCCGCAACTGGCGATCATCCCCGGCATGGCCATCATCCTCACCGTGCTCGGCCTCAATCTTCTCGGCGACGGCCTGCGCGACATGCTCGATCCCAAGGTGCGCTCGAGCCTCGACATCGGCGGGAGCAAGGCGTCATGAGTCTCCTCACGCTGGACAATGTCAGCCTCACCATTGGTGACAAGCCGATCCTGAAGAACATCTCCTTCTCGCTCGAACGCGGCCAATGCCTCGGGCTGGTCGGCGAATCCGGCTCTGGCAAGAGCCTGACGGCGCTGTCCATCATGCAGCTGCTGCCGCGCCAGAGCCACCTTGCCGGCTCGATCCACCTGGCCGGAGAAAATCTGGTCGATCTGCCCGAGCGGCAGCTTTGCAAGCGGCGAGGCAACCTGATGGGCATGGTCTTTCAGGAGCCTATGACTGCCCTCAATCCGCTAAAACCCATCGGGGCACAGGTGGAGGAATGCATCCTCCTGCACAGTGCCGTCACCCGCCACGAGGCCGAAGGACTGGCGCGACGCCAGTTGCAGCGCGTGGGCCTCGACCCCGACCAGATCTCGCCGGGCCGTTTCCCTCATCAGCTTTCGGGCGGTCAGCGCCAGCGGGTGGTCATCGCCATGGCCATTGCCATGAAGCCGGACCTCATCATCGCCGACGAGCCAACCACAGCGCTCGATGTGACTTCACAGGCCGAGATCCTGCGCCTGCTCAAGGACCTGATGAGCGAGGACCAGTCGGCACTGATGCTGATTTCCCACGATCTTGCGGTGGTGGCCGACATGGCCAATTCGATTGCCATCATGAAAAAGGGTCGCATCGTCGAGCAGGGTCCTCTGCCGCAGCTGTTCGACAGCCTCGCCCATCCCTACAGCATCCGGCTGTTCGAATCCTCGACCCACAAGCCCAAACGCCAAAAGCCGCCGCTGTTCGGCGACGATCCGTCACTGGCCGCTGTCGCCCCGATCCTCAGTGCGCAAAGCGTGGTGCGAACCTATCCCCTGCCGCGCCAGTTCCCCTATCTGGAAAGACGAGCGACCCGCGCCGTCGATGGTGTAGACCTGACGATCCACAAGGGTCAGAGCATCGGTCTGGTTGGCGAATCCGGTTGTGGCAAGTCGACCCTTGCCCGTACCCTGCTTGGGCTCGATGCCCCACAAGAAGGCTCTGTCCAGATCGGCAGACATGATCCCTATTCGGCCAACAAGTCCGACCTGCGCAAGGTGCGCCGGGATATCCAGATCGTCTTTCAGGACCCCAACGGCTCCTTCAATCCGCGCCACAAGATCGGTCGCTCGGTCGCCGAGCCGCTATATCTGTGCCGAAAGGACATCAGCCGTGAAGAACGCGACGAACGCATCGCAACCAGCCTTGAACAGGTAGGCCTGACGCCGGACGACGCCGAAAAATTTCCGCACGAGTTCTCAGGCGGCGAGCGACAGCGCATTGCCATCGCCCGGGCGCTGATCACCAAGCCTAAGATCATCATCGCCGATGAACCGGTCTCAGCGCTCGATGTCTCCATTCGCGCCCAGATCCTCGATCTCTTCACCGACCTGCGCGACCGGCTTGACCTGTCCTATCTCTTCATCAGCCACGACCTCTCCGTCGTCCGCTCCGTGACCGACGAGATCATGGTCATGTATCGCGGCCGGATCATTGAGCGAGGCCGCACCGAGGCCATCTTCCAGAACCCGCGCGAGCCCTACACCCGCGCCCTCATCGGCGCAGCTCCCGACCTCCACAAGACCATCGCACGCCGCCGCAAGGAAGCCGAATAGCCTGATCTCGCACCATTGCGAACGATGCATGAATTCGAGCGACAGGAGAAAGGCTGGTCACAGCGAAAGGTCGACTGTGAGCCCGCCCCCTTGCGACACGGCATTGAAACTTTTGATAAAGTCGTTAGTTTATATATGCTTGACTAAAAATTCAGGATGTCTTGATGCACCAGACGATCGAAACCCTATTCAAAGCGGCAACCGAGGCTCAGGCTAGAGAAAGATACAAGGACGCTTTCCGGCTCTATCGCAAACTTTTCGAGATTTGTGCAGACCACCCCGAAGCAAACTACCATATGGGCGACTTGTCCGTCGCAGTCTGCAAACCGGAACAGTCCCTTGTATTCTATGAAGCCGCTTTGCGGCAGAGGCCAGAAACGCTGCTGTTCTGGATCAGCTACATCGGTGCTCTCTCTCAATTGGGAATGATCAACAAGGCCAAGGGGATGCTGATCGAGGCGGAAAGACTCGGCCTTGATGACCCGTCCCTGTTCACACTCAAGAAATTGCTCGTCGAAACAACGCGCGCCATGAACAACAAATCCAGCATTCTGGATGAAACCAGTCTTTCAAACGCTCTGGCAAGCGCAGACAAAATGGCAAAGGGCGGACAGATCAGGCAGGCGCTGAAAATTTACTGCGATATTCTGGAAAAGCATCCCGGCAACAACAGGGCTCGCGCCAACTACCAAAAGCTGGCACCAGCCGAGTTGAACCGGATGTCCATGATTCCGCGCGAACCGCCGGAACGCATCGTGAAAACCATTCAGACCCTGCTGCAAGAAGGGCAATTTCACGGCCTTCTCAAACACGCCGCCCGGCTGGTCCATGATTACCCTGCATCCGTTGCGCTGAACACGGCGGAAGGGTCTGCCAGAAGAGCATTGCTTCAGCACGAGCAGGCGATCAGTTGCTTCCGGAAGGTGCTGGACGTCAAGCCGAAGTCGGCGAGCACCCATTTCAACATTGGTGTTTGCCATATGGAGATGCAAAATCCAGAGGCGGCAGAAGAAAGCTTCAAGACCGCTTTGCACCTGGATGAGACATTGACCGAAACCTATCGACATTGGGTCATGATGAGGAAGATTGCGCCTAACGACGAGATCCTGTCGAGCATGAAACGACTCTACAAGAACGAGGCCCTCAGCATCGATCAGCGCTGCAGTCTTTGCTTCGCACTGGCAAAGGCTCATGAAGATCTCAAGGATCATGACCGTTCCTTCCGCTATCTGTCGGAGGGGAACGCGCTTCGCAAACGCTCCTTGAACTACGATCTGTCTCAGGATCAGGAGCTGTTTGAAGCCATTTATGACTGGGACAACAAATGTGAAGCCGCTTCGCTGCAACCAGTCGGCAAAAACCCGGATTTCACCCCGGTCTTCATTCTCGGCATGCCACGCTCGGGCACCTCGCTCGTCGAGCAGATCCTCTCCTGTCACAGCAAGGTGGGGGCTGCCGGAGAGTTCCCCTACATCAGCAACTTCTCCAATGCCATCCTTCAAAGCAAAGTCTGTCCTTCAGAAGCGGACATGAACGCGTTCAGAGAAAAATACATCGCCGGGGTCAAGAGAATAGCCGGAGGCAATGCATTCATCACCGACAAGTTCCCACTTAATTTCAAATACTTGAATATAATTTTCACGCTGTTCCCCACGGCAAGGATCGTGAATGTCAACAGAGACCCGAAAGCGATCTGCTGGTCGAATTTCAAGCAATATTTCTCAGGCAGCGGACTTGGCTATACATACGACATCTCCGACACCGTCGCCTACTACACGATGTACAGAAAGCTGATGGGATACTGGTACGAAAAGTTCGGCAATCGCGTCTACAATCTGGATTATGAGTTGCTGGTCTCCAATCAGGAAGATGAATCCAGAAAGCTGGCTCACTACGTCGGGCTGGAATGGGAAGATGCCATGCTCGCGCCGCAAGAGAACAAGCGGATTGTGCAAACCGCCTCGCTGCACCAGGTACGACAGGCCGTCTACAAGGGAAGCTCCAACCAGTGGAAGGCCTATGAGCGCCATCTGCAGGACCATTTTTCCAGCCTCGCGGAATAGTGAAGCCCTGCACCGGTCGCGGCTGTCCGGCAGATCAGCCAAGCGGCAGCAGGGAATGGACCACCATGACGGCAATGGGGATCGTGAAGAAGGAAAGCATCGTTGCCACAAACACTGCGGCAGCGGCCCGCTGCCCCAACTGGTAGGCTTCGGCGAAAATCGGATAGACGCTCATCATCGGCACACTGGCAAACAGAACCGCACCAATCGCGAATTCCCTCTCGATGCCCGGGAAAAGCACCATGACCGACAGAAGGGCCATCAAGGGGTGGACAACAAGCTTGAAGATGAAGACCAGAGCAATATCTCCCCGCATGCCCTTGAGGCGCAGGCCGAGCAGTGAGCCGCCGATCACAAACAGGGCCGTCGGGCTCGAAACACCAGCCAGCAGGGACAGGGCCTTGTTGATCGGTGCGGGCAATGTCATGCCGGACAGGGAAATGGCCAGACCGATGACGATGCCGATAATGATCGGGTTCTTTGTCAGCTTGTAGAGGATCTGGCGAATGAGAACCGACACCTGCTGACCCTTGCCGCTGCCTGCGTCGGCCAAAATCAGCGCCATCGGAATGATGATGATATTTTCGACCAGAAAATTCAGCGCCATGCAAATGGCCCCGATCGGACCGATGATGGCGGAGACAACCGGATAGCCGATATAGGCGCTGTTGGACACGCTGGTGCCCATCCCGTAAATGGCGCTCGTGGAGATGTCCTTTTTCAACAGATAGACCCCGCACAGTGTCGTCAGCCCAAAGGTCGCAACCGCACCGACCCCGTAGGCCATGAGATAGGTCCAGTTGAGGATTTGCCCGATGGGATGGCTCTGGAATGCCACGATGATGAGCGCGGGCATTGTGATGTTGAGCACAAAGCGTCCGATACTCGCAATGTCAGTGGCGCCGACAATTTTGAAATAGGCGGCAACATACCCCACACCGATGAGCAGGAATATGGGCAGGGTGACGGTGAGAATATTGATCATGGGGCGTTATACAGCGGGCTATTGAAAGGGCGCAGATAAGAACTGGAATAGAGAAGGATATGGGCAGACGAGGCTTTCGGGCGGCTTACCCGGAGACAGGTCGCAGGATCAAGCCGACTTCAGGGAGGACTTGTCGGCGCTTTCTGCCGCCATGTCAACAGGATTGAGAGGTCGGAACAACAGCCGGGCCGCTCAGCAAGGGGCTGGCTCTAGACAGCCATCGCCTCAGAGGTATCAATGATGCGAGCGAAGTCTGCCTCCAGATGCGCCATGGTGACATCGAAGATCACTTGCGCCGACAGCCCGGCGTCGGGTAAATCGAAGCCGACCACGGCATCGCGCACAACCGTCATGGCAAAGCCAAGATCCGCACCGGCCCTCACTGTGCTGTTGACACAAAAACCGGCCACCGCGCCCGTCACCACCAGCTCACCAATGCCCTCCTTGCGCAAATGCGCCTCAAGATCGGTCGACGCAAAGGCGGACGAGGTGTGTTTGATGAAAACCGCTTCCCCATCAAGCGCTTCGGCGCAGACCATGGGCGGATAACCAGCCGCATCGGCATGCATGGAAGACCGCGGATCGTCGTCACGATGGCGCACATGGACAACCCGCAGGCCCTTTTGCCGGAAGGCGGACGCGAGGGCTGCAATCCGATCTGGCGCTTCACCATTGACGCAATTTCGCCCCGCCTCGAGGCGGCGCTGCATTTCCCGTTGCATGTCGATAATGATCAAGGCTTTCAAGCTGGAACTCCTCATGACTTTGCCAGTTGGCAGGGCGCACTGGTGGACCGCACCTGTCAAAGGCAGCCACCAAAGCAAAAGCCCGCCGGAGCAAACCGGCGGGCTGGATTCTTGCCATCCGAAGCCGAAGGATACGGCCTATTTGGCGCGATAGGCCTTGAGGCGGTCGAGAATGGCCGGATCACCTTCCCCGCGCTCGGCCGACTTAACGGCCGGGGCCAGCTTGTTGGCCAGTTCCTTGCCAAGCTCGACGCCCCACTGGTCATAGCTGTTGACACCCCAGACAACGCCCTGCACGAACACCTTGTGTTCGTAAAGCGCAATCAGACGACCAAGCATCTTCGGCGTCAACGCGTCATAGAACAGCAGCGAGGTCGGACGGTTGCCCGGGAACACCTTGTGCGGCACCAGTTCAGCCACTTCCTCGGCAGACTTGCCGGAGGCCTCGAGCTGGGCCTTGGCTTCCTCGGCAGTACGGCCAAAGGCCAGCGCCTCGACCTGCGCCAGACAGTTCGAAAGCAAGAGTTCATGCTGGCCCTGATCGGCATCGGTCGGATTGGCCGCAACGAGGAATTCGCACGGGATGATGTCATGACCCTGATGCAGTTCCTGATAGAAGGCATGCTGGCCATTGGTTCCCGACTGCCCCCAGATCACCGGACCGGAGGCTCGCAGGATATCGGAACCATTGCGCCGAACCCGCTTGCCGTTGGATTCCATGTCCAGCTGCTGCAGGAAGGCAGAGAAATACTCTAGTCGCTGATCATAAGGCAGCACGGCCAGAGACGCACAGGCCCAGATATTGCGATACCACAGGCCGAGGGCAGCCATCAGCATCGGCAGGTTCTCGCGGAACGGTGCCGTCTCGAAATGGTGGTCCATGGAACGGGCCCCGGCCAGGAACTCTTCAAAGCCTTCCGGTCCGATGGCGATCATCACTGGCAGACCGATGGCAGACCAGACCGAATAGCGTCCGCCGACCCAGTCCCAGAATTCAAACATCCGCTCGGTGCTGATGCCGAAGCCTTCCACACCATCCTTGTTGGTGGACAGGGCGGCAAAATGGTCGCCGACTGCATCTTCGCCCAAAGCCGCAACGAGCCATGCCTTGGCGGCACGGGCGTTGGTCATGGTTTCCTGCGTGGTGAAGGTCTTGGAAGCAACGAGGAACAGGGTACGGGCCGGATCAAGCGCCTTGAGCGTGTCACCCATGTGGGCGCCGTCGACGTTGGAGACGAAATGCACACGCGGACCGTCATGGAAAGCGGCAAGACCGGCGGTGACCATGTGCGGCCCGAGATCGGAACCGCCAATGCCGATATTGACCACGTCGGTGAAGGGCTTGCCATCCTTGGCAGCAATCGAGCCGTCACGCACATCCTTGGCAAAAGCGTAAAGCCGCGCCTTGACCGCATTGACATCAGCGGCAATGGCCTGACCATTGACCACCAGATCCTCATCAACGCTACCACGCAGGGCGATATGCAGCACCGAACGCTTTTCAGTATTGTTGATGGCGACGCCGGTCTTCATTTCCCTGTAGCGCTCGGCGACACCCGCCTGCAGCAACAGATTTTCCAGCAGCATCAGGGTCTTTTCCTGGATGCGGTTGCGCGAGTAGTCCAGCGTCAGACAGCCGTCCATTTCAGCGGAATAGTGCTCAAATCTGTCTGCATCCTCGGCGAAGGCTGCACGCAGGGTAAAGTCAGACATTTCCTGACGGTGGCGGACCAAATCGGACCAAACGACTTCCAGAGAGCTCATTTCATACCCCAATCCATTGCTTCGTGTAACTTGGCAAGACTTGTAATATCAATATGTGACAAGTCATTTGAGTTCCATCAACAAATGAATTCAAGTGCATAGTTTTCCACTCACCGCCTTTGTACGATCATCAGAGGATAAAAAGTCGCCCTTTGCCGAAAGCAGGCAAAATGCTGCTGAATGTTTCAAGCCGATTGTAGAATTTTCACGTATGCAATTATGATGGTCATCGGGAGTTGATTCGGAGTGCAGGGAACCCGCCCTGTACGTCAGGGGTGCAGAAGAACAGGAGAGTTTGGTGAGAAATATCATTATTTCCATTGTTTCGGCGATTATCCTGATTGTCATGGCACTGTTGCTGGTCCCCGCCTTCCTGTCGACAGACTATCTCAAGGCGCAGGTGGTCGCTCTCGTCAAGGACCAGACGGGCATGACGCTGGCCATCGGCGGCGACGTTTCTCTTTCCTTCATCACCGGCATCAAGCTGACCACAGAAAGTGTCTCGCTCAAGGACAAGCAGGACAAACCGCTATTCTCTGTGCGGCAGCTCGATTTCGGCCTCGCCCTTTCTCCGCTGATGAAAGGCAAGGCCGACATCACCGGCATCACTCTCGACAAACCGGTCATCACGATCGCAAAGGGTGCAGCCGCCGAGACCGCCACATCAGGCAACCAGTCGGCGAACCCCGCAGCCCCCGGAGGCGCGACAGCGACCCCGGCTGCGGCCAATGAGGCGCTAGACCTTTCCGCTCTCAGCCTGCGCGGCCTGACCATCAATGATGCCCAAATCGTCACCATCGACGAAGGCGGCCACACCTCCGAGCTGGTCTCCGGTCTCAATGCCACGGTGCGCATTCCCGACTTCAACGGGCCGGCAGAGATCGAAGCCACCCTGCCCTACAAAGACCGTTCCCTCTCCATTACGGGCAGCCTTGCCAACACCGGGAGGGCAATCAACGGACAGTCCTCCGCCCTTGACCTGTCCATTGACGGCGACCTTTTCAAGGCCAAGGTCGTTGGCGAACTGGCTCTCAAGGGCGCGCAGCTGTTTACCGCCAACTATGCCGCCAACATCGGCAATGTCACCCAGTTCATGGACTGGATCGGTGCGGATGGCTCGATGCTTGACGTCAAGACCGCCAACATTGAAGGCTCGGTCGTGGCATTGAACAATGAAATTCGCCTGCCGAGCCTGTCCCTGACCCTCGATAAGCAGCAGGTGAAGGCGGCGGCACGGGTTTTCACCGCATCGACCAGTGGCAATCCGCTCATCCGGTTGGCCATCGACAGCTCGACACTCAATTTCGATGAACTCCTCAACAGCGCCAATGCCAAATCCAGCTCAGGAAGCAAAGACAGCGCGACCCGGACGGATCTGTCACTGCTTCAGGATTTCGATGCGACCCTCGATTTCCGCGCCGGTCGCGTGACCTATCAGGGTCAGTCGCTGCGGCAGGTCAAGCTGCTCACCCAGCTCACCAACGGCAAGCTGACGGTCGACCTGAAGTCGGCCAATCTGGCCAAGGGCAATGTTCAGGCGATCCTGAATGGCGACATCAGCAAACTGGTCTGGAACGGATCGCTCACCGCCCGCGAACTGGACGTGGGGGAAATGGCCTCACTGGCAGGCCAGAAGAGCCCGATGTCGGGCATGGTCTCGGCCAACATCAACTTTGCAGCCCAGGGACTCAGCGCCGAGGAAATTTCCAAAAAGGGCAATCTGGCAGGCACCGTGACCCTGCAGAAGGGTCAGTATTCCAACCCGGCACTGGAAGCAGCCATTCCCAATCGGCCCACCGGCTCCATCACCAACCTGTCCAGCCAGATCAAGATCGCCAATCTCGATGATCCGGTCGACATTTCCGGCGCCTTCAACTGGAATGGCGAAACCCTCCGCTACAGCAGCCGGATCGGACTGGGCGAGCTGATTGCCAATGCTCCCGTTCCCGCCAGCCTGTCGCTTCAGGCCAAGGACCTGTCGCTGGCGCTTGCCGGCCGTCTCAATCCGGCCAAGCTGAGCCTTTCAGGCAGCAAGCTGACCATCAAGACCGGTTCCAGCAAGAGGCTGCTGGCGTGGCTGGGGCAAGCCGTCACCAATGGCACTCCGGACCTGCCGGTGCTGTTGTCTGGCCAGATGGACCTTGGCGCCGATCGGACGACCCTCAAGAACCTGTCGCTGGAAATGGGCCAGACCAAGGGCACCGGCACGCTGGACTATGTCGCAGGAACCATTCCAAGCATCTCCGGCTCCTTTGCCTTTGACCGGCTCGACGCAACCCCCTTCATGGGCAATGGCCAGGAACAGGGCCGCGGTGCCAATGGTCAGGCAAGCCGCCAGGCAGCCCAGACCGGATGGGACACCAGCCCAATCGACTTCTCCGGCCTCAACACCATCAAGGCAGACCTGACCTTCTCGGCCAAGACCCTTGTCGCTCGCGACATCGCCATGGGGCCGGTGGGGCTGACGGCCAAGGTTGCCGGAGGCCAGTTGACGACGACCCTGTCGCAGATGGCTCTCTACAGCGGCAAGGGCAACGGTCAGGTCTCGGTTGACGCCAGAACGAAACCGGCCAAACTGGCCGCTAAATTCGCCCTCTCCGGTCTCAACATGAAACCGTTCCTTTCCGATACCATCGGCATGCGCGCCCTCAGTGGCAAAGGGGGCGTCACCATCGACCTGACGGCGCAGGGTGCCAGCCAGGCACAGATCATCAAACAGCTCAACGGCACCAGCTCTATCGAGATCAAGGACGG
This sequence comes from uncultured Cohaesibacter sp., assembly GCF_963666525.1. Classification (NCBI taxonomy): domain Bacteria; kingdom Pseudomonadati; phylum Pseudomonadota; class Alphaproteobacteria; order Hyphomicrobiales; family Cohaesibacteraceae; genus Cohaesibacter; species uncultured Cohaesibacter sp. Next base: position 1,941,566 of record NZ_OY762905.1, read on the forward strand.
CCAGATCAATGGCATCAACATTCCTCAGATGCTGCGCAGCCTGCAGGGCAACATCCTCGATGGCTGGGCCTCGTCCGATGCCCAGAGCACTGATTTCTCGGCCCTGACGGCCAGCTTTGTCTTCCAGAATGGCGTCGCCAGCAACAATGATCTGTCAATGTTGAGCCCGCTGTTCCGCCTGTCCGGTGCCGGATCCATCGATCTGCCCAACATGACGATCAACTACAAGACAACCCCGAAAGTCATCGCCAAGCTGAAGGGTCAGGGCGGGCCGGTCAATGCCGACGGCGTGCCGATTCCGATCATCATCAAGGGCAAACTCACCAAGCCGCGCATCTATCCCGATATTGCCGGCATTCTGGAGAACCCGCAGGCGATCCTCAAGTCACTCGAGCAGATGGGTGGCGCCGGCAAGGATGCCTCGAAGGCCATCCAGAAGATCGAGAAGAATGTCACCAAGGAACTGCAGAAGCAGTCCGACAAGCTGGGCGTCGATCTCAACCAGCTGCTGGCCCCGCAAGGCAACAACCAGCAACAGAACAACAACAACGGCACCAAGCCCAAACTGGAGCAGCAACTTTTACAGGGCATCACCAAGGGCCTGTTCGGCAACTAATCCGCCCGATCAGGATTGGACGACCCGATTTGAGGCTGGCGTCGCGATAAAGTTGCAACGCCAGCCAAAATCGCGTCTCTCAGCAAACCGCATCTGACAATTTGCGCAATTGGCCCTGTCATTTCGAGCAATTTCTGACGATTTTTATAAAAGATCGCCCCTTTTTCTTGCCGCGCCTCTCTCGTTTATTGCCTCCCAGATCAACCAGCCCAGGAATCAGGGAGCAAGAAACACCATGCCAGCCACTGCTCAGGATGCAACGGAAGATACCCCGCCAGTCATTCATCTCATCGGCGTTCCGGTGCAGGATGGCACCCACGAGAAGGGTTGCCTGATGGGGCCGGATGCCTTGCGTACCGCCGGAATCCGGGAAACTCTGGAGGGGCTTGGCTTTTCCTGCATCGACCACGGCAACCTCCAGCCCCGCACCAAGGGCGAGCAGGGAGCCCCGACCATCGCGCCTGTGGGCAAGGCCAACCATTTTGACCGGATCTCCAGTTGGACCCGCACGCTGGCGGACATCTCGTATCAGTTGGCCCGGACGGGTTTTCCCGTGTTCATGGGTGGTGACCATTCCCTCGCCATGGGGTCGGTTGCCGGTGTTGCCCGTCATGCAGCAGAACAGGGACGGGAGCTGTTCGTGCTCTGGCTTGATGCCCACACCGACTTCAACACCCCCTCGACTACGGAAAGCGGCAATATGCATGGCATGTCCGTCGCCGCGTTCTGCGGCCTGCCCGAACTGGCTGGCCTCTATGAGCCGTCGCTGGAACACCCGATCAACCCGGCCAATGTGCACATGATGGGCATCCGCAGCATCGACAACAAGGAGCGCGAGCTGCTGCGCCAGCATCACGTCAAGATCAACGACATGCGCGTTCTTGACGAGCTCGGCGTCATCCGCCCGCTGATGGAGCTGATCGATGAGGTAAAATCGAAGAACGCCATGCTCCATGTGAGCCTTGACGTCGATTTCCTTGATCCGGACATCGCACCCGCGGTCGGCACTACGGTGCCGGGGGGTGCGACCCTGCGCGAGGCCCATCTCATCATGGAACTGCTGCATGAAAGCCGACTGGTCACCTCGCTTGACCTTGTCGAGCTCAATCCTTTCCTCGATCATCGCGGCAAGACGGCGGATATTCTCAGGGATCTGACCGCATCGCTGTTCGGACGGACGATCTTTGACAGGCCAACCCGGCGCCCAGGCCCGCGTCACGGCAGCATCTAGCCTGGCTCGGCTGCAGATTTGCTATCCCTTTAGGTAATTCCCCACGGACATAACGTCCTGATCGCGTTGATTAACTAGACAAAAATCATTTCATGCCTAAAACTGGGAACAACCACAATGGCCATTCATGCCAAATGGGATAGCGGGCTCCCCCGGCCCTCAAGGCGCATGATGAACAGGCCACAACGGCATGAGGAAACGCAAGCATGCAAGACAATGAACACAAGGACGACGATGCCCCGCTCCGTATCGCACTGGTGGCCCATGATGCGAAGAAGGATGACATTGTCGATTGGGTTGGCAAGCATCTCAATCTTCTGAGAAAGGCGACCTTTGTCGGCACCGGCACCACCGGCGGACGCATCAAGCAGGCCTTTCCCGAGCTGGATATCACCCCGCTCTTCTCCGGCCCGCTGGGCGGTGACCAGCAGATCGGCGCAATGATCGCCGAAGGCAAGCTCGACGGCCTCATCTTCTTTGTCGATCCGCTCTCTCCCATGCCCCATGATGTGGACGTGAAAGCGCTCAACCGTCTGGCCGTGGTCTATGACCTGCCGATGGCCCAGAGCCGCCGCTCCGCCAACATGATCATCCGTGGCATGATGATGGAAAAATACGGCACCATCGACTTCTGAGAAAGGCCTGCGAAACAAGGTAGGCCCCCAGATCATGACAAAAAGGCCGCCCGGACAACCGGACGGCCTTTTTGTTGACGTCTTCAGGCAGGCTCAGCTTTCCCGCACCACATAGACCGAACATTTGGAATGGCGCACCACGCGCGCCGCGTTCGGCCCAATAAGCATTTCCCGCAGGTCCGGCTTGTGGGCGCCGATGACGATGAGGTCGGCATCATCCTGCAGAGCTGTTTCCAGAATCTCTTCATAGATCGATCCCGACGCCACAATGTGGCGCAGATCTGCAACATGGTCGTCTCCGAGAATGTCGGCGACCCGCTTTTTCAGAGCAACCTTTGCATCCTGCACGGCCTGCTTCTGAAAATTGTCGTCGAAATAGGAACTCACCAGAGAGATGCTGAAATTGGGAACGACCGTGACGATGTCCAGTCGCGCCCCTTCCAGCCTGGCAATCTTGTTTGCCGTCTTCAGCACAGGCGCATCATTCTCCTGGCTAATATCCAGCGCGCATAGAACCGTATTGATCATGCTGGCACCTCCTCCTCGCGCCTGACACGTGCCCGCTGCAGCATATAGACCAGCCCCAGCAGCAAAAGCCCCGGAATATAGATCAAATCCTTCGGCAACTGATCGGCCTTGACTTCGGCATGCGTGATCTGCACCGGCTCATCCGCATAGAAGTCAAACCCGCCCAGCGTTTCAAAGAATGGTGTTCCCGGCATCGGCTCATCCAGTTTGGCCACACCACCCTCGTCGAGAATGGTCAAACCCTGAGCCGCCAGACGGGCTTCCCCGCCCTGTTCATTGCCGGCGGTCAGCACCAGAGTGGTTTCCTTGATGGAGCCGGTGTCGAAATCCGGACCGGAAATATTGAGCCTGATCTCATGCCCGGCCCCGATCCTGCCAAAGGCATCGGAGACCTTCGCCGGTTCAACCACCTCGAAGGGAGGCTGGATCCGGTTCATGAAGAAGTCCGGACGGAACAGGATGAAGGCAATCAGCACAAGCGCCACGCTCTCGTAGAGACGGCTCTTGGTCACGAACTGCCCCATCGTCCCGGCGGTAAAAGCCAGCACGGCGATGACCCCGATGACGGCAACCAGTAGCCCCTGATACCAGGTGACATCATACCAGATGAGATCGGTATTGAAGATGAAGACGAAGGGCAACGCCACTGTTCGGAGCGAATAGAAGAAGGCGGTGAACCCCGTCTTGATCGCATCGCCCCCTGACACCGCAGCCGCGGCAAAGGAGGCCAGCCCCACAGGCGGCGTCACGTCCGCCATGATGCCGAAATAGAACACGAACAGATGGACGGCGATCAGCGGCACAACAAGGCCGGACTGCGCCCCCAGCTGCACGACCACACCAGCCATGAGCGAGGACACGACGATATAGTTCGCCGTGGTGGGAAGCCCCATGCCGAGCACCAGCGACAGCATCGCCACGAAGATCAGCATCAGCACCAGATTGCCGCCGGAGATCAGCTCCACCAGATCGGCCATCACCTGACCGATGCCGGTGAGCGTCACCGTACCCACGATCACACCGGCGGTTGCCGTGGCAAGGCCGATGCCGATCATGTTGCGCGAACCATCGATCATGCCAATGCCAAGGTCATTGACCCCTGCATTGAAGGCATTCACATAGTCGTTTTCGCCACGGAACATCGCCTTCAGCGGCCGTTGGGTGAGCAGGATGACGAACAGCAGTGCCGTCGCCCAGAAGGCCGAAAGCCCCGGAGACTTCTGCTCGATCATCAGGAAATAGACCAGCACCACGATCGGCAGCAGATAGTAGAGCCCGGTCTTGTAGATGTCCTTGACCTCGGGCAGCACAATATCCTTGGCATTCGGATCATCGGGCACCAGATCCTCAACCGAGGCCGCCAGCTTGAGCAGCAGCAGATAGGCGACAAACACCAGCGCCGCCAGAATCCAGCTGGCCTCTTCCGGAACCATGGCCGTGATCCAGCCAATCGGATATTTGATGCCATAGCAGATGGCGGCAAAGCCGATGAAGAACAGGAACATGCCGATGATGGTGCGCATGGTGGAAACGGCCTTGGTGCCGATGGTCGGCATGTTGCGTTTCACCGCTTCCAGATGAACGATATAGACAAGCGCCACATAGGACAGAATGGCTGGCAGGAAGGCATGGGTGATCACTTCCATGTAGGAAATGCCCACATATTCCACCATCAGGAAGGCAGCTGCCCCCATCACCGGCGGCATGATCTGGCCGTTCACCGAAGACGCCACCTCGACAGACCCAGCCTGTTCGGAGGTGAAACCCACCCGCTTCATCAGCGGAATGGTGAAGGTGCCGGTGGTCACAACGTTGGCAATCGACGAACCGGAGATAAGCCCCGTGGCTGCCGAGCCTACGACGGCAGCCTTGGCCGGCCCGCCCTTCAGATGGCCGAGCGCGGCAAAGGCCATCTTGATGAAATAGTTGCCCGCACCGGCCTTGTCGAGCAAGGCACCGAACAGCACGAACAGGAACACGAATTTGGTCGAAACACCGAGCGCAATACCGAACACGCCCTCGGACGTGATCCACATGTGACTCATGGCCTTTTTCAGCGAGGCCCCTTTCCAGCGAATGACTTCCGGTACCCAGTCGGAAGCACCGAAGAACACATAGATCAGAAAGATGACCGCGATGGTCGCCATGGCAGGGCCAAGCGCCCGTCGCGCGGCCTCGAACAGCAGCAGCAGACCAGCCAGCGCGACCCACTTGTCAACATCGTCGGCCAGACCGCCATTGTTGACGACCTTGTCATAGAAGAACAGGCCATAGAGCGCGATGAAGGTTCCGGCCAGCGCGAAGATCCAGTCCTGAATCGGAATATGGTGGCGCGGACTGCTTTTCAGTGCGGGATAGGCCATGTAGGCAAGAAAAATGGCAAAGGCCAGATGAACCTGACGCGAGTTGTTGATCAGGTCGGACGGCAGGACATAGTTGGAAATCGGTGACGCCAGCAGAACCTGAAAGGCAGCCCAGACAAGGGCGACAATGGCCAAAAAGGTTCCGATCGGACCGACCGGATTTCGTGCTCCCGCATCCGTTGAGGCCACCAGCTCCTGAAGTTCCTCTTCAGAAAGCGGGCGCCCAGACGCTTTTTTCTGTGACATAGATTGCAGCCCCCTGCCATCGCTCCAAAGCGCGATTTCAATCAAGCCGAAACCGTCAGACAGTTTCTACAGCACTGATCGGCGATAGCGTTATTATTCATTATGGAAAGCCGGACCCGACTGAGCCGGGTCCGGTCGCAGCAGCGATTGAGCGCTTCGGGACAGTCCCCCCGAAGCGCGAAAAGACCGGGGACTTACATCCAGCCCTTTTCCTTGTAATATTTCACTGCACCCGGATGCAGAGGAGCGGACAGGCCGTCCTTGATCATTTCTTCCGGCTTCAGGTGAGCGAAAGCGGGATGCAGCTTCTTGAAGGCATCAAAGTTTTCAAACACGGATTTCACAACGGTGTAGACAGCGTCGTCGGAAACCTTGGCAGAGGTCACCAGAGTGGCGCCAACACCGAAGGTCTTCACGTCATCCGGGTTGCCACGATACATGCCGCCGGGAATGGTGGCAGAACGATAGTAGGCATTGTCGGAAATGAGTTTTTCAACAGCTGGGCCGTCAACAGCAACCAGCACCGAATCACAGGCCGTGGTGGCTTCCTGAATGGAACCGGACGGATGGCCGACGGTGTAGACCATGGCATCGATTTGGTTGTCACACAGGGCTGCAGACTGTTCAGCAGCTTTGAGCTCCGTTGCCAGAGCAAAATCGGCATTGGTCCACCCGAGGGCTTCCATCAGCACTTCCATGGTGCCACGCTGACCGGACCCAGGGTTACCGATATTGACGCGCTTACCCTTGAGGTCGGCAAAATTTTTCACGCCGGCGTCAGCACGGGCAACAACGGTGAACGGTTCCGGATGGATGGAGAAAACGGCGCGAAGATCTTCGAACGGGCCTTTGTCCTCGAACTTGGATGTGCCGTGATAGGCATGATACTGCCAGTCGGACTGGGCCACACCGAACTGCAGCTCACCGTCACGAATGGTGTTGATGTTGTAGACCGAGCCGCCGGTTGATTCGACCGAGCAGCGGATGCCGTGTTCCTTGCGACCCTTGTTGACCAGACGACAAATAGCGCCACCGGTTGGATAATAAACGCCGGTTACACCGCCGGTACCGATGGAAATGAAGCTTTCGGCAAAGGCAGCCTGAGAAAAGCTCAGACCTGCAGCCAAGGCAGCTGCTGTAACGGTCAATTTCTTCAACATGAAGTTCTCCCTGAGTTGATGGATATGTAAATCCAGATTTGTTCAATCCCAGAACTCGCCATATTGGCGGTTCCGGTTTTCCACCTCTTCAATCCTGGCGCGAGCACTATCCCCCGCTCTAGCAACCAGCATTCCTACAATTGTTTCAATTAGCACAAGCGTTGCGGCATAAGAAGAAAAGAATTGTGGACTCTCTGTCGGCACGATGAAACTGGCCGATGCACGGGATAACGCGGGGCAGGCGATATCATCGGTGATTACAAGCACATAAGCGCCGGCGTCAGCCGCCATCTCGGCAGCAACGATCGCCCGTCGGGCATAGGGTGCCATGGTCAGGACGACAACCACGTCCTTGTCATTGAGCCCCACCATCGCCGAGCTGAGGGAGGCCCCCATACGCCCGATCACCTTCCAGTTGTCGGCAAAATAGCGGGCCAGATAGCCAAAATACTCCATGAAGCCGGTGGAACTGAAGGCACCGAACAGCAGCACTTGCCGGGCGCTGTTCAATTGTTCGACCACGTCGACAAGCCGCTCCTGATTGAGATCGCGTTCCATGCGCCCGAGATTTTCGAGACTGGCCGAAGACTGCTGCTCGAAGAATGAACGCGCCCCGTCATCGGCCCCATTGCGCACAAGCAGGCTGGCCCGCTCGGAAAAGGACAGCGCCTGCCGCCCCATCCGGGCCCGGCACACATCACGCATCTCTTCATAACTGGCAAAGCCAAGCGCCTGCGACAGGCGGGTGAAGGTGGAAGGCGCCAATCCTGCCATGGCGGATACGGTCCGCAGGGAGTGGGTCGCGACATCGATTTCATGATCGACCACGAAATCGGCGGCCTGCTTCAAGCGCTCGCTCAACTGGCTGTATTGGCCAGAAATCCTGTCCTCGATCGACTGCATGCCCTGCAACTGGCTCCATCAAAAGTCGCATGTCCAGACACTAAAATTTCAATTGTTTTAAAGAAAGTCAATAGTTGAAACAAATGTTTCTTTGATATATACCTCAGCCCTTGGAACGATCCGGGCGAGCTCCGCCCGGCATCTTGAAATCGTCCCTTGAAATCGTTGCTGCGGATCCTTTTCCGCCCTATCAGCAGGCACGCCCATGTCCCACATCTTCCCTCGCCACACCAAATCCAATCTCCCAACTGTCGATCACGCAAATGGCGTCTATCTCTATGACACCGAAGGAAAATGCTATCTGGATGGATCGGGAGGGGCCGCGGTATCCTGCCTTGGTCATGGCGATCAGGACGTCATCAACGCCATCAAGCAGCAGCTGGATGCCGTTCCCTTCGCCCACACCAGTTTCTTCACCTCGAAGCCGGCCGAAGCACTGGCCGACAAGCTGATCGCGCACGCCCCCGAAGGCCTTGAGCGCGTCTATCTGGTGTCCGGCGGCTCGGAAGCCATCGAATCCGCCATCAAGCTGGCCCGCCAGTATTTTCTGGAAATCGGCCAGCCACAGCGACGCCATATCATCGCCCGTCGCCAGAGCTATCACGGCAACACCCTTGGCGCGCTGGCAACCGGTGGCAATCTGTGGCGACGCGAGCCCTTCGCGCCTCTGATGATCGAGACCAGCCATATCTCGCCCTGCTATGAATATCGCGACCGCAAGGAAGGCGAGAGCGCCTTTGACTATGGCCAGCGGGTTGCCAATGAGCTGGAAACCGAAATCCAGCGCATCGGCGCAGAGAATGTCATGGCCTTCTTCGCCGAACCGGTGGTCGGCGCGACGGCAGGGGCTCTGCCGCCGGTCGAGGGCTATTTCAAGCGCATTCGCGAAATCTGCAACAACTACGGCATCCTTCTGGTGCTTGATGAAGTCATGTGCGGCATGGGCAGAACAGGCACACTGTTTGCCTGTGAGCAGGACGGCATTGCACCGGACATCCTGACCACAGCCAAGGGCCTTGGCGCGGGCTATCAGCCGATCGGAGCCATGCTCTGCACCGGCAAGATCTATGAGGCCATCGAAAGCGGCACCGGCTTTTTCCAGCATGGCCACACCTATATCGGCCACCCGACGGCAGCAGCGGCCGCTCTGGCAGTCCTGACCAAGCTCACGGATGGCGGCATGGTTGAACGGGCCCGGGAAACTGGCAAAAAGGTAAGGGCAGCACTGGAGACAGCTTTCAGTGCCCATCCCCATGTCGGTGACATCCGTGGCCGCGGCATGTTTCTCGGCATCGAGTTTGTCGAGGATAAGGCGAGCAAGAAGCCGTTCGACCCCGCTCTGGCCGTCGCCAAGCATCTCAAGAAGGCAGCTTTCGATGCCGGTCTCATCTGCTACCCGATGAGCGGCACGATCGACGGCAGGTTCGGCGACCACATCCTCCTCGCTCCCCCCTTCATCTATGAAGACAGCCATATCGAGGAACTGGTTGCCAAGCTGAAGATCGCCATCGACAAGGTGCTGCCATGACGGCACCGATGGCGTTGGCGCCGCTTCCGGCGATCATGATCGCCCCCAATGGCGCACGTAAGGGCAAGGCGGATCACCCCGCCCTGCCGGTTACCATCGAGGAGACCGTTGCCACGGCCATCGCCTGCCAGAAAGCGGGCGCCGATGGCATCCACGCCCATGTGCGGGATGCCGACGGCAGGCATAGTCTTGATGCGGGGCTATACCGGGAGCTGCTCGCAGAACTGACGCGACAGACGCCCGACCTGTACGCCCAGATCACCACCGAGGCCGTGGGCCAATATAGCCCGAGCGAGCAAAGAGCCGTGGTGGAAGCGGTCGCACCATCGGCGGTGTCCATTTCCGTGCGGGAAATGCTGAGCGATGGCGAAACGCCAGACATCAGGCGATTCTATCACGAACAGGCGGAAAAGGGCGTTGCCATCCAGCACATCCTTTACAGCAGGGAGGAAGTCGCGCTTCTCACCGATCTCTGCCAGAGGGGCATCATTCCCCATGGGGCCTTGCAATTGCTTTTCGTCCTTGGCCGCTACACCGAGGGGCAGGTGTCTTCACCGGAAGACCTCCTCCCCTTCGTTTCGGGCAAGCAGAGGCTGGAAGCGCAGTTGCAGACAACAGTGGACTGGGCCTGCTGTGCCTTCGGCGCCAGAGAAAACGCCTGTCTGCTGAAGGCCGAGAGCCTTGGTGGCAAGGTCCGCATCGGCTTCGAGAACAACATGCTCAACGCCGATGGCTCGCTGGCCAACGACAATGCGGAACGGGTGTCCGACCTCATCCGGTCCAGGGCCGAACGACTTTGACACTTCCTTTACCATAACAAGAAAACAAGGCTCCACCGCCACAGCGACAAAGTTTGCTCAACCTTTCTTTTCTAGAGTGACCAGAAATGGTTCCTCTAGAAAATCGGGCTTTTGATGAAGCGGGTCTCCTTCTTTCGCATCGCGACGCTGCTGGTCGTCTTTCTCTGCTGCGCTCTGGCGCGCGAGAGCGGCTGGTTTGTTCGTCTGGACAACGGCATCGCGGAACAGCGCATGGCCATGCAGACCCGGCAGGCGTCGGGCAGAATTGTGTTGCTCGAGATCGACAACAAGAGCCTGACGTCCATCGGCGTCTGGCCATGGAACCGCTCCATCTATGCAGACATCATCCGCAAGAGCTTTAACGCCGGAGCCGAGGAACTGGCCTTCGACATCGACTTTTCCTCCAAATCCATAACCGAAGAGGATCAGGCCTTTGCCGAGGCGCTGGACAGTGCCGCCGGTCCAGTGACCCTTGCCGTCTTCCAGCAGTTTGCCACTGCCCGCATGGAAGCCGATGCCCTGCGCTTCAATCGCCCCGTCGAGGCTTTGTCCAACAGCGCCTGGCTTGCCACTGTCAACGTCATCGCCGATCCGGACGGATTTGTGCGATCCTTTCCCCTGGCCCAATCCATCGATGGCGAGCTGTTCCCCTCGCTTACCAGCACACTGGGTGGACTGCAGCAGATCGAAGCGACAAGCCAGTTGGTCAACTTCAACATTGATCCTGCCAGCATCCCGACCTATTCCGTCATCGATCTGTTGGACGGAACCCTTGCCCCGGATGCCTTGAAAGGCCGCAAGGTTCTTGTCGGCGCGGGCGCGGCAGAACTGCGTGACACGATGGCCGTGCCGGTGTTTGGCGTCATGAGCGGCCCCAAGCTGCAGATCCTCGCCGCAGAGAATCTGATACAGGGTACCAACCTGCAGAGAGCGCCACATAGCTGGGTCTATGTCATCGGCACTCTAGCCATGCTGCCTACGCTGTTCCTACTGTTGTTTGGCCCCTTCAACACCTACAGCCGCATCGCGGGTCTGTTGTTGCTGGCAACTGGTATCGAGTTTCTCGGCTATCGTCTTTATGCCGACGAGCACATCCTGCTGGACACGGGTATCCTGCTGGCCACACTGCTGGCGACCGGCGTCATCGTCACGCTGACCGACGTCAGCATCAAGTCCATCCTGCTCAATCTCTCTCACAGGCATGGCAAAAGCATCTCGGACCTGCTCGACACCATCGTCAAGGACAGTCTGACCGGCATCGTCATTGTCGGCGCAGATGGCCGGATCATCAGCATAAGCCAACAGGCCGGCGCCATGCTGGCCCGCTTTGGCTACGAGGCAAAAAAGGGCGACCTCTTTGCCAGCGCCCTGCCATGGGAATTCGGCCGAAGGATAGCGGACGGTCTCAAAGGCAGCACGGCCACGAAACCCTCTGCCAATTACCAGACCCTGTCCATCATGCGCAATGAAGGCACGCGCTATTTCGAATACTCGATCACGCCGTCGCTGATTGCACCGGATGGCAAAGAGCAGAAGGAAGAGGACAAGGTGATTACCCTGCTCTTCCAAGACATTACCGATGCCTACCTTGAGCAGATCCGGCTGGCCTACGCTGCCGACCATGATCCTCTGACCGAGCTGTTCAACCTCAATGGCTTCTGCAACCAGATCGACGGCATGGTCACCTATACGACCGAAGGCTCAGGCAGGAAAGGACTGGTGTTTGCTTGCCAGGCCAGGCGGCTTGAAAAGATCAGCCAGATGCTCGGGCCTGACTATTGCGACATTCTGCTGCAACAGATCGGCCTGGCGCTGACCGACTGTGCCCGGTTCGATGCTGTCGGGTGCACGGATCACAAACGCTTTCTGCTCTTCAAACTGCACGCTGGAGAAGAGGACATAGCCGGGTTGACCGCGACCATCCATCAATGCCTCGACAGGCCCTATGACGTGCGCGGCCACAGCATTATTGTAGGCGGGCAGGTCGGCGTAGCCCGATTTGATCCGGACACCATGCAAACCGCTGCAGATCTGGCTGAAGCAGCCAGCATTGCGCTCGACCGATCTCTTGAAACCGGGGAGCGTACGCTGTTCTATTCACCAGCCCTTGCCGCAGACGTCCATCTGCAGCGCCTGTTGGAACAGGAAATCGTAAGCGCCTTTGAACATAGCGAATTCGAGCTCCACTACCAGCCGCAGGTCGACCTGAAAAGCAGAAAGATCATCGGCTGCGAGGCCCTTGCGCGCTGGAACCATCCCGAACGGGGGCTCATCAGGCCGGACCATTTCATTCCGATCCTTGAGGAAACCGGCAAAATAGTTGACCTCGGGCGCTGGATCATGCAGACCGCCTGTCGGGAAGCCATGTCATGGCCGGAGCCCGTCACCGTTGCCGTCAATGTGTCCGCCGTCCAGTTTCAGCGCTCCGATATCCTGCAGGACATCGAACAGGCCCTTCAGTCATCCGGCCTGCCGCGTCATCGATTGCATATCGAAATCACGGAATCTCTGTTTATCGCAGAAACGGCTGCAATCATCGAACAGCTCAACGCGATCAGAAGCCATGGCATCAAGATTGCGCTCGACGACTTCGGCACCGGCTATTCGTCCCTGAGCTACATCCACCAGTTCCCCCTCGACAAGATCAAGATCGACCGGGCCTTCGTCAAGGACCTGCCCTATTCAACCGATTCCCTGGCAGTCATCAACGCGGTCACAGCGCTGGCCCGCGGTTTTGACATGCAGATCATCGCCGAAGGCATGGAGACGGAAGAACAGGCAGAGATCCTCCGCCTTGCTGGATGCCATATCGGACAGGGCTACTATTTCGGCAGACCAGTGACCTGCGGGGAATTTGCCTCTGCGCTCAAGAAGCTGTCCATGGATGTCGACGAGACCACCGAATTGAGACAGGCAATATAGTTAATATTGACAAGTTAACAGCCGGATTATCCGTATATTGCTTACCTGTATGAATATACAGTTGGTTTCGACAACTCGAAAACAAGTAATTCTAGCAGTGAAAATTCACATCCTTTCCGCGATATTGTTTGTGGAAACTTAGTAGTATCGCGGTATTCAAGCACACATTGAATATGATTTGCTTTCGTGTGGTCTGACTGTGCAGATCCCCCCACAGAGTCTGCGGTCAGCACGATCTGGCTCAATCAAAAAATAAAAATGGTGACACTTTAATGTCCACACGCGTTTTCAGTGAGGACATCGACGAATCCTCGTTGGAGAAAATGTCAGATGTCGCGTCGCAGGCATCCAGTTTTCTCAAGGCTATCGCTCACGACGGACGTTTGATGATCCTTTGCCACCTTGCAGACGGAGAGAAGTCCGTTACCGAACTGGAAGAGTTGCTCTCTGCTCGTCAGGCTGCTGTATCACAACAACTCTCGCGCCTTCGTCTGGAAGGCCTCATCGATTCTCGCAGGGAAGGGAAATCGATATACTACCATCTGGCGGATGACCGTGCGCGACGGATCATGGACCTCGTCTACGATCTATTCTGCGGCAGTCACAAATAGCCTCGCTTCCGATTACATGTCGGAAGAATAAAAAAGGCCGCAGATGCGGCCTTTTTCGTGTGGTCTGAAACTATTCGCAGAGCAGGAAAAGCGCTGCCAGCTTCCGCTAGCGCGCTCCACCAGATGCCGGGCTCACTGCCCGACCTTGATCACCTTGCCGGTGCGGTAGGATTCCCAGGCAGCTTCCGCCAGCTCGATGGCCTTCAAGCCATCAATGTGGTCTGGATGCTTTTCGTCCTGACCGGAAATCACACGGCAGAATGTCTGCAGCTCGGATTTGTAGGAAACGGCGTAACGTTCCTGGAAATAGTCCAGAAGCGGATCACTGCGGTAACCGGTGGCATTTGCCAAGGTGACAGAGGTGCCGCGCAAGTTGTTGGCGCGGACCATGCCCTTGGAACCATGCACTTCGACGCGCTGGTCATAGCCATAGCTCGAACGACGGCTGTTGGTGATGACGGCGATGCGGCCCTTGGCAGATTTCAACGTGGCAGTCGCGGTATCCAGATCGCCGATGCGGCCAATGGCCGGGTCGGTCAGAACGGAACCGGTCGCGGAAACCTCAACGATCTCGTCGTCGAGCACATAGCGCGCCATGTCGAAATCGTGGATCATCATGTCAACGAAAATACCGCCGGAGGTCTTGAGATAGTCAAGGGGTGGTGCGGACGGATCACGAGAGGTGATCTGGACAAGTTCAACCTCGCCCACTTCGCCGTTTTCGATGTTGCGCTTGACGGCGTTGAAGTTGGTGTCGAAACGGTGGTTGAAGCCCACCATCATCTTCACGCCAGCCTTCTCGACAGCCGCAACGCATTCGCGGACCTTGTCCATGTTCATGTCAATCGGCTTTTCGCAGAAGATGTGCTTGCCACCCTGAGCGGCTTCCAGAATCTGCTCGGCATGCTTCATGGCGGGAGAAGCGATGATCACGGCATCAATATCCGGGTCGTCCACGATCTCCAGAAGGGAAGCACGTGCAGCGCCGGTCATGGCTTGCACAAAGGCGGCAGCTTCATCCGCGGGATCATGAATCGCGACAATTTCAACATTGTCGAGCGCATTCACAGATCTGGCGTGAATTTGGCCAATGCGGCCGGCTCCCAAAAGACCGATACGGATCATATAGATTTCTCCAAGTTGCGTTTCTGCATGGGTATTAGCGAAACCGGAACGCGCCGCTATGACGGCTGATTTCATCGCGCTGTTGCCGGTCGGTGTCCACCGAATACAGGATAGGGTTGCCCGGTCATGAGCGCCCGTCCAGATACCAATAAAACCTTAGTAGCACTCAAATGCCACATTTAGGGTTGATTAGTCAAATTGATGGTCATGCTAATGGTCACTTCCGGCAGACTTCTAGCATACCGGCCCAGTGCCGAACAGCGACCACAAGCTGATAGAAGATATGCACCAGCGTCATGTCTCCTCTACCCAGATATGACCATACAACGCGATCAGACAAATTCGGCAAACAAAAAAGGCGCCCGGAGAACCCCCGGACGCCAGATACGAAACGTCAGATACGAAGCCAAGGCATCATGCTGATCACAATGCCTTCGGCGAACCGTTTTATCCGATGATCGCGTTGAACAACGCACTCGGACGCATGACCGCAGCTTTCTTCTCGACGCTTGGATGGTAATAGCCACCGATATCGGCAGCACCGCCCTGAACCGCAGCCAGTTCCTTGAGAATATCGGCTTCCTTTTCGACCAGTGCCTTGGCAATCGGCGCGAAATGGGCAGCCAGAGCGGCATCGTCCGTCTGCTTGGCGAGGGCATCGGCCCAGTAGCGGGCGAACCAGTAGTGGCTGTCACGGTTGTCAGGTTCGCCCACCTTGCGGGACGGCGAATTGTTATTATCCAGAATGCCCTGCGTGGCGGCCTCGGCCGCAGCGCCCAGAACGGCCGCCTTGGCGTTGCCCTTGCGGTCGGCAAGATAGTTGAGGCTCTCGCTGAGGGCGCAGAATTCACCCATGGAGTCCCAACGCAGATGGTTCTGCTGAACCAGCTGCTGCACATGCTTTGGCGCAGACCCGCCAGCACCGGTTTCGAACAAACCGCCACCATTCATCAACTTGACGATGGACAGCATCTTGGCAGAGGTGCCCAGTTCGAGGATCGGGAACAGATCGGTGAGATAATCGCGCAGTACGTTGCCGGTAATGGCAATGCTGTCCTTGCCCGCCGTGATGGTTTCGAGTGAAGCACGGGTAGCTTCACGCGGAGCCATGATCTGGAACTTCCCGGCAACGCCAGCCGCTTCAAGAGCTGGAACGACATATTTGATGATCTCGGCATCGTGACCACGCTTTTCATCCAGCCAGAAGATGGCCTGGGCGCCGGTCAGGCGCTGACGGTCGATGGCCAGTTCAATCCAGTTCTCGATCGGAGCCTTCTTGGCCGTGCAGGCGCGCCAGATGTCACCGGCCTCGACGTCTAGGCTGTGCAGGACTTCACCATTGGCCAGAACAATCCGGATCGCCCCGTCACCGGTGGCTTCGAAGGTGGTCGGATGGGAGCCGTATTCCTCTGCTTTCTGGGCCATCAGGCCAACGTTCTGAACAGTACCAGCCGTTGCCGGATTGAGCGCGCCATTTGCCTTGAAGAAAGAAATGGCTTCGTCATAGACGGTCGCATAGCAATTGTCCGGGATGACGCAATTGACGTCGCCCTTCTCGCCCTTGGCGTCCCAGCCCTTGCCACCGGCACGGATGAGCGCAGGCATGGAGGCATCGATGATCACGTCGGACGGCACATGCAGGTTGGTAATGCCCTTGTCGCTGTCAACCATGTACATGGCAGGACGTTCGGCGGTGAGCGCCGCGATGTCGGCCTGGATCTCGGCTGCATTGGGCAGGGTCGCGATGCGGTTCAGCACGTCGCCCATGCCGGAGTTGGGATTGACACCAACGCTGGACAGAGCATCAGCATATTTCTCGAAGATCGGAGCCAGCCAGGCCTTGACGGCATGTCCGAAGATGATCGGGTCGGAGACCTTCATCATCGTCGCCTTCATGTGCAGCGAGAACATGATACCGTCTTTCTTGGTCTTCTCGATCTCTGCCGAAAGGAACGCCGAGAGCGCCTTGGCCGACATGAAGGTCGCATCAACCACGGTGCCTGCTTCCAGCTTCCAGCCATCCTTGAGAACGGTCACCGCGCCATCCTTGCCGACAAACTCGATCCTGGCCGCACCGGCCTGATCTGCCGCCAGCGTGGCAGCCACTTCGTTGGCGTAGAAATCGTCACCCGACATGGAAGACACATGGGTCTTGCTGTCCGATGCCCATGATCCCATCGAATGCGGGTTCTTCTGGGCAAAATTCTTGACGGCCTTGGCAGCGCGACGGTCGGAGTTGCCCTCGCGCAGAACCGGGTTCACGGCCGAGCCCTTGATGGCATCGTAGCGCGCCTTGATATCCTTCTCGGCATCATCCTTGGGCTCTTCGGGATAGGACGGGATGTCGTAGCCCTGGGACTGCAATTCCTCGATCGCAGCAACCAGCTGCGGCACGGAAGCCGAGATGTTTGGCAGTTTGATGACGTTGGCGTCCGGTGTCTTCACCAGTTCGCCAAGCTCGGCCAGATCGTCGCTCTGGCGCTGTGCTTCGGTCAGGTTTTCCGGGAAGGTCGCAATGATACGCCTGACAGGGAAATGTCCTTGGTGCCGACCTTGATGTCTGCCGCCGCTGCGAAAGAGCGGATGATTGGCAGAAACGATGCGCTTGCCAGCTCAGGCGCCTCGTCCACAATGGTATAAATGATGTCTGGGTTCGACTGATCGGCCATTTTCTCTACCTTTCCGGTTCCCGAAATCCGAGCATTCCCTTGGTCGTGATAGAGATGGCTTTCCCTACCTTTTCGACAAGGAAGAAGTTTGAAGCGAGCGTGCGCACTATGCGTCAACCGGTGATTGACATTCAAGTCAGCAATTGGGCGTCAATCATCGTCTGCGCCACTTTATCCTGCACACTCCTTTTGCGATCAAGTCTTTAGTCACTCCTCAGGGACATTCCAATTCAACATCTGTCGCATGCAGCCCCCAAAGATGGCAAGATTTGTCAGTTGCAGGAAATTGCCGGAAGCTGGCGGTGCACGACGTTGTGTCCGTGGCAAATAGTCCCTTCCACAGCATGTGCGAATCCGTCGCACCAGAGCCGGGATCTGCCCGGATTGAGCGCTGTGCGGGCCCCTAGCGCCTTCACGCAGACACCTCCCGCCCTAACCAACGGCAAAAAAGGGAGGGGGGAGGCAGACGAAGCATTCACAGATCTGCATATCTGCAGAAACAGCAAGAAATACTTAAGGAAAAAAAGCTAATTTGTTACCGATGACCGTTTACCCGAACAGCCAGCAAATCCCCCGATCGCAACAGAAAAAGAACCGCGCCATGTTTTCCAAAATGATGATCACGACCAAGATGCTCGTCGCAAGTATACTGACACTCGTTGTCGTGCTTGCTGCCGGCATTACCTTCATTGGTTGGCAGAGCTCTTCCGTAACCAAAGACATCACATTCGAAGAAGCAAAAGCCGTGACGGAAACCCAGGTTTCCAAGGTGCAGAACACCTTGCAGCTTGGTCTCACCTCCGCCGCCAACCTCGCCTATTCCCTTTCCGGTCTGAAGCAGGAAGAAGTCACTGATCGCAAGGCCTGGTCAGGGCTGCTGCTGCATGTCCTCGAAAACAGCAAGGACCTGTCCGGCACCTGGGGTGCCGTGATCGGCGACAAGCTTGATGGCAAGGATGCGCAGGCTGCCAACAGCAAGTATCATGATGCTTCCGGCGTCTGGCGCCCCTATTTCTTCCGCAACCCGGACGGCACGATCGGCTTCCGCACCATCGCCGATATGGACGAGAAGTCCAAGGAGGAACTGAGCTGGTTCTACGGAGCCTATGACAGTGGCAAGCCCTATGCCACCGAGCCTTACAGCTGGGACATGGGCGGCAAGACCGTAACCGGTGTTTCCCTTGCGGTTCCGATCAAGGATGCCAGCGGCAAAACCATCGGCGTTGCGGGCACAGACATCATCCTCACCCAGCTGTCCGAATATCTGTCGACGATCAAACCGCTCGGCACCGGCACGGTTCAGTTGATTTCCCGCGAAGGCAAATGGATCGCCCATTCGGACCAGTCGCTGCTCGGCAAGGACTGGCAGGAGGGTCGCAATGCCAAGGATCTAGAGCATCAGGCTGAACTGCTTGATGCCATCAAGTCTGGTCGGGAGATCTCCTACGAGGGCTATTCCAATGCGCTCGGAACCGACGTGATCCGCTTTGTCGATCCTGTTCCCATCGGCGACACCGGCAATTCGCTAGCCCTGATCGTGTCCGTGCCAATTGACAGCGTCTATGCAGCGAGCCGCCAGATTACCCTGTCGGTGGTGGTCACCGGTATCGTCCTCATTCTGGCAGTGTCCCTCGCGCTGTTCCTTGTCGGCCAGTCGGTCATCCGCAAGCCGCTGACGGCAACGACGGAAACCATCAATGCCCTGATCAATCGTCAGTATGACGTTTCCATCGGCTATCTGGATCGCAAGGACGAAATCGGCCAGATCAACCATGCCCTCGAAATCTTCAGGGAAAGCTCGCAACGCGCCGAACAACTGACCTCCGAGCAGGAAAAGGAAAAGCAGGAGCAATTGCGCCGCGCCGCAAAGGTCAACGAGCTTGCCAGGGAGTTCGATTCCCAGATCTCCGGTCTGCTCGATACGGTTTCAAGCTCGGTTGAACGCCTCGACCTGACCTCGCAGCAACTGACCCAGGGCGCAGACAGCACTTCGATGCGGTCCAACGCCGTCGCAGCCGCCTCCGAACAGGCATCCGCGAACGTCGAAGCCGTCGCGTCGGCTGCCGAGGAACTGTTTGCATCGGTCAACGAGATCAACCGTCAGGTCGATCAGTCCAACCAGATCGCCTCCGAGGCGGTCACCCAGGCCAACCACACCAATAGCAAGATCGAGGGTCTTTCCCATGCGGCAAGCCGCATCGGCGAAGTTGTCAAGCTGATCACCGATGTTGCCGAACAGACCAACCTGCTGGCGCTCAACGCCACCATCGAGGCAGCCCGCGCAGGCGAAGCTGGCAAGGGCTTTGCCGTCGTGGCGGCCGAGGTCAAGGGGCTGGCGGAACAGACATCCAAGGCGACCGATGAAATCGCCCAGCAGATTCAGGCGGTTCAGAACGAGACCAACGGTGCCGTCACGGCGATCGGAGAAATCACGGCCACCATCGAACAGATGAACCGGATTGCCGCCGCCATCACTGAAGCTGTCCAGCAGCAGGGAATGGCAACGCAGGAAATTGCTCGCAACATTCAGGAAGCCTCTGCCGGCACACGGGAAGTGTCTTCCAACATCGCTGGCGTCTCAAACTCGGCCAGCGAGACCGGCGAAGCCGCCCGCCACGTCAGCGAGTCGGCCCGCGATCTGACCAACGAGGCGGTCGGACTGCGCAAGAGTGTCAACGGCTTCTTCGATGACATCCGCAAGGTCATGGGCGCCTGAACGGCCCCAGCCTGACACCCGACGAATGAGAAGGCCGCGCAGGACGCGGCCTTTTTCTTGCCTGCATTTCCTGTGCCCGCCTTTCCCGTGCCTGTCTTCCTTTGCCGGTTCCCGTGTTCCTCCCGATGTCATTCCCCGAGCCCCTACAAGGGTCGCATCCGGAAACGACACGCATGACTTGCAGTGCCACATTTGATCGCTTAGGCTCAGGACAACCCATCTTCGTTGGCCGCCCCATGTCGTTGCATGACATCCCCAGACCGGGCCTGACATGCCATGGCAATGCGCCACACTGCACCAAAAGAGACAGAGACATGAAACTGCAAGACAAGAGCCTGCTTGAGACCCGCGCCTATATCAACGGCGAATGGCGGGAGCTGGAAAACCACTTCGACGTGACCAACCCCGCCACCGGCGAGGTCATCGCGAAGGTCTCCGATTGCAGCATCGACGACGTCAAGGAAGCCATCGATGCCGCCTACGAGGCCCAGAAGGAATGGGCAGCCCGCACCGGCAAGGAGCGCGGGGCCATCCTGCGCAAATGGTTCGACCTGATGGTCGCCAACGCCGACGATCTGGGTCACATTCTCTGCGCAGAAATGGGCAAGCCGCTGCCCGAGGCCATTGGCGAGATCCATTATGGCGCTTCCTTCATCGAATGGTTCTCCGAGGAAGCCAAACGCGTCTATGGCGACATCATTCCCGGTCACCAGCGCGACAAGCGCCTCATGGTTCTCAAACAGCCCGTCGGCGTTGTCGGCTCGATCACCCCGTGGAACTTCCCCAATGCCATGATCGCCCGCAAGGTTGCCCCGGCGCTGGCCGTCGGCTGCAGTTTTGTTGCCCGCCCGGCAGAACTCACCCCACTGTCAGCCATCGCCATGGCGGTACTGGCCGAGCGGGCCGGTGTGCCCAAGGGTGTCTTCAACGTCATCCCCAACAGCCATTCGTCCGCAACGGGCAAGGAGCTGTGCGCCAACCCGAAAGTCTCCAAGATCACCTTCACCGGTTCCACCCGCGTCGGCAAGATCCTGATGAGCCAGTGCGCCGAAACCATCAAGAAGATGAGCATGGAACTGGGCGGCAACGCCCCCTTCATCGTCTTTGATGACGCCAATCTTGACGCCGCGGTCGAAGGTGCGATGATCGCCAAATACCGCAACAATGGCCAGACCTGCGTCTGCGCCAACCGCCTTTATGTGCAGTCCGGCATCTATGATGCCTTTGCCGAAAAGTTGACTGCTGCCGTGGCACGGTTGAAGCCGGGCAATGGCATGGATGATGGCGTCACCGTAGGCCCGCTCATCAATATGGACGCTGTCGAGAAGGTCGAGAGCCACCTCAAGGATGCTGCCGCGAAAGGCGCCAAGGTACTGACCGGAGGCTCCCGCCTCGGCGGCACCTTCTTTGAACCCACCGTCATTGCCGACGTACCGGCAGATGCCCTCGTCTCCAACGAGGAGACTTTTGGCCCGGTGGCACCGCTCATCCGCTTCGAGACCGAAGAAGAGGTCATCGCCATGGCCAACAACACCGAATTCGGCCTTGCCGGCTATTTCTTCGCCAACGACCTGTCCCGCGTGTGGCGCGTTGCCGAAGCCATGGAAACCGGCATGGTCGGCGTCAACACCGGGCTGGTCTCCACTGAGGTCGCTCCTTTCGGCGGCATTAAGCAGTCCGGCCTTGGCCGCGAAGGCTCAAAATATGGCATCGAGGATTATCTTGAAGTCAAATATGTCTGCATCGGCGGCATCTGATCCGGATTGACAGCCCTTGTCGAAGACTTTGAAGAACGAAAACCCCGTTCTCCTCTCGCGAGGGGAGCGGGTTTTTGCGTCTGGCCGCAAAAATTCCCCTTCCGGCCTATTGTGATCACCGCCGGAACATGGCACTGAAACGCCTCCTGATAACCCATGGTCGAGACGGCCAGCAACAAAACGGACGCGATCATGAGCGAACTGCCAGCCTGCCCGCAATGCGGCAGCACCTACACCTACGAAGACGGCGCCCTGCTGATCTGCCCGGAATGTGCCCACGAATGGTCAGCCGATCAGGCTGATGCGGAGAGCGATGCCGAAACCATCGTCCGCGACGCCAACGGCACTCCGCTCGCCGATGGCGACACGGTCACGGTCATCAAGGATCTCAAGATCAAGGGCACGAATGACGTGGTCAAGGTGGGCACCAAGGTGAAGAACATCCGCATCGTCGGCGGCGATCATGACATCGACTGCAAGATCCCCGGCATCGGCCCGATGGGGCTGAAATCGGAATTTGTCAAGAAAGTCTCCGACTGACGAAAAAGGCCTCCCGCGGGAGGCCTTCAATCTTTCTGCTGCTTGCGGGTCGGTATGTGCCTAGAGCCCCATCGAGTGATTGAGGCCGCCATTGACCTGCAGCACCTCTCCCGTCATGCCGCCAGAGGCATCGGAGAGCAGAAATTCGACGCTGCCGGCAATTTCCTCATTGGTCACCGGACGGCGCAGGAAGGATTGCAGGCTCAGAAGAGCGTGCATCTTCGAGAAGTCCGGCAACACCCGCGAAGCCGGGGTGCGTACGGAACCGGCAGAAACAATGTTGCAGCGGATGCCCCGTTCGCCCAACTCGGATGCCAGAATACGGTTGGTCTGTTCGAGAGCCGCCTTGGCAACACCGATGGCATCATAACCGGGAATGACCTTCTCCCCACCAAGGAAAGACAGGGCCACGATCGACTTGAGGTTGGGGTTGCGCTTCAGCACTTCATTGATGACCGCGATATAGGAATAGGCGCTGTCACTGATGGTCTGCAGAAATTCGTCACGGGAGGTGCCGAGCAGCCCCTTCTGCGACGTAACGCTGGATTTGGCGATGCAGAACACGAGCCCGGTCAGATCGGTCACGTCGGCAATGTCATCAAAACCTTCAGCGTAGTCCAGCTCGCGCACTTCATGGCGCTGTGAAATCTCGAGGAACTTTTCCTTGCGGCGCGTGGTGACCATCGTGTCCCAGCCATGATCTGCCAATTGCTCGGCGATGCCGAAACCGATGGACCGGCGGGAACTGACGCCAACGATCATTGCCTTGCCTTGCGGCGCGACAGGACGCTGGGGCTGCACCTCGTTGTCGGGCACAGGGGCCAGAAAACTGCGTTTGTCGAGAAATGCACTGTATTTGAGGACTTGCCCTTGCCAACCCATCGCCAATCGACCCACTGTTTCATCCTGCACGGATGGATCCAAGACCTGTTTCGAGCTTTGCATCCGGACTGGGAAACATCCCTGTCACACGGCACAAAGCCAAGAAAAATCAACACACAACACGCGCCCGGAGATACACTCACCCCCAAAAGACTGCCTTAGATACCACGCGTTCCAAACTTCAATATGACAAAATGACAGCATGGTGTGAATTTGTGAAACGAGCTCTCACCACCCACATCTGCCGGAAGCCAAGGAGGAAATAGTCTGAAAATTCCTCAACGCCGACTTCATACTATGCCTACGGAGCATGTGATTGAATATAAGTCACAAATCAGAATTTGCCAACTGAGCGGCGGGATGAGAATTTGATAGAAATCATCTGTAATGAGAGCATCACAAAAGCCTGCGAGAAAATACGGATTACAGACTCATGTCATTATAAACAAAAGATTTTTAAGGTAAAAATTTTGGTAAAATAGTCCATTCAACCCGACATTTTGCCGTGCAGGTTTAAGGCTTCCTAACAATTTGAAACAATATTTGATGCTCAGCAAGGCAGATCCGAAGCCCTCTCCGGACCCATTTCAGAGCCTGCCCGCGGCGTCTTCGAAGCCCGATGATTCTCGATCGGAAACGGCATAACCGACGCGAAGAGATCAGTCCGCACCATAAGGCAGGAGATCAACATCCCTGGCATAATCGACGCTGCCGAAGCCGAAGCCGTTGAGCTTCAGGAAATCGCCCTTGTAGCCATCGTAGTCACCAATGGTGCGGAAGTTCTCCGGCGTCATGTCCGCCAGCAAGGCGGCCACCTTGTCCTGAACATCAGCGCGCTGCTCCCGGTCATCGACCCGCACCAGCCGCGCGTCATCGACCGGTATCCGGCCATCGGCCCGATAGATCCTCTCCGCATAGAGCCTCTGCATCTGCTCTATGCATCCTTCATGCAGCCCCATCGCTTTCATCACCCGGAACAGCGCAAGAAGGTATGGAGACAACCCCGGAATGAACACGCTGGCCTTGGTCACCAGCGCCTTGCAGACCACCACATGCGCCGAGCCCTGCTGCGCCTTGAGCAGCCCGTCCAACCGATCGGCAGTTTGGTGCAGATGCGCCTTGGCCCGCCCCAGCGTGCCGTGATGATAGATGGCGTGGGTGATGGCTGGACCAATATAGGAGAAAGCCAGGGTCTGGCACCCTTCAGCCAGAAGCCCCTCGTCACGGAGGAACCGGATCCAGCTTTCCCAGTCCTCGCCGCCCATGACCTTGACCGTATCCTCGATTTCCCGATCACTGGCCGGGTCCAGCCTTTGCTCTTCGAGGCAGTCCTTTTCCAGATTGACCGTATAGCCCCGCGCCGGAGCACCAATCGGCTTGATCGTCGAGCGGATCAGCTCGCCCGTTTTTGGATCGGGCCGCGCACCGGTTGCCAGAGAATAAACCACCAGATCCAACGAACCGCCGAATTCATCGCGAATATAGTCGGCAATCGTTCGCCGCATGGCGGGTGAAAAGGCATCTCCCACAAAATTGCGGGCGATCAGCCCTTCCTTCTCGGCCAGATGGCTGAAATGAATGAGGTTGTACCAGCCCGCACTGCCGACGCCCTTGTCTGAAGGTCCCCGCTCGAAGGCAACACCGATGGTGTCGGCACGGGAACTACCAAAGGCGAGCGCAATGCGCGAGGCAAGGCCAAAGCCCGAGGACGCCCCGAGAACCAGAACCTTGCGCGGTCCCCGGGCAATCGGAGACGCCTTGCGGGCATAGGCGATCTGCTCGGCAACCGCTTCAGCGCAGCCGACGGGATGGCAGGATTTGGCCACCTGCCCTTTGATGATGGGTTGAATGATCATGGTTGTCTTCGTGAACTGGCAAGAAAATCCGGGACCATCGGCATTGGACGAAGTGAGGCCAGGCAACCGCAGCGAAGACCTGCCCTGAGAGACGGGCGTTGTTTACCGTCCTTTTGCCAAACACCGATCCACCAGACATAGGATCCGCCGCGACAAAAGACAACCACGATGGGTGCGCTGTAAAACACACCTATCCAAAAGACCTGCGATTGACGGAGTTGTCGCCTAGAAGCTGGTCCGCATGCGATAGCCGGGATGATAGATCAGCCGCACATGGGTGATCGGCCGCTCCGCAAACCAGGTGCTGCGTTCGGTCGCGAACAATGCCCCGCCGATCGGAATGTCGAACGCTCTGGCAAGCCTTGAATCCGCAGAAACCGCAAAGAAGCTGGCGTCGCCACCGGTATAGGGCGCATTCTGTACCAGCCACTCGTTGGCGGTCAGGCGTTCCAGATCCACCGTCTCGAATTCGGGCACAGCCAGCAGGCTCGTATAGCGTTCTTCATAGATGAAGGGCTGGTTGTCGGAGAAATGCACCGTTTCGGTATAGAGCAGCGGCGTGTCTTCGCTGACCCGGAAGGCCCCGCCCAGAAAGGCTGGCAGCGACCGGTTCTCGCGGATCAGCAGGGTCTGCCGATAGGTCGCACCCTTGGCTTCCACCTCTTCCCGGATGATCGGAATGGTCAGCACCGCCTTGTGCGGCGGGTTGATCGCCACCCGTGTTCCTGCCTTGCGCTTGCGTGTCACAATGCCACTGTTGGCCAGCTCTCTCAGCGCCCTGTTGACGGTCGTGCGGGCACAATGAAACTCTTCAGCCAGTTCGGATTCATTGGGGATGGTATCTCCGGGCTGCCAGATACGTTCATTGATTCGCCGAAGCACTTCTTCCTTGATCAGGGTCCAGCTGGTCCCCTCTTTGATGGTGTCGCTCAAAATTCCTGCCTCAGCCGTCTCATTACCTGAATATAGCGTGTCCGAATCTCTTCTCCCCGTACATGAGATCCATCTATAACCAAATGGCGGCCAGCAGACCAGACATCTGTTATCAGGCGATCATCGCCTGCAAAGATCCAGCTGTCCAGAATTTCATCGCCTTCACAGCCATCGAGCATCGGAGAAGACGCTTCAAGTGCCATCAGGTCGGCATAGTGCCCGACAGCCAGAGCACCGCTCGACCGTCCGGCGGCCTGTGCGCCGCCGACAAGTGCGGCTTCAAACAGCACCCGGCCGGTTGACTGTTCAGGCGTCGCCACACTGGCCCGGCAGTGATCGCGCAGCCGTTGGGAATATTCCAGCGTGCGCAGCTCTTCGCTGAGCGCGATACGGATATTGGAATCCGACCCAAGCCCCAGCCTGCCCCCCTTGTCCAGATAGCGCACGCCATTGAAGATGCCGTCGCCAAGACTGGATTCGGTGATCGGGCAGAGCCCCGCAACCGCCCCCGTGGCGGCCAGTGCATCCGTTTCCGCGTCGGTCATCTGCGTGCAATGGATAAGGCACCAGTTCGGCTCGACCGCATGGTTGGCAAGCAGCCACTCGACCGGGCGTTGACCATAGGCCGCCTCGACCTCCTCGACTTCCTTGATCTGCTCGGCAAGATGCATGTGCAATGGCCGTTTGCCGGCAAGACTGGCGCAAGACGCCAATGCATCCGGCGCAACCGCCCGCAGGGAATGGGGTGCAACGCCCGTGAGGCTGTCGGCAGAAAGCCGGGCAACCGCCAGGGAAGCCCCCTCATGCAAGCGGGCAAAGCGATCGAAATCATTGCCGAACCGGATCTGCCCGCCCCCCAGAGGCCGACCGTCACAGCCACCATATTGATAAAGGACCGGCAACAGGGTGAGACCGATGCCGGTCAACTCGGCAGCCGCAGCCACCCGCTCGGAAAGCTCGGCCAGATTGTCATAGGGGGTACCATCCGGCTGATGGTGCACATAATGGAACTCGGCATTGCAGATATAGCCCGCTTCCAGCATTTCCATCTGCACGAAGGCCGTGATAGCCTCGATATCGTCCGGCGACAGGATATCGAGAAAGCGATACATGATCTGTCGCCAGGTCCAGAAGGTATCAAGCGCCTCCGGCCCGCGTTTCTCGCTCATCCCGGCCATGGCACGCTGGAAGGCATGACTATGCAGATTGACCGGCGCAGGCAGCAGGATCGCAACCCGCTTCCCGGCCTCTTTCGCCCGGGCGGCATCGACCTCACTATCGAGGGAGGCTATCGTGCCGTCGGCAGCCACCGTCACCAGAACATCCTTTTGCCACCCGGCTGGCGTCAGTGCCTTTTCTGCATAAATTTTCATCACCAATTTTTCTCCAGCGCGAATGTGACTATTTTTGCCGCTAATGTCGGCATTAATTCGAGAGTCTCGTTGACAGTCTCATTATTATGTGCATGTATATTCCCATAAATCGCAATATAATCAAGCACGGATTGCATTCAGTGACGCGACTTCTGATAAAAAACGCCAGATTGGCCACAATGGTAACAGGCGTGGAGCCCTATGGCCTGATTGATGATGGTGCACTCGCCATCGAGGATGGTGCAATCGCCTTTTGCGGTCCGTTTGCCGAGCTTCCCACAGACATCGCCAATTGGCCAGGCCACGATGCGGAAGGTGCATTGATTACGCCTGCCCTTGTAGACTGCCACACTCACATTGTCTTTGGTGGCAACCGGGCTCGCGAGTTTGAAATGCGCCTCGAAGGAGCAAGCTACGAGGACATCGCCCGCGCAGGCGGAGGCATCGTCTCCACCGTCACGGCAACCCGCGCCGCCAGCGAAGAAGAGCTTCTGGCCAGCGCCCTGCCCCGCGTCGACACATTGCTTGCAGAGGGCGTGACCACTCTGGAAATCAAGTCAGGCTACGGCCTCGACATCGACAGCGAACTGAAGATGCTACGCGTTGCCAGGCGCATCGGCAGGGAACGCCCGGTCACCGTCCGCACCAGCTATCTGGGTGCCCATGCGGTGCCAGCCGAATACAAGGGCAACCCCGATCGCTACCTTGATGACGTCTGCCTGCCGGCCCTCAGCAAGGCCCATGAAGAGGGCCTCGTGGACGCGGTTGACGGTTTCTGTGAAGGCATCGCCTTCTCGACGGACCAGATCGCCAGCGTGTTCGAAGCTGCCAAGGCCCTTGGCCTGCCAGTCAAGCTCCACGCCGAACAATTGTCCAATCTCGGCGGCGCAGCGCTGGCCGCCCGCTATGGCGCCCTGTCATCGGATCACCTTGAGCATCTCGACGAAGCGGGCGTCAAGGCCATGGCCGATGCAGGCACCGTTGCTGTCCTGCTGCCCGGCGCCTTCTATACCCTGCGCGAAACCCAGAGCCCGCCGGTCGATCTGTTTCGCAAGCACGGCGTTGCGATGGCTATCTCCACCGACTGCAATCCGGGAACGTCGCCACTCACCTCTCTGCTGCTGACCATCAACATGGCCTGCACGCTATTCCGCCTCACCCCCGAAGAGGCGCTTGCCGGCGCCACCCGCAACGCCGCCAAGGCGCTCGGGCTGGCTGACCGCGGCATATTGAAGGCAGGCTATCGCGCCGACATAGCCATCTGGAATGCGGCCCATCCGGCGGAGCTTGCCTATCGCATCGGTTTCAACCCCCTTAAAGAACGCATCTGGGGAGGTGCATAAATGGCTACTGTTTCCCTTGTTCCCGGCGCAGTGTCGCTGAAAGATCTCGAAACCATCTATCGTCAGGGTCTGGCGGTCACCATTGACCGTAGCGCCAAACCGGCCATTGAAGAAGCGGCCGACCGGGTACGCAAGGCCGCTCGAGGAGCAGAGGCCGTCTACGGCGTCAACACCGGCTTTGGCAAACTGGCCAGCGTCAAGATCGCTCCGGAAGACACGGCAACCTTGCAGCGCAACCTCATCCTCTCCCATTGCTGCGGCGTTGGCGAAGAGATGGAACCGGCAACCGTCCGTCTGGTGATGACCCTCAAGCTGCTGTCCTTGGCTCGTGGCGCATCCGGTGTCCGTTGGGAGATTCTCGAACTGATCGAGGCCTGCCTTGCAAAGGGCGTGACCCCGATCATCCCGAGTCAGGGCTCGGTTGGCGCCTCTGGCGACCTTGCCCCGCTGGCTCACATGACCGCCGTTCTGATCGGCGAAGGCGAAGCCACTTACGCCGGCGAGCGCCTGTCCGGCGCCGAAGCCCTTGCCAAGGCAGGCCTCACCCCGGTCACTCTCGGCCCGAAAGAGGGTCTCGGCCTCATCAATGGCACGCAAGTCTCCACGGCCTTTGCCCTTGTCGGCCTGTTCGGTGCCTTGCGCATGGCCGAAGCCTGCCTTGTCACAGCCTCCCTTTCCACCGACGCCATCATGGGCTCCACCGCGCCGCTGTTGCCGGAGATCCATGCCCTGCGCGGCCATCGCGGCCAGATCGAGGCAGCCCGCATCATGCGCAAGCTGATGTCCGGCTCGGAAATCCGCGAAAGCCATCGCGATGGCGACACCCGTGTTCAGGACCCCTATTGCATCCGCTGTCAACCACAGGTGGTTGGTGCCTGCCTTGATCTTCTGAGCATGGCAGCCCGCACCCTGCAGATCGAGGCCAATGCGGCCACCGACAACCCGCTTGTGCTGATCGAGGCTGACCGCATTGTCTCTGGCGGCAACTTCCACGCCGAGCCGGTAGCCTTTGCCGCCGACCAGATCGCCCTCGCCGTTGCCGAAATCGGCGCCATCGCCCAGCGTCGCATCGCCCTGATGGTCGATCCGGCCCTCTCCTGCGATCTGCCGCCCTTCCTTGCCAAGAATCCCGGCCTCAACTCCGGCCTGATGATTGCCGAGGTGACCACCGCCGCACTGATGAGCGAGAACAAGCATCTGGCCAATCCCTGCTCGACCGACAGCACCCCGACCAGCGCCAATCAGGAAGACCACGTCTCCATGGCCGCCCACGGGGCTCGTCGTCTCAAGCGGATGACCGACAATCTTGCCAACATTCTCGGCGTCGAACTGCTCTGTGCCGCCATGGGCGTGGAACATCGCTTCCCGCTCGTCACCAGCCCGTGCCTGCAGAAGATCCTCGCCCGCCTGCGCGAGGACATTCCAACCCTGGAAACCGACCGTTACATGGCTCCAGACCTCAAGGCGGCCTGCGATCTTGTCGCCAACCGCACCCTTCTGGATGCTATTTCCCAAGACTATCTGATTTCTCTGGAGGCGCTCGATGCAGCCCTTTGACCTCACCGAGGGCTCGAGCCCGATCATTCTCGGCTTTCCCCATGTCGGCACCCATCTGCCGGATGCCGTCAAGGCCAAACTCAATGACACCGGACTGCTGATTGCCGACACCGACTGGTTCGTCGACAAGCTCTATTCGGGCCTGCTGGAGGGCGTCACCATGGTGCGCGCCAATTTCCATCGCTATGTGATCGACGCCAACCGCGCACCGAGTGATGAATCCCTCTATCCGGGCCAGAACACTACCGGACTGTGCCCGACCACCGATTTTGATGGCCTGCCGATCTACAAGGACGGCATGGAACCGGACGCCGACGAAATCGAAGCCCGTCGCCTCGCCTGGCACAAGCCCTATCACGACGCATTGGCCGCCCAGATCGAACGGGTCAAGGCCATTCACGGCTTTGCCATCCTCTATGACTGCCATTCGATCCGTTCGAACATTCCTTTCCTGTTCGAGGGCAAGCTGCCCGACTTCAACATCGGCACCAACGAAGGCACGACCTGTAGCAAATGCGTCGAGAAGACCGTGGTCTCCCACGCGATGGGTGCGGAAGGCTACACCGCCGTACTCAACGGCCGCTTCAAGGGCGGCTGGACCACCCGCCACTATGGCGATCCGGACAACAATTTCCATGCCATCCAGATGGAACTGGCACAGGACACCCATCTCGTCCGCGAAGGATCCCCGTTTGACTATGATGACAAGAAAGCCGAGGCGTTGCGTGTGCATCTGAAGGCGATCCTGACCGATCTCGCCGCACTCGCTCCCCACCTTTCCGGCAACAAGCAATAAGCCCTGAGGAGACAGCAATGGTTGACAGCCGCCACAACGAACGTGATGTTTTCCCGCCCACCGGACCGGAACTCAACGCCAAATCATGGCTCACCGAAGCGCCCATGCGCATGCTCATGAACAACCTGCACCCTGATGTGGCCGAACGCCCGCATGAGCTGGTTGTCTATGGCGGCATCGGCCGCGCCGCCCGCACCTGGGCCGATTTCGACAAGATCGTCGCCACGCTCAAGACCCTCGAAGACAACGAGACCCTGCTGGTGCAGTCTGGCAAGCCGGTCGGCGTCTTCCGCACCCACAAGGATGCCCCCCGCGTTCTCATCGCCAATTCCAACATCGTGCCCCACTGGGCCAACTGGGACCATTTCAACGAGCTCGATAAAAAGGGCCTGATGATGTATGGCCAGATGACTGCTGGCTCGTGGATCTACATCGGCGCACAGGGCATCGTTCAGGGCACCTATGAAACATTTGCCGAGGCAGGCCGTCAGCATTACCAAGGCGACCTCAAGGGCAAATGGATCCTCACTGGTGGCCTTGGCGGCATGGGCGGCGCCCAGCCTCTGGCCGCGGTCATGGCCGGAGCCTGCTGTCTGGCAGTGGAATGCGACGAGAGCCGCATCGATTTCCGCATGCGCACCCGCTATGTCGACGAAAAGGCCCACAGCCTTGATGAAGCACTGGAGATGATCGGGAAATGGACCGCCGCTGGCGAAGCCAAATCCGTCGGTCTCTTGGGCAATGCCGCCGACATCTTCCCTGAACTGGTCAAGCGCGGCGTCAAGCCGGACATCGTGACCGACCAGACGTCGGCCCACGATCCGGTTCACGGCTACCTGCCTAAGGGCTGGAGCGTTGCCGAATGGCGCGCCAAACAGGAAACGGACCCCAAGGCGGTTGAAAAGGCGGCCCGCGCTTCCATGCGCGATCACGTCGAAGCCATGGTTGCCTTCTCCGACATGGGCATCCCGACCCTCGACTATGGCAACAACATCCGTCAGATGGCGCTGGAAGAAGGCCTTGAGAATGCTTTTGCCTTCCCCGGCTTTGTCCCGGCCTATATCCGGCCGCTGTTCTGCCGTGGTGTCGGCCCGTTCCGTTGGGCGGCCCTTTCCGGTAATCCGGAAGACATCTACAAGACCGACGCCAAGGTCAAGGAACTCATCCCTGATGATCCGCACCTGCACAACTGGCTCGACATGGCCCGCGAACGCATCGCCTTTCAGGGTCTGCCGTCCCGCATCTGCTGGGTCGGCCTTGGCCAGCGCCACCGCCTCGGCCTTGCTTTCAACGAAATGGTCCGCAACGGCGAGCTGAAGGCCCCGATCGTCATTGGCCGCGACCATCTCGACAGTGGCTCGGTTGCCTCGCCAAACCGCGAGACCGAATCGATGAAGGATGGCTCCGATGCCGTATCCGACTGGCCGCTGCTCAATGCCATGCTCAATGTCGCCTCAGGTGCCACCTGGGTATCGCTCCACCATGGTGGCGGTGTCGGCATGGGCTTCTCCCAACACGCCGGCATGGTGATTTGTTGTGATGGCACAAAAGATGCAGATGAGCGCCTTGCGCGCGTTCTCTGGAACGATCCTGCCACAGGCGTCATGCGCCATGCAGATGCTGGCTATGAAATTGCGATCGAATGCGCTAAAGAAAATAAACTGAACCTTCCCGGCATTCTTTCGAACGAATAAAAACAATTATATCAATCACCTTCAACCTTCCAAAATACTCAGGAGAACAGCTACAATGAAAAAGACAATCCTCAGCTTTGTTGCTGCCGCAACCATCGGCTTGAGCCTTGCAGGCACCGCCCAGGCCGACCTTTTGTCCGACATCAAGGCCAAAGGCGAAATCGTTGCCGCAACCGAGATGCACTATGCCCCATTCGACCTTCTCAAGGATGGTGAATATGTAGGCATCGACCGCGATCTGTTTGACGAAATTGCCAAAGATCTGGGCGTCACACCGAAATATATCGACCTGCCGTGGAACTCCATTCTGCCGGGTCTGGAAGCAGGCAAATTCGACTTCGTCATCGCCCCTGTGACCATCACCGCCGAACGCATGAAGCGCTACAGCTTCACCCTGCCAATCGGCAACGCAACCGTTGCTCTGGCCAAGAAGGCCGGCGACAGCTCGATCTCCAAGCCAGAAGACATTTCAGGTAAGGTTGTCGGCACCCAGAAGGGCACCGCTCAGTTCGAACAGCTCAAGGCCTTCTCCGAGTCGCTCGCAACACCCGCTGAAATCCGTGAATACACCAACATCGATGAAGCCCTTGCCGACATGGCAGCCGGCCGCATCTCCGGCGTAGCCAACTCGCTGCCGCTGATGGGCTATGCCGCGGTACAGCGCCCAGGCCTGTTCGAGCTCGTCATGCCTCCGTTCGGCGATCCGAAATTCTTCGGCTGGGTCGCTACCGGTGACGACAACAGCAAGACCCTCATCGAGGCAATCAACGCCAGCCTGCTGAAAATGCACGAAGATGGCCGCCTCAAGGCAATCAACGAGAAGTGGCTCGGCAGCAACCCTGACCTGCCAACGACCATGCCGGACGTGAAATAATGAAAGCTGCGCCCGGCAGGTCACCTGGCCGGGCGCACGTTTTCCATCAGATTGCCAACACCGTGAAACGGGGCCTGCATTTTTGCCTCGCCTTTCCGTGCGACAATCCTATAAGTCTTCTCTACGACAGATCAGCCCGCCTCATGACACTTGACCGGGGAAGTGGCTATCGAGCGGAGATTGCGATCAATGAATTTTTCCTTTGATACGATCTGGCACAACCTGCCCTATTTGCTGGCAGCGGCGCGCTGGACGGTCATCATTTCGGTCTGCGGCATGGCCATCAGCCTTGTCTGGGGCACGGTTCTCTGCGCGACCCGGCTTTCTGCCAACCCGTTCATGCGCAGCGCTGCCACCCTCTATATCAGCTTCTTTCGCGGTGTGCCGCTGCTCGTCCAGTTGCTGCTGTTCTACTATGCCCTTCCTTATGTCGGGCTTGATCTTCCTGCCGTCGAGGCTGCGATCCTGGCAACCGGCATGTGCTCGGCAGCCTACACTGCCGAGATCCTGCGCGGCGCCCTGCAGAGCATCCCACGCGGACAGACAGAGGCCGCCTATGCGCTGGGGATCCCGTCCTTCTCGCTCTGGCGCCGCATTCTGGTTCCGCAGGCCATCCGCATTGGCATGCCATCGCTGGTCAACGAGCTGATCCTGCTGGTCAAGGTCTCGTCGCTGGCGTCCGTTGTCGGTATCAGCGAACTGACCCGCATCGCCCAGAACATCACCGGAGAAACCTACCGGCCGCTGGAAATCTACATCACCGCCGCTGTCATCTATTTTGCCATCAACTGGATCCTGTCGATCAGTGGTCGACTGATCGAAAAGAAACTGCAGATCGGATAGGAGCGCGACATGGAAACAGAACTCTTCGTCCGCTACGGGCCCGCACTGCTCTACGGTTTCGGCATCACCATTCTGTGCTGGCTGGTTGGTTCCATAGGCGGCGTCATCGTCGGCTTTTTGCTGGCCTGCCTCAACCGTTGGGGACCGCGCTTCATTGGCTGGGTGATTTATGCCTATGTGGAAATCATCCGCGGCACGCCCTTTATGATCCAGCTGTTCATCCTCTACTATGGCGGCCCCTACATCGGCCTGTTGCTGACCCCGGTGCAGGCCGGCATCATCAGCTTCATCATCTATGGCAGTCCCTATTTCGCCGAGATCTTCCGCTCCGGCTTCAATGCCATTCCGAAAGGCCAGATCGAGGCGGCCCGTTGCGTCGGGCTGCCCGAATCCCGCATCCTGTGGCGTATCATCCTGCCGCAGATGCTGGTGCCAATCACCGCACCGCTGACCAACTTCTTCATCATCCTGACCAAGGAAACCGCCATTCTTTCCGTTGTCACGGTGCCCGAACTGCTGTTCCAGACCCAGACCATGGCGGCAGAGACCTTCACCTTCGTCGAGCCATTCCTCGTGCTGTCGCTGTTCTACTGGTTGATGGTCGTGGTAACCGGCTGGATCGGTGCCAGGGTGGAACAGCGCGTGACGCGCCACCTGAGACGGGCCTGACAAGATGAACGCACAAGCAAGCGAGACCAAGATGTCGAATGAACCGATGACCACCAACGCTGACGACGCGATCATCACTGTCCGCAATCTCAGCAAGTATTTTGACGATTTCGAAGCGCTGCGCGACATCACCCTCAATGTAAAACGCTCCGAAGTGCTCTGCCTCATCGGGCCATCAGGCTCAGGCAAGAGCACGCTGCTGCGCTGCCTCAATTTCCTTGAGCAGTATGACGGCGGCGAAGTGCATCTGGATGGAGAGCTGATCGGCTGGAAGGACATCAGCCACAACCCGCGCAAGCCCCTTTCCGGCGAAGCCCTGCGCAAGCAGCGCCAACACATCGGCATGGTGTTCCAGCATTTCCACCTCTGGCCGCACATGAGCGCACTGGACAATGTCGCCGAAGCGCTGATGAGCGTCCGCAAGCTGTCCAAGAAGGAAGCTCGCGAAAAGGCCATGGCGGCCCTCACCAAGGTGCATCTGGAAGACAAGGCGCAGAATTACCCGGCCAACCTGTCAGGCGGCCAGCAGCAGCGCGTTGCCATCGCCCGCGCCATCGCAATGGAACCCCGTGTCATGCTGTTCGACGAGCCGACCTCGGCACTGGACCCGGAACTGGTGGGCGAAGTGCTTTCGGTTATGAAGGATCTGGCGGCCGAAGGCATGACCATGGTGGTCGTCACCCACGAGATGGGTTTTGCCGCCCATGTCGCCGATCGCGTCGCCTTCCTTGACAGTGGCCGTCTGGTCACCTGCGTTCCGCCCCAGGAGATGTTCGGTCGGGAACCGGACGACGCCCGCGTCCGCTCCTTCCTGCAGACCTATCGCGAACGCAACGTGGTCTGAGCGCACAAGCACCCGACAGGCCGCACCTCGCTGGATGCGGCCTTCCTATTTGCCAACCGGCTATGACTTCAGGCGGGCAAAGAGTATCAGCTCCGGACGGTATTCGAAGTGCATGCCGTCGAAGTGGTTCCACTTGCCACCCCAGATGAAGCCCCTTCGCTCCATGGCTCCGACCAGCTCTTTTGGGATTTCGTTGGCATAGTCACCCACCTGCCCTTCTCTGGCGCCAGTCCATTTCCAGTATTTGCCAAGATCGGTATTCACATCCACCGCCGAACCGAAGCTGTGACTGCTCAACCGGTTGGTACCCGCGATGACCCGCCAGCTGAACCCTCCGCCGGTCTTCTTGAAAAACCGGTCCATTTTCGCGCCGTAAGAGGCGATCTCAGATAGCGCCGCCTTCAACTGGGCATCGACGCAATGCTTGCGCGTGACGACAAAGCTCGCAGTGACCGTTTTGCCCTTGTAGCTGATTTTGACCAGGCTCTTGCGAGCGTCGCCCTTGCTGTCAAAGAACAGGTGCCTGAAGAAGGGCTCGTTGCGCACCCGCCCCGGATCGAAAAACGGTGTCTTGCGTTCCTCAAATGAAAAGGCCAGCGGGTAGCGATAGACGAACTGGTCTCCTAACGTTGCGTCCTCCAGCAGCGCCTTGCCCGTTACTCTCCTTGCCGACACGAAGGGAAATGAAGCGCCCGCCTCGGTCGTCACCGCCCCCTTGTCAAGGTCAACCGCAAGACCGGGATAGGCAAGCTCCAGCGCTCGGGCGACAATCTGTGCTTCACCTGGCTGGCGCTCGCCGAGATCCATCGCAAGGAAGTCTCTCGCTACACCACACTCCTCCGACCGTGCTGTCTGCAATGTCAGACAACCGGCCAGCGCAACCAGCAGAACCGACAGAAGCCGCGGTCTGCACCGTGCATTTCGCTCATCCATCATCGTATGACCCCCCAAGATCCCGGACGACCAGTCACCGACGCACGAAGAGGCCGTCCACGCGACAATCCTATCAGACTTGGCCTGTGCCGGCCTATTGACCATATCGTCCCGGAGACAGCCCCCCCTGTTCAGGCGGCATTCCGACAGCAACCGGGTTCGCGTGGTTGGTGAAAACTGTTTCTCGCCGCACCCTGATGCGGCTTCAGACTGGCAATCCGGGGGGCGAACTTCCATAGTGGAGACGAACCCCCGTCGGGCCCGCGCCTGACAAAGGAGTGACCACCCCTTTCAGGTCTCGGAGTGACCCATGGCCCTTTCGCAACCGATATCCGCTTCCCCGTCGTCTGGTCCGCGCGCCGACATCATTCTCTTCAACGGCCCCATCTGGCGTGGCCTTGAGGAGGGCACGACGGAGGCTCTGGCGCTCTGGCAGGGGCGTGTGTTGGCAACCGGAAGTCTCGAAGAACTGGCACCGTTCAGGGATGATGCCACCCGCATGATCGATCTGGACGGCAGGCTCGCCACGCCGGGCTTCACCGACGCCCATCTGCACCCCACCTATCTGGGTGTGGTTATGGACTGGGTCGACATTTCGCCCCAGAAGGCCCCGACCATTGAAGCCCTGCTGACCGCGGTCAAGGCGCGGGTGGAGCGGTCGCAGCCGGGGGAATGGGTCTTTGCCAGTGGCTATGACCAGACCAAGCTCGACGTCGGGCGCCATCCCACCATGGCGGAGCTCGACTTCATAGCGCCGAACAATCCGGTGATGCTGATCCGCACCTGCACCCATGTCCAGATCGCCAACAGCCTCGCCATGCAGGCTGGCCGCATCACCGACAACACCCCCGACCCGGACGGCGGCAAGATCGGCAAGGTCAACGGCAGACTGACCGGCTTCCTCGCCGAAAACGCATCGGCCCCCATCCTTGATGCCGTCCCGCCACTCAGCAGGGCCGCTGCCATCGACGCCATCGAGCGCGCTGGCACCTATTGCCTTTCGGTCGGCATCACATCGGTAATGGACGCCGCGGTCGGCATGAAGGCAGGCTTTGAGGAAATCGCTGCCTACAACGAAGCCAAACGCACCGGACGACTACCGGTGCGGACGTGGATGGCGCTTCAGGCAACCCCCGCCCATGACAATATCGTGCCACAGTGCCAGAATCTCGGCCTTGTTTCCGGCGCTGGCGACGACATGCTGATGGTCGGTGCGGTCAAGCTGTTCCTTGACGGCTCAGTCGGCGGCGCCACCGCCTGGATGACCGAAGGCTATCTCGCCGACAGAGACAACCACGGCCTGCAGATGATCCCCACCCAAGAACTCGAAGCGATGGTGTTGGATTATCATCTGAAAGGCTACCAGATCTGCGCCCATGCCATCGGCGATGGCGCCATCGACCAGCTCATCACCGCCTACGAAAAGGCGCTCGACGCCCTTCCCGATTCGGACCGCCGCCATCGCATCGAACACAGTGGCTTCTTAGCTCCGGGCCAGAATGAACGCATGCAGAAGGCAGGCATCATTCCCTCGCCACAACAGGTCTTTCTGCATGACTTTGGGGATGCCTATGTCACCATGATCGGCATGGACCGGGTCTACAGCGCCTATCCGCAAAAGACATGGACCCAAATGGGCCTCAAGCCGCCCGCAGGCAGCGACAGCCCGGTCTGCGACCCGGCACCATGGGCCAATCTCCACGCCATGCTTACCCGCCGCACCGGCAAGGGCACCCAGCTTGATCCCGCCGAATGCCTCACCATCGAGGAGGCGCTGCAATCCTACACCGAATACGGAGCCTATTCCCAGAAACAGGAACATGTGCGCGGAAAGCTGATGCCCGGCTATCTGGCGGACGTCGCCGTTTTTTCGCGCAATTTGCTGGAGGCAACGCCGGAGGAGATCCTCACGGATACGGTCTGTGACCTCACCATCCTTGGCGGCAGGGTGGTTTTCGAACGCGTAAGGGTCTGACGAGCTCAGCCCGTCAGCACACCGATGCGTTCGAGCCATGCTCGGGCAAGCTCAGGCCAGCGACCAACCGGCAGAGAGCCGGTCCGGGCGATGCCAAAACCATGCGCCCCCTCACGAAACACGTGCATTTCGGTCCGCACCCCGGCCCGCCGCAGGGCCTGATAGAGCAGGATGGCATTCTCGGCAGGCACCGAGGCATCATCATCGGCCAGCACCAAGAACACTTCCGGCGCGTCGCCGGTGATCCGGTTCTGGGCAGAATAACGAACAATGCTGTCCTCATCCGCATCCGGCCCCAGAAGGCAGGAACGGGAGTCCCTGTGGACAAACGGCTCTTCCAGCGTCACCACCGGATAGAGCAACAGGCCGAAATCGGGCCGGGCCGATTGACCATCCACCGCATCAAGCACAGGATTGAGCAGCCGGTCCCCTTCCGACAACACCGAGGCGGCCATGTGCCCGGCAGCCGATGCCCCAACCAATCCGATACGATTCGGATCAAGACCCCAGCCCGACGCATTGGCGCGCACCAGACGCACCGCCCGCTGGGCATCCATCATCGGCACATTCCGCCCGTTGGCGTGGCCTTCCGACGGCAAGCGATAGGTCAGGATGAAGGAGGTAATGCCGAAGCGGCCAAACCACTCGGCAATGTCGCGGCCTTCCACTTCCAGCGTGATGCGGGAGTAGCCTCCGCCCGGCGCGATGATCATCGCAGCACCATTGGGCTTTTCCGGCCGGATGACGGTCAGCCGCGGGCGCGAAATATGGGACACGCCCCGGTGCGTGAAAAAGATGCTGTCCGAGGTATCACGCACCTGTTGCGGCCCCATGACCTCCGGAGTTCCCGGCGGCGTTCCCGGCCAGAGTGCGATTTCCTGTCCTGTTGCGAGATCTGCCATGCCTGTCCCTCCGTGCCTGTTGATCATGGCCAGCTTAAGCCATCAACGCCAGCAAGAAGCCGAAAACATGGAGCAACCCGAACGATATGAACAGGCATCTCGACCCCGCCCGATCAACAGCTTGCCGTGTAGCGCTCAGATACCCTAACGCACAATCAGCAGATTGCAGGGCGCCAGATGGGTCAGTTGGGCCGTAATCGGCCCGGCCATGCCCCCTGCAGCATCCGGCTGGCTGGCATTGATGACCAGATAGGAGGGGTCAAGCGAGGCGGCCAGCAACAGGATCTGCTGATGCACGCCCCCCTTGAGCACATGGCGATAGATCAGCTCCTCCTTGAGGCCAGCTTCCTTGACAATCGCCACCAGTTCCATTTTCACATGGGCAATGCTGTCCTTGATCACCTCTTCGACCAGAAACGGCTTCACATAGTCATAGAAGCCATAGGCCAGCACATAGCAGACGTGGATTTCGCCCTCGATGCATTGCGCCAACCGGGCTGCCTGCTGCAGCGCCTTGACCGAATTTTCA
This sequence comes from uncultured Cohaesibacter sp., assembly GCF_963666525.1. Lineage (NCBI taxonomy): Bacteria > Pseudomonadati > Pseudomonadota > Alphaproteobacteria > Hyphomicrobiales > Cohaesibacteraceae > Cohaesibacter > uncultured Cohaesibacter sp. Next base: position 1,981,919 of record NZ_OY762905.1, read on the forward strand.
CGATGCTCAATATCGATTGCAACAAGGATCTTCTCGGCCATTTCGGGCTCCTGTCTCAAGGGGTCATGTCAATGGGCGCATTGAATTTGGGGTAACCGGGCAATCTCTCTCATTTCAACACACTGGGCAGCCACAGGGCCAGATCGGGAAAGGCCACCAACAGCCCCACGAAAAGGCACATCACCAGGAAACTCGGCACCGAGGCCCTCGCGATGAAGCCGATATCGTGCCCCGTCATGCCTTGCAGCACGAACAGGTTGAAGCCGATCGGCGGTGTGATCTGGGCCATCTCGACCACGATCATCAGATAGACCCCGAACCAGAGCATATCGAACCCGGCTGCCCGAACCATCGGCTCGATGACCGCCATGGTCAGAACAATGGACGAGATGCCATCGAGAAAACAACCCAGCAAGATGTAGAAGACTGTCAGTGTCAGGATCAGGACCATCGGCGAAGGGTCCCAGGCGGAAATCACCTCTGCCAGCGCTTTCGGAATACCGGTGAAGCCCATTGCCAGCGACAGGAAGCCCGAGCCCATCAGAATGAACATGACCATGGTTGTGGTCCGGACTGCGCCGAGCACGGATTCGACAAAGGTTTCGCGCGTCAGTGTCTTCTGGAAAGTGGCAAGAACGAACGAGCCCAGAACGCCGAGAGCGGCCGCTTCGGTAGCCGTGGCAATGCCGCCATAGATCGAGCCGATCACAGCGATGATCAGCGCCACGACCGGCAACAGGCCGAGAAAGGCCGACAGCTTCTCGCTCCAGCTGGTGGAAGGGTCCCGCTGCATCTCGTTGCCGTGCCGTGATCCCCAGAGGGCGAGATAGCCCATGAACAGCAGCGCCAGGGAAATGCCGGGGATCATCGCAGCCATGAACAGCTTGGCAATGCTCTCGTTGACGGTCACCCCGTAGATGATCATCGAAATGCTGGGCGGAATGAGCAGCCCCAGTGTACCGGCTCCGGCAAGCGATCCGACGATCTGCTTTTCCGGATAGCCGCGTTTGCGCAGCTCTGGGATCGCCATCTTGCCAACGGTCGCAACCGTGGCAGCCGATGAGCCGGATATGGCGGCAAAGATAGCTGATGCCCCCACATTCACATGCAGAAGACCGCCGGGCATCCGCCGCATGAAGGGCGCAATGCCGCGAAACAGCGTCTCGGACAGGTTGGTCCGGTACAGGATCTCGCCCATCCAGATGAACAGCGGCAGCGCCGTCAGGGTCCATGATGACTGACTGCCCCAGATGGTCAGGGCCAGCGCATCACCGATCGGGGCGGAGGTGAACAGATACATCCCCAGCATCGCCGTGAGCAGCAGCGAGGCCCCCACCCAGACGCTGGTGCCCAACAGGAAGAACAGGGCAAACAGGAAGATTGCAATGGATAGGGCTTCGTTCATACCTCTTGTGGCCCCCCGGCCTCGTTCAGCTCGGGATCGACAGACTTGTAATCCAGGAGGACGATCAGAAAAACATGGATGGTCGAGAGAGCAAACAGGCAGGCACCGAGCGCCACCGGCGTTTGCGGAATCCATAACAGCATGGCATCGGCGCCTTCGCTGCGCTCGCCATAGTCATAGGAATCGATCGCCAGCCGGACCATGTAGAAAGCCAGAAAGCTTGCGACACCGGCGATGGTGAAATGGGCCCAGATTTCCAGCGCGCGTCTCCTGACCCCGTCAAGGCGCTGCGAAAGAATGGAAACCCGGATGTGCCCTTGCGAGCGAAATGTGTAAGCGAGCGCCATGAAGCTGCTGGTGGCCATGGCATAGCCTGCGACATCGGAAGCCCCCCCGGCGAACCAGCCCACAAGCCGCGCCACGATGCTGTAAAGCACCAGAAGGCAGAGCGTCACCAACAGGGCGCCTGCGAGCCAGGCGCCAACGAGATAGACCCGGTCTAGAAACCGACTGATATAAGACATTCACGCGTCCCTGGAGAGACCCGACCTTTGGCCGGGGAAGGGTCTGGAGAGACCATCAGCCTCTCCAGACGGATTGCACTTACATGCCTTCATAGGCCTTGAGAACAGCAGCACCGGCTTCACCGGCACGCTCAAGCCATTCGTCACGCAGTTTGACGCCAGCTTCCTCGAAGGCCTTCTGCATTTCCGGTGATGCCGGAGCAACCTTCATGCCCTTTTCGGTGAACTGTTCGACGTACCAGCTGTCGAGCTCTTCGGACTTGGCCCAGCATTTGGCTTCGGCAGTGGCAGCGGCTTCCTTGACCACGGCCTTGACGCTGTCATCCAGACCATCCCAGGCCTTGGTGTTGACGATCACCATGTTGCGCGGCAACCAGGCCTTGACGTCGTAATAATAGCCGACATGCTCCCACAGCTTGCGGTCATAGCCCGTCGAGCCGGAAGAGATCATGGATTCGGCAACCCCGGTCGCGAAGGCCTGCGACAACTCGGCGGCCTCGATCTTGGTCGGGGCCATGCCAAGGAATTCTGCGATCTTGGAGGTAGTCGGGTTGTAGGCGCGGAATTTCAGGCCCTTCACATCGTCAGGAACATTGGCTTCCTTGATGGAATAGAAGCCCTGCGGCGGCCATGGGCAGGAATAGAGCAGCGTGGTACGCGCCGCCGCCAACGTCTTTTCAAGTGCCGGCTTGGAGGCCTTGTAGAGTTTCATCGCATCGGCATAGGAGGTCGCCAGAAACGGGATCGAATCGATTTCATAAATCGGATCCTCGTTGCCAAGGGCGGAGATCAGGCGTTCTCCCATCGGCACCAGCCCCTTGCGCACAGCCCCGAAGATTTCGGCGCCACCAAACAGCGACCCGGACGGGTGAGTGGTGATTTCAAGCGCACCATTGGTCTTCTCAGCCACTTCCTTAGCAAACTCGGCAGCCATCTCGGAGTGGAAGTTGGTTGCGGCATAGGCCAGGGCCATGTCCCATTTTTCCGCGTGGGACATCGATGTCATGGCCGCAAACGAGACGACCGAGGCAAGGAGAATTTTGATCTTCATTTGGACTTCCTCTGGGTGATGATGTGGTGTTGAGCTCTCAACCGGTCCGCTTTCAGTAAAATTGGCCCGGCAATCCTGTTCTGGTCCCGGCATTGGACGTGCCGGTGTATCGTTCTTTCGCGCCGGATCCATACTTGAAGCCAGACGCTGGTTGGATAAAAGTGTTGGAAATTTTGCGGAGCGTCAAGGCCCGGAGGTGATCACCATCAAGAACCGGCACCAATGGCACACCGATAGCCCCTGTGCCATACACCAGAATTGCCTTGACCATGACGTTATCCATCCCACGCTTCGAAATGTGAGCCAAGGCCGCAAGCAGATCGCAGCTTGAGGAGCAGCAAAACCACAGATCCGGACAGGAAACGATCAGAACCCGGTGCAAGCCTTGCCACTTGGCTTTCTTTTGCTGCGGGCTTTGCAAAAAGCGTGCCCCTTCAACGTCTCTGGGACAATTGAGGAAACATGGCTGATATTTTTGACAAAATCCTGTATTGCAGACAGGAAAAGCCAAGCAATGGCAAATTCCCCGGGCAGATCATCCATGTCTTTTGCTCAGTCTCGACGTCAGAATACACAAGGATGATCATGCCCAGCACTTCTTCGATTGGTACAATTTTTGGCAATGACTGATCAAAATGATCCATTTATAGGCATCCTGATGCTCGACACCCGGTTTCCACGTCCCCTTGGTGACGCAGGAAACCCCGAAAGCTTTGCCATGCCAGCCAGAATAGAGGTGATAAAGGGTGCTGGCAGCCTTGATGTCGTGCGCAACGGTCGCCCGGCTCCGGAGCTGGTGGATGCCTTCATGTCGCGAGCCCGGAAGCTGCAACTGCAAGGCGCAGTTGCCATCACCTCCACCTGCGGCTTTCTGGCCACCATCCAGACCGAAATGCAGCAGTCTCTTGCCATTCCGGTGATGCTCTCGGCCCTCTGCCTCTATGGCGAGATCCGGCAGCGCCACCCGTTGGGCCGCATCGGCATCCTGACTGCGTCAGCCGCAAGCCTTGGCAGCGAAGTGCTGGCAGCCGTGGGAATCGATCGTGATTCGGTGGTGATTTCCGGCATGGAGGATTGTCCGGCCTTCGCCGACGCCATCCTCAGGGCCAAGTCTGAACAACTCGAAACCCTTGATCAGCAGGCCATTGAAGCCGATATCATCCACAAGGCAACAAGGATGCTCAGCGCCAACCCGGACATCGCGGCCTTCCTGCTCGAATGCGGCAATCTGCCTCCTTACCAGCAGGCGCTGACCGAGGCCACCGGCAAACCGGTCTATTCCATCCTCGATGGCGTCAATGGTCTGGTCCGGGCGAGCGCGAGCAGTCCGTACCGACAGGAGCGTTGATACCGAAGGGACGGAGAGACCGCCCCTTCGCATCAAAGCTCGATCACGTCCGCAGGCACTTCCTCAAGCGCAGCAAGATACTGGTCATAGGTGTTGCCCAGCGTGTAGATGTGTTTGCGCATCAGATTGGCGGCCTTTTCCTCGTCACCCTCATCCATCGCGACCAGAATGTCCGCATGCTCCTGCATGGATTTCTCAAGACGCCCGATGACATCCAGCTGCTTGCGCCGGAAAGGCCTCAGGCGGCGATGCATCCGGTGCGTCTCTTCTTCCAGCACGGCATTGCCGGAGGCCTGATAGATCATCCCGTGCAAACGGTTGTTGGCCTCGTAATAATCGTCGTTCTTGCCTTCTCTCAGCGCCTTTTCGCAATCATTCGCAGCCCGCTTGAGATAGAGCTGCTGGGCTGAGGTGAGGCGCCGCGTCGCCAGCTTGACGCACCAGGCTTCGAGCTCGGCCATGAATTCGAACATCTCCACAAGCCGGGTCATCGTCGGTCGTCGAACAAAGGCGCCGCGGTTGGGTATAAGCTCCACGAGCCCAATCCCCTCCAGGATCTGGAAGGCTTCCCTGAGCGGTGTCCGCGACACGTTGAACTCATCGGCGAGGTCCGCTTCGTTAAGCTTTTCGCCATCTTTATAGGCACCGGTTGCGATTTTTTGCTCAATTTCCGAGCAAATGAGGGCTGATGCTTTGTATTTATTAGTCATGGGTCCAATATCGCTTGACAGTATACATTTCCCATAGATTATATACAATCTCATAAAAATCAATACAAATAACCTTCCAAGCACACACCCGAGCCACAAACAGGGGAACCAATATGAAGATATCGAAACTGGTATTGAGCACTGCGGTCTACCTGGCCCTTTCAGCAACGTCCTACGCCGACAAGGCTAGCGACACGGTCAACATGGCATTTCTGAAAGAGCTGGAATCTGCGGACGTCTATTTCAACACCGCCCGTGAAGGCCTGCTGTTGAACCACTCTGTCTGGGACGGTCTGCTCTATCGCAATCCGGAGACCGGCGAGTATGAGGGCAACCTCGCCGAATCCTGGACCTGGATCAACGACACCACCATCGAATTCAAGCTGCGTCAGGGCGTCAAGTTCCACAACGGCGAACCCTTCAACGCCGATGACGTGGTCTACACCGTCAACTTCGTGGCCAACAAGGACAACGGCGTCAAGAGCCAGACCAACGTGAGCTGGATGGACCACGCCGAGAAGATCGACGACTACACGGTCCGCATTGTGGCGGACGCGCCGTTCCCGGCTGCAGAAGAATTCCTCGCCGGCCCTGTTGCCATGTATCCAAACGAATATTACGCAGAAGTTGGCCCCAAGGGCATGGCAGCCCACCCGGTCGGCACCGGCCCGTTCAAGATTACCGAGCTGGAACCCGGCAAGCACTTTGTTCTTGAGAAGAACGACGACTATTTCGGCGGGCCGAAAGGCATGGCCAAGGTGTCCAAGATCGACATCCGCACCATTCCCGACATGAACACGCAGATCGCCGAATTCTTCAACGGCACCCTTGATTTCCTCTGGAACATCCCTGCTGACCAGGCCGAAAAGCTTGGCGCCATGGGCAAGTTTGACGTCGTCAATGCCCCGGCCATCCGCGTTGGCTACATCACGATGGATGCTGCGGGACGCTTTGACAAGGAAGGCCCGATGACCAAGAAGAAGGTCCGTCAGGCCATCTACCATGCCATCGACCGCAAGGCCATCGTCGAGGCTCTGGTCAAGGGTTCCTCCACTGTGATCGACAGCGCCTGCTCACCGGTGCAGTTTGCCTGCGCCCAGGATCTGCCGACCTACGACTATGATCCGGCAAAAGCCAAGGCCCTGCTTGCCGAAGCTGGCTATCCGGATGGCTTCACCATCGACTTCTATGCCTATCGCGACCGGCCGTACGCAGAAGCCATGATGGGCTTCCTCAACGAAGTCGGCATCAAGACCAACTTCAGCTACCTGCAGTATGCAGCCCTGCGTGAAAAGCGCGCCAAGGGTGAAGTGCCGATTTCCTTCCAGACCTGGGGCTCCTACTCCATCGCCGACGCATCGGCCATCACCTCGGAATTCTTTACCGGCGGTGACTGGGATGATGCCCGCGATCCGGAAATCACCGAATGGCTGACCACGGCAGACAAGTCCACAGACAAGGCCGCGCGCAAGGACCTCTACAAGAAGGCCCTTACGAAGATCGTCGACGAAGCCTATTGGGTTCCACTGTTCACCTATAACGTGAACTACGCCATGAGCAAGGAAATGGACTTCAAGGCAACTCCGGACGAACTGGTGCGCTTCTTCACCTTCGGCTGGAAATAACTGGCAATCGGGGTCGGAAGAAGTCCGACCCCACCTCTTCCTGAAATAACAGAACTTCGAGGTCGGAATGTATATGTATATTCTGAAAAGGCTCGGTCTTGCCCTTTTGGTGGCCTTCACCGTATCGGCAATCAGCTTCAGCCTGCTCTTCATGGCCGGTGATCCTGCGATCGCGATCGCAGGGGAAAACGCCTCCGCCGAAGACATCCAGATGGTCAACGACCGCTATGGATTTGATCGGCCCATCGTCATTCAGTATTTCGAATGGCTCGGCAAGGCTGCAACCGGAGACCTGGGCAACAGCTGGTATTTCGACCTGCCGGTTTCCGACCTCATTGCCGACCGTCTGGGCGTGACCATGCTGCTTGGCCTGCTGGGGATGAGTTTCGCCCTGCTGCTGGCCATACCCATGGGAGTTGCGGCCGCGGTCAAGCCCAACTCCCTCATCGACCGCGCCTCCCTCTTCATCTCGGTCGTCGGTCAGGCCATTCCGTCCTTCTGGTTCGGTCTGATCCTGATCGTCGTCTTCTCGATCAAGCTGGGGCTTGTGCCCGCCTCGGGCTCGACCAGCTGGAAACATTTCATTCTGCCAACCATCGTTCTGGGCTACTACGCCACACCGGCAATCATGCGCCTCACCCGCGCCGGCATGCTTGAGGTGTTGAGCGCGGACTATATCCGCACGGCCCGCGCCAAGGGCCTGAGTGCCCGCAAGATCATGTTCAAGCACGCCCTGCGCAACGCCATCATTCCGGTGATCAGCCTTGCCGCAGTGCAGATGGGCTTCATGCTCGGCGGTTCCATTGTTGTCGAAAGCATCTTCGCGCTGCACGGCGCCGGCTTCCTTGCCTGGGAATCCATTTCCCGCAACGATCTGCCGACCATGCAGGCGCTCATCCTCATCTTCTCGATGTTCTACATCTTCTTCACCTTCCTGGCGGACATCCTGAACGCCTGGATGGATCCACGCCTGCGCATCGCCTGATCGGGAACGGAGAAAATCATGTCAGACACCTCCCTCGCCTCGGCCTCGGCCAAAAAACCGGACGCGGTCTCCAAGAAGGGGAAGACCCCGGCCCATCAGCTTTCTCCGCGCGCCAAGATGCTGCGCCGTGCCCTGCGCCACAAGGGGTTGCTGTTTGGCCTGTTCGTGATGTCCATCATCGTGATCGTCGCCGTTTTCGCGCCGCTGATCTCCACCCATGACCCCTATGCGCAGAGCCTTCTGGCCCGCATGAAACCACCAGCCTTCATGGGCGGCACATGGGAGCATCCGCTCGGCACGGACGCGCTTGGTCGCGACTATCTGGCCCGTCTGGTCTATGGCGCCCGCATCTCGCTGCTCATCGGCCTGATCGCCGCCACCATCTCGGCCTGCATCGGCACCTTCATGGGCGTCATGGCTGGCTATTTCGGTGGTCGGATCGACCTTCTCGTCACCTTCTTCATCAACGTGCGCCTCGCCATGCCGGTGGTGCTGGTCGCTCTGGCTGTGGTGGCCCTGTTCGGCGGCTCGCTCTATGTGGTGGTCTCGGTTCTGGGGCTGCTGCTCTGGGATCGCTTCGCCGTGGTCATGCGCGCTGCCACAATGCAGGTCCGCAAGCTCGAGTATGTCGCCGCAGCACAGGTGCTCGGCGCCTCCCTGCCACGGGTGCTGTTCAAGGACATCCTGCCCAACGTGATGAACCATCTCATCGTCATCTTCACGCTGGAGATGGCACACGCCATCATTCTCGAGGCCGCCCTCAGCTTCCTTGGCCTCGGCGTGCAGCCACCAACCCCGTCCTGGGGCCTGATGATCTCCGAAGGCAAGGAAATGCTGCTGTTCGAAAGCTGGCTGATCACCATCCCCGGGGTTGCGCTGTTCTTCCTCGTCCTGTCCATCAACATGCTCGGCGACGGCATTCGCGACGTCACCGCACCGGAGGGCCGCAACTGATGACCGACCCTATTCTGACCATCAGGAACCTCACCGTTGATCTGCCAGAAGGCGGCGATCGCCCCCACGCCGTCGAGAATCTCTCGGTCGACATCGCCCCCAAGGAAATCGTCTGCATCGTCGGCGAATCCGGCTCAGGCAAGTCCATCACCTCCTTCACCACCATGGGCCTTCTGCCCAAGGCGTTGAAGCCCTCCTCCGGCGAAGTGATCTTCGAAGGCAGGGACGTGCTCAAGCTGTCAGCCAGGGAACACGCAAAGCTGCGCGGCAGCCGCATGGCGATGATCTTTCAGGAACCCATGAGCGCGCTCAACCCGTGCTACACCGTGGGAGACCAGATCGAGGAGATGTTCGAGCAGCACACCAGTCTTTCCAAGTCAGAGCGCAAGGCCCGGACCATCAGACTGCTCGACGAAGTACAGCTGCCGGAGCCGGAACGGATCTACTCCTCCTATCCGCATCAGCTCTCCGGTGGCCAGCGTCAGCGCATCGTCATCGCCATCGCTCTGGCGCTCGACCCGGCGCTGCTGATTGCCGATGAACCGACCACGGCGCTCGACCTCTCCACCCAGGCCCAGATTCTCCACCTGTTCAAGGAATTGCGCGAGAAGCACTCGGCCGGCATCATGTTCGTGACCCACGATTTCGACGTCGTCGCCGAGATCGCCGACAAGGTTGTCGTCATGAAGCAGGGCGTCATTGTCGAACAGGGCACTGCGGAAGAAGTGCTCAACCGCCCGAAACATCCCTACACCCGCAAGCTGATCGACGCCGTGCCCCGCCGCACCGGCACCGTCAACGCCCACATGGTCGAAAAGCAAAAGGTGATGGAGGTTCTTGACCTCAACAAGACCTACCACTCCAAGGGCACCATGTTCAAACCGGCCCGTACGGTGCATGCCTGCAAGGATGTCAATTTCATCGTCCATCGCGGCGAAACCCTCGGCATCGTCGGCGAATCCGGGTCGGGCAAGTCGACGCTTGTCAAATGCCTCATCCGTCTTGAGGATCCGGACAGTGGCTCCGTCATCATCGACGGCAGCGACATCGCCCAATTCACGCCCAAGCTGCTACACCCCTATCGCAAGAGCATCCAGATCGTCTTTCAGGATCCCTATGGCTCGCTCAACCCGCGCCGCACCATCGGCGACCAGCTGGTGGAAGGTCCGTGCAACTTTGGTGAAAACCGCGCCCATGCCATGGAGCGGGCCAAAAAACTGATGAAGATCGTGCGTCTCGAAGAGGATGCACTCTATCGCTATCCGGCCCAGTTCTCCGGTGGCCAGCGCCAGCGCATCTGCATCGCCCGGGCCCTGATGGTCGAACCGGAAGTGCTCATCGCCGACGAAGCCGTCTCGGCGCTTGACGTGTCCGTGCAGAAGGAAGTGCTCAAGCTGCTCAACGAGATCCGCGATGAAATGGGGCTGACGGTGCTCTTCATCACCCATGACCTGCGCGTTGCAGCCCAGATCTGCGACAATCTCGTGGTCATGCAGAATGGCGAGATCGTCGAGCGCGGCACCGTCGACGAAGTCTTCGGCGCTCCCAAACATGACTACACCAGAAAGCTGCTCTCCGCACAGCCAGGTCAGGGCTGGGTGGTACCCGACATCGCAAAGCTGCCTCCGGTCGACCCGGCCCTGCTTGAGAGCCCGATGGGAGCCTTCTGATGAGTGGCAGTTTCTCTCGCTCGCAAACGACCCGCAAGCCGGGCGTGACAGCAACAAGTGGCGGCGTTGTCGCTGCACAGCATGCTCTGGCCGCCGAGGCCGGAGCCATGATTCTGGCCGCCGGTGGCGACGCGGTGGACGCAGCCGTAGCCGTGAGTTTCGCCATCGGCGTGCTGGAGCCCTGGATGTCCGGTCCCATGGGGGGCGGCGCCATGATGCTCTGGCGAGCCGACGAGAACAAACCCTATGCCCTACACTATGGCATGCGGTCTTCAACCAGCCTTGATCCGTCCTACTATCCCCTCTCTGGAGCTGGCAAGGCATCGGACCTCTTCCCCTGGGAGGCCGTGGTTGAAGATCGCAATGTCACCGGCGCATCGTCCATTGCCGTGCCCGGCACGGTCGCCGGTGCCGCAGAAGCCCACCGGCGCTTTGGCAAACTGCCATGGCGCGAGCTGCTGCAACCTGCCATCGCCCACGCCAGGTCCGGCATGCAGGTGGACTGGTATGCAGCCCTTATCATCGCTTCGGCAGCCCGCGAACTGGCAAAGGACAAGGACGCCGCAGCGCTGTTCCTTGAAGACGGCCAATGGCCGAAGATCTTCGGCTGGACTGCCCTTGCGGACATCCGCCTCGACCAGTCTGCCCACGCAGCAACCCTTGAGCGTCTGGCAGACACTGGTGCGAAGGATTTCTACAGCGGCGAGATCGGTGCAGCCCTCGTCCGGGACGTGACCGACAAGGGCGGCTTCCTCACCATGGAGGACATGGCGGGTTACCGGCCCGAGTGGCAGACCCCGCTGCACATCCCCTACAACGGAGCCAGCATCTGGGCCGTACCAACATTGACCGCCGGGCCAACCCTTTCCCACGCCATGACCGGCTGGCAGAAGGCCATCACGCCAGCCGCTGCTCCGGGCGCGAAAGACTTTGCCGCCATGGCAGGAGCAATGCGGGACGCCTATGAAGACCGCCTCACCAACATGGGCGATCACGAAAGCGCCAAGGCACCCGGCTGCACCACCCATTTTTCCATCGTCGACAAGCATGGCAACATGGTCGCAATGACCCAGACGCTGCTGTCGATCTTCGGTTCGAAGACCCTTTCCCCGTCCACCGGCCTGATGATGAACAACGGCATCATGTGGTTTGACCCCGAACCGGGCAAAGCCAACTCGATCGCGCCCGGCAAGCGCTGTCTGATGAATGTCTGCCCGGTCATCGGCGAGAAGGGCGAGAAGCGGTTTGCTCTGGGCGCATCGGGCGGCCGCAAGATCATGCCCGCAGTAGGGCAAATCGCCTCTTTCCTGCTTGACTACGGCATGTCGATGCAGGATGCCATAGAAGCTCCCCGCATCGACGTTTCCGGTGGCGACACGGTTGTTGCCGACGAACGCCTTTCAGCCGAGATCATGCAAGCCCTGTCAGCCCGTTGGCCCCTGGCAACGGCCCAGCGCATACCCTTCCCCTACGCCTTTGCCTGCCCGGCGGGCGTATTGCGTGACGGAACCACCAATTCCGGCACCACCGAAACCTTTTCGCCATGGGGTGACGGAGTGGCAGAACTCAGGGATTGACCTGACGGCACGCCACACGATGCCCGCCCAGACCGAAGACAAGAACAGAGAAGCAAACAGATGAGTGATCGCACCAAGGCTCTGGCCATCAGCGCCAGCTATTTCGACGAGGGAGGCTTTCTCTCGGACATCAAGCGACTGGTCTCCCGCCCGACCGAGAGTCAGGACCCGCGCGGCAAGCCTCATCTCATGGCCTATCTCACCGACGAGATGCAGCCGATGCTGGAAGGGTTGGGCTTCACCTGCAGGATCTTCGACAACCCAGAGGAAAATGCACCGCCGATCATGGTGGCGGAACGGATCGAGGACCCGGCTCTGCCGACGGTTCTGAGCTATGGTCACGGCGATGTCATCCGGGCACAGGAAACCCAGTGGCGCGCAGGCCTCTCCCCCTTCGAGATGGTGGAAGAAGGCGATCGGCTCTACGGCCGCGGCGCTGCCGACAACAAGGCCCAGCATCTGATCAACATCAAGTCCATGGCCGCTGTCATCGAAGCTGAGGGCAAGCTCGGCTTCAACGCCAAGATCCTTCTGGAAATGGCCGAGGAATCCGGTTCTCCGGGGCTCAAGACCTTCTGTGAACAGAACAAGGACCTGCTTGCCGCCGACGTTTTGATCGCCTCCGACGGCCCGCGTCTGTCCTCTACTGCTCCGACCATCTTCACTGGCTCGCGCGGAGGCGAGCTGTTCGACATGGTGGTCGACCTCAGGGAAGGCGCCAACCACTCGGGCAATTTCGGCGGCCTCATCGCCGACCCGGCGATCATTCTGGCGCACGCCATTGCCTCGATCACCGATGCACGCGGCCAGATCCAGATTCCGGAATGGCGCCCCACCAGCCTCACCCCGCGTATCCGGGAAGTGATTGCGGCGCTTCCCCCGATCGATACCGGCTCCATCGAGATCGATGAGAACTGGGGCGAAGAAAGCCTGACACCACAGGAACGGGTGCTGGGATGGAACAGCTTTGCCGTACTGGCCATGAAATCGGGCGTGCCGGAAGCGCCGGTCAACGCCATCTCCGGCTATGCCAAGGCCACCTGCCAGCTACGTTTCGTCGTTGGCACCGACCCGGACGACATCATCCCGGCCCTGCGTCGTCACCTCGCCGCCAAGGGCTTTGACAAGGTCGAAGTCGTCAAGGCCGAACGCCACGCCTTCCCGGCAACCCGGCTTGATCCGGATCACCCGTGGGTGCGCTTTGCCGCCAGGTCCCTTGAAGCCTCGACAGGCACCAAACCGCACATCCTGCCGAACCTCGGCGGATCGCTACCGAACGACTGCTTTGCCGATGTGCTCGGCCTGCCGACCATCTGGATTCCGCACAGCTATGCCGCCTGCAGCCAGCACGCCCCCAACGAGCACATCCTCAAGTCGCTCTCCCGTCAGGCTCTTCAGGGCATGACGGGTCTGTTCTGGGACATCGCGGCCAAGGGCGCGGTGCCCGCGGAAGGAGAATAATACATGGCAGCAACACTCACGCTTTTCGCCGTCATCGCCGGAGCCGGTGCCATCGCCGGGATTATTTCCGGTCTCCTCGGGGTCGGCGGCGGCATCATCCTCGTGCCAGCCTTCTACTATGCCTTCTCGACACTCGGCTACCAGCCGGACCAGCTCATGCAGATCTGCGTGGCAACCTCTACGGGCACCATCATATTCACCTCGATCCGATCGGTGATGGCACATAACAAGCGCGGCGCGGTCAGCTTCGATCTGATCCGGACATGGGGACCGTTCATCGCCGTGGGCTCGATCATCGGCGTGTTTGCCGCCGCATCGCTGCGCTCGCACGAACTGCAGTTGATCTTTGGCTGCATCGGCATCATGCTCGGCCTCTACATGCTGTTCGGCAAGAAGGACTGGCGCCTGTCCGACCATTTGCCCGGCCCGATCCTGAGCAAGATCTATCCGGTGATCATCGGCTTCTTCTCGGCCCTGATGGGCATTGGCGGCGGCTCCTTCACGGTACCACTGCTCACCGCCTATAACGTGCCGCCACACAAGGCCGTCGGCACCTCTCCCGGCTTTGGCTTGATGATCTCCATCCCCGGCTTCATCACCTTCCTGACGCAGGGCTGGGACATCACCGGCAAACCGCCCTTCACCGTCGGCTATGTCAACCTGCCCGCCGTCGTGGTCATTGTCATGACAACCATGTTGACGGTGCCGCTGGGTGTGCGCATGGCCCACTCCCTGTCGCCCAAGCAGCTGCGTATCGTCTTTGCTTTCACCATCCTGATTCTCACCGGCAACATGCTGAGAAAGGCGTTGATGGCATGACGGGCACCCCACTCTCAGCAGCCGACCGTGTCATTCTGGACAACGTCAAGAAGGCCAGACCATCCCTCTGGTGCAATCCTGCCTACGCCCCGGCCCGCGACGATGACGCCCAGGCCGGGCTGCAGGAGGCGGTTGCCAACTGGCAGATGCTGGCGCCGCTGCTCAAGGCCCTGTTCCCCGAGCTTGAGGCCACCAACGGCACCATCGCCTCCGAGCTCATCGAGGTAGACGGTCTGCGCGCCCCGCTCGACTATCAGGATCCGGCCTTCGGCCGACTGTTCGTCAAGGCCGACCACGCACTGCCCGTCGCCGGATCGGTCAAGGCGCGCGGCGGCATTTTCGAAGTGTTGATGACCGCCGTGAACGAGGCCCGCGCCTCGGGCTTTCTTTCGCCCACCGATCCCATCACCGAACTGACCAGCGACGCCGCCCACGCCTTCTTCTCTGAACGCACCATCGCCGTGGGGTCCACCGGCAACCTCGGGCTCAGCGTCGGCATCGCCGCCAGAACCCTTGGCTACAATGCCGTGGTCCATATGTCCTCGGACGCCAAGAAATGGAAGATCGACCGTTTGCGCCGCTTCGGCGTCAAGGTCAAGCAGCACCGCGGCGACTATAATCTGGCGGTTGCCGCCGCCCGTGATGCCGCCCGCAAGGACCCCATGGTCTATTTCGTCGATGACGAGGATTCAGAGCTGCTGTTCACCGGCTACAGCGCCAGCGCGCTGGAACTGGCCAGCCAGCTAATCGAGGCTGGCATCAACATCGGCCCTGATCGACCACTGTTCCTTTATCTTCCCTGCGGCATCGGCGGCGCACCGGGGGGCATTGCCTATGGTGCCAGAGGCGTCTTCGGAGCCAATGTCCATTGCTTCTTTGCCGAACCGGTCCAGTCGCCCTCGGCCCTGCTGCAGATGATGCACGGACCACAAAGCCCCCGCTCCGTGTATGAATTCGACCTCACCAACAAGACCGAAGCCGACGGCATGGCTGTCGCCACCATGTCCCATCTCGTCGCCCGCCAGATGGCAGACCGACTGGCCGGCGTCTACACCGTCGGCGACGATGACCTGATGCGCTTTGTTGCCCTTGCCTATGGCGAGGCCAATCTCAAGCTCGAACCGTCGGCCACCATCGGCTTTGCCGGCCCACACTTCATGCTGGAAACCCGCGAAGGTCAGGCCTTCTGCGACCGGCATCTCTCGGCCAAGGCCATGGAAAACGCCATTCATGTCGTCTGGACAACCGGCGGCTCCTTCGTCCCGGAGCTGCAGTTCCAGACATTCGTGGACAAGGGCAATGCGTTGCCCCTCCCGTTGGATCTCAAGAAGGAACAATAAGATGGTCAAGCAATCCGCAACGAATCCCGCCGATCTCGGCGCAATCGAAGCGCGCCAGCTGATCGCCCGCAAGGCCCTCTCTCCGGTCGAGCTTGCCAGCGCCTGCATCGAGCGGGTCGAAGCGGTTGACCATGCCGTCAATGCCCTCGTCGCCCGCCGCTTTGATGCGCTGCTTGATGAGGCCAAGGCCGCAGAACAGGCTGTCATGGATGGCGAGGCGCTCGGCCCGTTGCACGGCCTGCCTTTTGGCGTCAAGGACATGATCGACGTCAAGGGCCTGCCCACGACCTTCGGCTCAGAAGCGTTCAAGGACAATATCGCCACCCGTGATGACGCCATTGTCGCGGCCATGCGCAAGGCTGGCGCCATGCCGATGGGCAAGACCAACAATCCCGAGTGGAGCGCCGGTGGCAACACCCGCAACCGGGTCTATGGCGTCACCGCCAATCCCCATGACTTGACCCGCACCTGCGCCGGGTCTTCGGGTGGCTCGGCGGTCAGTCTGGCCTGTGGCTACGCGCCATTGGCGACCGGATCGGATACCGGCGGTTCCCTGCGCAACCCGGCGGCCTTTTGTGGCATTGTCGGCTATCGTCCGAGCCCGGGCGTTGTGCCGGGTGATACCCGCGCGGCCGCCCTTATACCGATGCCGACCTCTGGCCCGATGGGGCGCAGCGTGGCCGACACAGCACTCATGCTCTCTGTTCTGGCCCGTCCGGACCGCAAGGACCCCTACACCATCATCACCGATGGCAAGACACCCTGGGACCCGGCCTCCTTTGCCAATCTGCCAAGAGTGGACCTTTCCTCGCTGCGCATCGCAGTGACCGAGGACTACGACTTCGCCCCGACCGAAAGCATCATTCGCGACCATTTCCGCGCGATCATGCCGCAACTTGCCCCCTTCTTCGGGCGGGTCGATGAGAAGAGCCCCAAATGCACAGATGCCGATCGCATATTCTCTGTGCTGCGCGGTGTTCAGTTTTTAGGCATTCATGCGACTTTGGTAGACACAAAGCCCCATCTGGTCGGGCCGAATGTCACCGAGAACGTCAAGGAAGGTCGCAGCTATTCCGCCGAAGATGTGGCGCAGGCGATGTTTGCCCAGAGCCGCTACTATCGTGACTGGCAGGCCTTCTTCGAGCATCACGACTATCTGATTTCGCCAGCGGTGACCATCAGCCCGCGTCCTTGGCGCGAACTGTTCCCGGCGGAAATCGACGGCAAACCGACCAAGAGCTATTACCATTGGCTGGCCATGGCCTATGCCTCCACCATCCCCGGCCATCCATCCATCACCATTCCCTGTGGCCGGGATGCCAACAACATGCCGTTCGGCCTGCAGATCGTCGGACGCCGCCATGATGACCTCGGCGTCCTTGCCGTGGCTGCAGAACTGGAGGCCATTATCGCTTCCATCGACGGCCTGGCGCCAACAGGCCCGGATCTTGCATTGCTCAAGGCGGCTGACCCGATCAGCCAGGCCGAAGGGTTCCTGAATTTCGAATGATACCGACTCCTCCCGAATCCTCCCAACTGAATAACCCTTCAAGGAACTAAGATGGCAAACCTCCCATTTTCCAAAGTCCGCCGCTCCGGCTCCACCGTTTACCTCTCCGGTGAAATCGGCTTCAACGCAGACGGCACCGTGCCGGAAGGGATCGAAGCTCAGACCAAAAACTGTCTCGAGGGCATCAAGAAGACGCTGGAGGGCGAAGGCCTCTCCCTGTCCAATGTCATCTCCTGCACATGCTATCTGACAGACCCGGCAGACTTTGCTGCCTTCAACGCTGTCTATGCGAGCTATTTCTCCGATCCCCTGCCGGTCCGCACCACAATCGGCTGCACCTTGATGATCGACGCGAAAGTGGAAATTACAGTCATTGCCGAAGCCTGAGGCTTCACACTTTGAAAGAACAAGAAAATGTCTGAGATAATCGTTCTGGGCGCTGGTATGGTTGGCGTCAGTACGGCCCTCGCCCTGCAAGAGCGCGGACACGCAGTCACCCTTTTGGACCGTTCCAATCCGGGCCTTGAAACAAGCTAT
Source organism: uncultured Cohaesibacter sp. (assembly GCF_963666525.1). Taxonomy (NCBI): domain Bacteria; kingdom Pseudomonadati; phylum Pseudomonadota; class Alphaproteobacteria; order Hyphomicrobiales; family Cohaesibacteraceae; genus Cohaesibacter; species uncultured Cohaesibacter sp. The sequence goes on from NZ_OY762905.1 coordinate 1,999,435, forward strand.
GGCAACGCAGGCCTCATCCAGCGTGAAGCCGCCGAACCATACCACATCCCCCACAATCTGGTGACGCTGTTCCTCTACGGGATCGGCCGCACCAACGACATCGTCTACCACTGGAAGGACATGCCGAACATCATGCCGTCCCTGTGGGCCTATTTCGTCAATTCAGGCGAAACCCAGCATCGTCGCATCTCCAAGATCTTCGAGCAGATGACGGTCAAATGCACGGATGACCACCAGCCCCTGATCGAGGCATCAGACTCCGAACGCCTCATCGAGCGCAAGGGCTTCTTCAAGCTATGCCGCAACAAGCGCTCCTTTGACGAACAGTCGAGCGAGGCCGAACGCATCGCCTCGATGTATGACGTACCGCTGCGCATGGTGGACGGCAAGGAACTGCGCGCCCTCGAACCGGCCCTCAAGGTCGATGTATCCGGCGCCGTTCACTGGACCGACACCTGGGCCTGCTCCGATCCGGGAGCCCTTACCTCGGCCTATGCCGACCTGTTCGTCAAGCGCGGTGGCGCCTTCGTCAAGGGCGATGCCATGAGCCTCAAGCAGACCGCAACCGGCTGGGAAGTGAAGGGCAACGATGGCGCGATTTCCGCAAATGAAGTCGTCGTGGCACTTGGCCCGTGGGCTCCTGATCTGCTCGCTCCGTTCGGCTACAAGATCAAGATGGTCTACAAGCGCGGCTACCATGCTCATTTCAAGATGGACAAGCCGCTGACCCGCCCGATCCAGGACTATGCCAACGGCTGCGTCTTTGCCCCGATGGAAAAGGGCATGCGCATCGCCACGGGGGCCGAGCTGGTCAACCGCAAGGACCCGGCAAACCCGAAACAGCTCATGCACGGCCTCAAGAGCGCCCGCGAGCTGATGGATGTCGGCGAGATGGTCGAAGCCGAACCATGGTTCGGCAACCGCCCCTGCATGCCGGACATGCTGCCGGTCGTGGGCGCTGCCCAGAAGCACAAGGGGCTGTGGTTCCACTTCGGCCATGGTCATCAGGGATTCACCCAGGGCCCGACCACTGCCAAGCTTCTTCTTGATGTCATGGACGGCAAGACCACCGCCCTTACCGACGCCCTGTCGCCAGACAAGCGCGCAGTGATATCGGTCGCCTAGAAAAGTCGATCCGAAGATTCTGGCAGGTGGAAAGAAAGGGACTGAACACCCGCCCTCCTGCCAGCTTTTATAATGAGCCAAATCGAAAGCGGCTATACGCGACTCAACGGTCGAGTTGTACGAGAGAAATGCCGAATAAGCCTACAGGTCCCGGGCCAGCCTTTCAGTTCACAGTCCGGTTAAAAATCCAGAACAGGGTCTGCCTTGATATCATTGATGCTGCGGATATCTTCCGCTGTGCTATCCACTTCGATAGCGACTGGCAGCTGCGAATACAAAGGCCGCTCAAACGCACGAAGCGTCATGAGCCGTGGCGGCACTTCAACAAAAGCCCCAAGGCCGTTGACCCGTCTTTCGACAAGGTTCCTAGCAAAAGCCGGAACCCCGGCCTTGTTACCCTTTGCCGTAAAGAAATTGCCCTTGACCTGAATGGTCCCAGCCAGAGCCTTCACAAAGTCTTTGACGAACTCCGGGTCCGGCGATTGTGGCTGTGTCCAAAAACTATCAATAGTCCCTTGATGTGTCAGACCCTTGATATCGAATATGGCATGCCCGAGAACCTTCACAGGACACCCGGAGCGCACTGAATGCAGCCCAACGGTACTATTGATCATGATGCAGCCCTTTGCGTGCTTCAGCATGAACGTCAGGTTCCCCCCAATGACATAGTGTACTCGATCGGAGACACCCAGTTCTTTCGCTTTCTTGCGAATGAATCTGCCCCAATGCTCAAACCCATTGTCGAGAGGATGGGCTTTCAAAATCAGATTGGTGCGAGTTCCTGTATTGCGAGCAAAAGAAACCAACGTGCTTTCAATTGCCTTCTTTTGATGCGGAAAAGGCGAATTCGACCTCAACTGATAATCACTTTGCAGCTGCAGAGAAAAGACATAAAACGGTCTTTTTTCACGGCCAAGCTTGGTAACGAGCCTGCGGGCCGCCACACTGCGGCGCTTCTCCAGAAACAGCCCCGGAATGCCGGAAATATATTCTACCAGTGGATTGTAATAGCGATCCGCTTTGTAGAATGGATACAAGAACCACAGAAAGTAGCTTAGAAGGTTATAACTGACCTCAAAGACAATCTCCCTGGGTTTCGTGTAAGGATATTTCTGCTTCAAATCCGGTTCGTCGCATCGGCTGGCGACGGCACGAATCGCGTGCGGATCCGTAGGGAAATGAGAAAAGCCGGACATCCCGCCCCGTTCTAGCGTGATCCAATCCGGGCGCAGGTAACCGAACTCATAAGCGTATGTCGGAATACCGCAATCGTTAGCAACCTTTGCAGCAATCTGGTGATAGGGCTTACGGTCTGCATAATAGACGATGTCGGTAACACCGTGTTTGTCGACAAATTCTCTCAGATAGCCTTCCCAATGAGAAAAAGGCAACCGGTAGTTAAACGCCTTCCTGCCCCACCACAGGATCGCATCACCCAAACAGAAGTTGATACGCAACACCTCGTTGCCATCTTTCTCAAGACGGTCAGCGACATTTCTGGCGAAAAATGAAGGGTGACCCTGAAGAAAAAGAAAAACTCTCTTTATATTCTTCTCAGCAGGACTATGCAGTTCCATTGTCACGTATCACCCATCTCTGCCATCCTGTTTTACGTCACCAGAACAGCCCTATCAATCAGCCATATAATTCGACGTCTGAGCAACGTTCTTCACTGATGACGTCGCCATATTGAACAATTGAAGTAGTTTGCCAATTTCCACACTCGCTGCATTGGATACAAAAACGGAATCCTTGTCTTGCAAACGGAAGGACTGCGCGTAGAAGTATGAGCGAGCATGCTTCATATTAATACGATAAATCGTAGGGACCTTGCCACGAACCTGCCGCGTGTATTTGATATTCATAGATTCGAGCAGCTTCGGATCTTCATAGCGAAAAACAAAGACCCCCGTCGCATCTGCGCGAATGTCATTCAAACCGCCAGCCGCAGCGATAGCTTCCAGAACAGAAATGCTGGAAGCGTCAAACGTGTAAACAGAAGGCTTCTTGACCGCGCCAAGCACGGTATACCGCTGAGGGTCATGCGCCAGATAGATCCGGTCTCCGCGAGCAACAAAAATGTTTTCATCCGGCTGGTTGATGACCGTCTCCAACTGCTGAACACCTTGGCGACTACCTCGCATCAGCGTGATGTAGGTTTCTCGCGCTGGGTATTTGGTACCACCTGCCTGCGCGACAACATCAAGTAGGCGAACGCCTTGCGACGGCAAAGGGTATAGACCTGGCTTGGTGACATCGCCGCTTAGCGTGACAATGTTGTTCTCGTTACGAACAACATTGACCATTGCTTGCGGCTGGATTGCTTTGCCTTCTAAACTTTCGACAACCAGTTCCTGAATTTGCAGAGGTGTCTTGCCCTTGACCTTGATTGAACCGGTGTATGGCAGAGAAATCTCACCTTTTTCATTCACGACCACATTCGGGAATTCCGCGCCTTTGCCACTTCCGCTAGAAAACAGCCCCCCCTGATCAGCCTCGAACACGGTCACGGAGAGTACATCCCCTGCCCCCACTGTGGCCACCGGCAAATGACGAGCTGTCGTCTTGAACTGACTGTAGAGGCCCAAGGGCATGAAGCGAGACAACCCATCCACAATTTGCGAATCAACATCAACAACGAGATACTCGCTTTCTTCGCTCTGCGTTTCGATCTCTGAAGATAGTGGCCCTTCTCTGGGAGTGATCGCGCATCCAGTAAGAGAGGCCGAGATAATCAAAACTATCAGCGTTCTAAGCATGGGTATATAACTCGTTGGTACGAAACGGGTCAGATCTCAATTGAGGTCTGTGCGAAAGCCTAAAATGACGCTCCAAGCAAACAGTAGAATAAACCGAGGGAGAAAACTCAAACAGTTAACCCGGGAACACCCCATTTTTGAACTGACAGTTGCACAAACACCACAATCGAAATTCATAACTTCTCATCAATGGCCTCTTAGATATCACTCATAAAGCAAAAATTCAACGCTATTGACGCCCTCATTGGGCAATGCTGTCATCAATTGATTTTTACAGTCCGAGACGAAAGGCAACCCTAGCCAAATAGAGCATAACCCTATCCCTACAAGATTCCCTTTTATTATTCCTTAATCGGAATAAACCGGAAATAGCATCCTCGGCCTCGCATCGTCGCAGGCTATCTAGCTCTACATACTGTGGATAGCAAATCATCGCCAAGAAAACGAGCTCATCCAAGGTGCGCAGCCGATTGCGGCGGGAGCAGCGCGTTCTGTCTTCACTTACGCCCCACCCGGCGTAAAAGGGCAGTCCATGAACGACCACCCGCTTGCCACGCAGCAATGCCTCAAAGCCCGAAAGTGAACTAATCGTCTCCACGACATCGCATTGCTCTATCAGTTGAATAATATCCGCATCGCTATTCACCGCATCGGCATAAATTCGCGTCTGCGCCTCAGTCAGATTCCCCAGCCGCAATCCGTTGGACACGTCGGGATGTGGTTTGAAAATGATATAGGCATCAGGATTGGTCTGCCGAACCTGCTTTAACAATAGCAGGTTAGGATTTTCCCCTGATGCCAGATCAAGACTGTCACTGCGGCTCTTCCGGATGGAAGCGTCGTCGCTCACCTGTCCGGGAACCAGGATTTTCAAACGGTCAGTTTCAAAACCAATTGGTCTCGATTGCGCCCCAATATTGTATTTCGAGACACGTAATGCCACGACCTGCTCACGAAAAGCTTTGCCCCGTGCCCGCTCCTCGTCCGTGACTACGGCAGATTCCAGCATTAGTTCCAGATCGCTGGGCTGGGAGGGATCATAATAGATTCCGACTTCATCCATGATCAGAGAGGCTGCAGGAACAAAAGCCGCTCCCAACCCGACCGAACGAATAAAGCCGTCCTCAACATTGATTATCGGAACACCCATCTCCTCACACGCGGAGCGCTGTTCATCACTCAACCGTGACGTCCAAGCAAAGAGACTAGCTCCACTTGCCTTTGCCGCTTTAATCGCCCGGTGAAAGGACCAAAAAAACCGCGGCTTGCCCGGCAGATGCGCAAGCATTCCGCGGATCGAGCCACGGTTCCAGAAGCCAACGCCATAGATGACGGCTGGCCGGTCTTGCCAAAGTTTAATTTGCCCTGCCATCAAGATCTGTCCTCCCGGTCCGATGAATCCGGATAGGCGACATGATAGCGAAATGGCCGATTGACCCAGCGACGGAACCTGCCAGGCAATGCATTGCTGATAAGGATTAGCCCAAAGAGATAGCGGGGAAAAATGATTCGCTCCCGCCCTCGCTCCACACCGCGCAAAATGATCGAAGCCGCTTTACTGGCAGGGATGATCCCCGGCAGGGCTCCCATCTGGGCGGCGGTCTGCTGACTTTCGATATGGCCCGGATAGACCACACTGACCTTGACGCCATGCGTGGCGAGATCCTCTCCCAGCGCCCGCCCCCAGGCGGCAAGTCCAGCCTTGCTGGCACTATAGACCGGACTGTCCGGTTGCGGCTGAATGGCAGCAAGGGAACTGACAAGAACCAAATGGCCCCGCCGCCGTTCTTTCATCGCCTGGGCAAGACAATCCGTAAAGTGGATGGTTCCGGTAAGATTGACCGCCAGTTGCGCCCGCTGCTCTTTCCGGCTTTCAAGCAAACCGTTCGGGCGACGCCCCGAAAAGACACCGGCGTTGCAAATCACCAGATCCGGCAGACCGGCCGTTTCGACAAAGGCCAATGCCTGCTCGATACTGTCCTCATCGGCAAGATCCAGCGGCAGGCAGGACACCTGCGCACCCGCCAATTCACAATGCCGTTTGACCGTCTCAAGAGCCGCCGTGCTGCGCGCTGTCAGGATCAGCCGGATATCCTCAGCAGCACAGGCCATGGCCAGCGCAGCCCCCAGCCCCTTGCTGGCTCCGGTAATCAGAATGGAGCGCGGCACCTTGCCCATCAGTCAAACCCGTCAGTCAGTAGTCAGATTGCCAAGTGATGTGGCAATGGAGAAATTTGCCTCTTCTAGCTTCCTCAGTTCCCGCGCCGTGATGTCAACCGCCTGTTGCAGTTGTTCTTCACTGTGCGTGGCACTGATGAAAAACCGCAGGCGCGCCGCATGCATTGGCACCGCAGGATAGGTGATCGGGAAGGCATAGATGCCATTGTCCATCAGGTTGTTGCTCAGCTTGACGGCTCGCAAGCTGTCGCCAACGATCACCGGCACCACGCAGAATCCGGCGCTGTGCCCGGTATCAAGCCCTGCTGCCTTCGCCGCCTTCAGAAAGAACTGGCCATTGGACTGCAGCTTTTCCACCCGCCAGGGTTCGCGCTGCATGATTTCCAGTGACTTGGCCCCGGCAACCGCAAGCGGGGCCGACAGGCCCACACTATACATGAAGCCAGATGCAAAGAATTTCAAAATGTCGATCAGCACCTGATTGCCGCAGATATAGCCACCACAACCGCTCATGGTCTTGCTCATGGTGCCCATCCAGATATCAACCTTGGAGGGATCGACAGCCTTCTGCTCGAACAGGCCCTTGCCCGTTGCGCCCAGCACACCCAGGGAATGGGCTTCGTCCACCATCAGCCAGACGCCGAACCGCTCCTTGATCTCAACCAGACGCGCCAGATCCGGCATGTCACCATCCATGGAATAGAGCCCCTCGACCACGATCATCACCCGATCATGAGCATTGCGGGTCTCTACCAAGATCCGTTCCAGATCGTCAAGGTCATTATGCTTGAAGGATCGCCGCGTCGCACCGGAAAGCTTGCAGCCCGTCGTCACCGAGTTGTGGCTATAGGCGTCAAACACCACCAGATCCGTCGGCCCGAGCAGCTCACCGATCGTCGAAACGTTGGTGGCATGGCCGGAAACGAAGACCAGTGCCGCTTCGCTTTGATAGAGCTCGGCCAGTTTCTTTTCCAGTGCACCATGAAACGGGCGTTCACCGGAGGTCGGACGTGAGCCGGAAACGGAGGTGCCAAAAGCGTCAATGGCATCCTTGGCCGCCTGATGCACCTCGTCTAGGCCATTCAGCCCCAGATAGTCATAGGAAGCAAAATTGATGAGCTCCTTGCCGTCGACGATTGTCGTCGCACCGGCACGGGTCTCATGCAGAACGAAATAGGGATCCCGTGTCTGTAGCCTTTCGGCCATGTCGCGCTGGATAGCAATCTGTTGATAGAGATCCAGAGTCGCAAAGTCGGTCTTCGACAGGTCAACCTTGGCAGAAGCACCCCGTGTTGCAGCCGGCTTGGAAACGGCCCCCTTGGCCATGGAACGCGAGAGGTTGAGGATGGACTCCCGGTCAAATTGCTTCTTGGACATTCATTGCTCCGTTCTCTTCTATCGGCGAAGAAGACCTTATTGCATCCACAGACCTTTCCAGCAAACTGCGGCACAGTCGTGTGGCAGCTCTCATGCATCAATGGGGACGATCCTTCGCCCGATCCTTTAAACCATGGCGAAACGGTATCGGCCAGCAGGAAACAGACGAAACAGACGAAATCACATGCCGCTCTTACGCATTTCCAACAGCTTTTCAGCTGCCTTGGATGCCTCGCTGTCACTGCCGATATGCTGATGCAACAGCGTTTCCTCGGTAAAGGACAATTTGCTGTCGGCATCGCCCCGGATTCGTTCCAGCACGCGGGCAGCAATATCTTCAATCGTCGTCCCGTCGGCGATTGCACCCATCGGGATCTCGATATCCAGTTTCTGCTGGGCTGCTGTCCGCAGCTCCATGCCCATCAGGCTGTCCATGCCCAGGTCGGTCAGCGACCGCTTGAGGTTGATCTCTTCCACTGGCATGCGGAAGATGACCGCCACCTCATGGGCCAGAATCTTGGCGATCTCGCCGCGAGCGGCAACATCATCAAGCCCGTCAATCAGGCTGGCAACATCGATCGACTGCTGATCGCGCCGTGAGGACTGCGCCGCTTCCTTGAGCAGCAGGCCGTAAGCAGGCGTCTTCATGATTGCCAGATTGTCGCGAGCATAGCCCCAGTTCATCGGTGCCAGCGTGAGCGTCGCCGGAGCCTCGCCAACAGGCATCTTGTCCAGCATCTCGACAAGACGATCCATCGCCTGCCGTGCCTTGAACTCGATACCGCCCGTCGTCTTGGCAAGAATTTCAGCCGTCTGCTTGTCTCTGGCCAGAATGCCGACATCGGTGATGGCACCCCAGCCAACCGCCAACGCAGGCAGGCCTTGCTGCTGCCGCTTGCGTGCCAGACCATCCATATAGCTGTTTGCAGCCACATAGTTCGCCTGTCCCGGGTTGCCCATCAGCACGGATACCGACGAGAACAGCCAGAAGTAATCCAGTTCATCGGAACGGGTCAGATGATCAAGATTGTTGCTCCCGACCACCTTCGGCATCAGCACCTTGCCGATCTGCGCATCACTCATGTTGGCCAGCAGCACATCATCCAGCACCGCAGCCATATGCATTACGCCCTTGATCGGGCGCTCCTTGCGCAACGCCACCAGCAGGGCATCAAGGGCCGCAGCGTCGGACACGTCACATGGCCGCACCTCAAGGGCACAGCCCCGGACTGCCAGTTTCTTCTGCAGTTTCAGCCCATCCTCGGACATCTTGCCCGAACGGCTCGTCAGCACGATAGAACGCACACCATGATCGGCAAGCCAGAGCGCAACCTCAAGGCCAAACCCGCCAAGACCGCCAACAAGCACATGGTGCCCCGCGCCATCAACGCGGAAGCCGCCTTCGCTGGCCGGAGAGGCCATCGGCTCGGGCGCACGCACGACGATCTTGCCGATATGGCCCGAGCGCTGCATGAGACGGAAGGCATCGACAATGTCGGCGCTTTCGAACAGACGGTAAGGCAGTTGGGTGAACTGCTCGTCGGCAATCAGCCCCGACAATTCCCGGAACAGGCGCTTGGCCCGAGCTGGCTGCTTGTTCAGCAACTGATCGGCATCGATACCGAAATAGCTGATGTTGCGACGGAAGGGCCGCAAGCCGATCTGGGTGTTGCCATAGAAGTCGCGCTTGCCCAATTCGAGGAATCGCCCGAACGGCCGCACCAATTCCAGACTGCGCTCCATCGCCTCGCCGAACAGCGAGTTGAGCACCACATCAACCCCTTCCTGATCCGGTCCATCGGCATCGCGCGTGATCGCCCGCACCTGATCGACAAAATCAAGCGAACGGGTGTCCAGCACATGGTCGGCCCCGAGCATCCGCAGGAAGTCGCGCTTCTCGTCATTACCCGCAGTGGCGATGATCCGTGCCCCGCGCCATTTGGCAATCTGCACGGCGGCCAGACCGACAGCACCGGCAGCACCATGGATGAGGACCCATTCGCCCTCTTCAAGCCGGGCCAGATAATGCAGCGCATAATAGCTCGTCAGGAAGGCAACCGGCATGGTCGCAGCAGCAACCAGATCAACACTTTCGGGCAGCTTCGAAACAGCGCTGTCCATCACCGTGACATGGGAGGCAAAGCTCGCCGGAGCCAGCGTCATCACCGGATCTCCGATCTTGAGATCGCGCACACCCTTGCCAACAGCAACAATCCGCCCCGAACATTCAAAGCCGAGGGTCGGGCCGGCAAAGCCGTCTTCCAGCGCTTCCTCAGGCAACAACCCCTGCGCCCACATCACATCGCGGAAGTTCAGCCCGGCAGCAGCAACCTCGATCTCGATCTCTCCCTCAGCCGGAGCCTTGCGCCGGGTCGGGATCCACTGCAACCGGTCAAAGGATCCGGTACGCGGATGGTAGAGCTGACAGGCAGCGTCGGGGTCAGCAGTCCCCTGCCCCGAAACCGGCTTCGGCCAGCCACGGCGAATGCGAACAACGGTCTGCGAGGCCTCACCCAGCAGGACTTCGCGTTCTTCCCCCGGCACGTCGATCAGCGCACCAAGGCGGGCAACCTGATCCTCAAGCGAGAGACCGGCAGCAAAGTCCACCATGCGCACATCGTGATTTTCATATTCGTTGCTGACGGTGCGGCCAAACGACCAGACAGAGCTCTGGACCGGATTGACCGGCGCCTCGCCCGGCACCGGATAGCCGCCCGGAGCGACCACCCACAGCCGCATGGCAACATCGGATGTCAGGCGCACCAGTTCGGCCAGCATGTGCAACCGCGGCGCAAGGCAATCTATTGCCTCCTTGCAATCGGCAAAGGCACCAGACACGCAAACCACGTCCAGATGACCATCCCGAGCAGCAGCCCGGATCGCGTCTGCCGCATCAGCAAGCCCCTTGCCAGCCTTGAGATCGACGCGAGCAACAGCCGTTGCCCCGACTGCCTTTTCCAGAGCTGCCGCGAAGGCCTTTTCGCTCTTGTCCTTGCTTTCCAGCAACAGAATGCAGCTTCTGTGCTCGCCATCAAGCGCGGGAACCTCAGCCGCGCCCGCCTCTCCAGCATCAGCGACAACAGACGCAGCCTTGGCCGCAGTCAGCAGATAGGCGCCGGACAGGTCGGTCTCGCCATCAGCATCAGCGAAAGGCACAAATGTGACAGGACCAAGCCCGGTAGCCTCGATCCAGCCGCGCCAGTCTTCCGCCATGCCATAGCTTGAAACAGGGAAGGATGGATCGACAGAACCATCAAACCAGTGCTCGGCAGGGCCGAACACCACATCCTGAAACACATTCGCATCCGACAGGCTCATCAGAATCAGACTGTCATCTGCCATAAGAGCAGGCAACGCATCCAGCATGGTCCCGGCCTGATCCACCATCTGCAGCCCATTGGCCGAGACCACCAGATCGAACGGCGCAAATGCCTCCAGAGCCTCAAGATCGGACTTGAGGGCAACCGCCTCGAAATTGATCGAGTTGGCAAACAGGATACCAAGACGGTCCATCAGCAATTTGTTGGAATCGGCAGCAACCAGAAGCCCCTTCTTGGCCTCGATCAGCGGCAGCAGTACCTTGGTGAGACGTGCCCCGGCAACACCGAACTCCAGCACGCGCAGCGGACGGCCCTCCGGCCATGCAGCCAGAACCCGCTCAAGCGCTGCCATCACCTGATCCACATGGGCTTCAGCCAGAGGGGCTGAACTCAAATGCTGTTCAAACAGGTCGTGGGAATAGAGATCCCGCACCAGCGGCTCGCCGCCAAAGCTAGTGTCCATCGTCTTCAGCAGATCCGGCAGACGCATCAGGGCGTGATTGAGCATCACGCAATCGGCAGACCAGCGCGGATTTTCGCCAAGCAGTATCTGCAGAACCTGCGCCACCTCCGGCAGCCCACTTTCCCCGGCCAGCACCCAGCCGTCATCGGTCGGCGTGGCAAGGCCTGACTGTTCACAGGTCGCGATCAGGGCACCAAAAATCGCTTTGCGATGGGTTGACCGGACCCGGATGTCCTCATCCGCCTCATCGCCGGAAAGACCCTCCCGCTCGGCAAGCCTTGGCAGGCTGGACTGGCTCAGGGCGAGATCGGCATCCGCAAACTGGCACAGGACGTCATAGGCCCCCCGCCGACTGGCGGCATGCAGCAGCAACTGGCCGTCTTCCGTCGCCTGACGATCAGCACCAACGGTCTGGCTGACGGATTGCAGGATCGCCGCCATGTCAGGCCGCGCACTGGAAGCCACCCCCTCCGGCAGGGCCACCGTCAGGGAATCATAATAGTAGGCCAGCCGTTCCAGCCCCTGCCGCTGCACCAGCGCCGAGGCGCGGAAGCGCCCGTCCCTGAGGGTCGCGACCAGAGACCCATCCTCGCCAAACATGTTGATGTCAGCCTTGATGCCGCGCGAATTGGACCGAAGTACATGAATACGGGCCGAGCGAACCGCAACGCCGGAGCGCAGAATGCGCAATCGGCCGAACCGCACCGGAATGAAGGCCATCTTCTCGGAACCCTTCTCAAGGCTCTCGTAAAGGGTATTCAGACCATGGAAACAGGCGTCGAAATCCAGCGGATGCAATGCGTAGGGCGCAGCCAGTTCTTCCCGTTTGCTCGAAAAGCCATCGCGCTCGCCAATGACAATTTCAATGAAATCGTCACCGTGGCGCTGACAGTAAGTCATGCGCTGGAAGGCCGGGCCGAAATCCAGCCCGAACTGGCGGGAAATGGCATAGATCGCCTCGATTTCCTCTGGCGGGGTGGTCAGAGACAGCGAAGGCGCACAAAGATCATGGTCCGCATATGCGTCCCCTATGTCACCGGGAATCTTGGCGACACGACATCTGGCGTGCAATTGCCATTCATCATCGACAAGGCGCGCACGGCTCGAAATCTCGACAACGCCGGATGTCATGTCGAGACGGGTCAGGATCGAGGTCGACTGATCCGCATTGAGCGGCAGGGCCTGCAACAGGTCCATGTCGCGCAGCTCGACCCGATCCGACTTGAAGCCGACCTGGGCTGCGGCAAGCGCCATTTCCGCAAAGGCGGCACCGGGCAGAATGACCTTGCCGTCAACCTTGTGATGTTCCAGATAGGGGATCAGAGCCGTATCAAGCTCGGTTGACCAGACATGTTCTTCATCGCGGATCTGCGGGCCGAGCAGGGCGTGCGCCGTGACCGCATCATTGAAGATATCGAAGGCCTCGCTGCTCGGGCGAATCTTGAACGGCTTGAGCTGCCATGGATAGGCAGGCAACGGGGCCAGCAGAGCCTGCTTCTTGCCGAACACCACATCCCGATCAAACGGCAAGCCATTGGCGATGGCCCGTCCGACCGACAGCAGAACCGGATCGATGGCCTTGTCTTCCTTCTGCAACAGGCTCTCGATGGCAACAACCGTCTGGGCGCGATCGCGCGCGATCTCGGCTATGTAGCTCTTGAGGATGGGGCGTGGCCCGATTTCGATGAACTGGGTCTGGCCGTCAGCAAACGCAGCCTCGACAGCACCGAGGAAATGCACCGGCTGCCGCACGTTGTTCCACCAGTATCCCCCCCCCATTTCGCCGCCATCAAGGCGAGTGCCGGTCACGGCAGAATAGAAGGGAATGGTCGCCTTGGTCGGCTTGATATGTACCAGATCACCCAGCAACCCGTCCCGGATCGGCTCGACCACCGTGGAATGGAAAGGATAGTTGATATCCAGCATCTTGGCCGCAAGGCGTTTCTTGCGTGCGAACTTGAGGAAGGCTTCCAGCTCTTGCGTCCGCCCGGAGAGGGTAAGGGACTTGTCCGTATTGGTCGCCGAGATCTCGACCCCGTCAAAGCCTTCCGATGCCAGCAAGGCCTCGGTGTCGGCAACCGAGAGTTTGATGACGGCCATCCTGCCTTCACCGGCAACGGCTTCCTGATGATGCGAGCGCCAGTAGATGACCTCGACAGCCTGCTTGAGGGTCAGGGCGCCACAGGCCCATCCGGCAGCAACCTCGCCAACCGAATGCCCCATCACCCCGCCAACAGCAAGCCCGGCAGCCTTGAGAGACTGTGTCAGGGCAACCTGCACCGCAAACAGCAGCGGCTGCGCCACTGACGTCAGCTTGAGATCGTCCTTGAGGGTCTCCTCGAACAGCTTGGCCTTCAGCGACCAGCCCGCAAGCGGCTGGAACAAGGCGTCAACTTCATCAAGTGCAGCTGCAAAAACCGCATTCTGCCGATAAGCGATCTGCCCCATCCCCGCGAACTGCGAGCCGTTGCCCGAATAGACGAAGACCGGATTGCCGCTTGCCCGCGCGGCGGTCGACTGCACGGTAGCCACGCTCTTTTCGCCACGGGCGAACTGGCCAAGGCTGTCGGCAAGAGCCTCCTTGCTGTCACAAACGATGGCCAGACGCTCGTCCAGCAGGGAACGGCGCCAGCCAAAACCATTGCGCCACCCATCAAGAGACGCAATGCTGGTCACTATGGCCTCTGCCGTCCTTGCAGCCAGAGCTTGCAGGGCATTTTCGGATTTTGCACTCAGCACAAACAGCCACTGAGCGGTCCCACCATCATTGGCCGCAACGAGCGGCGCAGAAACAGCTCCACCTGCGCCTTTGACCGGACGATGCTCCGAGTCAGAAACCAGCACATGGGCATTGGTGCCGCCAAACCCGAAGTTGTTGATGCCCGCATAACGGATCTTGTCACCGCGTTCGAGAGCGGAATTGTCGCGATTGAGCGCCAGATTGAGCTCACCGAACGGAATATCCGGGTTCGGGGTCTCGATCCCGAGGCTGGCCGGCAACAGATCATGCTCCAGCGACAGCAGAGACTTCAGCACGCTGACAAGACCAGAGGCGGGCTCCATATGCCCCAGATTGGATTTGACCGACCCGATCGGCAACGGCTTGTCGCGCTTCTGGCCCAGCACCTGACCAAGCGCAAAGGCTTCAGCCGGATCTCCCACCCGCGTTCCGGTGCCATGCGCCTCGATGAAGGCCAGAGCATTCGGATCGAGCTTCATGCCCGAATAGATCTGATCCAAAAGGACAGACTGATATTCCATGGATGGCAGCGCCACACCGGAGGTGCGGCCATCCGAGTTGATCCCCGAAGCCACAATGCGGCCGTAGCTCTTCTGCACAGCCGGATCAAAGACATCGCTGCGCTGAAGCACCAACACAACACCGCCTTCGGCCCGCACATAGCCATTGGCATTCTCATCAAAAGGCCGACACAGGCCTTGCGGCGACAGCATCGAGGCCGCAGAGAAGCCAACGAACGGAAAAGGCGACAGCAGGAGGTTGACCCCAGCGACGATGGCCGTATCGATCTCGCCGGACTGCAGCCGCTTCATGGCCAGATCCAGCGCCACAAGCGACGACGAACAGGCCGTATCCACGGTGAAGCTCGGGCCGTGCAGATCATAGACATAGGAAATACGGTTGGAAACCAGCGACAGGGTATTACCGGTCATCATGAAACTGTCAGAACTCGCCGGATCGAAGAAAAAGCGATTCGAGTGATCGCTACCGGAGTTACCGACAAATACGCCGATATTCGACCCGGCCACTTCCGATACCGGCAAACCAGCTTCTTCCAGCGCCTCCCAGACCAGCATCAGCAGCAGCCGCTGCTGCGGATCCATCTGGGTCGCTTCACGTGGAGACAAGGAAAAGACGGCAGGATCAAAGCCCCATACGTCGTCCAGCAGACCAGCACGGAACGTGTAGCTCTTGCCTACCTGGCCAGATTTGGGATGCAGATAGCGGAAGGTAGAAAAGCGGTCAGACCCCATTTCTCCGATGCTGCATGTTTTCGAGACAAGCAAATCCCAGAACTCAGATACATTGTTCGCCCCGGGAAGACGGCAAGCCCGCCCAATAACTTCTACCCTGTTGTCACTCATTGTTATTTCAATTATCTTTCACTGTCATTGTGGCCGCACTCCATAAGATCAGCGAGAAACGAGCTCGCTGCATAGACGCACGTTACAAAAAAACAAATTCTCCGATACTAAAACTTAATTAGTGTTTTTTGCTTAAGTTCCGTAATATAGTCAATAGCTCTTTCAATCTCACAAATTTTGCCTGTTTCCAAATCGATGTATCGTGGATAAAGAATCAGAGTTGCCATCGCCAATTGTAAAAACGGAATAGTCTGGCGACGTATTGGCGCAGCGAGAAAATCATCTGTAAGACCCCACCCTGCATAAAAGGGCATGCCGAAACAACTAACGGGCTTGCCCCATATAAGAGCCTCAAACCCCATCTGCGATGTCACCGTATATACCCTAGTCGCATTTTCGATAAGGCGAGAAGGCAAACATCCCTCGGCTATCACATGAACATTTGGCATCTGCTGCAACTGCTCAACGTCGAAATGCCCCGATTTGGAGCGAGTAAACACGTCCGGATGCATCTTGACCACAATGTCCATGCCCGGGTTTTGTGCGCACGCAGCCGCAAACATTTTCTCAAACGATGATCCGTCCGCCATACCATATGCAATGGAGGCATCATTCTTGACCTGATCGATGACCAGCACATAATCGTCAGGCAATGATCCGGAAAACTCACCCCCTTCGTTATATTTGGAGAGCCGTGAAAGGCGCCAGCGCTCGAGCACAGCACCAATACGGGCCTCACCCACATCGCAAAGGGGTTTTTGTGCCAGTTCTTCCAAAAGAGAGGGACCATGGGCATCATAATAGATACCCAGAGTATCCAAAACCACCGACACCGTTGGGTCACCGCGCCTAAAGGAACGCATGAAGCCGTCTTCCAGCAAAAGCACCGGCTTTCGACTACCTTTCGCCATCCGCGCGGCAAGCCACCCTGAACGCCGTCCCCAGCCCACAAAAGCTCCGCACTTCACGTTCATTAACGGCAAACAAAAAGCAGGCCTTGAGCCAAGAATGACGGATACAGACTGATCCCGACACAATTGCAACGAGGGCGAGGCATATGCTACTTCCCGCCCAATCACCCTATAATACAGGCTTTTCAAAACTGAAGATATCATGGATTAGGGGAACTCCTACGACAAGTCTGTCACCAGCTCTAACGCATACACCCTTCTCCATACCTCTACTTTAAAATTCCCACCAAACAAACGAATTGATATTTCCGCATCTGTTACTCAAACACAGGTTCTTTTCGTCAAGGCAATGAACACTAACCTAAACGCGTTATTTCTAGCTAGGATTTTGAAGTGATGCATAGATAGCACATGGTCATAACGTGACCCAAAATCATATTGATCAGCATAACCAGAGATTTAAAATTGCCGCCCAAGCCATAAAACTTCCATTGTCAATAGACCTGATTTGACTATCTATCTCAATCACCGATCAATCCCACGCGCAACAAAGGCGACAACACTCTCTAGATCAAAAAAACTTTAGCTCAGAGCGCATCATGTTGCGTGATCTCTAACTGAATAAAATACCAAGATACCGATAGCCCAAGCCAAAGCAGATACTAAGAAAGTGACAAGTATATTCATCAATCTTTTGGGATAGAGAGAAATCTCAGGCATTAAAGGCTCAACAAATGTAACCAGATATCGCTGCCGGCTGCTTGCTTCTAGTCGAGCCTTTTCGACCGCCACCATTGCACTAGTAACAGCTTTTTCTGCAAATTCTTGATCCATTAACAGATCCCTATAAGTTTGAATCAGCTGAGAAATTGACTGTTGATCGCCGCCACCTTCTTCACTGATTTTCGAACGTTCCTGAGTAATCTGGCTTCGCATAGAAGCTATTCTAGTTCTTAGCATTTGAAGTGATGGAGCGGTTTCATCAAGGTATTTGCTTTTTGCCCTCAACTCCGCTTCTGCTTTAGCTATCTCCTGCTCCAACCCTGACAGAGTCTCGATTTGCGATTCTGCCGTTTTGGAAGGATCAATTATTTTTTCTCTATCACGAAAATCTCTAACTTGTCGACGGATTTCCTTCAACTCAGCTTGCTTAAGAATGAGCTCCGCGTTCGACTGCCTCAATGCGTCAACGCGCTCCTGCTCAGACAAATTGTTAACCAACTCCTCACTCAAACTGAGCACTTTCTTCGCAACCAAAACTGCGTTTTCTGGAGTAAAGGCCTTAACTTCGATAACAATTATCTGCGAGGTTGTATCGTAGCTAATTGAGATCATTTTTTTCCAATACTCCACAACGTCTTCCATAGGAGCGTCTCTATGGAGCGCTGCAACAAAATCCGCGTGTTCTCCCCCATAGACTTCAAACAAATCTATCTGGCTTTCGAGCTTTTCTAGCATTGGTCGACTAACCAAATAATCCATCAGAATATATGAATCGGCAGTAGTTGAGCCACTACCGGTTGTTCCCGTTACCAATCCGAGGATATCAGAAGACACTACATTATTGGCCCCTCTCACCGAAAAACGCGTCTCCACAGCATAGAGGTTAGAAGCAATGAGCATGAAGTAAGTAGCCGCGACAATTGTGGGCAATATTATGACAATTAAAGCAGACAGCTTCGTGAAAATTCTTCTTTTTTCTTGCGGTCTCATTTTTTCACTTTACTGTTAAATATAATAATATCTAATTTGATTACACAGATCTTTAGCAATCAATTTTTACAAAATACGATTTAAATTGTCGAAAATTATGTTTTCATATACTGTTCATGGTTCTTTATAGCCTCATCCAAATCTTCAAATACGTTAATTTTTCCATTTCGCATTATGATGCCCATATCGCAATAATCCCTCAACGTGTTATTTGAATGAGAAACCATTATAATTTTTGCAGTTTCGAGCTTCTCCATAAATGCCTTTTTAGATTTTTCTTTAAATCTTGAATCTCCAACTGCGGTAATTTCGTCAACTAAATAGCATTCGAAATCTATAGCTAGCGACACCCCAAAGGATAATCTTGCTTTCATTCCCGAAGAGTATGTCCGAACCGGCGCGTAAAAATGGCGACCCAATTCCGCAAATTTCTCGACGTATTCGATAACTTGCTCCGTATCTTTCCCATAAATTCGGGCAACGAAACGCGTATTTTCTATACCTGTAAGAGACCCGTTAAAACTACCTGCAAATCCTAAAGGGAAAGAAACTTCTAAATTGCGTCTAACGTGCCCAGTATCTGGCAATTCAGCTCCGGAGATCATTCTTAAGACGGTAGACTTACCCGCACCATTTTCGCCGATCAAACCAATATTTCTCTTAGGAAAGGTAAAATCGAGCGTTTCAAGAATAGTTTTATAACTGCCGCCAGGCAAGCTGTATCTCTTTGACACATTATCGAAGGTAATCATGTCACCTCAACCTAATTACTCGTTCAGCTGCAAGGCCAACGAATGTCAATATTATCCCACATGCGAATAAGTACGCAATACTAACATGTGTATCACGATAATGCTGAAAATACCCCAAACGAACGTATTCAACCCCATGAATAATAGGATTCCAAACAAGAATATCTCTAAAAACAGGAGGAATAGATTCCAGAGAATAAAAAATACCAGAGATCCACATCAGAGGAGTTGCTAATATCTTATAAAAATTCATCCAAGAGGATATTTTTATTGAAACAACAGCGTTTATGGTACCAACCCCAAAACCCAAAAGAGAAATACCTGCCAACCCCTCACCAATAACCAACAGATTACTGGGCAAAGGCGCACCCGTAAAAACGATCATGCCCGCTGTTATTATGAACAAAATCAATATGAAAGTAGCCGCTTCTAAAATTGCTCTAGCAATAATTGAGTCTAGCTCTTTTACAATAGGAAAATTCAGCAACGCTTGATTGGCATCTATCGCATTTCCACATTGACTTGCAATTTCTCCATACAGTCTGAAAGGCACTACTCCCAGAGCGACAAACAGCCCCATATTATTCCCATATGGTGCTGCAGCCCCCCGTAAACTGAACAACATCGAAATTACAACAATCCAAGCGATCGGGTTTGCCAAAGCCCACAGATATCCAAGCTGAGATCGACCGAAACGAACCCTCGTCTCTCGCAAGATCAATGCACCAATAACCCGAGCCTGAACTAGGGCAGCCTCTCTCAACATTGACTTAATGCTCCAATTCAGCTTTCCCCCCAAAGAAGCTCACATGATCGCAAACGTTCCGGGGCGCCATATCCCATGACTAACAAAGAAGAACAATACGTTATGAGATCAACAGCATTCGACACGGAGCAATTAATGCCCGCTCCCATCGCTCAAAATAAGATCGGATAGCCCCCTGAGAGCCCCTTTACCGCCTTTTTCTGGCAGAATAATGTCAGCGATTTGAAGAACCGAAGAAACGGCATCTGAAGGACAGAGCCCCAGTGCTGCATTTTTCATGCAGGCAATGTCATTGATATCGTTTCCGACATAAGCAATCTCGGACCAGTCCAGACCGTTTGCCCTCAGCCAATCCGTCAGGACAGCCTCTTTCTGATCGACGCCATGGATGACTTCCACCTGAAGTTTTTCGCCCCTTTTCTGGACGACAACATTCTTCTCTTTGGAGAGGATTATTACGCGATAGCCAGCCTCGCGCAACAGCTCAAGCCCCATTCCATCCCTCCGGCTGCAAACAACAGATTCCTGCCCCAGCTCATTGACTGTCACGAGGTCATCTGTGTGCACTCCGTCAAAGTCGGTAACAATAACTTTGACGTTTCGCAGAGCCTCAGCCTTGCTGGATTGTCGATCCAGACTCCCGCACAGGGATACCGCGATGTCCCAATCCTGCAAACTATCGATCTCAAAGACCAGCGTATCGATGGGGACAGGCACAAGAGATCCGCAGAACCGGTGCCCGGCCTTTCGAAACGCATCAACATTCATCACGTAGATTGCGCCCGTTTCCAGAAACTGGGGCTTCAGATCCTGCCGCCGCAAGCGCTGACGCGAGTGATCATGATTGACACCGAGACCATACCCATTCTCATCGAGAGACCACAGGAAGCCATGATTGTCAGAAACGGAGAAAGCACTGTCCGCCTCCTTATCCTCAAATGCTGCGACGACGGCATCAATATCTTCAGACGTCGTAAAAGGGGAGGTGCATTGTAGAAAGACAAGCGTCTGCACCTCTTCCCCCCGTCGCTTTATCTCATCCAGAACATGGAACAAGGCGCTCTCTGATGTAGCAGAGTCATTTGCCAGAGCGTCCGGGCGCTTGATAGGAATCGCGCCCCATTCTGTTGCGATTTCCAAGATCTCGTCATCATCACTCGACACAAAAACCGCATCAACACTCTTCGCCCCCAATGCAGCACGGATAGACCGTGCCACTAGAGGTATCCCGCCAAGCAGGCGTTTATTCTTTCTAGGAACGCCTTTGGATCCACCCCGAGCGGGGATAACGGCAATATTTGTCATAACTACTCTATCCCGATAGTACTCGCTTAAGTCAGCAGAAATTCAACGAGAAACTTGCGACCCGTGTCTTTCTTCGTTCCATTTGAGCTTGTCGCGCTGAACCTGCTCAACAGGAAGAATTTCTGTGCTCTTGTAGGTAAGAGCCTTTTCGACATTCGCGACATCGCGGCAGAGGCGACGCAGTCCATCCGGCTCCAGGCTGGCAGCATGGTCCGTACCCTTGAACGTCCGGTCCAGAGTGAAGTGGCGTTCGATGTAACCAAAGGTGCCTTTGCCGTAGACTTTCTCACCCAGCTTGCCTGCAGAAAGTGCAGCCACGTCAGCAGCGATACCGAGGTGATGGCCGGAGAAACCGATGAACTTTACCTTGTCACCATAGAGCTCCTGCAAGCGATTGATTTCAAAGATGCAGATCTCTTCAAACGCTACCGGGTAGCCTGATGTACAGGCATAAAGAACGAGATCCTTGGAGCGGCCACGGTCTTCATAGAACTTGACCAGATTGGCGATTTCGTCGTGCGTGGTCATGCCGGTAGAGACATGAATTTCACCATCGTAGTGCTTGCAGAGATAATCCTGCAACTCATAATGCTGGTTGGTCGCAGACGGCAGCTTGATGAGCGACGGCTTCAGAGAAGCGATTTCTTTTGCCGAGGTCAAGTCCCACACGGAGGTGCTGTATTCGATGCCAGCCATCTGGCACTCTTCCATCAATTCCCGATGCTGCTCAACCGTAAACTCAAGAAACTCGCGATGAGCGCCATAAGTGGCACCGTAGGAGTTTTCCGGCACCGGATGCGGCGTGTCATACTCTTTTGGTGTCAGCAATTCGCGATTGTTGCGCTTCTGAAACTTGGCGACATGGGCATGGCAAACTCGTGCAGCAACTTGAATAAGTTCCTTAGCAAGATCCATCCTGCCCATATGGTTACAACCAATTTCAGCAATAATTTTTACATCACTACAACATTTCATTTGTACTTTCCTCAATTCCAATTCAAGCATGGAGTTTTAGTTACTAGCTTTTAAGCTGCCCCTCAACTAAAAACTGAACTGGCCTTAGAAAATCAGTAACGTAAGCGTTTAGGTGATGACGTCATGCCAACGAGCAGAATTCAGAACCGATGCGCCCATTCTCGTAACTTGAATGGTAATCCGGTGGATTGGTAATCCCCCCATTTTTAATGGGGTTCAGCCGTAGAATTTACGCTGATGCTTTTTGTTTCATGGCAGGGGTAACCCCGCCGAGGGCCATATTGGGCCGGTCGTTGTTATGTAAGCGGTGTTTAAAGCCCACGGGATTTCAGTTTGAATTGCCCCTAGAATTGTAGACACCTTGTCCCCTAAAAATGAGGCAAGGAGACTACAATGCCCAATTCCCATTTCACAGAAGAATTCAAGATTGAAGCAGTCAAGCAGATCACCGAGCGAGGGTACTCCGTTGCAGAGGTATCGGAGCGGATTGGTGTCAGCAGCCATTCGCTTTATGCGTGGAAGAAGCGATATGGCAAGCCCAACACAGAGATCAAAGCGACCGATGCGCAAGCTGCCGAGATTAGACGCCTAAAGCAGGAACTGGCTCGGGTTACCGAGGAGCGCGACATCTTAAAAAACCGTCCCGGCCTGCAGGCCGCCTGTGTGCGATAGAAACCGGCTGTGATACTCTCCTCGTGAAGGGCTGTTGCCGATAGCTTATTGGTGGGTCAGGTTAAGCACCCCGTTAAAAAACGTGGCACATGGGCAGATGCGTACTTGAGAATGGTGACGTCGCCACCCGCGATATCCCGGTTAGGAAGATGACGAACTTGCATGGCCCATCCCTTCGCACAATACGGAGGAGTTTATATGACCACGACGACCAAGTCCGCAGTCCACGCTGACATTCAGATGGTCAATCCAGCTGCAGCTGCAATTGACATTGGCTCGACCATGCACATGGCGGCAGTCAATCCTGATGTTGATGATAAACCCGTGCGCGCGTTTGGCACATTTACACAAGACTTGCATGCTCTGGCGGATTGGTTCAAGGCGTGTGGCGTTACTAGTGTAGCTATGGAATCCACGGGTGTTTACTGGATTCCAGCTTTTGAGATCCTCGAAGCGCGCGGCTTCGACGTTATTCTTGTAAATGCCCGCTATGCCAAGAATGTTCCCGGTCGTAAAACCGATGTAAGTGACGCCGGTTGGTTGCGACAACTGCATTCTTACGGTTTGCTCCGTGGGAGCTTCCGCCCGAAAGCTGAGATCGCAACTTTGCGCGCTTACATGCGCCAGCGCGAACGCTTGACGGAGTATGCTGCCGCACATATCCAGCACATGCAAAAGGCATTGATGGAGATGAATTTACAGCTTCATCATGTCGTCTCGGACATTACAGGCGCGACCGGTATGCGTATCATTCGTGCCATCGTTGATGGGGAACGCGACCCTGATGTATTGGCCTCATATCGCGACATTCGATGCAAATCGTCGATAGATAGTAACCACCCGGTTGCTACCGCGGCTGCTTTGGCTTGACGCGAGCGATGATTTCGGGGTCAGCCACAAGGTCTGCAAGGAAGAGGTTCCACTCTTGCTGTGATGATCGCGCACCTGCAAGCATCAGCCCGAGTTCCTCTACACCATCAGCGGTCAGCGCTGTGATGCTGTCGTTGCCTGCAGCCATCTCAACATAAACGATGCTGCCGAAGGACAGATTGTCGTCATTGGCAACGATCGTCTCGATGATTTCGAGATCTTCATCCAGAATTTCGGCAATACGTTCGAGTGTCAGGACATATCCCGTCTGGGCCATCAGGCCACATCCGACTGGGTGGCCGCAATTGGCGTCCAGTTCCATGGCAGGAGTTCATCCAGCCGGTTGATCTTGTGATCATTGATGCGATCAAGGATATCCGCCAAATAGGCTTGCGGATCGAGGCCATTCATCTTGGCTGTTTCGATGATGGTCATGGCACGAGCCAAGGTCTCGGCGCCAGTGTCTGCTCCCGCGAAGAGCCAATTCTTTCTTCCAATCCCAATTGGTCTGAGCGCGCGCTCGGCAGCGTTGTTGTCGATAGCAATGCGGCCGTCATCAAGGAACAGGCAGAAGGAGGCTTGCCTGCTCTGGCAATAGCGGAAGGCTTTGGCCAAATCACTTTTGCCCGGAATGCGAGCCCTTTGCTGCTCGGCCCAAAGAAAGAAGGCCTCAGCTTTTGGTTTGCTGAGTTTTTGACGGGCTGCCAGGCGAACTTCTGCGGACTGGCCGGCAATATCTCGTTCGACGTCATAAAGTGCCCCAATCCGGTCAAGCGCCTCCTTGGCGATTTCGGATTTGGTCGATGTCCAGATGTCGTGGAAGTCACGCCTGAGGTGTGCCCAGCACGCCGCCTCCTGGAAACGCGGGATACCATCCGCTCCTGGTTCATAGAGTTTGGCATAGCCCTTGTAGGCATCAGCCTGCAGGATGCCGCTCGTTTGCCCAAGATGGCGCTGAACATGTTCGGCTTTCCAGTCAGGGGCGAAGTAGTAGACTGCACCGGGTGGTGCCGTTCCCGCCCATGGCCGTTGATCCCGAACATAGGTCCATATTCGACCCTTCTTCACTCCCTTGCCTAGCCCCTTGCTCCGCAAGGAACGATCCAATACTCGGATCGGAGTATCATCGGCATGCAGCAGATCGCTTCCCATGACCTCGACCTCGATCCGTTCAATCAACGGCTTCAGCACCTTCATTGCGCGACCACACCAGTCCACCAGCGTGGTGTCGGGGATATAGGCCCCCATACGAGCGAAGATTTCATTCAGGCGATACAGCGGTAAGTGATCATCGAACTTCGAGACCAGGATATAGGCCAACATGCCCGCACCGGCCATGCTGCCCGGGATTGGACGGCTGGGTGCCGGCACCTGCACCATCTTCTCGCAGCATCGGCAAGATTTCTTGAGCCGAGCGATCTCGATGACCTTTAACTGAGCGAAGATCATATCAATCATCTCGCTGACATCTTCGCCGACTGTCCGCAGCTCTCCACCACATTCGGGGCAGGTCGTTCCTGGATCAAGCTCTTGGCGTTCGCGAGGGGTATTGTCTGAGACGCGAGGACGGCGACGACAAGGTTTTTGCTGCTCATCATTGGAAGCAGGATCGGGAACGTCCTCATCGTCTTCATTGATTGCTGCCGACGTGGTCTCAGCCGCTGCGATCAGAAGATCTTCCAGCGCCAATTCCAGCTGCTCAATCTCGCGTTCGATCTTTTCCGAGGATTTGCCAAAGACCTGCTTCTTCAGCTTGGCGATGCGAAGACGCAATCCCTGGATCAACTGGTCATGCACACGCAATGTCGCGGACAATTGCGCATTCTCTGCCTGCAAAGCAGCAATCATCGCCTTCAAAATAGCGGGATCATCAGAAAGAGTTTCGGCAGAGTTTTTCATGCATGCTGATTAGCATAAATCAGAGAAAAACACCATAAAAACAAACAATTTCAGTAAGATAATTCAACCAACACGAGCCGGAGGAGAGCCCCAACTCGGACGCCGCCAGTCAATCCCTTCCCACAGCATCGCAAGCTGCGCAGACGTCAAGCGGGCAACCCCATCACCGACTGACGGCCAGGGGAAACGACCTCGTTCCAGAACCTTGTAGTAAAGGCAAAATCCCTGTCCATCCCAAAACAGGATCTTCAGCCGATCTCCACGGCGGCCTCGGAAGGCAAACACTGCGCCGCTCGTCGGGTTCTGGCGTAGAACATCTTGCGCCAGAACCGCCAAGCCCGAGATTCCTTTGCGCATATCCGTAACCCCACCCGCAAGATAGACACGAACACCTGTACCCGGACCAATCATGCTGCCTCCACCGCCCGAATGAGACGGGTGAGAAGTGGGCCATCTATCTGACCATCAAAATGTAGACGGCGTCCGCAGCGCAAGACCAATTCGACAGAAGCCTGTTCCGGCGTCCGTTCGTCGGCACGATCAAGACCTTCAGCCAGCAAAGCGGGTAATTCAACAGGAACAAAACAAGTTTGTTCTGAAACGCCAAACAAACCCTTTTGCTTAAGTTCGCGGCGCCATCCATAAATCTGCTGACGTGTCACATCATGTCGCTGGGCAATCTGCGTAACCGTGGCACCATCAATACCAACTGACGTCACAATCGAAAGCTTTTCTTCCGTGCTCCAACGCCGCCGCCGTTCCGCACCCAAAATCTCGCCGCGCATCAAACACCCCATTAAGACACGTCGCAAACGACGTCGTTAATGACGTGTCTTAAACCATCGCGGCCAACTCAAAAAGGCGGTCTCAATCGGGTGGTTACGTTGCGTCGTGAAGGTTGGTTGGTCAACATGAAGAAAACGCGTCGCATCTACAAAGAGTTAGGACTGCAGCTCAGAAACAAAACACCGAAGAGGCGGGTCAAGGCTAAGCTGCGGGAAGATCGGCAGGAGGCCGTTGGTCCCAATGATATTTGGGCGATGGACTTTGTTCATGATCAGTTGGCTACAGGAAAGAAACTCAGGATTCTGACAATCGTTGATATCCATTCACGCTATAGCCCTGCTTGTGATCCACGTTTCAGCTATCGTGGCGAGGATGTCGTTCAGACGTTGGAGAGGATCTGTTCTGTCAGCGGCTATCCATCAACAATCCGGGTCGACAACGGCAGTGAGTTCATCTCCCGCGATCTCGACCTATGGGCCTATGTAAACGGGGTGATCCTGGACTTCTCAAGACCAGGGAAACCGACGGACAATGGCTTCATTGAGGCATTCAACAGCAAGCTTCGCTCGGAATGTCTGAATGCAAATTGGTTCATGACCCTTGCGGATGCGCGCGAAAAGTTGGAGACTTGGCTCAAACACTACAATGAGGATCGGCCTCATTCGGCAATCGGATACAACGTCCCGATTGCTTTGCATAATCCCGGTGGCGTAACCAGCCCGTCACTGTGATGAAAGCCGGAAAATCTAATTCCCGGCGGTCCAAACTTGGGGCTCACGGCATTAAACCCATGGACTCTCCCTAAAGCTGGTAGAGACTTGGGGCGCAGGTCAACTTCTTATTCAGGCTAAAATTTGGTCGAAAATGCAGGACCTCCTCTCTAACACGAGGTAACCGGGGCCATAAACTGGCGCCTCCAATCCCAGATCCAAGTATTTGCGTACGGTTTTGCGGTCACAGCCAACCTAGCGAGCAATGGTACTCACGCTCAGGCCTTGGCGCTTCAAATCCTGTATCAAAACAATTTCCCTCAATCGGATCATCCCCATATCCCCCATCGCAATGAAGGTATTCCGGATGAAAAATACGCGATTGCCAACTGTGAGGGGCATGCCCCTCACAGTTGGCAGCGATGCGCCAAACTGGGGAATTTTAAGTTGCCCGTTTTGGGGAGATTAAACCTGCCACTAATATACCTATAGCATGAGCAGATTTTCAATGGGTCAATACATACCTACACATTATCGAATTTGAAATTCAGGCGATCATATGCTAGGGGGAGACGGTGATTTAATCACACGCATGCCCACTGAGTACTTCGTTGAAAATGCGGTAGAAGCGGCTCGATTTGAACCTTTAGATGACATGGCAGATTCCCATGAAACTTGACGCTAACTCTTGCAAAAATCAAGAAATTTCAATTGTTGTTAGTTTCGATGAAAACTACTCCCCGATTGGGACTGTTTTCTTGAAATCTTTATTGAGATCAAGAACTTCAACAAGTAAATATTCCATTTACGTACTTTCAGACGGAATTTCCGGCGAGTCAAAAAGGACCATAGAGGCTACAGTCTCCGAATACAGCCAATCCGCCGTTCATTTTATCGAACTCAGAGGGGGAGAGTTTGTGGCAAATATCAGTGGAAATCGCCACATTACCGCATCGACATTTTTCAGATTAAAGTTACCCAGTTTATTTCCACACTTAGACAAAATAGTCTATTTGGATGTCGATATGATTTGTAAAGCTGACCTTACTGAGCTAATGCAAATAGATCTGTCGAACAAGTATTATGCCGGCTGCTTAGATGTGAACCACTTAGCAGGTCTTCACACAGGGTCTTGGCAGGAAAACTATTATGGTAATGAACTAGGTTGGAGTAAGGATCACATTTGGCACTACAAACAGGCCGGCGTTCTCGTATTCAACCTAGAGACATTGCGACGGGACGGATTAGAAAATAGGTTCCAAGAACACATCGGTAAAGGCTACTGGATGATGGACCAAGATATTCTGAATATTTGTGCGCCTGTAAACAAAGTTCATGAATTACCGCTCAAATGGAACGTCCTAACTGCCATGGGAACGATGAGAAACAAGAGGAAACAATTGCCTCCGTCTCTTTTCAATGACTATGTCGAGGCGTTCAACGCTCCTTCTATCATTCACTACGGAGGGGCGGTCAAACCTTGGAACTACGCAGGCCCGCCCAACTCTCTCCACCACCACTTTTGGGAAGTCGCTAAAGATACAATTTACTATTCGTATTTAATTTTACAGTGTGCAAAACATTCGAAATAATTTCTGCGAAAGAAAGAAAGAAAGAAATGATGTCATTAGAACGACCAGTAGACCACATCGCGAATCGATGGGCTAATGAAATTTTGAGCCTTAACCAGAAGCCGATCGTAATTGCAGGAAATGGACCCTCCCTCTCAACAACTGATACATCAAGAATTCCCGATGATGCCCTCGTCGTTCGAATAAACAACTTTTTCTTCGAAGAAAGATACTTCCTTGGAAGAAATGTCGACTTACTATACGTAGCCGGTATTCGCGATATAATTCCAACCTATGTCAGAACAATGCTCTCCGTTCAGATGCGAGAAGAGTATCACATACATCGATATTGCGGAAGAACTGACAACCTTTTAAATATTAATAAGCACTATTTTCCAATCTTCGATGTCAGGAAGTTTCTAGCTCAAAATAAGAAAATTGCAACTTTTTTGCATTACCATCACTTATATCCAGGTACGCTTCCTACGAGTGGGATGATGGCTATTTTTACTGCCATCGGCATGGGTTTTGAGAATATTTACATTACGGGGATGGATTTTTATACAACTTCAAAAACCTACTCCCACCAGATCGGTGCCAATCACGCACACCTTGTTGGAATTGAGCCTGGTTCTCAAGGGTACTCTAACAGTTATCACACTTATGACGTCGATATGGCAGCTTTTATGCTTGCAAACAGTATCGATGGCGTAACTATAAAGTCGCTAACTCCAGATTGTTACGTCAACAAACTCATAGAGCTTGCCCCGGTGGTATCTGAATCGAAAGAGCAAGAGGAAAAGCCATCGGGCTACATTAAAGATTTTATTTACGTTCCGCAAGATTTTTCATCCGTAAAAAGCAACGACATTCCGTCAAAAAATGATATCGCGCCAAAAGATAAGATTAGAGAAGTAATTTCTCTAAAAGAATACTCAAAGGCCATAGCTCTATGCGAAGCAGCTGTTAAACGATATCCAAATAGCCTTCAGTATAGAAGCCTTCTTAGAAAATCATACTTAGGAAATAAAGAGTATTTTAAAGCCATCAATATATCCGTACAAATGGCACAAGAACATGCCCGGCGATTTTTTTCCAAAACTTAAAGAAATTCGTAATTCTTAGAGCCCGATTCAAAAGTTTATTCAGAGCTGGTCCCGGAAATTCGGACCATGTGGTAAGGTGGATCGCCTGAACAGAAAGACGATCCGCAATGACGAAGAGAAAACGCTACTCTGCCGACTTCAAGGCCAAGGTTGCGCTTGAAGCAATCCGTGAAGAATTGACGCTTTCAGAGCTGTCGAAGAAGTATGATATCCATCCCAACATGATCAGCGCCTGGAAGCGAGTAGCGATCGAGAATATGGCTTCAGGCTTTGCCAAGGGCAAGGAAAGCGAGCAAAAGAGCAACGATGCCGAGATTGCGCGGCTGCATGCCAAGATCGGCCAGTTGGTCGTGGAACGCGATTTTTTATCGGAAGCCTCTGTTCTACTGGGCGTGAATGGAGGCAAAAAGCGGTGAAGCGTGATCATCCCAAGCTCAGCATCCGTCGGCAGTGCAGACTTTTGTCTCTGACACGCTCAAGCCTTTACTACCATCCGGTCGGAGAAAGTGCCGAGAATCTGCGCTTCATGGAAATCATACACTGCCTGGCAGGCGATGCTTGCATCGCCGAGAAGGGACAAACAGTTTCTGGAAACGCCCTGGTATGGCTCGCGACAGATGGCCCGTCATATGAAGCGTCATGGACACCCATGCGGACGACATCGGGTGCGTCGCCTGATGCGCTTGATGAGGCTGGTCCCAATCTATCAGGAGCCCAATACCAGCAAGAAGAACCCGGCGCACAAGATCTGGCCGTATCTGCTGAAGGATCTGTCGATTGAGCGGCCCAATCAGGTGTGGTGTGTCGATATCACCTACGTTCCGATGCAGCGCGGCTTCGTAACCACCCGGTTGCTACCGCGGCTGCTTTGGCTTGACGCGAGCGATGATTTCGGGGTCAGCCACCTGTAAAATGCTCCAAGCGCTGTATCGCTTCGGCCAACGGTCGTTGCAGCCAGTCTGAGCAATGCTGCGGCACGGCTGGACGATCGTCGTGTGCGCGACGAGAGGAGCTTTCCGCCGGAGATTTTATTGCCAGGCGCAAGACACAACCAGGATGTAAAGTGTTTTGCGCTCTTCCATGCAGTCAAATCAGTGCCACACTCTGCGACAAGCTTCAGAGCCAAGGATGGACCAAGGCCATGGATTTGCGTCAAGTCAGTCCCTAACACACCATACAATGCGGCCCGAATATCGAATGCTGGTGCATTATGTTGCTTCACCCTGATCCGCGCCTTGGGAAGTGGTGCCAATTTGCCCGTTGGTTTGACCGTGAGTGCTGCGACAGCGGTTTCCAAACGTCGATCACAGTCTTCGATCCTCGCCTTGTAAAAATCATAAAGCTCCAAAGATTGTGTCAGTGCAAAGATATGCTCTGCACGGTCATTGCCAACCAATGCCGACTTGATTGTATCTATCGTAACCACCCGATTGAGACCGCCTTTTTGAGTTGGCCGCGATGGTTTAAGACACGTCATTAACGACGTCGTTTGCGACGTGTCTTAATGGGGTGTTTGATGCGCGGCGAGATTTTGGGTGCGGAACGGCGGCGGCGTTGGAGCACGGAAGAAAAGCTTTCGATTGTGACGTCAGTTGGTATTGATGGTGCCACGGTTACGCAGATTGCCCAGCGACATGATGTGACACGTCAGCAGATTTATGGATGGCGCCGCGAACTTAAGCAAAAGGGTTTGTTTGGCGTTTCAGAACAAACTTGTTTTGTTCCTGTTGAATTACCCGCTTTGCTGGCTGAAGGTCTTGATCGTGCCGACGAACGGACGCCGGAACAGGCTTCTGTCGAATTGGTCTTGCGCTGCGGACGCCGTCTACATTTTGATGGTCAGATAGATGGCCCACTTCTCACCCGTCTCATTCGGGCGGTGGAGGCAGCATGATTGGTCCGGGTACAGGTGTTCGTGTCTATCTTGCGGGTGGGGTTACGGATATGCGCAAAGGAATCTCGGGCTTGGCGGTTCTGGCGCAAGATGTTCTACGCCAGAACCCGACGAGCGGCGCAGTGTTTGCCTTCCGAGGCCGCCGTGGAGATCGGCTGAAGATCCTGTTTTGGGATGGACAGGGATTTTGCCTTTACTACAAGGTTCTGGAACGAGGTCGTTTCCCCTGGCCGTCAGTCGGTGATGGGGTTGCCCGCTTGACGTCTGCGCAGCTTGCGATGCTGTGGGAAGGGATTGACTGGCGGCGTCCGAGTTGGGGCTCTCCTCCGGCTCGTGTTGGTTGAATTATCTTACTGAAATTGTTTGTTTTTATGGTGTTTTTCTCTGATTTATGCTAATCAGCATGCATGAAAAACTCTGCCGAAACTCTTTCTGATGATCCCGCTATTTTGAAGGCGATGATTGCTGCTTTGCAGGCAGAGAATGCGCAATTGTCCGCGACATTGCGTGTGCATGACCAGTTGATCCAGGGATTGCGTCTTCGCATCGCCAAGCTGAAGAAGCAGGTCTTTGGCAAATCCTCGGAAAAGATCGAACGCGAGATTGAGCAGCTGGAATTGGCGCTGGAAGATCTTCTGATCGCAGCGGCTGAGACCACGTCGGCAGCAATCAATGAAGACGATGAGGACGTTCCCGATCCTGCTTCCAATGATGAGCAGCAAAAACCTTGTCGTCGCCGTCCTCGCGTCTCAGACAATACCCCTCGCGAACGCCAAGAGCTTGATCCAGGAACGACCTGCCCCGAATGTGGTGGAGAGCTGCGGACAGTCGGCGAAGATGTCAGCGAGATGATTGATATGATCTTCGCTCAGTTAAAGGTCATCGAGATCGCTCGGCTCAAGAAATCTTGCCGATGCTGCGAGAAGATGGTGCAGGTGCCGGCACCCAGCCGTCCAATCCCGGGCAGCATGGCCGGTGCGGGCATGTTGGCCTATATCCTGGTCTCGAAGTTCGATGATCACTTACCGCTGTATCGCCTGAATGAAATCTTCGCTCGTATGGGGGCCTATATCCCCGACACCACGCTGGTGGACTGGTGTGGTCGCGCAATGAAGGTGCTGAAGCCGTTGATTGAACGGATCGAGGTCGAGGTCATGGGAAGCGATCTGCTGCATGCCGATGATACTCCGATCCGAGTATTGGATCGTTCCTTGCGGAGCAAGGGGCTAGGCAAGGGAGTGAAGAAGGGTCGAATATGGACCTATGTTCGGGATCAACGGCCATGGGCGGGAACGGCACCACCCGGTGCAGTCTACTACTTCGCCCCTGACTGGAAAGCCGAACATGTTCAGCGCCATCTTGGGCAAACGAGCGGCATCCTGCAGGCTGATGCCTACAAGGGCTATGCCAAACTCTATGAACCAGGAGCGGATGGTATCCCGCGTTTCCAGGAGGCGGCGTGCTGGGCACACCTCAGGCGTGACTTCCACGACATCTGGACATCGACCAAATCCGAAATCGCCAAGGAGGCGCTTGACCGGATTGGGGCACTTTATGACGTCGAACGAGATATTGCCGGCCAGTCCGCAGAAGTTCGCCTGGCAGCCCGTCAAAAACTCAGCAAACCAAAAGCTGAGGCCTTCTTTCTTTGGGCCGAGCAGCAAAGGGCTCGCATTCCGGGCAAAAGTGATTTGGCCAAAGCCTTCCGCTATTGCCAGAGCAGGCAAGCCTCCTTCTGCCTGTTCCTTGATGACGGCCGCATTGCTATCGACAACAACGCTGCCGAGCGCGCGCTCAGACCAATTGGGATTGGAAGAAAGAATTGGCTCTTCGCGGGAGCAGACACTGGCGCCGAGACCTTGGCTCGTGCCATGACCATCATCGAAACAGCCAAGATGAATGGCCTCGATCCGCAAGCCTATTTGGCGGATATCCTTGATCGCATCAATGATCACAAGATCAACCGGCTGGATGAACTCCTGCCATGGAACTGGACGCCAATTGCGGCCACCCAGTCGGATGTGGCCTGATGGCCCAGACGGGATATGTCCTGACACTCGAACGTATTGCCGAAATTCTGGATGAAGATCTCGAAATCATCGAGACGATCGTTGCCAATGACGACAATCTGTCCTTCGGCAGCATCGTTTATGTTGAGATGGCTGCAGGCAACGACAGCATCACAGCGCTGACCGCTGATGGTGTAGAGGAACTCGGGCTGATGCTTGCAGGTGCGCGATCATCACAGCAAGAGTGGAACCTCTTCCTTGCAGACCTTGTGGCTGACCCCGAAATCATCGCTCGCGTCAAGCCAAAGCAGCCGCGGTAGCAACCGGGTGGTTACGACGCAACAGCACATGGACGCGACGATATCCATACCGCACGCGTGTCTCACAAATCTCCTTGATCCGCTTTTCAAGGGCGGCCTGACCGGTACGACGCGACTTGTAATGATAGCTTGAGGTATCGAACAGAAGAACACGACAGGCTCGCCTGATCGAAATCCCCCAATCGACAAGGATCTCATCCACCAGCTTGCGCTTGCGGGCAGGCCTCAGAGCTTTCGGCGCACAACATCCTGGAGCATTTCCTTGTCCAGCGTCAGATCCGCAACAATCCTCTTCAGTCTGGCATTCTCGTCTTCAAGGGCTTTTAGACGGCGCATCTCATCAGGCAATAACCCACCATATTTCTTTTTCCAGTTGAAATAGGTCGCCTGGCTGATGCCTGCCTTCCTGCAAATCTCTGCAACGGGTACGCCATCATCACCCTGCTTCAAAATAAACGCCTTCTGTGCGTCCGAAAACTTCGAGGCTTTCATCGCTTTCTCTCCTTCTCCCAGCCAGAAGAATAGCGCGGAAAACTCTAATTCAAAACGTTCCAGTTTTTAGGGCGCAGAGCAGGAAGCCTGAGCAGAGAAGGCATGCTGCACATGACGTTCAAACTCGGGCAATGTGCCGAGAAAAACTGGAGGAAGCTCCGTGGCTTTACCTATCTCGCCGACGTCTTCGAGGGCGTCGACTTCATCAACGGCATCAAGCCGTCAAACCAACAAAAGGCCGCCGCTTGAAAACCCTCAAACACCAGAATTGACATTAACTCTTAAATCAGAAGACCGAGTTCAGATAGGCGGTGCCAGCCGGGTGGTTACTATTAAGTCGACATTATCATGGACTTTTTATTAAATAATTCTACTAGCTCTTCCACAAAATCAACGGATCTGAAGTGATTCTGCAGCCACGAATTGTTTGGCTTTTTTGCTTCCAAACGGAGAATGCTTCCCAAGGGGGCAATAAGCCCACTACGATCAAATAGTTGCTGCATCGACTCTACCATACTGTCTTTATAGTTTTCCACGTAATCAAGATAGATCATAGTTGGCACTCCGGCGCAAATCGCATCCATTGCCGCAGTAGACGTGCAGGTAATCGCATAGGCCGCATCTGATAGTGCTGCCTCCATCGAACAGGCGGAAAATTCGAGATTTGCAGGAATGTCTTTTAAGTTTTCGCTAAGCTCGGTATAGCTAAATTCTTCTACATTTACGTGATGCTGATTTTCATCGGACAGATGCCGCAATTTTATCACCACTTTGCGCTCGGGATGCGCAATGGCAATTGCTCGCATCGTTTCCAGAACATGTAAACGAGCATTATAAGAATTAGGACTTACCGACTGGGCGAAAAAATACACAGCTGCTTTCGAACTTGGATTGTAGGTGTCAGGAAGCATAAAAAATGGGTGCCCCCAGGAGAAATATTGTCCGGAACGCCTTTTTTTCTCGAATTGCTTGATCTGTTCTCGCGAGTTCATGTAGATCACATCAAATTCTTGTCGGTTCTTAAATCCTTTTTCAGGAGTAAATTCCAGACCGGGTTGAAAGGCAACAAAAAGAGGCCTGTCCTTGCTTTTCATATAGGCCTTGTTTTTTAGCAGTGGTTGGTATTCACGAGGCACCCGGCAGAAGAGAGCTGCCGAATAATCCGCATAGAACTTTGCTGAGATCTCCGTAGTTGCATCCAAGATATAGTCCGGGCCATCCGGTAGATAAATTTTCATCTGCCGGTCGGAAACACCTGAATGCCGACCGTTGACGACATAATGTGTAATGCAGTGTGCTTCGGTGTCTTTTAGCAGAGCCTTCATTTTGGAGGCAAAAAAGAGGGTGGAATCGTCATAAAAGGGGATCGCAATTTTCATTTATCATGTTCCCGCAAAAATGAATTAAGGAGTTCCTGTTGGCGCATGTCGTGAGCTCTACGAATGAGCCAGTTGGTTTCTACCGCAGCACGCTGAGTGCGTTTTGTTCTGTTGTCGAGTGTGGAAAGACGGCCACCGAATACAAAGTCGGTCATCGCCAGAGCTGCTTTTTCCAAAATATCGATAATCACAGAAAGCATAAAATGTAACTCCTATTTTTCTTGTTATTGTGCCTCGGAGATGTCAAAGCACCTTTGTGAGACCCGATTTCTGACAACAATTGCATGCAGGAATAGGCAATTTGCCGCCCCCTGGTTTGGACCGCTGGAATTAGATTTTTCCACTTTCCATCAGATAGACGGGAGTGTCACAAAGTCTGTGCATCTGGCCTAGCCATGCGGTTTCAGACTTGATCACGCATTGAAGCGCTGTTCAAACATGATAGCGAACTGGTTGCTTGCAGCAAACCATTCTCTTACATTTCTGCCACCTTTTTCAAAATTGCGAATGGCCAAGTAGATCAGCTTGGTTGCCGCCTCCTCGGTCGGGAATGAGCCTCGCGTTTTGATGGTCTTTCGGATCACCCGGTTCAGGCTTTCAATCATTGACCGGCAGGCGATTGCTTGCAATCGCTGAGAGGGGGCATTGGTCGTGTAGATGATCTTGCGAATAGCCGGATCGAAGGCAAAGAAGGGAATGACCTCCTGCCATGCCCTGCGCCAAGCCGGGCAATCGAGGGATATTTATCCATCCATTTTTCTTCGAAGTGATCCAGTTCCTCAGCTGCCAGATCGGCCGTCGGAGCGCTGTAAATCAACCTCAGATCGGCCGCCACGCCTTTGCGATCCTTCCAGGAACAAAAATTCAGCGAATGACGGACCAGATGCACGATGCAGGTCTGCACCATAGTGTCCGGAAAGGCAGCCGTGATGGCCTGTGGGAAGCCCTTGAGACCGTCGACCACGGCGATGAGAATGTCCTCAACACCCCGGTTCTTCAGCTCATTCATCACAGAGAGCCAGAATTTGGCACCCTCATTGTCGGCAATCCAGAGACCAAGAACCTCACGAACACCGTCTCGCGTGATGCCAAGAGCCACATAAACGGCCTTGTTCTTGACCATGCGACTGTCGCCATCCCGGATCTTGACCCGCAGCGCATCGAAAATCACGATCGGATAGAGACGCTCAAGTCCACGCCCCTGCCATTCCTTCACCTCATCCAGCGCAGCATTCGTCACCCGACTAATCAAGTCAGGGGAAACCTGAAGGCCATAAACATCCTCAAGATGGGAACGAATGTCACGAACCGAGAGGCCGGCAGCATAAGGGCCAATGATCTTGTCATCCATGCCATCAATCCGGGTCTGACCTTTCTTGACCAGTTCTGGCTCGAAACTGCCATCACGGTCGCGGGGAACCGAGATCGGCAATTCCCCATCCTGGCTCTTGAGCCGCTTCTTCGACGCGCCATTGCGACGATTGGGCTGATCGGCCGGTGCGTCTTTGCCCGCTTCATAGCCAAGATGGGTGCTCAGCTCGGCACCAAGCATCCGCTCCATCAACTTGATCTTGAGCTCCTTCATAAGACCGCTATCGCCAAGAAGATCTTCAGGCCGCTCGCAATCCTTCAGTAGTTCGTCCAGTAGTTCCTTTGATATCGTCATAATCCTTGCTCCTTATTTGAAGCATGGACCAAATCTCAAATACACAAAAGACCTGACACTCTCCATTTTGTCTTTATCCTCGCCCAGCAGAATAGAAGCTGCGACTAACATCACTCTCCACCACCAACGGCAGATCTAGGCATGGAGCCTAGCAGACTCTTCATCATTGCTATTATACGCAGCTTCTTCCCTTTTGAAAAAGCCCGAAGCCATATTTTCGATCGCCGTCTAAGCGCTAATCACATTGGCATGAACATCATACTTCCTAGACAGCCCTGAAAGATTCATTTCTTCTCAGGGCCCGATTCAAAAGTTTATTCAACAAACCAGTAGGTTGCCAGTCGTCTGGTCATCAACCTGATACTCGCAATGTTGACCCATGCGGTTGAACTGGCGATTGATTGTTCCCAATCTTTCGCCAATCTGCGGCATCTTCCAAACCAGCCGAAGGTGCGTTCAACGACCCACCGACGAGGCAATAATTCAAATCCCCTGGCAACATCTGACCTCTTGATGATCTCAATGGTCCATTTGCCTTGGCCTTTAAGTGCAGTTCGGAGTTTCTCACCGGCATAGGCACCATCGGCGAAGACATGGCGCAGCCAAGGGTATCGAAAGCGGACTGCTTTGAGCAGATCAGGAGCACCATCCCGGTCCTGAATGTCGGCTGCATGGACAATGACAAACAACATCAATCCAAGCGTATCGGTGATGATGTGGCGTTTGCGCCCTTTATCTTCTTTCCTGCATCATACCCGCCAAAACTGCCGCTTTCCGTTGTTTTGACGCTCTGGCTGTCAATTACTCCGGCTGTCGGGTTGGCTTCCCGCCCTTCCAGTTCACGGCATCCCATGACCAGAAGATGGTTGATCCTCGTCCAAAAGCCAGGATTGCGCCAGGCATAGAAATATCCGCGTACCGTCGAAACCGGAGGAAAGTCCTTGGGCAACATCCGCCATTGGCAACCGCTACCTGAAAGATACAAAATCGCGTCCATCACATCGCGCATATTTGTTTTCCGTGGTCGGCCTCCCGGCTTGGCTGGTGGAAGAAGCGGCTCGATGAATTGCCATTACTCATCGGTTAAATCTGTTGGATCGCGCAGTCTATCTCGGTTATATTGAACTCGAGCGATATAATTCCAAGGCATTGGATCCTTCATCTCTTTAGCAAAGATGATTGAATCACATCCTCTTGATATCGCTCAACTAGGCCGTAAACTCATAAAATTTGTTTGATTTCAGCCGAGATTGTGATTCAAGGATTCCAGACTAAGGAGCCTTGCATGACACGCCGCCGTTATGAATTATCCGACTTTGAATGGTCCATTATCGAACCTTTGTTGCCGAACAAATCTCGGGGTGTTGCCCGTGTTGATGATCGTCGGGTGCTGAATGGTATCCTTTGGCGTTTTCGCACAGGTTCACCCTGGGCCGATATCCCCGAACGATATGGTCCCTATACGACCTGCTACAATCGGTTTGTCCGTTGGCGCAAAGCCTGTATCTGGGATCGACTTCTTCAAGCGGTTTCCGAGGCTTATGACGGCGACATCATCATGATCGATAGTTCTTGTGTTCGGGTCCATCAACATGGTGCCACGGCAAAAAGGGGGATCCGGATGATGGTTGCATGGGACGCTCCAGGGGCGGTTTGACCACCAAGATCCACGCTTTGGTCGATGCAGAAGGCCGACCAATTGACCTGCGCCTGAGTGCCGGACAAGTCCATGACAGTCGCCCTGCTGATGATATGCTCGACATCATGAGAGCCGATACAATCATCCTTGCGGATAAGGCTTATGACAGTAACGCCATCCGGGAAAAAGCCAAAGAACGGGGCGCTTGGGCGAACATCCCGCCCAAACGAAATCGCAAGGCATCCGTGACCTTTTCAAAATGGGTCTATAAACAGCGCAATGCAGTGGAACGCTTCTTCAACAAAATCAAGCAGTTCCGCGCCATCGCCACCAGATATGAGAAGAACCCGCTAAACTTTCTGGCTGCTATAAAACTCGTCGCAGCACTTGTCTGGATCAGAAGTTTATGAGTCTACGGCCTACTTTTAAATCCGGCTCTTAGAAGACTCGACCAAAATCATCTTCTATTCTGACGATGTCATTTTCATCCAGCGTCTCGCCCAACTGGGTTTCCAGAATGAGCATCGGCTGATCACCGGTGCACACCATGCGATGATGAGC
The DNA here is from genome assembly GCF_963666525.1 of uncultured Cohaesibacter sp. Lineage (NCBI taxonomy): Bacteria > Pseudomonadati > Pseudomonadota > Alphaproteobacteria > Hyphomicrobiales > Cohaesibacteraceae > Cohaesibacter > uncultured Cohaesibacter sp. The sequence continues at coordinate 2,038,757 of NZ_OY762905.1, forward strand.
CGTCTTTGGAATGAATACAGTAACACCTGGACTCAGAACAACTTCCTGCTCATTAATGACGGCAATGCCATTCCCTGCCACACAAGTCCACACTTCTTCACGATGGTGATGATATTGCAAAGAAAGACGTGCTCCAGGAATAACGGTAATCCGCTTTACAACGTGGAAAGACCCGGCATCAATCACTTGCCAATGCCCCCAAGGGCGCGTGTCTTCTTCGCCAACGTTATAAAAAGTAGCCATTATGATATCCTCAATAAGATCTGTTGCGTCAGCCCAGAAGTTGAGTTTTGAGTCTGAAAAACTGTTGTTTCGCAACGAGAAACAAATTCACAATTATCCGCGCAGCTTTGTTACGACTTAGTTCATAAGCTCTATAACCAATAGAATCAATAGTGTGATACCTCCTCAGCCAGTTGAAACGCGCTTGCGAAGAAACAAGAGGAAACAACTGTTTTCTATCTTCAATTTCGGCTTTTCGCGCTTCAGCCGCCCGAAACACTTCAGCGGCATGATCATCAAGCAACTTTCTGGGATCGGTTGCCACGTGCAACAGCCACTCCACGTTCACGTCCGGCACATCATCCGGATCAATGTCCGAGAAGGTGCGGATGATGTCCGAGCCAAAAAAAAATGGCAAGCCACTGTCATCATGCGAACCAAAATCGCCAACGATTACCGTTGGGATACCCATGTATAGCGCTTCAATTGCAACAGTGGAACTGATAGTCAGACACACTGCGCACTCTGACAAGAGCTTCTTCGGGCCTTCGTACGTCACCTTTAAATTCCCAGGAAGGACGTATCCTTGCTTCTGTCTTTCCTTGAGCAAGGCCTCAAAGTGAGCGCGAGTGCGATGCAACGTGAAGTCTTCCGGCTTGGTCCGGGGCTTGAGCAACAACTCATGGTCGGGGTACTTCTCAGCCAGAGCGATCAGCTGCTCAATAAGATATCGCCTGTCTTCGAGGGATCTGGGAATAACGGCCTGCTCAAAGAACACCATGGCCTTTTGCCTAGGCGCTCTAGGATCTTCCACATATGGGGCTTGCAAAAGGGGAACCAGACCGAAATCGCGTGCATTCTGGCCATCAACACCAAACGAGGAGCACATAGACTGATAGGCAATCAGATCCTTTTTGGAATTGAGCCAGAGTAGATCGGCAGCCGCCCTGCTGGAAAGTCCATCGAAGGCATAGCGTAGAACAAGCCCTGGATATACCGCAACGATGAGAGGACGAGCCCCTTTGCCGTCCTGCAGACGATAGAAAAAGCGACGAAAGGAGGCTCCATCCAGCGACATCACAAAGACATCATAGGCGCCCAGTACCTCCTGTCTGCAAAGGCTGTCCATCGTGTGCTGAACAATTCGGAAGGGCGTATCAATCGCCTCGATCTGCCGGTCACTGATCTGCTTTGTCCGAACATTCAGAACACATAATTCCACATCTGCGCCTTTGTCTGCAAAGGCATCGCCGATCGTCTGAACGGTCCGAATAAAGGAATCGTAGCTACCAACTGCGAGAATTCTCATATTCTAAAAATCTTTTATAGCAAGGCAACTCGGCCAAACGAACCGGCTCAAAACCGACACAACTTAAAACACACCAAGTTGAAATACTTGAAACTCGCCAATTGAACAAGTGTTATGTGTTCGACCAAAGATCAGGATACAGCCGCTGCGACAAAAACCAGCTAGACTCTCGCAATAAAATAGGGATTGGCAAAAGGCGCGTCGTCCTGAACGACCTTGCCATATTGCAAGCGTTTGCCATCCGTGGTTTCAACCGTTCCACCCGCAGCGGACAAAATGGCATCACCTGCAGCCGTGTCCCATTCCATCGTCCGACTAAAACGGGGATAGATATCGGCCTCGCCAGCAGCCAATAGGCAGAATTTGAGCGACGAGCCGATCGACTTGTGATCCCCTACCGAGAAGGCCTTCAGATAGTCTTCTGCTTCAGGCGTATGGTGTGATCGGGATCCGACAACATCGACAGCCCCGCCGGCAGGTTTGCGCACCGCAATCGCACGCCAGTTGGCAATCTCGTGGCTGATCCGGGGATCAGCAACAACACCTTGCCAGCAGCCAGCATCCACGTCACCAGCAAATAGCCAGCCCTTGGCCGGCGTATAGATCACGCCAACAGCAGGCACATTGTTGCGCACGAGGGCAATATTGACCGTGAACTCTCCATTCTTCTTGATGAATTCCTTGGTTCCATCGAGCGGATCGACAAGAAAGAAGTCGCCATCCACGTCAGGAATATTGCCTTCAGCGGCAGCTTCTTCAGCAACGACAGGAACATCCGGCGCGATCTGCGCCAGATGTTTGAGAATCACAGCTTCAGCATCCTTGTCCGCTTGCGTAACAGGGGACGCATCACCCTTGATCTCGACATCGAAGTCGGTCTCATAGATATCGAGAATGGTCTCGGCCGCGCTGAGCGCAGCCTCGATCATGCCTTTCAGAAGATCCGTCACGCTCTATTCCTTCTCAAGGGCCGCGATGATCAGATCTGCGGCCTCTTCTGCGGACATTTCCGCAGTGTTGACGTAGATCTCGGGCTGAACAGGCGCTTCATATGGCGAGTCGATGCCAGTGAAGTTCTTGATCTTGCCTTCGCGTGCCTTGGCATAGAGCCCCTTGACGTCGCGGGCTTCGCAGACTTCCAGTGGCGTATCCACATAGACCTCGAAGAACTCGCCGTCCTCCAGCATCTCGCGCACCATCCGGCGTTCCGCGACATACGGAGAGATGAAGGCGGTCAACACGATGAGGCCCGCATCCACCATCAGCTTGGCAACCTCGCCGACACGGCGAATATTCTCGACGCGGTCGACATCGGTGAAGCCGAGATCCCGGTTGAGGCCGTGGCGGACGTTGTCGCCATCAAGCAGGTAGGTGTGATGGCCCTCGCCATGCAGTTTCTTCTCGACAAGATTGGCAATGGTTGACTTGCCGGAGCCGGAGAGACCCGTGAACCACAGCACTTTAGGCGTCTGGGCCTTCTGCTCCGCCCGCGCCTTCTTGTTGATGTCCACGGCCTGCCAATGAATATTCTCGGCACGACGCAAGCCAAACCGAACGAGCCCTGCGGCAATGGTCTGGTTAGAGAAACGGTCGATCAGGATGAAGGAGCCGGTCTTGCGGTTCTCTTCATAGGTATCCATCGCCAATGGCTGGGCAAAGGAAAGGTTGCAGAAGCCGATCTCGTTTAGTTCCAGCGTCTTGCCCGCGTCCTTGTGCGTAGCGTCGTTGACGTCGATTTTATGCTTGAGCTCAGTAACCGTAACTTGGGACTGCTGGGTGCCCATCTTGATGATATAAGGACGCCCCGCCATCATGCGACTGTTGTCCATCCAGATGATGTGAGCCGAAATCTGGTCGGTCACCTGAGGACGGTGCTGGGTCAATGCCAGCAGATCACCACGGGAGATATCGATTTCATCCTCGAGCGTGATCGTAACCGCTTCGCCAGCTTCGGCTTCCAGCAGATCCCCATCCATCGTGACGATGGACTTGATGCGCGAGGTCTTGCCGGACTTGGCCACGACGACTTCATCACCGACATGGGCGATGCCGGATGCCACTGTACCTGAGAAACCGCGGAAATTGAGGTTTGGACGGTTCACCCACTGAACAGGAAAACGGAACGGCAGCGAGCGGTCGGCGCTCTCCACGTCGATGTCTTCCAGATAGGACAACAAGCTCGGCCCGTCATACCACGGCGTCTTGTCGCTCTTGACCACCACGTTGTCGCCATAGCGGGCAGACAGCGGCACGGCCATGATGGTTTCAAACTCGAAGCCCTGCGCAAACGCCTGGTAGTCATCAACGATCTTGTCAAAGACCTCCTGCGAGAAATCCATCAGGTCCATCTTGTTAACCGCCAGCACCACATGGCGCACGCCGATCAGCGAGTTGATGAAGCTGTGGCGACGGGTCTGGGTAAGCACGCCCTTGCGCGCATCGATCAGAATAACCGCAAGATCGCAGTTGGAGGCACCGGTTGCCATATTGCGGGTATACTGCTCGTGGCCCGGAGTATCAGCAACGACGAACTTGCGCTTGTCGGACGCAAAGAAGCGATAGGCCACGTCGATGGTTATCCCCTGCTCCTGCTCGGCCTGCAGACCGTCGAGCAGCAAGGCCAGATCGATATCGTCGCCCGTGGTGCCGTGCTTCTTGCTAACGGCTTCCAGCGACCGCATCTGGTCTTCGAAAATCGTCTTGCTGTCATAGAGCAGGCGACCGATCAGGGTCGACTTGCCATCATCCACGCTGCCGCAGGTCAGGAAACGCAGGATATCGCGGCTTTCCTGACGGGCGAATTTGCCTCCGTCCAAAGCCCCGCTTGATGTCATCATCTGTTTGCTCATCAGAAATAGCCCTCCCGCTTCTTCTTCTCCATCGAGGCCGTGTCGTCATGATCGATCATGCGTCCTTCGCGCTCGGAGGTTCGGGCGATCAGCATTTCTTCGAAAATCTCTTCCAGGGTCGATGCACTGCTCTCGACCGCGCCGGTCAGAGGATAGCAACCGAGGGTACGGAAGCGCACCATCTTCATCTCCGGCACCTCGCCCTCATTGAGCGGCAACCGGTCGTCATCAACCATGATCCAGGTCCCGTCCCGCTTCACCACCGGGCGTTCCTTGGCGAAATACAGCGGCACGATGGGAATGTTCTCCAGCATGATATATTGCCAGATATCCTGTTCGGTCCAGTTGCTGAGCGGGAAGACACGAATGCTCTCGCCGGGCTTGATGCGCGTGTTGAAGATATTCCACAGTTCCGGACGCTGGTTCTTCGGGTCCCAGCTATGATTCTCCGACCGGAAGGAGAAGATGCGTTCCTTGGCGCGGGATTTTTCCTCGTCGCGCCGGGCACCACCGAAGGCAGCATCAAACTTGTGTTCCGTCAGCGCCTGTTTCAGCGCATCGGTCTTCATGATCTGGGTATAGAGCGACGAGCCATGGGTAAACGGGTTCACATTGTTGGCCCGCCCCTCTTCGTTGGTGTGCACGATGAGATCCAAATCATAGTCCTTGGCCATGCTATCACGAAAGGTGATCATCTCGCGGAATTTCCACGTCGTGTCGACATGCATCAGCGGGAACGGCAAACGGGATGGATAAAAGGCCTTTCGGGCCAGATGCAGCATCACTGCGCTATCCTTGCCGATGGAATAGAGCATGACCGGATTTTTAAACTCCGAGGCAACTTCTCGAATGATATGGATGCTCTCATGCTCGAGTGATTTAAGGTGTGTTCTGAGCGATTTTTCTTTTATCATTAACCTCAGCCTGTTGTTACCAAAATCCGCGGGATCAGAAGTACTCTTTTCGTAAAGAGTGGGAATGCAAGAAGCAACTCCATTTTGAGAAGCATCGGCCACTTGGCGTTTGACCCGAAAAAGCGACGAAAAGAGGCATTTTGAGATTAAGGCAACCTAAAAGCCCGGAGACCCCGATCAAGGGCAGCATTCCAAAGCCGAAACAAATCGCCAGCCACACCAACGCAACACTTCAAGGCTCGGATACACAGCTCTCAACAACCCCAAAATTGCAGCACGACGAACCACAATCGATTGCCCTGCCAAAATGCTCAAAATTCAACCGCATGCCCATATATTACGCAATCTCTGTCGCAAGATAAACAAATTTTTAGGTATTTATACGAAACATCCAAACCACCGCATCGGTTGCATAACCATAAATTTCCCTTTTGGTCATAACAATCAGTATCTTCCCAAGAGCCTCCAACAAAATTAATCTCTCTGAACATTTTGGCATAGCCATTGCAAATTCACCTCCATCACCACCAGATGGAGTTATAAAAAAGTGTCTTCCAAAATTACAAAAATTGCTGCTGCCCTTGCTCTGACCACCTCACTGATCTCTGCTTCCGCGGCCTTCGCGGAAGATACGATCAAGGTTGGCATTCTTCATTCCCTCTCCGGCACCATGGCCATTTCCGAAACCACCCTCAAGGACGCCATGCTGATGCTCATCGATGAGCAGAACAAGAAGGGCGGCCTTCTGGGCAAGAAGCTCGAAGCGGTCGTTGTCGACCCGGCGTCCGACTGGCCGCTGTTCGCCGAAAAGGCTCGCGAGCTGATTGACGTCAACAAGGTTTCCGCCGTATTCGGCTGCTGGACCTCGGTTTCGCGCAAGTCCGTTCTGCCGGTGTTCGAGGAACTCGACTCGATCCTGTTCTACCCAGTCCAGTATGAGGGCGAGGAATCCCAGCGCAACGTCTTCTATACCGGCGCAGCTCCGAACCAGCAGGCCATTCCCGCCGTCGACTACCTGATGGCAGAGGAAGGCGTGGAACGCTGGGTTCTGGCTGGCACCGACTATGTCTACCCGCGCACCACCAACAAGATTCTGGAAGCCTATCTGAAGGCCAAGGGTGTGGCCGAAGAAGACATCATGATCAACTACACCCCATTTGGTCATTCCGATTGGCAGACCATCGTTTCCGACATCAAGGCGTTTGGTGAAGCGGGCAAGAAGACCGCCGTGGTCTCCACCATCAACGGTGACGCCAACGTGCCTTTCTACAAGGAACTGGCCAACCAGGGCATCAAGGCAGAAGACATTCCGGTCGTTGCCTTCTCTGTGGGAGAAGAGGAACTGGCCGGTCTCGACACTGGTCCGCTCGTAGGCCATCTAGCCGCCTGGAACTACTTCCAGTCTGTTGAATCCGACGCCAATGCCGAGTTCATCGACGCATGGCACGCCTTCACCAAAGACGACAAGCGCGTCACCAACGACCCGATGGAAGCCCATTACATCGGCTTCAACATGTGGGTGAAAGCGGTTGAGGCTGCCGGCACCACCGACTCCGATGCTGTCATTGACGCCCTGCCGGGCATCTCGGTTCCGAACCTGACCGGCGGCTACTCCGCCATGATGCCAAACCATCACATCACCAAGCCGGTTCTGATCGGCGAGATTCAGGACAATGGCCAGTTTGACGTGGTTTACGAAACCGCCGGCCTCGTTCCGGGTGACGCATGGTCCGACTATCTGCCGGATTCCGCCAAGCTGATCTCCGATTGGCGCGCGCCGCTCTCCTGCGGCAACTTCAACACCGAAACCAAGGAATGCGGCGGCAAGGGCAACTGATCCAGCCTAACGCACGTCATCCTTCTTCCGGTCCCCGGTGACAGGCTTCCTGTCACCGGGGCAGACATGTCTAGCAAGAGAGAAATTCATGACATTGCTGCGCGCACTGCTTGTTTGTCTTGTCACGCTTGTCCTTTCCTCAGCTGCTGCCCCCCCCTCCATGGCCGATGATCTGCAGGATACGATCAACGCTCTGGCCGATGGCAGCCTGAAAGACAGGGCAGAAAAGGTGGATGCCCTTCTGGCAACCGGAGACCCGAAGGTGGTTCCTGTCCTCAGCCAGTTGGCCGACGGAAACCTCTATGTCCGCAAGGCGGACAATCGCGTCTTCCTGACCGAAAGTGCGGGCAAAAACTTCACCTTGACAGATCCAGTGAGCGGCGAAGTCATTCCCGACATCAACAAGAGAACCCTCGACAAGATCAAGGCCAACAACAGCCTGCGCCGCCAGATCCGTGATGGCCTGAGCCTGTTCGCCCTCAACAGTCCCGACCCGGCCAAGCGTATGGAAGCGGCAGAAACCATCTTCAAGGCTCAGGACGCAAGCGCCCTGCCCGCCATCAAGGCCCGGCTTGCAAAAGAGCAGGACCCGGAAGTTTCCGCCTTTCTTGAAGAAGCCCGCGCCGGACTTGTCCTGAGCTCCGACACGTCCGAAAGCGACAAGCTGGCCGCCATCGAAGTGCTGCGCGAAAAGGGCGGCCGTCAGGCGCTCTCCATGCTCACTGCCGCCGCAGAACAGAACGAAGGCGCCGTCAAGAACGCCGCCGAGCGCGCCGTCGTCGCCATCGAGCGCGTGCTCGCCATCTGGGAAGGTGTCCAGAATATCTGGTACGGCCTGTCCCTTGGCTCGGTGTTGCTGCTGGCCTCCATCGGCCTTGCCATCACCTTCGGCGTGATGGGCGTCATCAACATGGCCCATGGCGAAATGGTGATGATCGGTGCCTACACCACCTTCACCGTACAGCAGGTCATCCAGTCCACTGCGCCGGGCCTGTTCGACTATTCCCTGCTTTTTGCCATTCCCATTGCCTTCCTTGTTGCCGGTGCGGTGGGCTTTGTGCTCGAGCGTGGCATCATCCGGTTTCTCTATGGCAGACCGCTGGAAACGCTGCTTGCCACCTGGGGTGTCTCGTTGATGCTGCAGCAGGCAGTCCGCACCATTTTCGGCCCCACCAACAAGGAAGTCAGCAACCCGTCCTGGATGTCTGGCGCCCTTGATCTGGCAGGCCTGTCGCTGACCTGGAACCGCATCTGGATCTTCTTCTTTGCCCTTGCCGTCTTCGGCCTGCTGTTCCTGCTGCTCAAGCGCACGCCGATGGGCCTGCAGATGCGTGCCGTGACACAGAACCGCAACATGGCCTCTTCGCTCGGGGTCCGCACTCCGTGGGTCGATGCCTTCACCTTTGCCCTCGGCTCCGGCATTGCGGGGATCGCCGGTGTGGCCCTCAGCCAGATCGGCAACGTCTCGCCCAACCTCGGCCAGAGCTACATCATCGACAGCTTCATGGTCGTGGTCTTCGGCGGGGTGGGCAACCTTTGGGGCACGCTCATCGGGGCCTTGACCCTCGGCGTCGCCAACAAGTTCCTTGAACCCTTCGCCGGCGCCGTGCTTGGCAAGATCCTCGTGCTGGTCTTCATCATCCTGTTCATTCAAAAACGGCCACGCGGTCTGTTCGCTCTCAAGGGAAGGGCCGTGGAACAATGATCTCCGCTTTTCTGTTTCGCGGCCTCGCCGGGCGCATCGCCTGGGTTGCGGTCGCCATCGCCCTGATCGGCATTCTCGTGCCCCTCAGCAACCTGTTTCTGACGCCCGACCACGCCCTTTACGTGCCCGATTACATCGTCTCGCTGTTCGGCAAATATCTCACCTATGCCCTGCTGGCGCTGGCGCTTGATCTGGTCTGGGGCTATTGCGGCATTCTTTCGCTTGGTCATGGCGCCTTCTTTGCGCTTGGCGGCTACGCCATCGGCATGTATCTGATGCGCCAGATCGGCTCACGTGGTGTCTATGGCGACCCGATCCTGCCGGACTTCATGGTGTTCCTGAACTGGAAGGAGCTGCCATGGTACTGGTATGGCTTCGATCAGTTCTGGTTCGCCGCTCTCATGGTGCTCGCCGTGCCGGGGCTACTGGCCTTCGTGTTCGGCTGGTTTGCCTTCCGCTCCCGCGTCACCGGGGTCTATCTGTCGATCATCACCCAGGCCATGACCTATGCGCTGCTGCTCGCCTTCTTCCGCAATGACATGGGCTTTGGCGGCAACAACGGCCTCACCGACTTCAAGGACATCCTCGGCTACACCCTGCAGGAGCCATCCACCCGCGCCGGTCTGTTTGCCGCCGCCGCCTTTGCCCTCTGTCTGGCGCTCATCATCAGCTCGGCCATCGTCCGCTCCAAGTTCGGCAAGGTACTGCTGGCCACACGAGATGCAGAAAGCCGCGCCCGCTTCCTTGGCTATCGCGTCGAGCATGTGAAGCTTTTCGTATTCACCCTGTCGGCGATGATGGCCGGCATCGCAGGCGCCCTTTATGTGCCGCTGGTCGGCATCATCAACCCGGGGGAATTTGCCCCGGCCAACTCGATCGAAGTGGTCATCTGGACCGCGGTTGGCGGGCGCGGCACCCTGATCGGCCCGATTGTCGGCGCCATCACGGTCAACCTCGGCAAAAGCTGGTTCACGGCCCAGTTCCCCGAATACTGGCTGTTCGTTCTGGGTGGCCTGTTCGTGGCAGTGACCCTGTTCATGCCACGCGGCATTCTTGGCACCCTGTCCGATGCCATAGGCAAGCTGAAGGACCTCGGATCGGGCAAGACCACCGCTCTGGCACAGAATCCGGCAGATACTGGCGAATTGCGCAAGGAGGGTGAAGCGTCATGACCGAAGAAACCAACCAGATGACCTCGGCGCTGCTCTATCTCGATGACGTCTCGGTTTCCTTTGACGGCTTCAAGGCCATTAACGGGCTGTCCCTGACCATCGAGAAGGGCGAGATGCGCGCCATCATCGGCCCCAACGGCGCTGGCAAGACGACGATGATGGACATCATCACAGGCAAGACCCGCCCGGACACCGGCGACGTGCTGTTTGAAGGCAAGATGGACCTCACCCAGCATGACGAGACCGAAATCGCCCAGGCTGGGATCGGGCGCAAGTTCCAGAAACCAACCGTGTTCGAAAGCCAGACCGTGCGCGAGAATCTCGAGCTGGCCCTGGCGGGCAATCGTGGCGTCTGGGCTTCGCTGTTCTATCGCGAAAGCGAAGAGGAGGCAGCCAAAATCGCCAGCATCCTTGAAACAGTCCGCCTTACCCATCGCGCCAACGAGCTGGCCTCGGACCTGTCCCATGGCCAGAAACAGTGGCTCGAAATCGGCATGCTGCTGGCGCAGGACCCCAAGCTCCTGCTCGTTGACGAACCCGTCGCGGGCATGACCGATGCCGAAACGGTGGAAACCGCCAAGTTGCTGTGCGAGATTTCCAAGACCCATTCGGTCATCGTCGTCGAGCATGACATGGGCTTCATTCGCGATCTTGGTGTCAAGGTCACGGTGCTGGCCGAAGGCGCCGTTCTGGCCGAAGGCTCGATCGACCACGTCAGCGCCCATCCGGACGTCATTGAAAGCTATCTCGGGAGATGATCATGAGTGAAGCAGTGAATTCGTCATCCCGGCAGGAAAGCAAACCCCTCGCCCTCTCCGTCGAGGGGATCGACCTGCATTACGGTGCAGCGCAAGCGCTGCGCAACATCTCTCTGGATGTGGAAAGCGCCCGGATCACCTGCGTTCTGGGACGCAACGGCGTCGGCAAGACCTCGATGCTGCGCGCCATTGTCGGCCAGCACCCGGTGAGCAAGGGCAGGATCATTCTCGGCGGCGCAGATGTCACCAAGGCCCCGCCCTATGCCCGCGCAGGACGGGGCATCGCCTATGTGCCGCAGGGCCGCGAAATCTTCCCGCAGCTGACAGTCAGGGAAAATCTCGAGGTCGGCTTTGCCCGCCTGCCCCGCAAGCAGCGGTTTGTCGAGGAAGAGATTTTCGAGCTGTTCCCGATTCTCAAGGACATGCTCTCGCGTCGCGGCGGTGACCTCTCCGGCGGCCAGCAGCAACAGCTGGCCATCGGCAGGGCGCTGGTCACCCGCCCGGACATTCTGGTGCTGGACGAACCGACCGAAGGCATCCAGCCCTCGATCATCAAAGATATCGGCCGCGCCATCACCTACCTCAAGGAGGAAAAGGGAATGGCGATTCTATTGGTCGAACAATATCTTGATTTCTGCCGTGAGCTGGCGGATGTTGTCCATATCATGGACCGTGGCGAGATCGTGCATTCTGGTCCTGCTGAAGACCTGGACAAGGAACATGTACGTAACCATCTCACCGTCTGACGCCTCTTCCGGCGCACTTCCCGACGCCTCTTCCGATGGCGCAGCGGGCAGGGCTCCGGCGCAGAGAACCACGGGCGCCGGACGGGTCAGTTTCAAGGCGGATGGAGCGGGTAATACCCGCCTCGATCGCCTTTATCAGCAGGGGTGCGCCAAGATCCGTCTGCCAAGGGTCTATGGCGGCAGCGCTGCTGAAGCCGTTCTGATCAACAGCTCGGGGGGGCTCACCGGCGGCGATATCGTCAGTTGGCAGGCCGATGCGGCAACCGACACCTACGCGGTGATCACCACCCAGGCCTGCGAGAAGATCTACAAGGCGGACAGCGGGGTTGCCCGCGTCAGCAATCATGTCACCGTGGCAGACGGCGCGCGCCTTGACTGGCTGCCGCAGGAAACAATCCTTTATGACCGCGCCGGGCTCCACCGCTCTCTTGATGTGCATCTTGCGGGCAACGCCCGCTTCATGACGGTCGAGAGCCTGCTGCTCGGTCGCCTTGCCATGGGCGAAGCACTCAGGAGCCTTGCCTTCCGCGACAGCTGGCGCATCCACCGGGATGGCCGCCTGATCCACGCCGAGGCACAGCGCCTTGAGGGCGACGTGGCACGGATCGGCCTGGCGGACGCTGTGCTGTCCGGCCATCTGGCGCTTGCCACACTCTGCTACACCGGCCCTGAAGACAGCGACGCGATGGACGCGCTGGTCGACAGTGGCCGAGCCCTCATGCAACCATTTGCCGACTGCACGGTGGGGCTTTCCAGCTTCAACGGCAAGATCCTTGCCCGCCTCACGGCGACAAACGGCATGGCGCTGCGCGCAGCGCTCATTCCATTGATTTCACATTTTCGGACCGGGGAGCCTCTCCCGCGTGTCTGGACGACCTGAACCAGAGAGGAAGCGTCATGAATTTGACACCGAGAGAGAAGGACAAACTTCTCATCGCCATGGCAGCCATGGTGGCACGCCGCCGCCTTGAAAGGGGCGTCAAGCTCAATCATCCCGAGGCAGTGGCACTGATCACCGACTTCATCGTCGAAGGCGCGCGCGATGGTCGTACCGTTGCCGACCTGATGGAAGCCGGGGCCCATATCATCAGCCGCGCTCAGGTGATGGAAGGCATCCCCGAGATGATCCATGACATTCAGGTGGAAGCCACCTTCCCCGACGGGGTGAAGCTGGTCACCGTCCACGAACCGATCCGCTGAGGAGGGCATCATGATTCCTGGTGAAATCATCACCGCCGCTGGCGACATCGAACTGAACGCCGGACTGGAGGTCACCGAACTGGAAGTCTCCAATACCGGCGACCGGCCGGTGCAGGTCGGCTCCCACTATCATTTTTTTGAAACCAACCCGGCCCTGTCCTTCGACCGCGCTGCCGCCCGCGGCAAGCGCCTTGACATCGCCTCGGGCACGGCCGTCCGCTTCGAACCCGGCCAGACCCGCAAGGTCAGGTTGATCCCGCTGGAAGGCAACCGCGAAGTCCATGGCTTCCGTGCAGAAATCAAAGGGGCTCTCTGATGGCATATACGATTTCCCGCGCTGCCTATGCAGACATGTTCGGCCCCACCACCGGTGACAAGGTGCGTCTGGCCGACACCGAGCTGTTCATCGAGGTCGAAAAGGACTTCACCACCTACGGCTCCGAAGTGAAGTTCGGCGGCGGCAAGGTCATCCGCGATGGCATGGGCCAGTCTCAGGTCGCCCGCGCCGACGGCGCCGTTGACACCGTCATCACCAACGCCCTGATCGTTGATTATACCGGTATCTACAAAGCCGACATCGGCCTCAGGGATGGCGTGATCTGCGGCATCGGCAAGGCAGGCAACCCGGACACCCAGTCCGGCGTCGACATCATCATCGGTCCGGGTACCGAAGCCATTGCCGGTGAAGGCAAGATCATCACCGCAGGCGGCATGGACGCCCACATCCACTTCATCTGCCCCCAGCAGATCGAGGAAGCGCTGATGTCCGGCATCACCACCATGCTTGGCGGCGGCACCGGCCCGGCCCATGGCACGCTGGCCACCACCTGCACACCGGGACCGTGGCACATTGCCCGCATGATCGAGGCCTCCGATGCCTTCCCGATGAACCTCGCCTATGCCGGCAAGGGCAACGCCTCCAAGCCGAAGGCTCTGGAAGAGATGTTGCTGGGCGGCGCGGCAGCCCTCAAACTGCACGAAGACTGGGGCACCACCCCCTCGGCGATCGACACCTGCCTGACCGTTGCCGATGCCTTCGACGTGCAGGTGATGATCCACACAGACACGCTCAACGAGAGCGGCTTTGTCGAAAGCACCGTTGATGCCTTCAAGGGCCGCACCATCCACGCCTTCCACACCGAGGGCGCTGGCGGGGGCCACGCACCGGACATCATCAAGATCTGCGGCATGAACAATGTCCTGCCCTCCTCGACCAACCCGACCCGTCCCTACACGGCGAACACCATCGCCGAGCATCTCGACATGCTGATGGTCTGCCATCACCTCGACGCCAACATTCCCGAAGACGTGGCCTTCGCAGAGAGCCGCATCCGCAAGGAGACCATTGCTGCCGAGGACATCCTGCATGACATGGGGGCCTTCTCGATCATTTCATCGGACAGTCAGGCCATGGGCCGCGTTGGCGAAGTGATCATCCGCACCTGGCAGACGGCAGACAAGATGAAGAAACAGCGCGGCGCCCTCTCCATCGAGACCGGCGACAACGACAATGAACGCGTCAAGCGCTACATCGCCAAATACACCATCAATCCGGCCATCGCGCAGGGCATGAGCAGGCACATCGGCTCGATCGAGCCGGGCAAGCGCGCCGACCTCGTGATGTGGAATCCGGCCTTCTTCGGCGTAAAACCGGACATGGTACTGATCGGCGGCACGATTGCAGCCGCTCCGATGGGCGACCCGAATGCCTCCATCCCGACGCCACAGCCGGTCCATTACCGGCCGATGTTCGGGGCCTTCGGCAAGGCATTGACCAACAGCTCGGTAACCTTCGTCTCGCAGGCAGCCATTGAAGCGGGCCTTGCTGAAAAGCTCGGCGTTGCCAAGGCGCTGGTTGCGGTCGAAAACACCCGTAGCGGTATTTCCAAGGCGTCGATGAAGCTCAATGACGCCACGCCGGAAATCTCGGTCGATCCGGAAACCTATGAAGTGCGGGCCGATGGAGAAATCCTCACCTGCGAACCGGCAACCGAGCTGCCGATGGCCCAGCGCTACTTCCTGTTCTGATCCGGCCAGCCGGACCGAACAGCCCCCTTCATATCCCTGCAGGCATCGTCTCTGCAGGGATATGTCTCATGAGGAAGAAAAACATGCCGATTGCAAAAGCCTCCAGCATCCTGCCGAAGGGAAGCTGGTCCGAGCCGCCGTTTGACACCATCACCCTTGATGAGGAAGACCGCTATCGCCGCAGGATCCAGTTGACCAGCGACAGGGGCTTCGACTTCATACTGGTTCTTGCCAAGGCCATGCGCATGGATCATGGCGACGGCCTGCAGCTGGAGGACGGACGCATCATCGAAGTGCTGGCCCGCCCTGAAGACCTGCTGGAGGTCCGGGCGACAACGCCGCTGGCTCTGCTGCAGCTGGCCTGGCATCTGGGCAACCGCCATCAGCCGGTCGAGATCTATGAAGACCACCTGCGCATCCGCAAGGATGCGGTGATTGCCGACATGCTGGAAGGTCTGGGTGGCACGCTTTCCGCCGTCACCGCTCCCTTCTCGCCCATGAGCGGTGCCTATGTGAGCAAATCGGCCAGCGGCCACGCCCATGATCATAACCACGATCACAGCCACAACCATGACCACGGGCATGATCACCACCATGACCATGAGCATCATCATGACCATGACCATTCCCATCATCACGACCACGATCACAGCCATGATCACAGCAATGATCACGGGCCGCATGACCACTGATCCCGCGCTCCTGCCAGATGGAACCGTAGAGCCCTCGTCAGCGGCCCTTCAGGGAGCGGCTCTGGTGCGTCTGTTGACATGGCTATCTCCGGCCTTCCCCCTTGGCACCTTCAGCTACAGCCATGGCCTTGAAACCGCCATCAGCGACGGCACCTGCCATGACCGGGACAGCGTCGGCGACTGGATCGAACTGCTTCTGATCATGGGCAGCGCACGCAGCGACGCCATTCTGCTCGCCCATGCCTGGCGGATTGGCGCAGGCGACATGGCCGCCCTGATCGCCCTCAACGATCTCGCGCTCGCCCTCTCTGCCAGCCGCGAACGCCACATGGAAACCACCCAGCAGGGCATGGCCTTCCTGAAGGCCAGCGCCGCCTGGCCGACAAGGCTGCTCGAGTTGATCGGAGAAAGGAAACCGGAGTCCATCGCCCTGCCGGTCATCATGGGCGCAACCGCCCGCGCGCACGGCATTGGCCTTACGGCGATCCTGACCGCCAGCCTGCACGCCTTTGCCTCAAACCTCATTTCCGTCGCCATGCGCCTTGTGCCGCTCGGCCAGTCCGATGGCCTCAGGCTCCAGGCACGCCTTGAAGCGACGCTCCTTGCCACGACAGACCACGCAGAAACGGCAAGCCTTGAGGCGCTGGGCACCAGCTGCTTCCATTCCGATATCGCCGCCATGCGGCACGAGACCCTTCACACGAGGATTTTCCGTTCATGACTTCACCAAGCACGCAAGAAAGCTACGCCGGACCAATGCGCATCGGCATCGGCGGCCCGGTCGGTTCGGGCAAGACGACCCTGACGGAGAAGCTCTGCCTTGCCATGCGCGACCGCTTCTCCATCGGTGTCATCACCAATGACATCTACACCAAGGAAGACGCCGAGGCGCTGGTGCGCAAACAGGCCTTGCAGGAAGATCGCATCATCGGAGTCGAGACCGGCGGTTGCCCGCATACGGCGATCCGCGAGGATGCCTCGATCAACCTTGCGGCTGTGGACGAGCTCTGCGCCCGCCACAAGGATCTCGATTTCATCTTCATCGAATCCGGCGGCGACAATCTGGCGGCCACCTTCTCGCCAGACCTTGCAGACCTGACGATCTACATCATCTCCGTCGCACAAGGCGACGACATCCCGCGCAAGGGCGGCCCGGCCATTTCGCGATCCGATCTTCTGCTGATCAACAAGACCGATCTGGCCCCTTATGTCGGGGCGGATCTGGAGCGGATGAAAACCGATGCTGCAAAGGTCCGCGGCGACAAGGCCCATCTCTTTACCGATCTGTCCCGCAACGTCGGCGTTGACGAGATCGTTAGCTTCCTTTGCAGGAAATCCGGCTTCGAATGACATGACCGGCAGCCCCGCCGTGCACGCACAATCAGAAACACAAAAGGCCCGCACAGCATGCGGGCCTTCTGTTTGAAACAGAACCTGAAAGTCAGGCAATCATCCCTGCTGCGTAGCCTTGTACCAGTTGACAATGGCCCGCCGCTCTTCAGGCTCCATAAAAGTCACGTTGGCCGGCGGCATGGCGTTGGTCGCGCCGGCATTGAGGAAGATTTCCCGTGCGGCCCGGATGATCCGCGCCTCATTGTCAAGATGGATGCCGCGCGGCGCGGTGCCGATCCCGTCCCATGCCACTTCATCCGCATGGCACATGGAACAGCGGCTGATGACGATGTCCGTCACCTCTTCAAAGCCTGCCGCATTGGCATATTTCATCTCATATTCGGTGAGCGGGCGGCTCGCCGCGTCGCTTTCCTCCAGATAGTCGCCAGGAATGAGCGAAATCCAGACAATTGCAAGGAACAGCAGGATCGTTGTCGGAATGGTCCAATAGGGGTTGCCTTTGCGAGCGTGGCGACTGTTGAACCAGTGCCGGATCGTTACTCCCATCAGGAACACCAGCGCCGCAATCACCCAGTTATAGGGCGAGGCAAAGGCCAGCGGATAGTGGTTGGACAACATCAGGAAGATCACCGGCAGGGTGAGATAGTTGTTGTGGGTCGAGCGCAGCTTGGCGATCTTGCCGTATTTCGGATCTGGCGTGCGCCCGGCCTTGAGGTCCGATACCACGATTTTCTGGTTCGGAATGATGATGAAGAATACATTCGCCGTCATGATGGTTGCGGTAAAGGCCCCCAGATGCAGCAACACGGCGCGACCGGTGAAGACATGGTTGTAGCCCCAACCCATCGCCACCAGCAGCACGAACAACAGCACCATCAGCAGCGTCGGCTTTTCATCAAGGCTCGACTTGCAGAGGAAATCATAGACCAGCCAGCCGATGGTCAGCGAACCGGCGGACACAAGGATCGCCTGCCAGACCTCCAGCTCCATCTTGGCCGGATCGATGAGAAACAGATTGGCACCGGCCCAATAGGTGACCATCAGAAGCGCCGCACCGGACAGCCAGGTCGAATAGCTCTCCCACTTGAACCATGTCAGATGCTCGGGCATGTGCTCGGGCGCCACGAGGAACTTGCGGATATGATAGAAACCGCCACCATGCACCTGCCATTCTTCACCATGGGCACCGACCGGCAGGTTGGGGGCCTTCCTGAGCCCCAGATCTAGCGCAATGAAATAGAAGCTCGATCCAATCCAGGCGATCGCCGTGATCACATGGGTCCAGCGCACGGCAAATTCCAGCCAGGACCAGATGAGCGGTTGCAACAAGTCAAAATCAAGCATCCCGAAACTCCAAGTTCAAACTCTTGCTCCCCCTCAGATGACCCCTTTTGACTGTTTCCGGATGGAATGACCGGAACGCACCGGTACATGCTTTCTGTGCATGCTTGCCGCAATCGCTTCCCGGGGCCTTTTGTTCACTCTATTGCAGAGAGTGATTTTCTGGTATGAAGAAAAAGACAGATCAGATTCAAAAAAAACAAGAAAAAGCGACGGACAAATACCATGTCCTATTTTGATAATATCAAAACCTTCGTCCGTGTCTTCGAATTGGGTTCCATGTCGGCCGCCGCCCGCGATCAGCGCATTTCCCCGGCCGTGGCTTCGGCCCGCATCTCGCAACTGGAAGATCACCTCAACGTCCGCCTGTTCCAGCGCACCACACGCATGCTGACACCGACCGAACAGGGCAAACTGTTCTACCCCGGCGCCTGCCGTGTTCTGGAAACCATCGAAGAGGCCGAGGCGCTTGTCTCCAGCGTCACGCTGAAACCGCGCGGCTCCATCCATGTGGCCGCGCCTCTCGGCATCGGACGACGGCTGGTCGCCCCTGCCGTGCCGGACTTCAAGAAGGAATTCCCGCTGATCGACGTGCGCATGCGCCTGTCGGATCGCAAGATCGATGTCGCCGCCGAAGGGCTTGATGTCGCCTTCTTCCTCGGCGTGCCGGAGGATTCCAACCTGCGTATCCGCAAGATCGCCGACTGCCGCCGAGTGCTCTGCGCCGCTCCATCCTACATCGAGACCCACGGCGAGCCGGAAAGCGGCGAGGACCTGTCCGGCCCCAACCACGCCTGCCTCAACCTGCGTTATCCCGGCGCACCGGAGTTCCAGTGGCCGCTACAGACGGCCGATGGCGTCAAGCGGTTTGCCGTTTCCGGCCCGTTTGAATCGGACGATGGCGACGTCCTCACCGATTGGGCGCTACATGGCCACGGCATCATTCTGAAGCCTGAGTTCGAGGTTTTGCACTATCTGCGGACGGGACAACTGGTGCCGATTCTCACTGACACCCCACCGATTCCCATCCAGATGGCCTGTCTTTATTCACATCGTCGGCGGCAGGATCCCAAGATCCGCCTGTTCATCGACTTCATATCCGGCCACATCCGCACAGTTCTTTCCGATCAGGCCAAAGAGTTGCGAGGCGAATTGAGGGGCGAATAGCCGCTCTGAAGAGGCCCAAGGAAGCCCGGTCAGCTGCCCCGATAGGTCGAATAGCCATAGGGCGACAGCAGCAGCGGCACATGATAATGCACGGCCTCATTCATGCCGAAGCGGATCGGAATGATGTCGAGAAACCGCGGTTCCTTGTGCAGTGCCTCAACCTCGTCGAGATAGGCACCGGCATAAAACGCCAGCTCGTAAGTCCCTGTTGCAAAGTCTTCTTCGGGCAGGATGGGACCATCGGTCCGGCCATCCTCATTCGTCATGCGGGTCGCCAGCAGGGTCCGCGTTTCTCCATCCAGACGATAGAGCTCAATAGCCATACCCGCCGCCGGGCACCCCCGTGCAGTGTCCAATACGTGGGTTGTCAGATATCCGCTCATGAAATTCACCGTCGTTTAAGTTGTATCCGCGTTGCGCTGCAGCGCTCGGAGTCGCATCATAGTAGCATCCGCTTTCAAGACATTCCTTTATTATGCATAAATAGCTATCGGAATTTCAAGAAAATGTGATCATATTTTAATGGTATAGAAGGAAATGAGAATAGGGAGCCGCAAGGAACCAGGATGAATACGGAAAATACGCGATATTTGCGAAACATGTCCGGTTACGGACCGACCCCGCCAAAGGCCGAATGGCCAGGCGGAGCCAAGATCGCTGTGCAGTTTGTGATCAATTATGAAGAGGGCGGCGAGAACTGCATCCTGCACGGGGATGCCGCATCGGAAGCCTTCCTGTCAGAGATCGTCGGCGCTGCTCCCTGGCCCGGTCAACGCCACTGGAACATGGAATCCATCTATGAATATGGCGCCCGAGCCGGTTTCTGGCGTCTCCATCGCCTGTTCACCTCCATGGGTATCCCGGCCACCGTCTATGGCGTTGCCAGCGCCCTTGCCCGCAGCCCCGAACAGGTGGCCGCGATGCAGGAAGCAGACTGGGAAATCGCCAGCCACGGCCTCAAGTGGATCGAATACAAGGACGCCACCGCTGAAAGCGAAAAGGCCGACATGCTCGAGGCCATTCGCCTGCATGAAGAGGTTACCGGAGCCAAGCCGAAGGGCTGGTACACAGGCCGCTGCTCGGCCAACACCGTGGCACTGGCCGCAGAGCTCGGGATCTTTGACTATATTTCCGATATCTATGACGATGACCTGCCCTACTGGATCGAGGCTGGTGAGCGCGATCAGTTGCTGATCCCCTACACGCTGGACTGCAACGACATGCGCTTTGCCACCGCACAGGGCTTCAACTCCGGCGACCAGTATTTCGCCTATCTCAAGGATACCTTCGACTGCCTTTATGAAGAAGGCGCAACAGGCACGGCCAAGATGATGAACATCGGCCTGCACTGCCGCCTTGTTGGCCGTCCGGGGCGCGTCATGGCGCTCAAGCGCTTCATGGATTATGCCCAGTCCAAGGGAGACGTCTGGTTCGCCCGCCGCATCGACATTGCCCGCCATTGGCAGGCGGTCCATCCTGCGGTCCGTTTCGAGCGCCCCAGCCGGATGGACGCCGAGCGCTTCGTTGCGCTCTATGGCGGCGTCTTCGAACACAGCCCGTGGATTGCGGAACGTGCCCACGCGCTGGAGCTGGGCGCAGCCCATGACACGGTGATCGGTCTGCATAACGCCCTCTGTCGTGCCTTCCGGTCCGCCACGAAAGACGAGAAACTCGCTGTCCTCAAGGCCCATCCGGATCTCGCAGGCAAGCTGGCTGCTGCCAAGGCGCTGACCGCAGACTCCACCGCCGAGCAGGCAAGCGCCGGTCTTGACATCCTGAGCGAGGAAGAACGCACCCAGTTCACTGCGCTCAACACCGCCTACATGGACAAGCACGGCTTTCCGTTCATCATCGCCGTGCGCGATCATGACAAGGCAGGCATCCTTGCTGCCTTCAGGCAACGCATAGACAACGACAGCGAGACCGAATTTGCCACCGCTTGCGGCCAGGTTGAACGCATTGCCTTCCATCGTGTCGGCGCGCTTCTGGGTGGAGACGCTTGATGAGTGACGAACAGATCATGATCGCCCCCCTGACGGCTGAGGCCTTCGCCCCTTTCGGCGACATCCTCGAAGCAAACGGGTCGCCCACGAAGATGATCAACCAGGGCTTCTGTGGTCGCTATCATGATCTGGCAGGTCTCGATTTCCTCGCAGCTGATGGCGACCCGGGACGGGCTGGCATCTCGATCTTTGATTCCGAGCCGCGCACCCTGCCCTACTGCCTCGACATGGTTGAACGGCATCCGCTCGGCTCGCAGGCCTTCCTGCCCATGAGCAGGCATGCCTTTCTGGTCATCGTCGCTCCGGACGAAGACGGCAGACCGGGCAGGCCACTGGCCTTCGAGACAAGACCGGGTCAGGGCATCAATTTTCACCGCAATGTATGGCACGGCGTCCTGACGCCACTCCGCGCACCAGGCCTGTTTGCCGTCGTCGACCGGATCGGCGAGGCGAACAATCTTGAAGAATACTGGTTCGAAGAACCCTACTGGGTTGTTGCCAACCCCAAGAGCAAAAGCTCACGCAAGACAAAATAAAAGACAAAAAGTCACCGGAGGAAAGACAATAACCGTTGAGGGGTAACATGATGAAGAACAATTCTATCGGCACTCCGGAGCAGCTCCGGGATCCAAACTACACGCCACCAATACTCAAGGCCATTCCACTGGGCATCCAGCATGTGCTGGCCATGTTCATCGCCAACGTGACACCTGCCATCATCGTTGCAGGTGCTGCAGGATTCGGTTTCGGCTCCAACAGCCCGGATTTCCCCGAGCTGCTCTACATGATCCAGATGGCCATGCTGATTGCCGGCGTGGCAACCCTGCTCCAGACCATCACGCTTGGCCCCGTTGGTGCCGCATTGCCTGTGGTTCAGGGCACCAGCTTCGCCTTCCTGCCTGTCATGATCCCGCTGGTTGCCGGCAAGGGTGTCGACGGCATGGCCGCTCTCTACACCGGGATTTTCATCGGTGGTCTGTTCCACGCCTTCCTTGGCCTGTTCATCGGCAAGATCCGCTTTGCCCTGCCGCCGCTCGTCACCGGCCTTGTGGTGATGATGATCGGTCTGGCGCTGATCAAGGTCGGCATCCAGTATTCGGCAGGCGGTGCTCACATGGTCGGCAAGCCCGAATTCGGCACGCTCACCAGTTGGGCCTGTGCAGCCGTGGTGATCCTCGTCACCCTCGGCCTCAAATTCTATGCCCGCGGCATGTGGGCCATTTCCGCCGTGCTGCTTGGCCTCATAGCCGGCTACATCTTCGCCATTTTCATCGGCAAGCTGCCGGTTGCCTCCATCACCGGTTCATGGAACAACGCTGCGGCCTTTGCCCTGCCAATGCCATTCAAATTCGGCTTTGAAATGTCCTTTGCCGCGATCATCGGTTTCTGCCTGATGGCCGTCGTCTCCGCCATTGAAACCGTCGGCGACGTTTCCGGCATCACCAAGGGCGGTGCTGGCCGCGAGGCAACCGACAAGGAAATCGCAGGCGCCACCTATGCAGACGGACTGGGCACGGCCATTGCCGGTGTCTTCGGTGCCTTGCCAAACACCTCCTTCTCCCAGAACGTGGGTCTGGTTGCCATCACCGGCGTCATGAGCCGCCATGTGGTCACCTTTGGTGCCATCTTCCTGATCATCTGTGGCCTCGTCCCGAAAGTGGGCAGCCTCATCCGCACCATCCCGATCGAAGTACTTGGTGGTGGCGTGGTGGTCATGTTCGGTATGGTCGTTGCGTCTGGCATCTCCATGCTGTCCGACGTCAACTGGAACCGTCGCAACATGGTGATCTTCGCCATCTCCCTGTCGGTCGGTCTGGGCCTGCAGCTGGAGCCAAGCGCCCTGCAGTATGTTCCCGGCACGCTCAAGGTTCTTCTGACCTCCGGCCTGTTGCCTTCGGCCCTGATCGCCGTGGTTCTCAACCTGATCTTGCCCCATGAGCTGGCAGCAGAAGCCACCGAGGAAGTGTCCGGCGGCATGGCCGGTCACAACCCGGAAGTCCAGCCCGGCGAATAGCCCTAAGCCTTCCCACTGAAAACGAAAGCCCGCCGAACAACGCTCGGCGGGCTTTTTCTTTGCCCCAGGTCCGGGGAAAGGAAGAGAGGAGAGCCGCTTCAGGACATCCGGTCGACCTGTGCGGCAGGCGCATCGGGGCCAGACTGCCCAGATGGCAGATCCCGCAACAGAACACCCAGCAGCTCGGCTGCCACCATAGCCGCAATCACTTCGGGCCGCTTGTCGCGCACATGGTCGTGCCGACCGATTGGGCAGACCAGCGAAGGCAGAAGCGCCTCAGCCTGATCCGGTGCCTCGCGCTTCAGCCAATGGCTGAAGGTGGCCCGCTTGCTCTTCGAACCGATCATGCCGACATAGGCCGCATCAGCTCGCGCCAGTGCTTCCCGCGCCAGCAGAAAATCAAGGGCATGATCATGGGTCAGGATAAGAAACACGCTTGCAGGCGGCGCAGCGCGGATCTCCGCTTCCGGCAGGGCCGACAGACGCTGCTCCACCGGCACATCGACCAGCGCCAGCTCTTCGGCTCGACTGTCGACAAGGACCGGTCGGACGGGCAGCAGGTGCAGCGTGCGGGCGAGCGCCCGCCCCACATGCCCGGCCCCGAAAACATAGACACGGGACAAGGTGTCCAGTGCATTTCGTTCGGCCGCGATTTCTGCGTCCTTCCGTGCAGCATCCATCAATGCAAACGACAGAGTCACGGCCCCGCCACAGCACTGGCCGATCTCAGGCCCCAGTGGCACAGCCAAACGCTTTTCCGCCTCGCCACGCCCGATCATCCGCCGGGCCTCGTCGATGGCGATATATTCCAGTTGCCCGCCGCCAATGGTGCCATGCATCCGCTTTTCGGCCACATAGAGCGAGGCTCCGGCCTCACGGGGAGAGGAGCCCCGGACCTCACTGAGGCAGACCTTGATGACGGCCCCGGCCTCTTGCAGGAACAGCGCCAGCTCCTCAGCCATCAGAGCGACCTTTCGCCTGCAAAGCCTCGATTGCCATAAGCACCCGCTCGGGTGTTGCCGGGGTGTCCAGCCTTGGACAAACCGTGTAGTCCGCCACGCTGGCCACCGCCATGGAGAGCGCCTCCAGCACCGAGATTGCCAGCATGAAGGGCGGCTCGCCGACAGCCTTGGAGCGCTTGATCGTGCGCTCGGCATTCTCGGACCACTCGGCCAGCTCGACGTTGAAGATACGCGGAATATCGCTGGCAAGCGGAATCTTGTAGGTCGATGGAGCATGCGTCCGCAGTCGGCCATCGCCGTCCCACCACAGCTCCTCGGTGGTCAGCCAGCCCATGCCCTGCACAAAGGCGCCTTCCACCTGCCCCCGGTCGAGCACCGGATTGAGCGACTTGCCAACGTCGTGCAGGATGTCGGTCCGATCGATGACATAATCCCCGGTCAGCCGGTTGACCGTGACTTCCGACACCGCCGCGCCATAGGCATAGTAGAAAAACGGCCGTCCCTCCCCCTTGTCCCGATCCCAATGGATCTTCGGCGTCTTGTAGAAACCCGCCGCCGACAGATGCACCCGCGCGAGGTAAGCCTGTTTGATCAGGTCGTCAAAGGACAACGCCTCGTCGCCAATTGCCACCTGGTTGGGCAGGAAGGTGATGGCCTCTTCGGCCACGCCCCATTTCTCGCACATGAAGGCGACAAGCCGCCCCTTGAGCTGGTTGGCAGCATCAAGCGCCGCCATGCCATTGAGGTCCGAGCCGGAAGACGCCGCCGTTGCCGAGGTGTTGGGCACCTTGTCCGTCGCCGTGCGCGTGATCTTGATCCGCTCGATATCCACCTGAAAGGCGTCGGCCACCACCTGCGCCACCTTGGTGTAGAGCCCCTGCCCCATCTCGGTGCCGCCATGGTTGAGCTGGATCGAGCCGTCGGAATAGATGTGAATGAGGCTGCCAGCCTGATTGAAATGGGTGGCCGTGAAGGAAATCCCGAACTTGACCGGCGTCAGCGCCAGCCCCTTGCGATGGATTCCACCGGTGCGGTTGGCCTCCTCGTTGAACGCCAGAATGGCGACACGGCGTGCCTGATAGTCGGCCCTTGCCTCCATTTCACCGATGAGGCGTGGCAGGATATTGTCCTCGACCTGCTGGTGATAGGGCGTTACGTCCCGCCCCGCACCACCATAGAAATTGGCCTTGCGCACCGCAAGCGGATCCTTGCCAAGGGCAAAGGCGATCTCCTCGATGATCCGCTCGGCAACCACCACTCCCTGCGGCCCGCCAAAGCCACGAAAAGCGGTATTGGAAACCGTGTTGGTCTTCAGCGGATGCGAACGCAACAGCACATGGGGGTAGAAATAGGCGTTGTCCGCATGAAACAGCGCCCGGTCCGTCACCGGACCGGACAGATCGGCAGCAAAGCCGCATCGGGCCATGAAGTCGCCTTCGACGGCAACAATCACCCCATCCTCATCAAAGCCCACCTCATAGTCGACCACAAAGTCATGTCGCTTGCCGGTAGCCGTCATGTCGTCATCCCGATCAGGCCGGATCTTGACCGGACGGCCAAACTTGCGCGCGCCCAGCGCCGCAACGGCGCAGAAGATGCTCATCTGCGATTCCTTGCCACCGAACCCGCCGCCGAGCCGCCGCACTTCCACGGTTACCGAGTGAGAGGGGATGCCGAGCACCTGGGCAACCATATGCTGGGCTTCGCTGGGGTGCTGGGTCGAAGTGCGGATCAGCATGTCCTCATCCTCGCCGGGAATGGCAAAGGCGATCTGGCCTTCCAGATACATGTGATCCTGTCCACCGATCCGGATTTGCCCCTTGATCCGGTGGGCCGCGCTGGCAAAACCCGCCTTCACATCGCCGCGCTCCAGCTTCAGCGGTTTGGCAACATTGGGATAGCCTGCCTCTTTCGCCGCAAGCACATCAATCTTGGCTGGCAAGGTTTCATAGGTGATCCTGGCGGCAGCTGCTGCCTTGCGCGCCTCGGCCCGTGTCCGGGCGACCACGGCAAACAATGGCTGCCCCAGAAACTGCACCTTGCCGGTCGGGAAAACCGGCTCGTCATTGAGGTGATTGGCGCTCACGTCATTATGACCCGGCGCGACGATATCCTCGGCGGTGAGCACCCCCACCACACCATCCATGGCAAGGCAGGGAGAAAGATCCAGGGCGACAATCCTGGCATGAGCCTTGTCGCTGAGACCGAGATAGGCGTGCAGCGTGCCGACCGGTTCCAGCGTGTCATCGGTATAGTCGGCGGCCCCCGTCACATGCTTGTGGGCGGAGTCATGCTTGTGATCCTGATGCACGGCCCCACGGATGTCCTGGGCGACCGTCTTTGCGCTTTCCACATCCTGCTTCATTCAGCCGCCTCCAGAGATAGCACGCCCCGCTTGTCATGCCAGAACTGTTCAAAGAGATTTTTGGCCACCCGCATGCGATAGTCGGCACTGGCCCTCGTGTCGCTGATCGGCTGGAAATCCAGTGGCAGAAGGTCGGCAGCGGCCTGCATGGCAGCAAGCGAGAAGGCCTGCCCCTTGAGGGCTGCTTCCGCCTCCGATGCCCGCTTGGGCGTTGCGGCCATGCCGCCGAAGGCGATCCGCGCCTTGGCGATCTTGCCGCCACTCACAACGAGGTGAAACGCCACGCAGACCGACGAAATATCCTCGTCCCGACGCTTGGAAATCTTGTAGACCCCGTGCAGGCTGCCCGGTCCCGGAATGGGTATGCGGATCGCTTCGACGAAGTCCCCCTCCCAACGGTCCTGCTTGCCATAGTCAAGGAAGAAATCCTCGAGCCGGATGGTGCGCTGTTCCCAGCTCTTGCGCAGCACAAGATCGGCCCCCAGAGCGATCAGCACCGGCGGCATGTCGCCGATGGGCGACCCGTTGGCGATGTTTCCGCCGATGGTGCCCATGTTGCGGATCTGCTGGCCAGCGATACGCCGCCAGAAGGCATCGAGATGGGGGA
This sequence comes from uncultured Cohaesibacter sp., assembly GCF_963666525.1. Classification (NCBI taxonomy): domain Bacteria; kingdom Pseudomonadati; phylum Pseudomonadota; class Alphaproteobacteria; order Hyphomicrobiales; family Cohaesibacteraceae; genus Cohaesibacter; species uncultured Cohaesibacter sp. Next base: position 2,066,001 of record NZ_OY762905.1, read on the forward strand.
AATAACCACTGATCGCCTGCTGCGCCTCGCTATAGGTCACACCGGCGCCGATGGTGATGTGGGTCTGGGAGCAGATGACGGTCTTCATGTCCTCCAGATGGCCGATGAAGATCAGCGTCTGAAGGTCGCGCATCTGCTTGGTGACCCACAGCCCGACATCCGTTGCCCCCGCCACGATGATGGCATCGGGTTCGTCAAGGCGCACATGGGAAAAATCATCGAGATTGGCAGGCAGTATCGCCCGTCTTCCGTCGCCCTCCAGCACAACACGCGCCCCGTCCTTAAGATCGATCAGGCGCTTGAAATTGCGTTTTCTCTCCTGCTCCAGCCAATCAGAAGCCGGAGACCCATAGTCGCTGATGGCGACAGCGGCGCGGATGATCGGTGCATAGCCGGTACAGCGACAGAGATTGCCCTGCAAGACCTCTTCAATCCTGTCACGGGTCGGTTCGGGATCGGTCATCCAGAGCCCATAGAGCGACATCACGATGCCAGGCGTACAGAAGCCGCATTGGCTGCCATGGTGATCCACCATTGCCTGCTGTACCGGATGCAGACCCCCGTCCGTCCCCCTGAGCCCTTCGATGGTCACCACATGGCAACCGTCAAGGCTGGGCAGAAAGCGAATGCAGGCATTGACGGACTCATAGATCAGAGTGCCTTGAAAGAGCCGCCCCACAAGCGTGGTGCATGCACCGCAATCGCCTTCTGCACAACCTTCCTTGGTGCCGGTCAGGCGCCTTTCAAGACGCAGATAGTCGAGCAGTGTCTCCGTCGGCGAACAGTGATCGAGGATGATCAGTTCGTCATTGAGCCAGAAACGAATATCCTTGCGGATTGATGGCATGGCCTGAACCCTCCAAAAGAGTTGGATTGCCCAGATAATACGCAAAACATTCTAGTGATCAGCAATTGGGCAATAACAACTCTAGTCCAACGACATTCTTTCGAGAATGCCGAAAAAACTACGACAGTTTCAGGATATTACAAAAGATAATCAACAAACACCATGCAACTGATGCCGTATTGGCATCACAGAAACGCCATGTGCCGATTGACATCCTTGTAGAGGAGATAGCGGAACTTGCCCGGGCCACCGGCATAGCAGGCCTGTGGGCAGAAGGCTCTCAGCCACATGAAGTCACCGGCTTCGACCTCATACCAGTCCTCATTGAGCTTGTAGACCGCCTTGCCCTCAAGCACGTAGAGCCCATGCTCCATGACATGGGTTTCCATGAAGGGAATGACTGCGCCCGGCTCGAAAGTCACCACGGTGATATGCATGTCATGGCGCATGTCGTCCGGATCCATGAAGCGGGTCGTCGCCCACTTGCCATCGGTCTCAGGCATCGGGATCGGCGCAATTGTCTGTTCATTGACGAATATGGGGTCCGGCGCACCAAGCCCTTCGACGGCGACATAGGCCTTGCGGAACCAGTGGAAGACCGCAGGATCCTTGCCACTCGCCCGGATTGTCCAGGCCATGCCGGCAGGAACGAAACCAAACCCGCCTGCCGAGAGGGAATGTGTCTCGCCGATGCCGGCGACCGACACCTCGATTTCACCGCTGACCACAAACAGGGCAGCTTCGGCCCGCTCGTCGGACTCGGGCCGGTCAGACCCGCCGCCGGACTGCAACTCGACGATATACTGGGAGAAGGTTTCGGCAAAACCGCTCATCGGCCGGGCCAGGACCCACATCCGCATGCCGTTCCAGAAGGGCAGCTGGCTGCAGACGATATCCCGCATGGTTCCCCTCGGAATCACCGCATAACTTGGCGTGAAGACAGCCTTGTCCGTCAAAAGCTGTGACTGAGGCGGCAAACCACCCTTTGGAATGTGGTATTTCTGCAAGGACATGGGGTCCCTTCCTTCACATCTCGGCCCATTTGGGCCATCATGGCGCTGGTTTCAAAGCTGCCCTCATCAAACAGTCTCAGCCCTCTTTTGCCAACCTTGATGATCGCTGCTTTGAAAAGAAGCATCTTCTTGAAATTTTAGAAAATAAATGAAATTTTCGTCTTTCCAGAAGAGAGAGGTTGCGTCCATAATCGCGCGCATCTTGAAAGAGAGCCCCTCGCCGCTGACAAGCGAACCAGAAAGCACTCAAGATCAATAACAGCAGGACCAAGGAAACATGACCAGTCGATTGGAAAAATTTGGATTACGGGTAGACCCACAACTGTGCGCTCTGGTCGAGGAAGAGATCTTGCCGGGCACGGACGTTGACGCCGATATCTTCTGGCAGGGTCTCGCCAACACGGTGCGCCTGCTGACCCCGAGAAACATCGAGCTGCTGGCCAAACGCGACAGCCTGCAGAGCCAGATCGACACCTGGTGCAAGGCAAACAACGGCAACGCCTTCAAGCCGATCTACTATCGTGCCTTTCTGGAAGACATCGGCTACCTGCTGCCGGAGGGCGGGGACTTCGAGGTCTCGACCGCCAATGTCGATGAGGAGATCGCCACTCTGGCCGGTCCACAGCTTGTCGTGCCGGTGATGAACGCCCGCTTTGCCCTCAACGCCGCCAATGCCCGCTGGGGCAGCCTTTATGACGCGCTCTACGGCACCAATGCCGTCAGCCGCGAAGGTGATCTGGCACCATCGAGGAAATTCAACAAGGCCCGCGGCAAGGAAGTCATCGCCCGGAGCTGCCAGTTCCTTGACGAGGCCGTTCCGCTTCAGGATGCCAAACATGCCGATGTGACCAAATATGTTCTGTGCGACAACGGTGCAACCCTGATCGCCGAGCTCTACAACGGCGCCGACGCCATGCTGAAGAATCCGGCACAGTATGCTGGCCATCGCGGTGATGATGTCATCCTGTTCGTCAACAACGGCCTGCATATCGAGTTGCAGATCGACCCGCATGATCCGGTCGGCCAGCTCTCTTCAGCCGGCGTCAAGGACGTCGTGCTCGAGTCGGCCATCAGCACCATTCAGGACTGCGAGGATTCCGTGGCCGCGGTTGACGCGGAAGACAAGTGTCTTGCCTATCGCAACTGGCTTGGCCTGATGAAGGGCGATCTTGCCGACAGCTTCGAGAAGAACGGCGCAATGATGACCCGTGCTCTCAACCCGGACCGTGACTATATCACGCCAGATGGCGACCCGCTGACCCTGCACGGTCGCAGCCTTCTGCTGGTGCGCAACGTTGGCCATCTGATGACCAATGACGCCATTCTCGACTGCGAGGGCAAGGCGATTTTCGAGGGGATCATGGATGCCTTCATGACCACCGCCTGCGCCCTGCACGACCTCAAGCGCAAGGGCAACAGCCGCACCGGCAGCATCTATATCGTCAAGCCGAAGATGCACGGCCCGGAAGAAGTCTCCTTTGCCGAGGACCTGTTCTGCGAGGTCGAGGACGCCTTCTCTCTGCCACGCAGCACCATCAAGATCGGTGTCATGGACGAAGAGCGCCGCACCACGATCAACCTCAAGGAATGCATCCGCGCGGTAAAGGACCGCATCGTCTTCATCAACACCGGCTTCCTCGATCGCACTGGCGACGAGATCCATACCTCGATGGAGCTCGGACCGTTCCTGCCGAAAGACGAGATCAAGACGCAGCCGTGGATTGCTGCCTATGAGGACTGGAACGTCGACATCGGCCTTGAAACCGGCCTCAAGGGCAAGGCCCAGATCGGCAAGGGCATGTGGGCCAAGCCGGACGAAATGGCTGACATGATGCAGAGCAAGATAGGCCATCCGAAGGCTGGCGCAAGCTGTGCCTGGGTGCCGTCGCCAACCGCGGCCACCCTGCACGCAACCCACTATCATCAGATCAGCGTCGCTGCGGTTCAGGAATCCCTCAGCGCCCGCCCGCGGGCGGATCTGGGCAAGATCCTCACCATCCCGCTGCTCGGCGATCGCGAACTCGACGCCGAGACCATCCAGAAGGAGCTGGACAACAACCTGCAGGGCATTCTGGGCTATGTGGTACGCTGGATCGATCAGGGCATCGGCTGCTCGAAAGTGCCAGACATCCACAACGTCGGCCTGATGGAAGACCGCGCCACCCTGCGCATTTCCAGCCAGCATGTCGCCAACTGGCTGCATCACAAGATCGTCGACGCCGATCAGGTGATGGACACGATGCAGCGCATGGCCGCCATCGTCGACGAGCAGAATGCGGATGATCCCCTCTACAAGCCGATGGCTGGCCATTTCGACGAATCCGTTGCCTTTGCCGCCGCCTGCGATCTGGTCTTCAAGGGAAGGGAACAGCCCAACGGCTACACAGAACCGCTGCTCCATTCCCGCCGCCGTCAGGCCAAGCAGGGAGCCCTCTGAGCGGTCCAACCGCCACGGCCTGAAACAAAGAACAAAGAAGGAAAGCCCTGCCTTGCGCGGGGCTTTTTGCATCCCCTGGCAGCGATCCAGAAGCAGCTTTTCAGCATCGGCCAAAACAACAAATTCGCCAACAGCAAGCAACACGGCTGAATTGTGGCGAAACCGGCGATGACAAAAGCAGAAAACAAGCGCAGTTTCCTGTGACATCCACCGCCCCAACATCGGCTTCACGCCAGCAAAAGCGCCGGATATTTCGAGAAATTTCAGATAGTTACAAGAAAAATGTCAACGGATACACTCAGTTACAATTATAGGAGAAATGTTACTTGAAACGGTCGCGAACCAATAAGATAAAAGTATAATTCTGCATTCATGTGCCCTAATGGACAATAAAATGAAACACATAATGAGCCTACTCATCGCGGCTATATTGATTGTTGCTGCATATTTTTATCAATTTGGCCTGCCCGCTGGCCTTGCATCATTGTTCGCCGATCAGTCTGGCCAGCCGACCGCATCGAGAAGCCCATCTTCTGGCCAGCCCCAGGGGGCACGACCTGGTGGCAGGAACGCCGGAGCGACCTATGTCACGCTCGCCGATGTCACCTACAAGCCCTATGAGGACACCTTCAGTTCCATCGGCACGGGTGTGGCCAAACAGAGTGTTTCCCTCGTCTCCGAAGTCTCGGGCCAGATCAAGGACGTCATGTTCGAAGGCACCCCGCACGTCTCGAAGGGCGACGTCCTGCTGCAACTGGAAGACACCAGCGAGCGCATCAATGTGGAAATCGCCGAAGCCAATCTGTCCAAGGCCGAAGACACGCTTGAACGCTACAGCACGCTGCAGTCTCGCAATTCAGGCATCGTGACCGCCACCAGCATGAAAGAAGCAGAATCGGCCGCCGCCGTTGCCCGTGGCAATCTGGCATTGGCTGAAAAGGAACTGGCGGATCGCACCATCAAGAGCCCCATCGACGGACGGTTGGGCCTAGCCGAATGGGAAGTGGGCGATTTTCTTTCGAACGGCGCCAAGATCGTCGACATCAACAACACCGAAACCATCCTCGTGACCTTCGAGCTGCCGGAACGGGCAATGAATCTGCTTGAGCTTGGCAAGGAGGTCTATGTCACCACCCCGGCCATCAACGGCAAGGTCTTCGAAGGCAAGATCATCGCTTTTGACAGCACCATCGACGAGACCACCCGCACCATCACAGTGAAGGCTGAAATCGAGAACGGCGATGGACGTCTCTGGCCGGGCATGACCTTCGAGGTCATGTTGCGCCAGAAAACCGAACCTCTGGCTGCCCTGCCGGCGATGGCCCTCACCTGGACCCGCGACGGCACTCAGGTCTGGCTCGCTGAAGATGGCAAGGTCCGGGCGGTGCCCGTCATCTTCCGCTATCGACAGGATGACACCATCTGGATCGAGGGCGACCTCAAGGAAGGCACCAAGGTTGTCGTGGAAGGCGTCCAGAAACTGCGCCCAGGAGCCTCGATCGTGGCCGAGCAGGGTGAAAGCAGCGACAGGAAGCCGACCACCACCGCATCCACCCGCACGGAGTAGCCGCAATGTCGAACAAACATGTTGAAGGCATGACGCGGCTCTTTGTGGCCCGCCCCATTCTGGCCTTCGTGATCAACCTCCTGATCATCATCGCAGGCATCGCCGCCCTGGCCGGGGTTGAAGTGCGCGAAATGCCGGACGTTGACCAGCCCTCCCTGTCCGTCCGCACCACCTATGAGGGCGCATCGGCCGAGGTGGTCGACCGCGAAATCACCTCGGTGCTCGAAGACGCCTTCGGTGCGCTTGATGGCGTCAAGGATATTTCCTCCACTTCGAGCTATGGCAGCAGCCGCATCACGCTTGACCTCAATAGCGACGTGGATGTCGACATCGCCGCCAACGAGGCGCGCGAGATTGTATCCCAGACCATGCGCCAGCTGCCCGACGACGTCGAAGACCCGACTGTGCGCAAGAGCAACGCCGATGCAGACCCGATCATCCGCCTCGCCCTTTCGGGCAACAAGAGCCTTGCCGAACTGACCACCCTCGCCGAGGGACCAATCACGGACCGGCTCAATCTGGTCGAGGGCATCGCGGAAATCACCGTCACGGGCGCCAAGGCCAACGAGTTCCGGATCAACGTCTCCATGCCGGCTCTGCTGGCGCGTGGCCTGACGCTCAGCGATATCAGCACCGCGTTGAAAACCCTGCGCAATGACTATTCCCTCGGCTCGGTCGACAGCAATCTCAGCACGACGACCCTGCGCTCCGTCAACCCGCTGGTCACAACCGAAATGATCGGCAAGCTGCGCATCAACGCAACCACTTATATCTCGGACGTTGCCAACGTGCAGCTGACCGGCGAAGACACCACCCAGTCGGCCCGCGTAAACGGTCGCCCCTCAATCGGCCTCGATATCGTCCGCCAGTCTGTTGGCAACACCCTGACCATCTCGCAGGACGTCCGCAAGGCTGTTGCAGAGCTTCAGACCCAGCTCCCCGACGATGTCTCGCTGATCATCACCACCGATGATGGCATCTTCATTGAAGGCTCCATCACCGAGGTGACCAAATCCATCCTTCTGGCCGTGGTCATCGTGATTGTCGTCATCTTCCTGTTCCTCAGGTCATGGCGCGCCACCATCATCCCCGCCATTGCCATACCCGTGGCCCTGATCGGTACGCTCGCCGCCATCTGGATTGTCGGATTTTCGGTCAACACCATCAGTCTGCTGGCCCTTGTGCTGGCAACCGGCATGGTCGTGGATGACGCCATTGTCGTGGTCGAGAACATTGTCCGTCGTCGCCATGATGGCGAGGGCGCACGCTTTGCAGCGGTTGCCGGCACCAACGAGGTGTTCTTTGCAGTAATTTCCACCACGGCGACACTGGCTGCCGTGTTCATCCCTATTTCCTTCCTGCCCGGTCAGGCCGGTGGCGTGTTCTCGGAATTCGGCTTTGTGCTGGCCTTTTGCGTCACCCTGTCCTCTGTGGTGGCACTGACCATGGCGCCGATGCTGGCCTCGATCCTCGACCCGGGAAAGCCCTCCAGAAAGATGCAGGAAGCTGCGGCACGCGATGAGGAAAGGCCGGACGGCCTGATCAAGCGTCTCTTTCTTGATGTCGTCGACAAGGCCATCCGCATGCCGCTGCTCACCATCGGCATCGCCATCGCCTTTGCGGTCTTTGCAATCGGTGCGGCCCAGAACCTGACCAGCACCCTTACGCCCCCAGAAGACCGTGGCATGTTCTTCATGATCGCCACAGGCCCGGTTGGCGGCTCGAACGACTATATGAGCGACGAGATCGGACAGGTCGAGAAGATCCTTGAGCCCTATCGCGAAAGCGGCGAAGTCAAGTCCGTTCTCAGCCTTATCGGTCGTGGCGGCGGCACCCGTGCCTTCGTCATCGTCCGCCTTGCCAACTGGGAAGACCGGGAGCGCGACCAGCAGACAATCCTGACCGAGCTTAACAGGAAGCTTGCCCACATCGCCAGCATCCGGGTCATGGCCCGCTCGGGCAACTCCCTTGGCATCCGTGGCGGTGGTTCGGGCCTCAGCTTTGCGGTCACTGGCAACGACTATCCCAAGTTGGTCGACGGAGCCGACAAGATGATCGCGGCCATGGAGCAGGATCCCACCTTCACCAATCCGCAGCTCAGCTCCAACGACACCTCGCTTCAGATCAGCGTCGATATCGACCGGGACAGGGCGCTTGAACTGGGCATTACACCGGATACCATCGCCGACAGCATTTCCGCCGTCACGCAAGGGCTCACGCCGACCTCCGTCTTTATTGACGGCGAAGAGGTGGACCTGACCATCAACCCTGATGGCGGCTGGCCGGTCAATGACGCCAGTGATCTGGAACGCATGTTCGCCCGCACCAGCAGTGGCAACATCATCCCGCTGTCTTCCGTCGCCAGTTTCACCCAAGTGCTCAGTCAGGCGTCCTATGCCCGCGAGAGTGGATCGCTGGCCATCTCCATCAACGCCAACCTGCCGCGCGGCGTCGATCTGGGGCAGGCGGTCGAGCGCATGCGGGCAATCGCCCATGATGTCCTGCCACAGGGCACCAGTGTCACGCTGCTTGGCGAAGCCGGTGAGCTTGACAGCGGCCGGGCTGGCACATTGCTGATCTTCGGTGTCGCCGGGATCATCGTCTTCCTCGTGCTGGCGGCCCAGTTCGAGAGTTTCGTTTCCGCAACCATCATCATGATCACGGTCCCCTTCGGGCTGGCGGCGGCCATGCTGGCAATCATGATCACCGGCGGCACGCTGAATTACTACAGTCAGATTGGTCTTGTGATGCTGATCGGCGTGATGGCCAAGAACGGCATCCTGATCGTCGAATTCGCCAACCAGCTACGCGAACGTGGACAGGATATCGACAGCGCCATCCGAGATGCGGTGAGCCTGCGCATCCGTCCGGTGATGATGACCATGGTATCCACCGTCTTCGGCGGCCTGCCACTGATCATCACGTCAGGCGCCGGAGCCGAGGCCCGCATCGCAGTTGGTTGGGTCGTGGTCGGCGGGTTGGGCTTTGCCACCCTGTTCACGCTGTTCCTCATTCCCGTGTTCTATCGCTGGCTGGCGCCGCTCGGCGGCGAACCGGGAGCAGCAAGCCATCGGCTCGATCAGGAGATTAGCCAGCAACAGTCGGTATAGGGAAAAACCAGACGAAAAGGGGCGAGATGGCAACCATCTCGCCCTTTTGTTATCTGCTGTATCCTTTGCGTAATCAGGCAGTCTGACGAAAGGCCTCGGGGTTTCGCAAGTCAGCGATGAGGTCCTCATCGCGATGGCGGATCAACCAGCTTTCCGCCAGTGCCGGATCCATCGGACGCGAGAAATAGAAGCCCTGAATGGCATCGCAACCAATCTCGGTCACCTTCCGCACCTGCTTCTCGGTTTCCACCCCTTCCGCAACGACCATGATTTGCAGCCGTTGCGCCATCGAAACGATCGCAGAAACGAGCGTCTCGTCAGCATGGCTGGTGGTGATCTCGCCGATAAAGCAGCGATCAATCTTCAGGATGTCTGGCTGGAAGCGCCGCAGATAGCCGAGTGAAGACTGCCCCGTTCCAAAATCGTCAAGAGCGATCGAAACGCCAAGCTGGCGGATATCGGCAAGCGAAGACGCCGCAGCGTCGCTATCCCTGAGAATGGCTGTTTCCGTCACCTCGAACTGCAACTTCGATGGCGGAATTGCCATGCGCCGCAGAATGGCCAGCAATCGCTCCATGGCCGCCCTGTTGTTCAACTGCACAGCCGACAGATTGATCGAAAGCAGTGGCACGTCTATGCCCTTCGCCAGCCAGCTCTGGGCCTGATGAATGGCGCTGCGCAGCACCCATTCACCGATTTCGATGATCAATCCGCGCTGCTCTGCCACCGAGATCAGCGACCCGATGGGAACACCGCCGAAATTGGGATGCCTGCTGCGCAGCAGGCACTCCATGGCCTCCACCCGACCACTGTCGATATCAACGATCGGCTGATAGTGCAGCAGGAACAGATCCTCATCCAGAGCCTGCCGGATGCTGGCTTCAAGCCCTATCTGCTGCCGCGAATTGCGGTTCATTTCCTCGGAGAAGAAGCGATAGTTGTCCTTGCCTTCCTGCTTCTGGGCATACTGCCGGGCCATCGAGGCGTTGCGGATCAGAGTCTCCGCATCATGCCCGTCACCAGGGAACAGGCTGATGCCGATGTTGGACGAGGCATACAGCACTTCATTCTTGACGGTGATCGGCGTGGCGAGGCTTTCGAACAGTCGCTTCATGATCCAGACGATGGTGCTGGTTTCCTCCAGATCGGACAGTTCCACCAGGAAGTTGCCATTGGCAAGATGGCAGACACTGGGAATGCGCTTGGTACCATCAAGAGTGGCGATGGTGTCGCTGCGTTTGAGAGAGGACTTGAAGCGCGACGCGATGATGGCCACGAAGTCGGTCGCCACCGCCTCGCCATAGGCGGACGCGATTTCCTCTACCGTATCGATTGAGACATTGAGCAGCGCCACGGTCTTGTCGCTCCACTCGGCCCGGGTGATGGATTGCGTCAGGCGATCCATGAAAATGACATCGGAGGGTAGCCCCGTCAGCGGATCCGTGGCGAGCAGACGCTGGGTGTGACTATCCGCACGGGCCAGTTCTGGCCGGGCAGCAGAAGGAGCCTCACCCGCAGCGGGCAAAGGCGCCCGGTCGGATTGAGCCGGTTCGCTCTTCGCCTTTGCCACATTGACCGCCACGGTATCAAGATCCTCCCAGAAAACGACACGGTTTCTCCCGCTCTCCTTGGCCTCATAAAGGGCCTGGTCGGCACGATCGACAATATCGGCAGCCGAGCAATGCTGTCCGGACAGGATGGCCAGCCCGATGGACGCTGTCACCGATCGATCAGGGTGACCCAGCCAGGTGGAGGAATGCTGCAGAACCGCGTTCCGAATGGCTTCGGCGACAGCATGACCTGTTTCTGCATCGGCATTGGGCAGGACGACGCAGAACTCCTCCCCCCCATAGCGGCCAACAAGGCCCGCGATGCCACTGGCATCGTGCAACACTTCGGCAATCCCCGCAATCACCCGGTCACCTACCGCATGCCCATAGGTGTCGTTGACGGATTTGAAATGATCAAGGTCGACCATCATGCAGATGAGCATGGAATGGTTTCTTTCCACCTCGGCCAGCACCACCGAGAACTGTTCGAAGAAGGCCCGGCGATTGAGGCAACCGGTCAGCGGATCATGGCTGGCCAGATACTGCAATTCGCGGTTCTGCTTGCTTATCTCCTCCTCACTCACCTGCAATTTCTGAACGGCAGCCTCCAGATCGATATTCTTGCGCTCGATCTCGGTGACATCATCAAACGTCACGATCACCCCGGAAATCCGGTTTTCGCCGCCATGAATGCAGGTCGCATTGACAATGAAGTTATGCGGACTGCCCGTTTGATCACGAAAGCTGATCCTCGCACCGGTCACATCTTCCCGGCTCTGGATAGCCAATTGCCAGGGATGCTCGGTCAAACGTCCACCGTTGTTCCATTGGCGCCAGTTGAGTTTGGAGACATTGGTCCCGAAAAGAGCCTGGGAAGGAATGGCAAGAGCGCTCGACAAAGCCTCGTTGGCGAGCAGGATTATCCCGCGATCATCCAGAATGAGGACGCCTTCGGCCAGACTGTTGAAGGCAGACTGCACCCTGTCCGGAATGACATTGCCCGGATCAAGCTCTCGCAAAGCGCGCCGCAAGACGAAATAGTAGCCAGCAAACCCGAGACAGCAGACAAACAGCAGGAACCGGCCCACCGAGACCGGAATGCCCAGAAACTGTTTGGACGAGGCGAGCGGCGCAAAGGACATCTCGATCCGACCCCACACCCTGTTCTGATCGGAAAGGGATACCTGAATGTGCCGGGCGTTCGACTTGCCGCCCTCAGGGGCCTGCCAGTTGGCATCATGATCGCCCGACGACAGCAACAGCGTGCCGTCATTGCGGCGAATGCCGACAGACAGCAGCTCCTTGTTGCGCCCGACGACCATATCGATGGTCTGGCGCATCACCTTGACATCATACTGGGACGCCGCCGCGCTCAATTGCAGCGCCAGCGCTTCGGCAAAATCGGCACGGGCATTCAGTTCCTGCCGCTCCTGGTTGGGGAACAGGCCAACCAGAAAAGCCGTCATGAACAGCGTCAGCGTAATGCCGACAAGACCGAAACTGATCCGGAAAGTGGGTGAGATCAGGCGTGATATCATCGGATCATCCGCTCGCTTTTCTTATCGGGAGAACGTTCGAACACCCGCTCCGCACTGGTCAATTCGCCATCATCCTCTTTGGCTCCCCTGGCCCGGGCCACGGCAATCGGACTGGTCGACCCAAGGATCACCATCGGATCGAATCCCTTCCAGACGGGCATGGTCGACATGAAGGCGCTCATCAAGGCTCCACTGCGAATGACCCATGTCACGAAGCCTGCAGACAAGGCAGTACCGATGGACAGGGACAGCTCGACAGGTGACGCCCCGATGATACGATCCTGCTGCTTAAGATCGCGTAACGACTGATCAACCGCCTCATAGACCAGATTGGTTTCGACATGACCAAAACCGATCCGTTCATAGTGAACCCTCGATTGCAGGGCCCTCTTGAACTCCTTGAAAACCGGCAACGCTGTCCGGTCAAGAGCCGCATCAAGCAGATCGCCATCCGGCGCCAGCCATTCCCGATCCGCACGCTGGGACTCTGCGGAGACCTGAACGATATCCGCGGCCACCTCGGCATCTGCCACCTGAATGGTGCCATGTCCTTCACCGGAGAGAGGCTGCACCACAGTGTCAGTCGCCGTGCTCGCGATCGACGCGCTGGCGGTTGTAGCATCGAGAGCCTCATTGACGACGGTGAAGCTAACAACGCTCGTCTCACGGGCAAACAAGGCAACGTCCAGACCCGCAGAGGCGAGACTTTCCCGAGTGCCATGACCATCAACATAGGACACGACAACCGAAAGGGTTCCACCTGAATCGCCATAGCTTAACTGATATTGTGCACCCGTCGCGCCACTGATCGCCACGCCGTCTCTGAGCCACTGGTAGGAGAAGGTACCAAGGCCGTCCGCATCGCCAATACCGGAGACATCCGCCGTCAGCGTCTGCCCTTCCGTCGCGGTGCCCGCGATCAGCGGCAAGCCGGTCGGTGCGTCGTTGACATTGGCAACCGCTGTCGTTGCTGCGGACGCAAGGCTTTCAGTCGTGCCATTGCCATCGACATAGGAAACCCGGACGCTGATCGCGGCATCAACGTCGCCATCCCCGAGCACGTAGGTCGAGCCCGTTGCGCCACTGATCGCCACGCCATCGCGCAGCCACTGGTAAGAGAAGGTGCCAAGGCCGTCCACATCGCCAATACCGGAGACATCCGCCGTCAGCGTCTGCCCTTCCGTTGCGGTGCCTGCGATCAGCGGCAAGCCGGTCGGTGCGTCGTTGACATTGGCAACCGCTGTCGTTGCTGCGGACGCAAGGCTTTCAGTCGTGCCATTGCCATCGACATAGGAAACCCGGACGCTGATCGCGGCATCAACGTCGCCATCCCCGAGCACGTAGGTCGAGCCCGTTGCGCCACTGATCGCCACGCCATCGCGTAGCCACTGGTAAGAGAAGGTGCCAAGGCCGTCCACATCGCCAATACCGGAGACATCCGCCGTCAGCGTCTGCCCTTCCGTTGCGGTGCCCGCGATCAGCGGCAAGCCGGTCGGTGCGTCGTTGACATTGGCAACCGCTGTCGTTGCTGCGGACGCAAGGCTTTCAGTCGTGCCATTGCCATCGACATAGGAAACCCGGACGCTGATCGCGGCATCAACGTCGCCATCCCCGAGCACGTAGGTCGAGCCCGTTGCGCCACTGATCGCCACGCCATCGCGCAGCCACTGGTAGGCGAAGGTGCCAAGGCCGTCCGCATCGCCAATACCGGAGACATCCGCCGTCAGCGTCTGCCCTTCCGTCGCGGTGCCCGTGATCAGCGGCAAGCCGGTCGGTGCGTCGTTGAGATCGTTGACCGTAAGCGTCAGAAACTCGACGTAGCTGCCTCCGGCGCTATCGGCTACCTGAACCTGCACCGTATAGCTCGACCGGGTCTCGAAATCGAGAATACCATCATCGAAGATCAGGCTATCGCCATTGAGGCCGCCAAGCGAGAAACAGCCAACATCGGCACCCCCGATCAACGCAAAGGTGAAGCTGTCGCCAGCATCATTGTCTACAGCTGACAACGTTCCGAGCTGAATGCCCCCTGTTGTATCGATACCCTCATCCAGCGAAAAGCCATTGGGCGCGATGTCGGTTGGCGCCTGATTCTGATCGACCACCGAGATGGTGAGGCTCTCCTCGATCCAGCTGCCGGAAGCATCGGTTGACCGCAGGATCACCTGATAGCTGGACTGGGCGTCAAAATCGAGCACCCCGTCATCAAGCAGCAATTCGTCAAGGCCCACCCCGCCGATGGAAAACAGCGCAGCATCTGCACCACCGACAATCGTGTAGCTGAAGCTGTCACCGCTGTCCGGGTCGGAAGTGGTCAGCGTTCCAAGGGAGTATCCGCCCGCGGTATCGGTGTAGTCGTTGATCGAAAAGCCGTTGGGGGCAATATCCACCGGCGTGTCATTGATGGCTGTGATGTCGACATTGACCATACCGAGCAGAGCCGAAGTGCTGCCCGAGCCGGTATTGCCATTGTCATCAACACTGATCGTCAAACCATCAGCATTGTTGCCATTGATATGCTGGGTCGCATGGAGATAACTGATGTTGCTGGCAACATCCAGATAGCTGTTGAGGTCAACGATGGTGCCGGACACGGTGACGGAACCACTGCCATTGCCGCCAATGGTAATGCCGCTCGCCGCAGCAAGGGTCAGTTGCCCTCCGGTGCTTGTGGCCAGCGAAAGCGTTACAATCCCGCCCCGGTCATCGAGATCAGCCAGATCCAGCGACGACAGATCAAGACTGCTCGAAACGTCCTCGATGACGCTCAGATCACTTGGCAGGCTTCCCCCGTTGTAGGCAATGTCGTTGACCGCTGCGATATCGACCGTAAGTGTGGTGGCTCCCGAGATGGCATAGAGATCGGACACGATCACGTCGATGGACCGCGTGGTCACGTCCGGATCCTCGGCACTGTTCGAATAGGTTATGGACCGCAGCGCCGTCTGGTATGTGGCAAGGTTGGCCGTGCCGGACAGGGTCAGCGTTCCGGTACCACTGTCCCAACTGCCTGTGATCCCGCCCTGATCGATAAAGGACAGCACATCCTGACCGCTCACATAATTGCTGATCTGCAAGGAGACGCCGGTTACATCCGAGTTTTCGGCATCGGTCAGTGTCAACAGAGCATCAAGCGTGACCGCGCTGCCCCCTTCGGTAAAGGTCGGTACGGATCCCGATGGCGTCAGCACCGGAGCCACCGGCACATCATAGTCGATGGCAATATAGGGACGCAGGGCGATCGTGCCATATTCGGAGGAGGCAAAGGACCAGCCGTCTGCATTCGCGGAAACAAACGCCAGACCGTAATTCGAATTGCCATAGGCCCAGCTCTGGATGAGAGTTTCCAGGCCGGAAATCTGCACCCAACCGCTTTCTCCCGCGTCGATGGTGGCAAGTGCCGTCGCACTGGCCTCAACGTCATCCGTCGAGACACCGTTGGTCAGGGAATCATGGGTGGAGGTCTCATCCCAACTGACCAGCATTTCGTGCACGGTCACCTGATCAAGCGGATCGGTGCTCAGCACATAGATCCAGAGACTGGCCTCGTTGATGGTCGACCCCAGCGGCACCTGCCCGGCGCCACTGCCGAACATATCCTCAAAGCGGATCAAGCCGGATTCCAGAGGCGCGTCGTCATCCACTCCGATGTAATGCAGAACACCTTGCTGCGTCGAGGGCTGGATGCTGTCGGTAAAGGTGTCAAGCGTGCCCGCGTAGGAAGCAATTCCCTGCTGGAAGTGGGCAACCGAAACATCAATCTCGATCAGATCACTGTCGACCTGTGCCCCGCCAGAGCCACTGTTGCCAAGGTCATCAGTCAAGATGGCTATCGAGGCAATGCCCGAATAGTTGGCTGTGGGCGTGAAGGTAAGGCCATCGAGGGCCGTATTGATGGCGGCGGTCGTTCCCTGAAAGATCATGGATGCATCCGCAACCCCGTCACCCAGGCTGAAACTCAGCCCGGCAGTACCCGACAGGCTGATGGAGCCATCGGTTGCCGAGAGGGTCACCTCCACAACGCTGCCGCCCGCGTCAGGATCGGATATGGAAATGGCATTGCCCGACAGTGAGGAGAAGGTCAGAATTTCATCGACGCTGATAGCCTGCGGACCGGGCGTATTGTTGACAGGCGCGGAGTTGACCGCAGTTATGGCCACGACTGTGCTGCCCGAGGCGGTCTTGTTGCCGCCAGACCCCTGCGCGCCAATGTTACCATCAGCGAAGGTCCAGTTGAGCGTGACGCTAGCCGGTGGCGCCGAAGAACTGTTGGAATAGGCGATCTGCTGCATCGCATGATTGACCAGCGCATTGGTGGCATTGGCGTTGAAGGTCAGCAGCAACAGGCCCGCCGAATTCGTCGTCACCGTCCCGATGGATATCGCATCAACGGTGAGACTGCCCCCCTCTGTCAAGCCGCCGAGCGTACCGCTCTCGACAAAGATGTCTTCGCTGTTCGAGCCACCATTGCGCACGATCTCAAGCGTCGCGCCGTCAAAACTGTCTGCACCCGACAGCTCCACATCATAGACCGCGACATCGACATCAAGCACCACGGCCGAGCCGCCCTCGACATAGGTGGGTGTCCCGTCCAGCTGGGACGTGACATGAAAATCGAGATCGAAAAACCCGGTGCTTTCAAAGCGAGCCAGGAACCCGTCGTCACCGGAGCGACCGCCGGCGACAATGCTGCCGGTGTCGGAAATGGCCAGCGCATTGATCTGGTCATCGCCACCACTGAGGTCTTCGATCACATATCCGGCGCTGCCGAAGCTGGTATCAACCGCCCCGTCCGCATTGAGCCGCACCACCAGAAGGTCGTAGTCCGTACCGTTGTAGGCTGAGCCGGCAATGAGGATCCGGCCATCGGACTGGACAGATATCCCGGATATGGTCTCGGCCTGCGATCCGACAGCCAGCGTCACGCTGCCATTGGTCCCGAAGGTGGTATCAAGCGAGCCATCGGTCCGCACCCGCATGACAAAGCTGTCCGTATTGCCCGCCGCATTCGTTGTTCCGGCAATGAGAATCCGCCCCTCGCCATCCAGGGCAATCTGGTAGCTGAGCTGATCCGAGGCCCCGTTCAGGTTTGTCCAGATGCCATCCCCGTCGAAGCTGGTGTCATAGGACCCGTCTGAATTCAGCCGGATCAGGGCGAAATCCATCGACACACCAGTGTCATTGTAGCCGCCAATGATGATCTTGCCATCTGGCTGCAGCACCATTGACGTGACGAATTCGTCATAGGCATCGATGTTGAGCGCCACCAGCCCATCCGTATCGAAGCTGCTGTCGAGAGATCCGTCCGTATTGTGCCGGGTAACATAGATGGCGCTCAAACCGCCCGAATAGACATTGCCGGTGACCACGATCTTGCCGTCAGGCTGAACCAGAATACTGCGGCCATAGTCATTGTCGCCAAGCGCAGCGCCAACGCCCAGAACACCACCCGAGCCGAAACTGCCATCCAGACTGCCATCGGCATTGTAGCGCACGATCAGGCCATGATCCGAAGAGCCGTTGTTGTAGGCTCCGACCACGAGGATTCGGCCATCTGCCTGCAAGGTCATGCTGACAGGTGTTTCATCATAGCTGTTGATGGCCGTGATGACCGTGCCGTTGGTGCCCCATGCAGTGTCGATCGTGCCGTCGGAGAGATATTTCGTCAGACCGATATCGATGTCCTGACCGGAGCTGGCGGTGTTGACCGCGCTCAACGTGATGTAGCTGCCGTCATCGAGAATGACCAGATCGACGATTTCATCGGCCTGATCGGCCAGCGAAACAATGGCATATCCATCGCCGGGTCCGAATATCGGGGCGTTGTCGACTGCATTCACCGTGATCGAAATGGCATCGGAAACAGCATCCTTGCTCGATGCCAGTGTCGCAATCTCGTCGACAGAAAGAACCCGGCTGTAGACACGGGCATCATCGATCATGCCGTTGAACTCGTAATCGGTTGCCCCGTTGCCATGGGTGCCGATGTAACTGTCCGCCCCCAACGTGTAACTTATACTGTCCGTCGTCGTCGCACTGGCGACCGCAACCCCGTCGATATAGAGCGTGTGGGTGTCGTTGGCGTCATCGAAACTGTAGGCGATATGATGCCAGCCGGTACCCTCGATATACTGGCCCGACCCCAGAATATTCCAGCCGGAACCGTTATAAATGAGACCGCTGACACCAAAGCCAAAGCCCACCGTATCAACGGACAGAGCCAGACTGTCGCCGAGGCTAATGACCTGCGCTCCGCCGGTGTCGACGGCCGCAAGGTTGACCCAGGCAGACAGCGTTGCACTGGCGGGCTGATCGAACAGGCCGTCAATGAGCACATGGTCACCGACGCCGTCCAGACTGAGCACAGTGCCATGATCGGCATCAACCGTTGTTGTGGCATCGCCGACAAAAGTGCCATCCCAGCCAGTCGTGGCGCTGCCGTTGGCCGCATTGCCCGCATCAAAGGTGTAATCGGCAACAAGATCGGCATGCAGAGCAGTCGTCACGGTGATGTCTGTCACCCCGTTGAAAGTCTCGTCCGGCGTAAACACCAGTCCATCGAGCGCCGCGTTGATATCGCTTTCCAGCCCCTCCAGAACCATGTGGGCGCTGCTGTCCGTCCCCTCGACAAGAGTGATGCCAGTCAATTGCGCCAGCGTCATCTGACCGTCGGCGGCATCAAGGGTCACCCGGATCGCGGCATCGGCCGGACTGTCATCACTGACCGTAATGGCATTGCCCGTAGCGGTGCTGAAAACCAGCGTGCTCCCCTCATCCACCGACTGCGCGGCGGGCACGGTCTGCAAGGGTTCGCTCTGCCGATCGGTCAGATTGACTGTGAAGATCTCGTCGTAGCTGTTCGCCGATCCGTCGGTTACCCGAATGGTCACGCTATGGGAAGTGGAGGTCTCATAATCCAACAGCGCGGTATCGGCGACCGTTATCTCACCGGTGGCACCATCGATGGCAAAGCGACCTTCCGCATCATCGACAAGGCTGTAGGTGAGGCTGTCTCCGAGGTCGGAATCCACCCCGAACACCGTGCCGACAACACTGCCATTTGCGCTGTTCTCATCGATGCTGAAACTGCCCTGACTGTAGAGGGCGGCAGCCTGTTCGGCCGAGACCGTCTCATTCAAGACAACGAAATTGTCGATCGCCCCGTCAAAGGCAGCATCCCCCGCAAAGGCGGACTTGCCGATATAGTAATTGTCGCGCGTTCCCGACGTCAGTGCCGTACCGGCAAAGGTCGCCGCCTCGACCCCGTTGACATAGAGCGTCATGGCACCCGCATCATCGACGGTTGCCACGAAATGCAGCCACTGGCCATCAGTGATCGCCCCGACCGCCGTTGCCCGGTTGGTGTAGCTGCCATCCACCTCCATTGTGAAGGTAAGATCGCTGCTCGTCTCGAACCGTCCGACATAGATGTTGCCGATGCCGGTGCTGTTAGCCTGACCAAAATCGAAGACACGCTGAAAATAGCCGGTCGAATCGAACCGAACCCAGGCAGAGACAGTCATGGCACCACCGGATTCATAGGCTGGCACTTCGGCATAGTCACCACCGGTTAACGCCAAGGCTCCCGAACCATCGGTGCTGACAGTCTGGCCGGGAGAATTGTAGAGGGTCAGATCAGACCCATGGCCGCTGTCATCCTGCCCCAGATCGCTGCCGACTTCGAAGCCATAGGCACCCTGAACGCTGGCATCGGCTACCCCGGGCAGCGATATCAGATCGGAGGGAGTAGCCAGAACGTCGACCCATTGCGATTGCGCCTCGGCAGCGATGGCCACATGGCTTTCAATGGTTCCGGTTGCCACCTCCAGCTCCCAGTCCCCCCCCAGACTGTCGTGCCCTGTCAGGTCATCAGAGGCGGCGACGTCGGCGCCCGTCAGCATGGACAGTTGCAAGGCGGCCTGCGCACCGACAGCCCCGGCTCCGAAGTCGCAGCCATAGACAAGAATGTCGGCATCGACGCTGAGGGCTGAGCCAATCGCCTGGAGCGTATCGGCATAGACCCCTTGCATGCTTTCAAGGGTCAAGGAAGAAGCGCCAAGAGACAGTCGCCCTTCGTCACCGTGGCCAATGAAGTGCAACGCGGATATCCCGCTGCGCCCCGCCAGATAACCGGAGATCTGGGCAAGACCATCCTCATGGGCATCAAGCAGCACAACTTCATAGGAAGGATCAAGGTCTGCCAGCAGGGTGGCAGCATCAACGACGGTAGCATCAACGAAAACAACTTCCTCTCCGGATGCCGAAGAGACATCAATACCCGTAGCCTGCAGACCGCCCACAGCAAGCCCGTCATCAACACCTGTGTCATGGTCAATCAAGTTAACAGGCTCAACACCATGGGATGCGGCATTGCTAGCGACCGGTGCCACGGCAGACGCCGACCGCGCAAGACTGTCGCTCACAGACAGATGATCGCTCGTGAGCAGATCGCCATCCGACAAGCCGTCAAAAGCCGTTGCCAGCAACGCGCCATCAAAGGCGATACGCGGCTCCAATTCCCGAAAGGCAAACACCGGTCCGGACTTTCGTTCGGATCCGTGATGATCCCCCTTTTTCAAACTGGCCTTACTCAAACCCGATCTTTCAACAGTGCTTTTCATCGATCCTTGCCACGTAACAGCAATACTCTGCCACATCGGGAAATATTTTAGGTCCAGTTGATTAAGATTTACATATCAGGATGACCGAATATGACGTTGTCTAAAAACCACTCTCACGGTTGAAGACCCTGAAAAACCTATCTAAAAGCGATATAAGGCTGCTGCGGGGACGCGTCGGCAGATGGACGACCCCGCGCACCACCTGGCGGGGCTGGAACGGCAGGTCGGACACATTGAAATCGGCGCGATACTGCGCGACCTGTGGCATCAGGCCGCTACCCTCGCGTTTGCTAACGGCAATCGCTCCGCCATAGACGGATGCCAGTTCCGCAAGGTCGATAACCTCGCTGTTGACCGCGGCTACCCGCTCCAATTTGACAGGGAAGCTCGCAAGCTGCAGATCATCGGGTACGAAACGACCGGAGGCGTCATCATCGAGCCGCACCCGCTCCGCCTCGGCCAGATAGCCCTGCACCACATGTCCCGCGCCCTCGGAGACAATCGCAAGCAGCGCTCCCTTTTGAACCCAGCGACCGGGATGAAGATCCGGGGCCAGTTGAACTACCGTGCCCGCCGTCCGGGCCCTCAGTGTCATGGTCTGCCTGAGGTTGGAAAGCCCATCATATTCGGTTTGCAACGAGGCATATTGCTGTTTCAGCACCATTGCCTCATCGAGCCCCCCAGCTCCCGCCCCTGCCCTCAGCAACCGCGTTCGCATCGACGCAAGCCGGATGCGGGAATCCTCAATATCGCTCTCGAGCTTGGGCACGTCCAGAGCGATCAGCACATCGCCTTCGACCAGCGCCCCGAACCGCTGGACGGGAACTGCGGCGATGCGCCCCGCC
This sequence comes from uncultured Cohaesibacter sp., assembly GCF_963666525.1. NCBI lineage: Bacteria > Pseudomonadati > Pseudomonadota > Alphaproteobacteria > Hyphomicrobiales > Cohaesibacteraceae > Cohaesibacter > uncultured Cohaesibacter sp. The sequence goes on from NZ_OY762905.1 coordinate 2,087,529, forward strand.
CGCTCCGCATACACACGGGTAAGATCTGAGCCGACCAGCACAGCAGGCACCGACACCCGCCCCGGCAAAGGCACAACAAACAGCATGACAAGCAGGGCAAGAGCCCCGATTGACCATTTGAGCCGCCGCGGCAGTCCGCCAAGACGGATGATGCTTCGCCACTGGCCAAGCTCACGCGCCACGGGCAAGAGGATCAGAAGGCCGATCTCGACACAGAAAAGCGCGATCCCCAGCAGCTTGAAAGCAAAATGATACACCGCCAGTGCGATTGTCGTGAACAGCACGAGCCGGTAGACCCAGATGCTGAATGCATAGACGACAAGCCCTGCCCCGAGACGCTGCGGCACGGTTTCCGGCGCGGCCAGATCTGGCTTGAGCAGCCACTGTCGCACCTTCCATTTGCCAAACGTGAAGGCCCGCGGCTGCAGATTGTCCATCCCCAGCCAGTCCGCCAACAGATAATAGCCATCAAATCGCATGAGCGGATTGAGGTTGATGGCAAGACTTGAAACCCATGCAGTCCCTGCCACCATGAACAGGATGGAACGCAGGGCTCCCTCTCCGGCCATCGACCACAGGCAGGTTGCCAGCGCCGCAAGCGCCGTTTCCACCACGATGCCGGCTCCGCTGATTGCCATCCGCTGGCGTCGCTGCGCCAGCTTCCAACCGTCGGACACATCGGTGTACAGCAGTGGCGTCAGCAGCATGAAGGCCACCCCCATCACCGGCACGCGCACCCCGAAGGACACCGCCACAAAGGCGTGCCCCAATTCGTGCAGGACCTTGAGCAGGACGAGAACCAACAGAAACCCGAACGCCCCTTGCGGTGAAAGAAACACGTTGACCGATGCCGTGAAGGCGTCCCACTGGCGCAAGATGACATACAGCGCGTAAAGCACCAGGACACCGATGACAGCCAGCATGCTCCGACTCATCAACGGGCGAACGTAGGGCAAGGCGCGTTCCAGCACTGGCTGAGGGTGAAACAGTGGCACCTTGAAAAACAGATACTGCGACAACAATCGCTTCATCCGGGCCATTGAGGTACGGTCTGCCTCACCGGACAATTGACGCCAGACATCCCGTCTGTCGTCATCAAGCAGGTTGCCCTTGCGGACGAAATCCAGCAGCCTGGCGACTTCCGCGTCGTCAATGGTCTCTCCGGTTGCCGCACGATAGGCAACGAGGGCATCGCCAAATCCACCGATTTCCAGCCATGTCAACAGAATGCGGTAAGTTGCCTCGTTAATGCGGAAATACCTGTGCTGGACCGGATCCGAAAGGATCCAGCCAGCAGACCCGTCGACGTCTGACATCGCCGGATGCAACACCAGATCCTGACGCAGCCTTAGACGCATCGTCCGGTCATCGGGTCTGTTCGCCTCGTCACTCATAGACCGATCCATTGCCTGAGCGCCGTCAGCGGGCGCCGGAACAGATACATGCCGAGCACAGTGCGCGCCCCATAGATCTGAGCGGTGCCGCGCACGCCGAGCCGCGGCGTGGGCGCAGTCGGATCAGCGAAGGCAGCGACGACCCGGAAGGACAGCTGACTGGCGCTGTCCGGTAAGGCCTGATAGTCGGCAAACAGGATTTTCGCCTCGCGGCTGGCAAGCGGGTCACTGTCGAGAAAGGCCTTCACCCGCGCCCCCGGCTTCAGCACCAGCGCATCCCGGACCGGGACCCGTACCACGAGCTCGGTCTCGCCCGGGTCGGCGATCTGCATGATCCGCTCACCCGTCACCACCGGCTTTCCGATGAGCGCCTGCTTGTCGGAAAGCACGACAACGCCGTCACGCTCGGCCCGAACGGATGAGCGCTCAAACAGATCTTCGGCATAGCGCAACTCGGCCCGCTTGAGGTCGAGATTGGCCATCGCGGTGCTCAATTCCTTGCGTCCCTCGTCATCGGAAAAGGCCAACTGGTTGGATTTCTTCAACCGGGCTTCAGCCACCTGCACTTCTTGCCGCGCCAGTTGCACCCGATTTTGCAGCTCAACGCCGCCCATCCTCACCAGCGGGGTGCCCTCTGTCACCTTGTCACCAGGATTGACCAGCACGTCCTCAATGACGCCATCGATCGGCGCCGCAACGACAAACGGTTTGTGGGCACTGATCTCCATGGGCGCCAGAACGCTCATGCGCACAGGGATCGCCAGGATCAGCAGGGCCGCCCCGATCCCCAGCGCGGCCAGTCGGCTGCGTTTGCCCGCAAGCCAGCCAAGCCGCAGCGATACTCCAGCCTTCAGCAGCAGGGCGTCCATCGCATGGGCATAGCAATCGCCGAGGCGCCTGGCCAATGTCACCTGTGCCTCGTCCCACGCATGCTCCCCGGCCAGTAGGAAGCCACCGAGAAGGCGCCCTTCCAACGTCACAAGAGGCTGCCACAACAGCTGCGGGAACGGATGCCCCGCCAGTTCGTGCACCGAGGTTTCTTCTAGCTGGTCGGGGGCCAGAGCGCCGACCAGCCGTTCCAGCTGCTGAATGAGCGCGGCATTCCGATCAAGTCTGGGCAATCCCGAGATCGCCGACATCCGCATGCTGCCCCGTTTGCGGAAGACAAAGATCTGTCGCGCACCGGTGAGCCTGCGCGTTTCATTGGCAATTAGAAAGGAAAGATCCTGCAGGCGAGAGACCCGGCGCGCTTCGGCCTCTAGGCCCAGCAATGCCTCCAGAAAGGCCGCATGCTCATCCATGACGAGGGCCGCAGCCGTATTTTGGGCATCGGCATCCGGCCTGACGCTTGTCTCCGGCCGGTGCAACCGATCCGTAGATCTTCTGGACGAAAGAGGGCGCATCGACATCATCCCCCTACTCGAAACTGGCCGTCCCACTCATGCCCGGCAGGACATCGGATGGTTCGGCGGCAAAGGCGGCGTAGAGCTTGACCGTCTGGGAAACGGAATCGACCGTTGCCCCGATCTGCGTGACACGCGCCGGATAGTGCTTCTGCGTTTCGTCGACGAAAAAGTCGAACCCGACCCCTGCCTTCACCCATGTCAGCCACATCGAAGGGACGATCAGCTCCAGACTCGGAGCCTCTCTGGAGACGATCGAGATCAAGGGCTTGCCGGGATTGGCGATTTCGTGTTCCTGCACAGAAAGCTGGGAAACCACCCCATCATAAGGGGCATGGATTTCACAGAAGCGGAGACGCGCAACAGCCGATTTGCGATCAGCGCCAGCCCGGTCCGCTCGGGCCTGGGCGATATCGACCTTGTATTGGCTACCCGCATCCTGTCGGTAGAGATAGGTCGCACTCTTGAGAGCCAGTTCCATTTCCCGCATGTAGGCTTCAGCCGCTTCGACTTCTGCAATCTGACGGCGGCAATCCAGACGGATCAACACGTCGCCCTTCGAAAAACGGTCGCCCTCGATGCGGGGGGTTTCAATGACCCGGGCCATCATTTCCGACGATATGGCAGCATGATTGGCCGCCCGAATAACGCCACGAACCGGCAACTGGCGATCTGTCTGGCTTCCTTCAGATGCCAGCGGCGCCTGGGCGAGTGCCGCAGAAAGGCACAACACCAGCATGGTCAGAAAACCGGTCAGCCTGACCGAAAGTTTGCCAAGGCATGCTCTCATTTGCAGAAACGCCACCGTCTTTACTCACTTCATCAACTTGAAACCTGTCAAGTGTGAAAGGCCAAACACCCGCCTAGGCGGGATGCGGCTATAGCCGGGTTCTCACTTGATTAACCATATTCATATATCTGAAACAAACTTTAAAAATTGGATAAACGAAGCAGTAAATTCGCCCTTCTGCGACGAAAAGATCTCAAGATTTTCCCCAAAACAAAAGCCCCCTTGCGAACACAAGGGGGCTTTCCAGATTGGTCAGACTGCAACTGCAACGACAGCTTGCAACAACAGCCAAAGCGTTATGCCTTGAGGCATCAGGCCTTTTCGGCACCGGCCTGAATGGCGGTCAGGGCGATGGTGTAGACGATATCATCCACCAGAGCACCACGCGACAGGTCGTTGACCGGCTTGCGCAGGCCCTGAAGCATCGGCCCAACGGACACAACGTCAGCAGACCGCTGCACAGCCTTGTAGGTGGTGTTGCCGGTGTTCAGATCCGGGAAGATGAACACGTTGGCATGACCATCGAGCGGGCTGCCCGGAGCCTTCTGGCGATTGACGCTTTCCACCGAGGCGGCGTCATACTGGATCGGACCGTCGATGATGATGTCGGGACGCTTTTCCTTGACGATGGCAGTCGCTTCACGAACCTTGTCCACGTCGGCGCCAACACCGGAGGTACCGGTGGAGTAGGAGATCATGGCAACCTTCGGAATGATGCCGAATGCCTTGGCGGAATCGGCAGACTGCATGGCAACCTCGGCCAGCTGGGCTGCATCCGGATCCGGGTTGATGGCGCAGTCGCCATAAACCAGAACCTGATCCGGCATCAGCATGAAGAAGACCGACGACACAATGGAGTTGCCCGGAGCGGTCTTGATCAGCTGCAAGGCAGGACGAACGGTGGAGGCGGTGGTGTGAACCGCGCCGGAGACCAGCCCCTGCACGTCACCAACAGCCAGCATCATGGTGCCGAGCACCACATTGTCTTCCAGCTGGGCTTCAGCCTGCTCGGGAGTGAGGCCCTTCTTCTTGCGCAGCTCGCACATCGGCGCGATGTATTTCTCGCGAATGCTGTCCGGATCGACGATTTCCAGCGTATCCGGCAAGGAGATGCCGTGGCTTTCGGAAACGGCCTTCACGTCAGCGGGTTTCGCCAGCAGCAGGCAGCGGGCGATTTTCTTCTCGGCGCAGATAACGGCAGCGCGCAGCGTGCGTGGTTCATCACCTTCCGGCAGAACAATGGTCGCACCGGCACGGCTGGCATCCTTGATCAGACGATGGCGGAACATCGGAGGAGGCATGTGAACGGTGGCATCACCAGTGTCATCTAGACGCAGAACCGACAGATCGGTGTGATCGGCAGTGTGGTCCATAAGAACTTCCATGCGCTGGTCGTCACCGAGCCGCACGCGACGGTCCATGGCCGCCAGACGGGTGGCCGCATCAAAGGTCTGTTCTTCGACTTCCAAGATGGTCAGATCGGAGAAGCGGGCGCTGAGGAACTCATCCAGCGATGAGGAAAGCGGTACGCCACAGGTCAGCATCAGACCGGCGATCGGCATGCCGGAGCTCTGGGCCAGAGCCGTCGTCATGATGACGTCGGAACGGTCGCCCGGAGTGACCACCAGAGTGCCTGGCTTGAACAGCTTGACCAGATGTTCCGGCGGGCGGGCAGCCACGACGACATCTTCCATGCGCGCGCTTTCCAGACCGCCCTTGTAACGGATCTTGCAGCCGAGCTCGGCCACGACGTCGGTCAGGCGCGGGGAATTCAGATGCTGGGTAACCGGATAGGCGGCGATCACCGGGAAGTTGAGGTTGGCCTTCTCCAGCGCAATCTTGATGTCGCTGGCCAGAGCAACGTCCGGCAGGCGGCCGATCATGACACCGGCAAGCGGGCGCACGGCGGTATTGACGCGAAGGGCAACGTCGCGAACGGCATCAACGATGGTGTCGACATCACCGGACTTTCCGGACAGAACGGCAATGACCTCGGCAGCAAGGCTGCGGCCCATCGCAACGTCCAGATCGCTGATCAGGTTGTGATCTTCAGCGGGAACCACACCTTCGACAACCACGATTTCAGCGTCGCCGCGGGCTTCTTCAACCAGCGCCACGATGTCTTCGAGCAGCGTGCTGATGTTGCCGGAGCGGATCTGGTCTTCGGCATGGGAAAGGGAAATCGGTTCCGGCACAGTCAGATTGCAAAGCGAACGGGCAAAATGCACCGAAATGTCTTCTTCGCCATCTTCCATGGTGGAATCGGCAACCGGTTTGGCAAATGCCACCGTGTGGCCAGCGCGCTGCAGGGCACGAACCAGTCCGAGCGCCGGAGTGGCAAGGCGGAAGGCATCCGTCGTCGGCGTCAGGAAGAGTGTGCGAGGTTTAGCAGGAGCGGTCATGAAGCTTCTGTCCTTTTGTTGTGGTGGCCTCGGCATCATCGCGGCAACAATGAATGCACGGTCACCCTGAATGCTGCGCTCTCTTCAGGAGGAGATGAAGAAAGCTGCAGACCTTGGCGGTTATCGTCCTTGATATGGCACCGGACATGCCCGAAGGCAGATATCCTTTGCCCCGGCGTCATATGTGCGATGCCGACCAGGCGGCATCCGGGCAATCGTTTAAAATGGCATGCACGTCGAAGGACCGCTCGCCGACACCCAGGGGTCACGACAAAGGCATCACAAGAGTCCGAAAGTGGAACGTACGACTTAAGGCGATAGGCCAAGACGGGGCAGTCGTCAAGTGCCTTCTCCCCGGCGTCATCCTGCATTTTTCCAGCGAAAGCAGGATCTTGGCAGATTCTTCAAGGGCCTGTGGCGGACCATGGCGAGCAGCTACCCGATTTTCTCATGGCAGCTCCCCATCAAAGCATCGCATGGTGGTACAGAGACCACATTTACCCAGCCCGACAGAGCCAGCTCCGACGAGAGCAAAGGGTCGGGATCAGGCCTTTTGCTCTGCTATTCGAGAGCCCAAAGAACACTGAGAAAACATTGGGTTATTTTGCATCGCACACAGCACGACCAGTCAGGCCACGATCAGCGATCAGGCCTTGGCACTCTTCCACCCCTAGAAAAAAGCCAAGAGAAAGGCCGATTTTCGAGCGAATTTCCAACATTTGACAATTTGCATGACCACTACGCGGTTATACGAAGACAAAATGCCGCTTAAAAAATTTGCTCTCGCAAAAGCACTTTTTAGTGAACAAATTCTGGATATCCCGCCTCATCGCCAGATGGCTCCAGTTGGCCCGCACCCTTGCATCGCAATGTGATGCAGACCGCGTGTGTCCTTTCAGAACACACGCGCCAGCCGAACAGCCAGCCCCTCCGAGTGCGGGGCGGAGGGAGACACCCAGCAAGGATGTCTCGAACACGCTTATTCCTCGGGAAAATCCATGGTCTGCCAGATGTCATAGGCCGCAAGCGCGGTGTTCATCTGGGCGGTGTGGCCCTGAATGAAATCATCCCCGTAGATGGACTCGTCGGGATACTCGGTGATCAGCGTGATCGGCACCCTGTGTCGGTCGTCGACAGAGATCATGACCGGGAAGCCGTTGACCACCGGCCACTCCGGCTTGCCCGCATGTTCGGTATAGAGGGCAATCTCGCGCGCATTGTAGTCAACCAGCTTGCGATTGACCGAAAGACGCTCGGTGATCTGCTCGATCAGGCTGTGCGCTTCCTTCTTCCAGCTCTCATGATGCCTGAGGATCAGGAAGAAGCCCTTGGGAAGGGTCCACATCTCGAAACCGCGTGGCACATAGCCGGTGAACGGGCGGGACCACTCATGGGACGGATAGCCATGCAGGTTGACATGCAATTTGGCACCGCTGAGCCGCTCGGCCTCAAACCGGATCGCCGTCTCGAACGGAGCTTCCGCCGGGCGGTATTCGAGATCGCAGCCAAAGGCGGTGTAGCGGGCGGCATGGTGCATATGGTGCGGGTTGTCCTTGCGCAAACGCCAGCCAAGTTCGTAGCCATCGGGGTTTTCGAGCGGCGAAATCGTGAAATGCGCATTGGGGCGCCTGGCCAGTTCCAGACCGCTTCGCATCGCACCGGCAGCCCCTGTCACCTCGTTGGCATGCTGACCGCCGCTGATCATCACCGGCCGCTCGGATCCCTTGTGATAGCGCGCCTCGACCAGACGACCGGCGCGGGACAGTGCGGCGAAGGGCTCGCCCGCGATGGTCGCCAGCTCGCGTCGAATGCGCGGGGCGGTAAAGGGCGTGGAGAGCGTTTCGACCGGCTCGGTGTCTTCAACTGCCGTTTCATCCACGGTCAACGGGCGGAGTTCCATCGTGACCGACAAGGCACCATCGCGCGTGCCCTTGAGGATTTCCGGCACGATCTGCCCCGGCATCAGGCCACGGTCGCCAACGGGACGGCCGGATTTCAGCTGGAACACTTCGAGCAGGGAGAAATAGAAATCCTCATGCAGGGCTTCCCTGAGGCTGATCATTGCATCAACCGGTTCCATCGACAGGAACTCATCCTCTGATGGATGCAACACCGTGATGTTCAATTCCTCGAAATAGGGTTCCTCATGGCCCCAGTCATGCGCGACAATCGTCTGCATGGCAGCGGCAAACAGCTGCTCATAATCGGTGTCGAACTGGTCTTCAGAACCATCCGCCCAGCGCAGCCAGCCGGTGGGCGACAGGGCTGCTTCGCCAATGCAATCCTTGTGCAGCTTGTTCGGAGCAAAGACCTTGCGGCTTTCCGTTCGCCCATCGTGCCAGCACAGCTCAAGCCCGTAGTTGAGATCCGTTCCCTTTGCCGACGGCGTGAAGCTGACGGCAGCTGGCTTCAACAGCTCGGCCAGCGGGTAGGCTTCCAGCAGGAACCGATGCTCGGGCGCAGCTTCATGCACCGGATAGGTGATGGCAACGCTCTTCAGCCCTTCGGTCTTGAGGTCTTCAAGGCAGGCATAGACCAGCGGCTTGTAGCTGCTGTGAACCCGAGCCGTGATGCCCATGGCCGCCAACTTGTTTTCCAACGCCAACCGCTCGGCCTTGTCGTCAAACAGCCACAGCTCCAGAACCTTGGCCTTGCGTGCTATGATCGTCTCCAGAATGGAATCGACGCTGCGGGGAAATGTCTTGTCAAGTAGAACGGTCATATCGAAGTCTTTCCGGTAGGATCCAGATGATCGCGCATCCAGTCGCCGAGCAGGTTGAGCCCCAGCACCGTGAGCATGATGGCGAGGCCGGGGAACACACTGACCCACCAGGCGGTTTGAAGATAGGAGCGGCCTTCCGCCAGCATCCCGCCCCAGGACGGAATGGTCGGATCAACCCCGAGGCCGAGGAAGGTGAGGCTGCTCTCGAGCAGAATGTTGTTGGCCACATTGAGCGTCATCAGCACGATGACCGGGCCTGTGAGGTTGGGCAGCAGGTGCTGCACGATGATCCGCCAGTCCTTGACGCCGATGGCGCGGGCCGCAAGGATGAATTCCCGGTCACGCAACGCCAGCACCTGCCCGCGTACCAGACGGGCATATTGCACCCACTGGGAAACGATCAGCAGGATGATCGTGTTGAGCAGGCTGCCGCCCAGAATGGCGATGAAGGTGATCGCCAGCAGGATGAACGGCAACGCCAGCTGGATGTCGACAAACCGCATCATCAGCATGTCGGTCACCCCGCGATAGAAGCCGGCGATCAGCCCGATGGTCACACCGAGTGTCACCGCCCCGATCACCGAAGTGATGCCGACCAGCAGCGAGATCCGCCCACCGGCAACGACCCGGGCCAGCACGTCACGCCCCAGCGGGTCGGACCCAAGCGGATGGATCGACTTGAGGAACGGAGGCGTCAGACGGGACATCAGGTCGATCCTGTCAAAGCCCTCGGGAAACAGCTGATGGGCGAAAAGCGCCGACAGCACGATGAGCGTGATCAGAACGGCACCGACCACCAGTTCCATGCTCGGTCTGGCAAAGCGTTTTTTTCTGGTTTCTGCCATACTCTCTACTCCGTCCGGATGCGCGGATCGACAAGGCCATAGATGATGTCAACGAGCAGGTTGACGATGATGATCAACAGCGACAGCACCATGATCGAAGCCTGGAGCACCGGATAGTCGCGTGCGCCAACGGCATCAAAGGCCAGCGTTCCCATGCCGGGCCAGTTGAACACACGCTCGATGACCACGATGCCGCCCAGAAGGCCGCCGAATTGCAGCCCCATGTAGGTGATCAGCGGAATGGCACAGTTGCGCAAGGCATGCTTGTAGAGCACCTTGGTTTCCGAAAGTCCCTTGGCGCGCGCGACCATGATATATTGCGAATTGAGGGTTTCGAGCATCGTTGTGCGCACCAGACGCACGTTGACGGCCATCAGGATGACCCCCATCGTCACCGCCGGCATGATATAGGACAGCCAGCCCGACATGCCGCTTGGCGGCAGGATGTTCCAGGTGATCGAGAAGACCAGCACCAGCATGATGGCCAGCCAGAAATTGGGAAAGGACAGCCCGACCAGCGAAATCACGCGGATCACCTGATCCAGCGCCTTGTTCTTGTGAACCGCAGCCGTGATCCCGAGCGGAATGGAAAAGGCGATGGAAATCAGCATCGACCAGAAGGCCAGCACCAGTGTCGAAGGCAGCGCCCCGCCGATCAGCACCGCAACCGAGGTACCGCCCAGAAAGCTGCGCCCGAAGTCAAAGGTCACCATGTCCTTGAGGAAGCCGAAATACTGCACGAAGAAAGGTTGGTTCACCCCCAGCGCCTCGCGAATGCGGACCAGATCGGCCTCGGTGATGCTGCCCGCCCCTTGCGTCAGCATGAGTGCCGGGTCTCCGGTCATGCGGATCGCATAGGACACCAGCAATGTGACGACGAGCGTTGCGAAAATCGCCTGAAGCAATCGTTTGACGATAAAACCGGCCATGCGACCGACCTCCGTTGCAGTCTAGTGTAGAGTTGGGAAGAGCTGCCGGTGAAGGGAAGGCATCAGCCTCCCCTTCACCTGATCTTGTTGGCAACTCGGCCTATTCCTTGACGCCGACCGTGTTCAGCTTGATGCGGTTGTCCGGAGCCGGAACAAAGCCTTCAACGCGCTTGTTGACGCCGTAGATTGCCTTCAGGCTGTAGAGCGGCATTTCCAGAACATCGTTAGCAATGTAGGCGGCGATGCCCTTGAGCAGCCCTTCACGCTTGGCAACATCGGTCATCGGGCGCTGCTCTTCCAGCATGGCGTTCAGCTTTTCGTCTGCGCCATACGGATTCCATTTCTGGCCGGTGTGGTAGAGCAGATAGGCGGTGTTGTCATAGTCGAGCGTCCAGCCGCCCCAGCTCTGCTGGAACAGTGCACCGGTCTTGCCCTGCGGCACGATGTCATTCAGGAACACGCTGTTTTCATAGGGCTTGATCACAGCCTTGAGGCCGACGGTCTGCAGATAGGCACCAACGGCCTGAACCACTTCGTTGAAGGTCGGGTTGCCTGCGCGGATGTCGATCTGCACTTCTGCCCCGGCAGCAACGCCAGCGTCCTTGAGCAGTTTCTTGGCTTCTTCCGGATTGTAAGGCAGCGGCTTCAGTTCGGGATCGTTACCGAAGGACAGCGAGCTCTGGAAGCTGGCGATTTCTTCGGCTTCCCCTGCCAACAGCGACTTGATGATGGTGGCGCGGTCAACGGCCATGACAATGGCCTTGCGGACATTGACATCTGCCGTGATGCCGTCACGGGTGTTGAAACGCAGGCCATAGACAGCAGGGCCAGTGGTGGACATCACATCCAGCTTGCCATCGCCCTTGACCACCGGCAGCATGCTGATCGGCAGATCCTCGACGATATCGACGCGACCGGCCTGCAACTCGGCCACAGCGGTGGTCAGCTCGGAGATGAAACGATATTGCAGCTCGGAAACCTTTGGCTTGTCGCCCCAATAGTCGGCATTGGCAGCCAGTTCCAGTGCAACCTTCGGCTCGTAGGAAACAAAGCTGAACGGACCGGTTCCGACCGGATGGGTGTTGAAATAGTCTTCGCCCTTCTCGGCGATGTATTTCGGCGGCACGATCATGGCACCATAGCCGGCAAGCTTGGTCAGCAGCACCGGATCGGGCTGGTGCAGGTGGAAATCGACAGTATAATCATCGATGATCTCGACACTCTCGACCGAGGTATAGTTGGCGCGCTGTGGGCCCTTGGCCCCGATGTCGCCGAGCAGACGGTCGAATGTGAACTTGACGGCTTCCGCATTGAACGGCTCGCCATCGTGGAATTTCACACCTTCGCGCAGCTTGAACCGGATGCGCACGCCATCGTCAAGCACGTCCCAGCTCGTGGCAAGGCCCGGATGCAGTTTGGCGTTGGTGTCGCGCTCCGTCAGGCCGTCAAAGATGTTGGAGCCGACAGCGCCCCATGCGACGAGGAAGGTATCGATCGGATCCCAGCTGCCCGGATCGAGGGCAACGGAAACGGAAAGCTTGCCAGCAGCCATCGAGCTGCTGGAAAAGGCGCCCATGCCTGCCAGGGCTATGACAGCAACGGCTGCGGTATTCTTCAAAAATCTTTTCATTATTGTGTTCCCTGTTTTGACGAAGTGAAATTGTGATTATGCGTTTATTCGGCAACCAGATGCCCCGGCGCGATCTCCTTGTGGCGAAGGCGCGCTGGCTCATTCCCCACGGCCCGGATCGGGCTCGGAATCTCCGTATCATCGATGGCCAGCATGACCCGCTTTTGCGGATCGGCAATCGGAACGGCGGCTAACAGATTGCGAGTGTAGGAATGGGTCGGGTTCTCGAACACCTGACGGCGACTGCCGAACTCGACGATCTGCCCCAGATAGAGCACGGCGACCCGATGGCTGATCTGCTCCACCACCGCCATGTCATGGCTGATGAAGAGATAGGAAAGCCCCCGCTCCTCCTGCAGATCCATGAACAGATTGATGATCTGTGCCTGCACCGACACATCAAGCGCCGACAGTGCCTCGTCGGCAATGATCAGTTCGGGGTCGGAAGCAAGGGCGCGGGCAATGCAGATGCGCTGACGCTGGCCACCGGAAAACTCGTGCGGATAGCGCCGGCCATGGGAGGCGGACAGCCCGACACGTTCAAGCAGCTCGCTGACTCGGGTCTCGATCAACCCCTCGTCATGCAGAATGCCATGGGTACGGATCGGTTCGGCGATGGAAAAGCCGACCGTCTTGCGCGGATCAAGCGAGGCATAGGGATCCTGGAAGATATACTGGATCTTCTTGCGCAGCGCCCGCCGCTCGCCCTTGCCCATGTCGGAAAAGCGCTTGCCGTTGAAGGTGATGTTGCCAGCCTGACTTTCCTGCAACTGCTGGATCGTGCGACCGATGGTCGACTTGCCCGAGCCGCTCTCGCCAACCAGCGCCAGCGTTTCCCCCGGATAGATATCGAGACTGATCTCCTCGACTGCATGCACGCGATGGGTTGGACGGCCTAGAAAATTCTTCTTCACATTGAAGCGGACAACGAGATCCTCCACCCGGACCAGAGGGGCAACGCCATAGTTGGCTGTATTCTGCACCCGCACGGCGCCTTCAATTCTGGCTCCCGCCTCGTCATAGACGGCAACCGGTAGCCGCTTGGGAAAATCCTCGCCATTCATGGCCCCCAGCTTGGGCACGGCTGAAAGCAGCGTCTGGGTATAGAGATGCTGCGGATCGTGAAAGATCGCATCCACCGGCTGCTCTTCCACCTTGTGGCCCTTGCGCATGACGACCACATCATCAGCCATTTCCGCCACCACCCCCATGTCGTGGGTGATGAAGATGATCGCCATGTCGAGGCTGTCCTTGAGATCACGGAGGATCGCCAGAATCTGGGCCTGAATGGTCACATCCAGCGCCGTGGTCGGCTCATCGGCAATCAGCAGCTTGGGGCGGCAGGCCAGCGCCATGGCAATCATCACTCGCTGCCGCATGCCACCGGAAAGTTGATGCGGATAACGGCCGATGATGCTCTCGGCATCTGCCAGGCGCACCATTTTGAGAAGCTTCACCCCCTCGGCCAGCGCGTCCTTGCGCGACATGCCTTCATGCAGTTGCAGCACTTCGGCGATCTGGTCGCCAACTGTGAAGACCGGGTTGAGCGAGGTCATCGGCTCCTGAAAGATCATGGCGATTTCCTTGCCACGAATGGAGCGCATGTCCTGCTGCGACAGGGTCAGCAGATCCCGTTCACCGGCTGCGGTCTGAAACAGCACCCGCCCGCTCAGATATCGTGCCCCGGACATGTCAGCCAGACGCAGGATCGAGAGGGATGTCACCGACTTGCCGGAACCACTTTCGCCGACGATGGCCAACGTCTGACCGGAGCGCACCGAGAAGCTGAGATTCTCAACGACCTTTTCTTCGCCGAACGCGACGGTGAGATCCTCGACCCTGATCAGGGATGACGCATTGCTGGAACTCTCGATCACTGTTCAACCTTTCAAAATTTCTTCAGCAGAGCAGTGCTGGCAGGAAAGACAGATAGGGACAACTCAGGCAGCGAGTGCGCTCGAACACCGAATGGCAATGGAATTCGAAAAGCGGACCGATCGGAAATATATCGTGCCCCGCGGGTGCGGCGGGCACCACTCGAACCGGAAGAAATCTGTATTACATTTGTCGACAAATATTATATGAAGACGATATAAGTCAACCAGATGCCCACCAATAATACCAGCCGAATTTTCGTCGGCTGCAGGGCGCAAAATCCACCCTCTCGCGTCGAAATTGCAGACACCGGACGCACTCACGCCCTATCCCGTTCAAATGCCTGAAAAATTTCCACAAATGCCGACAGGATCACGACGCAGCTGTTGACCCTCCCGCGCAGTGAGACAAATGTACGCAGACATAAAGAGAAATGACCGTAAAAACAGCGCCTCTGGCCTCTGGCCGACCCGCCTCTGATGTGGCGCTTTTTGCCCTCTGCGACGCGCCAAGCGGCCACCCAATGCCAAAGTCGCGCCCATCCGTTGGCTGCGCATTTTGCTGCACTGCGGCAAGTCATTGGTTTTAATGGCCTCGCGAACGCCCTTCCAAATACGTAAAACCACCGATACAACCCATCGGCACCTTGGTCTCATAGGCAGGTCGGCCCTCTCTGCCCTAATCTGGAATTGTTACAATTTGCAAGCCAGGGGACCCGAACACAGGCCCCAAATACAAGGTCAAGCCCCGGCATTAGACCGCAGAGCCAAAGAACAGTGCCAGTTCGCTTTGATGGCGCACTCTGCTGGTTCACAGCTTAAAGCCACAGACCATGGGCAGGACCGGCAAAGACCGCGCGGATCTGGGAGGAACGGATCCGGGAAAGGTCAACAAGGCCTTAGGCAGGGTGCTGGCGAGCAGATTCAAAAGGGAGGAAACCATGAATATCGTAACGCCAGCGACACGCAGTGCCGCGCTTGATACATCACACCTGAATGTCGAGTTCCCGTTCAAGACCCGCTACGGCAACTACATCAACGGTGAATTCACCGCCCCGAAATCCGGCCAGTATTTCCAGAACGTGACGCCAATCACCGGCGAAGTGATCTGCGAATGTGCCCGTTCGAACGCGGACGACATCGAGGCCGCGCTGGACGCCGCCCATGCCGCATTCCCGTCGTGGGGCAAGACCTCGCCGACCGAGCGTTCCAACATGCTGCTCAAGATCGCCGATCTGATGGAAGCCAACACCCAGATGCTGGCTGTTGCCGAGACCATCGACAACGGCAAGCCGATCCGAGAGTCCATTGCCGCCGATGTGGCGCTGGCCGTTGACCATTTCCGCTATTTCGCCGGTTGCATCCGAGCCGAGGAAGGTCACATCTCCGAAATCGACCACAACACCTATGCCTATCATATTCCGGAGCCACTCGGCGTGGTCGGCCAGATCATTCCATGGAACTTCCCGTTGCTGATGGCAGTGTGGAAGCTGGCTCCGGCACTGGCCGCCGGCAACTGCGTGGTGCTCAAGCCAGCCGAGCAGACCCCGGCCTCGATCATGGTGTTCATCGAACTGGTAGGCCATCTGCTGCCGCCGGGCGTGGTCAACATCGTCAACGGCTTCGGCCTTGAAGCCGGCAAACCGCTGGCATCATCCAAGCGCATCGCCAAGATCGCCTTCACCGGCGAAACCTCGACCGGTCGCCTGATCATGCAGTATGCCTCGCAGAACCTCATACCGGTGACGTTGGAACTGGGCGGCAAATCGCCGAACATCTTCTTTGAAGACATCATGGATGCGGACGACGCCTATTTCGACAAGTGCCTTGAAGGCTTCTCGATGTTCGCTCTCAACTCCGGCGAGGTCTGCACCTGCCCATCCCGCGCTCTGGTGCAGGAATCCATCTATGACGAGTTCATTGCCCGGGCTCTGGAACGCGTCAAGAAGGTCAAGCAGGGCAACCCGCTCAACATGGACACCATGATCGGCGCCCAGGCCTCCGGCGAGCAGAAGGAAAAGATCTCGTCCTATCTGAAGATCGGCGAACAGGAAGGCGCGACCTGCCTCATGGGCGGCACCGTGGCCAACCTGCCGGGCCTCGAAGGCGGCAACTACATCAATCCGACCGTCTTCAAGGGCAACAACAAGATGCGGATCTTTCAGGAGGAAATCTTCGGGCCGGTGCTCTCGGTCTGTACCTTCAAGGACGATGACGAGGCGCTGGCCATCGCCAACGACACCGACTTCGGACTCGGTGCCGGCGTCTGGACCCGCAACGGCAACCGCGCCTTCCGCTTCGGCCGCGAAATTCAGGCCGGTCGCGTCTGGACCAACTGCTATCACGCCTATCCGGCCCATGCAGCCTTCGGCGGCTACAAGCAGTCCGGTATCGGCCGTGAAACCCACAAGATGATGCTCGAGCACTATCGCCAGACCAAGAACATGCTGGTGAGCTACTCAACCGACGCGCTCGGCTTCTTCTGATACTCCCTGCAGGGCCGCATGTGGCCCTGCCCCCCTTCCGGGATGCGTGGGTCTAAAGTTTCCCGGAAGGATGGGGCCGAAGTCGGTAGGCAGACCGGAAGACGGGTGGCAGGAAACAAGACCGGAATTCCGGCGACCGCCACTCCGACAGCAAGAACCAGACCTCAGAACAGTCCCCCGCTCTTCTGCACACGCTGGCTCTTCTGGCCCCTACCGGCTTACGGCATCCTCCAGAAATTCCCGCAATTCCAGCGGGTTGAGTGGCTTGTGATGCAACGATGCACCAAGCCGCTGGCATTGTTCAGCCAGCAGCGGCGAACGATTGGCCGAAATGATGCAGGTCGGCACCTTGCCGTAGCGCTCGCGCAAACGCAGTACCACATCGGTTCCCAGCAGACCATGATCCAGCTGATAGTCGGCAATGATGGCATCCGGCGCGATATCCAGTTCCTGCAGCACCGCCACGGCCTCGCCCTCGTTGGCGCATGGCAGCACATCGACCCCCCATTTCTCCAGCGTCAGCGTGATGGCGCTTCTCAGTCCCTCGTCATTCTCGATCAGCAGCACGATGTGATGGGCAAGACTGAGCCGTTTTTCCTTGCCCAGCAGGATAAGGTCATCGGAGGGGGCTGGTTTGGGTACCACCGACGAGGGCGGCAGCTCCACCGAAAAGCAGGTTCCCTTGCCAACCTCCGATTTGAGATGCAGCGGATGATCGAGCAGGCGGCAGGCCCGCTCGACGATCGCCAGCCCCAGCCCCATGCCATCGGCGGCACTGACAGTGGCGTTGAGGCGCTGGAACTCCTGAAAGATCTTGCCCTGTTCATGCTCGGGTATCCCGGGGCCCGTATCCCACACCTCGATGAACAACCGCCCCATGCGGCTGCGCACTCCCACCAGCACCTTGCCTCTGGCGGTATAGCGTATGGCATTGCTGATCAAATTCTGCAGAATGCGTCGAAGATAGGACGCATCGCTGATGACCACAGCCCCAGTCGACACCATCCGGAAGGCCAGCCCCTTCTTCTCGGCAAGAGGCCTCAATTCATCACGAAGGGGCCCGAGCAGATCGTCCAGTGCCACCGGCCCCTCGTGCAGGGCCGCCCGGCCGGAATCCAGTTTGGAAATGTCGAGCAACGCGTTGAGAATATTCTCTGCACTCATCAGCGCATTGTTGGCCTTGGCGGCCCGTTGGGCCAACTCCGGGCTTGCAAGCTCCGGGTCGGCCAGTTCGCTCTCCAGCGAAGCAACAAACAGCTTGGCCGCCGAGAGTGGCTGCAACAGGTCATGGCTGGCCGCGGCCACAAAGCGTGACTTGGAGGCATTGGCCCGTTCGGCTTCGGCGAGCGCAGCTTCCAGTTCGAGTGTCCGCTCGGCAACGCGCTGTTCGAGGGTCTCATTGACCTCGGAAATGGCCCGCACCGCCAACCGCTCGGCAGACACATCGGTGAAGCTGATCACAAACCCCTTGTCGGGCATCTGCTGGGCAAACACCGCCAGCACCCTGTCGCGACCGATGACGATCTCGAACGACAGCGGTGGCCGATTGACCCCGACCTGCACCCAATCCTCGATCCGTTTGACATCCTGCTTGCGCGAAAAACTGACCTTGGACCGGATAAGCTTGTAGAGGGCACCGAAGGAAATACCCAGTTGGAACTGGCGCGCGGCAATGGTCAACAACTCGCCTGCCCGCTGGTTCCAGCCGATGAGCCGGTTCTGATCGTCGAAAATACAGATGCCCTGATTGAGATGTTCCAGCGTCGCCCGGATCAGTTGGGCCTGCCCATCGAGCAGCCGCTCCCGCTCCTGCCGCTCGAGCAGCACCATGTCGGTGATATCGGTCTGCAAAATGACCGTGCCGCCGTCCGGCGTGCGATGCTCGCTCACCTGCAGCCAGCAGTCTCCCGCCATGCGCACATTGAAGGCCACGTGCCGGTCCTTGTGCCGCTCCATCCGGTTGGCAGCCCACTCCGGAGAGGCCTGCCCCTCGGGCAGATCGAGGTAGCGGCTGGTGCTGACAATCCGGACGTAGTCCTCGAACCGCAGCCCCGGTTGCAGCCGCGGGTGGATATCGCGCATGTGCAGCCCGAAGCGGCTGTTGCACATCACCAGCACATCCTCGGCATCGAACAGGGCAAAGCCTTCCTGCACCGTCTCCAGCGCGTTGGCCAGATTGACACGCGCCGTTTCGGCCTCGGCGTTGGCGCGCGCCAGTCGCATATTGGATTCATTGAGCAGATCCAGCGCCCGCTCCAGATCATGGGTCCGCGAGCGTACCTCGTCTTCCAGCAGCACAGCCCGCTGGAACTGCGCATAGGCCACGCCGGACGCGTCCACCCCCTTCTCGACACGACGCATCAGGGTGGTGACGATCTTGATCAGCTTTTCATTCTGCCGCTCCAGTGTATCGGCAGGATTGATCAGTCCGTGTTCCAAGCTCAGCCCTCGTCTGGTGGATAGATGGCAACGCCAGTCAGCGTCTGGTTCACATGCATGGAATTATACTGCTCACCATAGGTGGAGAAGCCGACAACCCGATTGTCTGCAAGGATGCGGGAGAGTTGCCCGACCTGCTGCTTCTGCTCCGCTTCGAGCCGCCGCAGGATACAGTCAAAGGCGATGATTGCATCCGGCTTGCCACCCTCGCTGAGAGCCTGCATTTCCCGCTCGAGATGGTCGACCATGTTGTCCGGTTCGGCCAAGGTCAGCACCACCCCCTCATCAATGGCGGAGAAGAATACCAGATCGCCATTGTCCGCCACCCGCTGGATGGCGCGCACATGGTGCTGGCCACCGAACTGCACCACAACCGGATGGGCCGCAAAGATGAAGGGCGACAGTTGCTCGGGATCCTTGCCAAGAATACGGGCATATTCCCGCGCGGCCGGTTCGGCATTGATTTCCGAGACCACGCGCCTGGACGGATCGGCACCGGTCACAACCATCCGCGTCTCGGCCGGAACCAGATGATCGGTCTTGAACACGCGGATCGGGCAACGGCTGACCATCTGGATGAGGACGGCGGCATTGGACGCCACCTTGCCATCGAAAAGAACAAAAGTGCGGGCAAAATCCGTTCCGTCCCCCGCCGACCCGCCGGAAAGCGGCACCGGTCCGAGACCGAAGGAAATCTCGGCCGTCAGTTGGTCCTCACAGGTGGAAAGCCCGTCGACCAGCAGCAGCGAGAACTCCGACTGCCAACGCGGCACCTCTGCCGCAAGGCCGTTGCGATTGCGAATGATGCCATCCACCACCCCGCGGCTGTCGAGATTATCAAGGTCATCGATCAGCAGGCTGCGGGCGGAAAAGTGGCTGCGCGGAAACCCCAGCGCCATGATGGTGCCCTCGGCATAGCCATCCTGGGTGATTTCACCAGCGGTCGTGCATCCCACCAGCCGCGTGCCCGCAAAGCCTTCCCCCAAACGGGCGACGAAGGCGGCGATGTCTGTTCGGGGAGAGAAGAAAATGACCACGATCTCGAGATCATCCGGCTGCAGAGCCTGTCTCAGACGTTCGACCGCGTCCTCGGCATCGCAGGCAACACAGGCCGTCCGGACAATCACGCCCCCATCGTCCGCGCCTTGGTGCAAGCCTGCCAACCGGTCCGTCATCAAGCCTCCCAGCCTTTCTGTCCCAACAGGGTTGCGCACATGCTCACAGACCCTGAGCGGGGCTCTCGCCCTCGTCGGAGACATGGCCAAAGCTGGTCTTCTTGGCCATCAACACTGCCTGCGTCCGGCTCTGAACACCGAGCTTGCGCATGATTGCCGTCACATGCGCCTTGACGGTGGTCTCGGCAATCGACAGATCGAAGGCGATCTGCTTGTTCAGTTTGCCCTCGCAGATCAGTTGCAGGATACGCCCCTGCTGATTGGTCAGCGAGGCCATCCGCTTGATGGTTTCGTCTTCGCTGAGCGCCGGGCTGTTCTCCAGCAGCACATAGCCGGCGGGGATGAATTTCTTGCCCTCGGCCAGGGTCTCGATCGCCTTCTGGAAAATCGAACGATTGGAATGCTTGGGGATGAAACCCGATGCACCGGTATGAATGACCGAACTGATGATCCGGTTGTCAGCCATTGACGAGATGACGACAATCGGCGAGCGCGTGGTGTTACGCAGACGCAACAGGCCATCCAGTCCCTGAACATCGGGCAGATTGAGATCCAGCACGATCAGATCCGGGCTGTCATGCTCGATGATGATGTCCAGCGCGTCCTGCAGGCTGTTGACCGTATGGATGGAACGGATGGAGGACACCGCTTGCAAGGTCATGCAGAGTGCATCGCAAAAAAGCGGATGGTCATCCACGATAAGCGCCGAGCGAAACTCGACCGGCTGATTGTGTTCATGATAGGCAAGCATGGAACTCTCTTTCCCTTTATGAGAGATCCAGTCTACCAAATCCCGCCCTCGACCACCTATGAGGCGAAGGTCGTAGTTTATATCGATTACAATACAACCGCTAAGCGTTTCTAATTGCGGTACAAATTCTCCGATACAAAGCCGTCAAAAATTCCAGCGGCCCATCGTTTTGACCCGTATCGGACCGCCACATCCGCTCAAGAGGAGGAGCCTCGTCCTCCATCGACCCTTCGACCGGCCCTACAACAGAGTCTCAACCTGCCGGATGCTCTGGACCAGACAGCAAAGTCACTCTATCTTGATCTTGGATGTCCCGGCCGCTCAGCCCTGACAGCATAGCCCTTGAGCGGAAAGCCGCAGGGGGCAGGCTCGCCTTGTCCATCACCCCGCCCGCCATCAGAACCGAAAACCAGAAGACCTAAGCCCATGAGTTCGGACACAAAAGGGATCATCCTGCGCATCGCATCGACCCTGTTTTTCACCATCACGATGCTCTTCATCAAGTTTCTCGCCGGAGAGATCCCGACCGGTCAGATCGTCTTCTTTCGCAGCGCATTTGCTCTCCTGCCGCTTGTGCTGTTGCTGATGATGACGAAGGAATTTCCCGCCGGTCTTCGCACTGCACGCCCGATGGGCCATGTCACCCGATGCCTGCTTGGCTGCATCGCAATGTTCACCTCGTTTGCGGCACTCAAATACCTGCCCATCGCCCATTCGACCCTCATCGGCTATCTGGCCCCGATCATTTCCGTGCTGCTGGCGCGGGCCCTCTTGAAAGAACAGGTCACACCCGTCCGCATCGCCGGCATCGGCCTTGGCTTTTCCGGCATGCTGGTGCTGATCCTGCCGGATCTTACCGCCATTCACACCGACCATGGCTATCTGGTCGGTGTCGCGCTCGGGCTTGTCACCGCCATCCTGACGGCCGGCGCCCGCATCCAGGTGCGCCGGTTGACCGCGACGGAAAATCCGGCTGCCATCGCCTTCTACTTCGCGCTCACCTGCACGCTTGCCGGTCTCCTCACCCTGCCACTCGGCTGGGTCATGCCCGATGGCCGCCAGCTTATGCTTCTGATAGGATGCGGTGTCGCTGGCGGCATCGCCCAGATCATGATGACCCTCAGCTACAAGCTCGGTGAAGTCTCAAAGCTGGCAACCTTCGAATATCTGTCGCTGGCTTTCGCAGTGGTTGCCGACTTCCTGTTCTTTGCGATCGTTCCGGAACCGAATTTCTATCTGTCGAGCGCCCTTGTCGTCGGGGCGACACTCATCGTCGCCTTCCGGGATCGCTCACATGCCAGGAGACAAAAAGCGGACGCCAACGCACCTGTCTGAGGTGATCCCAAACGCTCGCGTCTGACGAAATAGCCGAGAGCATTTCACCTCTCACGGGCAGGGACCATCCAGCGACTGGATCGTGCGGGCGATGATCGGCTTCCATTCGGCCATGTTGGATGAGGGATATTTCAGCCGCATGTGATGCATCAGCTCCGGGCCGCAATCCTTGCCATGCTTGACGAAGAGATAGATCACATCCGTCCCTTCAACGCCGGCCAGAACAAACCAGTTCTCGCCCTGTTGTTGTCGTTTGAGCGTGAAACCGTCGCTCTGCATGTAACCGAGCTGTTCCTCCTGATAGGCCTTCATCGTATCCGAAAGCACATTGAAACTGCCATAGATGCGAATCTCCCCCGAGCCATCCGGCGACAGGAATGTCCGGCCATCTCCGGCATCCGGAGCGTCCTGGGCGATGAAGCTGCTGGGAATGTCGGCTTCGGTGCCAAACCGGGTAACGGCATAATGGCTCCAGGCAAGCGGACCCTCCGCTTGAGCCGCCGTCACGGCACCTCCTGCAACAAGGCCGAAAGCAAGGCCCGAAACCAGAACAGCAGAAAGGATGAAGGCAAAGGGGACAAACTGTCCCTTGGGCATCGACATGGAAGCCTCCTAGTCAGGATAGTATTTCAGCGGATCATGGAACTTCTCAAGATGGCTCTCCAACCAGTCGAGCGAACCGGAAACAGCCGGAGCAGATGAGACGGCGGGCTGCTGGACGGGATCTGGCGCTGGAGGCAGTACGTTGACCGGAGCAGACCCAACCTGAGGCCCAACGGGTTGTGGTTGAACGGGCTGAGGCGCATCATTGATCGGCCCACCCAGATCAGGCGAGCCCAGATCCGGAGCAGTTCCCCCCATATCGGGAGCACCGCCCCCGCCATAGGCAGGCATGCCTGGGAAGATCCAGTTGCCATGCGCCCAACCGATGAGACCATCCTGTGTGCGCACATAGCGCCACACCCCGTCTGCATCGAGCACCTCGACAATGGTGTTGGGCCCGAGCCGGGCAATGAGCCGGGAGCGCGCACTTGGGTATTGCCGCAAGGCAAGGAAATTGTCGCCGTAGGGGTTGAGCCCGCTCACATAGTCGGCAAGCGCCGGACCGCTGACAAAGGCAAGGCCCATTAACAGGACCCCTCGGTAAACCGTTGTCTTCATGTCTCTTCCTCCCTGCCTCTAAAAGCTCTTCTGCATTTGTTCAAGCAGGTCATCCATCTGGATTTCCCCCTCGCCACTGCCACTGCCTGCTCCAGTTTGCGGCGCGGTATCTCCTGCCTGCGGAGTCTGGCCACCACCAAAATCAAGCGCGTCCAGCACGCTGTCGATCTGCTGCTCCGGCGTCTGCTGATTGGGAGCCGTCTGACCGGAAGGCATGCTGTCCGTCACCTTCGGCTGTTGCCCGTCAGGACCAGACCCGCCGCCGGTCAGGCTGGCGAAAATCCCGGAACCGGGGCCGTCAAACACCAACATCCCGCCCTTGCCCAACAGGCCTGCAAACGGCTCGTCATCCAGTGGCAGCAGCGAAAAGGCTGTCAGCATCAAGAACCCTTCCCGGCAGCGCACGACCATGAAGCGCGCACTCACCGGCTTCTTGCCAGCCGATTTGAGATCAAGCGCCCCGACATAGTCTTCCTTGGCCACCTCGAAGCGCCCCGACTGCACCCTGAGCGGCCGAACATCCGCAACATCCGTGAGGAATTTATCCAACATCAGGGAGGATGCCTTCTTCATCATGCCATTGAGCGGAGCACCATTGAGCGGATCGCTATCCAGAAACGAGATCGTGACGGCAATCAGGCCAGATTCTCTGGGAACAGGATCCCAGTCCTTGGCACGGAGATGCCACACCTCGATGTTGGCGTCCCGCTGGCTCTCGACCTTCCACCCCCTGTCCGGCGGATTGACCAGTATGCCGCTACGCCCGAGCTCGATGGCCTGGACCGGCAGGCAGAAGACCAGCAGCAGAAACAAAAACCAAAGCCCGGCAGCAGCTTTTGCAAGGCTCACATCAGGCCAACCATGACTATTGCGCATAGGGAACTTCCTTTACCACTTCCTTGACTGAGGGGATGCCGGCGCGAATGCGTGCAGCGATGCCATCGATAATGTCGTCCATGGATTGACCCGAACCTTGTCCTCCAACCCGATCGGCAGACCATGGGTGCGGATCTGTGCGGATATTGAGCGTTTCGGCAACGCCGGACACCCGATGATTTTCCACCCGCCCCTTGACCCGCAAGCTCAGCTCCACCTTGCCGGGATGGAGGTTGGAATAGAGATTGAAGGTCGTCTCGAACTGACCGTTCGTGAGAGTCGCGGTGAAGCTGCCGGTGTCCACCTCTCGTCCAAAATTGATCCGAACCTTGGCCGATAGCCGATTACCGACCACCTCGATAGTGATCTCGTTGTTTTCAAGCCCGCTGACTTGCCCTTTGTAGAGCGCCAAGGCAGATCCGTTCAGCGAGCCGATCTGTTTTCCACCAGATTGACCATTGTGTGCCTGCTGTGCCTGTTGCGCCTGTTGCGCCTGTTGCGCCTGCTCCTGCTGTTTCTGCTCATTGGCCTTGTTGCTCCAATACTCGTCACTGGCTCCACGGGTCGCTTCTGGTGTCGGGGCCACCGCGAAGGGCGATGTGGCCTTTTCCGGAGTCCGGGCATTCGGATCATACTCGGGAACATCAAATCCATCGAACGGATCGACGCTGCCTGGCGCCAGTGACCCCGCTTTGCCCGATTGCGCTGCTGCGGCTGCGTCCTTCTGTGCCTGTTCCTGGGCTCGGGCCTGGGCCTCTGCCTTCGCCCTTTCAACGTCCTGCTGCTTGGCAATGGCAGTTTCCAGACCCTTCAGCTGTTTGCTGCGTTCCGCATCAGGGCAAAGGGAAAGACTGTTCCTGAGCAATTGCAGGCCGGTTGCCGGTTTACCGCCCTTGATGGTGGCAAGACCCTGCTGCCATTGCTGCCTTGCGGGCTGCAACAACTGTCCGCCCTCGGCACAAGGATTGGCTGCCTTGCGATTGGCTTCTTCCTGCTGCCGCTTCTGCTCGGCGATCTGTTCAAGACGCTTCGCCATGGCGTCGACCATCTGGGCGCGCTTGGCATCGGGACAAAGAGCCAGACTCTGGCGGAAACGCTCCAGCGCACCCTCATAACGAGTCGCCTTGGCCTCGCCCAGCCCCTGCGTCCACAAATCTGCGGCAGCTTTCTGACGGGATCCGCCCGTGCCACAAGGATCAGGCGGCGGTGTCCGTGTTGTTGGTGACGGCCGCTGCACTGGCGTTTGCACAGGATGTTGAACCGGCGGTTGACTGCGTGTCTGGCTCTGGGTCTGGGGCGGTTGTGCGGTTGCGGCCTGTGAGCCCGGCTGGCCACCAGAGGCTGTCGTGGTTCCGGCTTGCGCCACCTTTGCCTTCAGACTGTCAAACAGTTTCTGTCGTGTCTCGTCAGGACAGATCGCCAGACTGGCCTCGAAATGGGCGAAAGCCCGCTCATATTGCTGCGTTCCGACGGCCTGCAGACCTGTCGCCCACATCTGCGACGCAGCAGTATGCTGATTGGTTCCCGGCGCGCACCAGTCATCCGGCGGCTTTTTCTGACCGGTGGAGTTGGCTGACTGCGTGCCACTGTCCGTTCCCATGGAGCCGCTCTTCCCATCGTTGCCGGCAGCCTCCTTGCCATCAGCGCCGGAACGACCATCCTTGCCGTCTGCCGTCTTGCCATCCTTGCCTACTGCCTGGTCCTTTGGTTGGTTCTTTGGCTGGTCCTTTGGCTTGTCACCCTTGGATGACGTCTTGGACCCACCTGGCTCGTCGGTCTTCTCGAGGAACGAAACCGTGGTATCGGCCTTGGCCATCTCCTTGCCGTTCCGGTCGCGGATGCTGAGCGAAACCTGCGCACTGCCGGGTTCGGACCGCGTCAGGGTCGGCAGGGTGGCGATCTCGTTGGAAAGCGAACTGCCCGCATCCACCTGCCAGCGCCAGCGAATATCATCCGGTGTCTTGCCCCCTGCAAATTCGGCCGTCAGATCGATGGCCTCGCCGACATAGAACTGATCGGCCCCGGCTTCCACAAGCCCCTTTCGGTCAGCATCCCAGACCTTGACCGGCGGACCACGGCGCTTGGCCTTGATGGTGAAGGACAGCGTAGCCACCGAATAGCTTGCCTCAACGGTGGTGAGGGCATCCCCGGTGGCCTTGTTTGCAATGGCTGCCGACAATGGCACCACTTCACCGGCATCCCCCTTGAACTGCAACGTCATACCGCTTCGCTGCGAACTGACCAGATTCTGCTCTGGCGGCTCCTCCCACGACACCGTGATGAACTCTTCATCGACCATCGGCGAGGACGTCAGCCTTGCTGAGATTTCACTACCGGCGACGGCAGCAGATGGCGGTGTAAACTGGATCGCGAATTGCGGCACCTTGGCTTCGAACGTGCCGGCCTCGACCCGCTGTTTCTGTTCGCCCTTGACAGCATCGGCCCAGATCTTCACAGACCCGGTCCGGTCAAAGATCGCCACGGTCCTCCCGTCCGAAGAGACCGGAGGCTCGAAGCGGATGGGCGGCTCGGACTGCCAGTGATACTGCGGCAGGCTATCAGGCAGGATTTCCTCGTCAACCGGCGAAACGATCACCACCGATGCGTGCCCGCTGTCGTTGGCTTCAGGCATCGACAACGGTGCCCATTCAGGCGTTGGCACGGAAATCGACTTGCGATCGCCAAGGTAGACATCATTGGCATCGACAGCGGTGACCTCGATTCCGCCCACGCCAGAGCCCACGGAAGGGATTTCAATCCCATTTCCGGCGGCAGTCTGATCTTCCGCCGGCGTTTCCCCTTCAGTCAGATCCTCTCCGGTCTCTTCTGGCGTATTCCCGGCCTCTCCGCTGTCACCAGTCTCGGTGGTTGCGCCTTGCCCGTCAGAGCCAACGTCTCCAGCTTCCTCACCCAGCCCTACCGCAACATCGCCTTGCGGCTCGTCCGTCTGTCCGGCAGACGCGCCACTTCCTCCACCAGTCTGGCCCTGACCATCCCCAGACTGCACACCGGATGAGGCAGTTTCACCATTGGCTTCGGTTTCGTTGATAAGATCGTCCAGAGCGTCATCGCCATCGTTCGGACCGGTCGCAGTTCCCTTGTCATCCCGCGTTCCGCCCTGGTCTTGGCCACGGCCATCATCCTGTTGCCCCCCGGCATCCTGCTGGCCCCCGTCATCCTTTTTGTCTTCGGCTTCCCTTTGCTCATCCTTCTTGCGTTTGAGAGAGACCATCAGGGTTTTCCGTCCTTCCCTCGAGAAGGTCGTTGCAAAGCGTTTCTCCTCGCAGTCTTCGGCCAGCACGCGATACTGCACGCGCTTTCCGGCAGACACGATAGCAGGGATCCGAACAAAATCCGGGGCGCGCGAGATCCATGAGCGATCGAGAATCGCCCGACTGTCATTGAGACGAAAGGCTGTCAGCTTCGGCCGCGCACCGCGATCATCGGCATAGATGTCGAACGTCACCATCACCAGATCCCTGAAGCGATTGTAGGTGCTGGTCATGCTGCGCCGCATGTCCTGATCATAGGTGCAAAGCCCGATCAGCGCATCCCGACTGGCCGCCGACAGACGGAAGCTGCTGGAACCGGAAGGAGAGACGAACCGTCGGGCCATATCCACCGTGCCGGTCTTTTCCAGAATGGCCCAGACGTTGCGCTCGCCAAACCAGTCCGCGTACTGGCCGCAGAGCGTATGACCGGGAACATAGGTCCGATTGCCAGCCTCCTCCCGCCCCTTCTCCGAGGCAACGGACGCCAGCTTCATGAAATAGTCGACCCGCGCCAGACGCTCCCAACTGCCGATGCCACTTGCCTTGAGCGCCTCGAACGGTCGCGCCAGCTTCAGATATTGCGTCCCGGTGAGATAGGCATAGCTGCCATCGGGCGAGAACAGAAAGACATCCTGACTGCCTGCGTGGCGCCACGCCTTGGTTGGCGCCAACAGGGCCTCTGCGGCATAGAACTGATAGAAGTTGAAGCAGTCGCCATTGCGCTTGCCGACCAGAAACTGGGCCAGTGCCCGCGACTGGGGCGAGCTTTGCAGGCTGCCACAGATCGAGCCGTCCCGCGCTTCCCTCAGCTTCTTGTCAAGATCGGAGAGTGCCGTCGAGAACTCCTCGGTTGCCGAGATATAAAAGTCGATCAGATCGCCAAGACCGGGCACCGGCTTGGTGAACTGCTTCATGTAGCCAAGCACGCCCCCCAGAGCCTTCAGGCGGGATATGGGTGCATCCTTGTCGACATTGTTCGGGTCGAACACGGCGACAAACTCTAGCATCTTGCCCGCTTCATCGATGCTCTGCTTGGCACTGTCGAAGCTGGCCTTGATCTTGTTGAGCTTGTCGAAATAGCCCCCCTTGCGCAGGGTCCGCTCGATGGCGCTGATATTGTACATATAGCCATAAAGCTGCTCGCGGCCCACTGCGGTCTCCAGCAGTTTTTCCATCTGAGCCCGGCTCGGAACACCAAGCTTGCGGCCCGTAGCCTTTTCAAGGCTTTGCATCATGTTGATGAGCTTGGGTCCATAGTCATCCCCGAACAGCTTCTTGATGGCATCATCGCGAAGTCCTTCGGCAAACTCGATCCCCATGTCGGAGATGGCGTTCTGGGCGCCCTGCGCCGTGCTTCTCCGGGTGGCGTTGCGCCAGTTGGTGACATGCTGCTGCAGGATGCCGAGTTCCTTGACGACTGCGGTCACCTTCTCCTCGGCGGCGGTGAACTTTTCCTTGATCTCCTTGTGCGCCTGCAGATAGACCTTCTCCTCCTTGGCCGATTGCTCCTCGACACTGGCCTTGGCATCCCCTGCGCCCTGGCCAAAGGCAAGCGAGGTGCCTGCAGAGGCGATCATCAGGCACAGCAAGAAAAAGGCTGCAACGCGCCATCGGGAGAAAGAGCGGACGAGGAAAGAGAAAGCGAAAGAAACGGGTATGGCCATGACAAGCGACCTTGCCCATAGGGCATGAGGAGATGAAAGCGTTTGGCAGCATCAGTCTCATCACATCGGGAGCAGCTAGGCGCACTACCCGGTGGCAGAGAGGCATTTTCCCCCCGACATGAATTGCTGCCAGTCTACCATTTTGTGACCAGCGCCAGAACAGCTATAGGTGTAGTAATCGACCAAAGCAGAACGGCTGGCGTTGTGGACAAACTCGCCTGCCGACAGCCCCCGGAAGCATTTCACCCGCGATTTTTGCTCACAATACAAAGAACTGCATGACATATGGATGGATATTTGTATCTCCGCCAATTAAACAGTTATCTTCCTTGAGAATAGAGTTTTTGTTCCTTATGCATCATCAGGAAACCAGAGGCGTCAGAGGCAATCGACCTCACTATCCGGACCATCCGGCACCCTGTGACTTGCGAACAATGAGAAGCGGACTTTCGACACAATGAGCAACACGTTAAAAATTGGCCTGGCCGGTCTCGGAACAGTAGGCACTGCAGCCCTGAAGCGCCTTGATTCCATGCAAATGAAATTTGCCGAGAAGGCGGGCCTAGCCATCGAAGTCCGCGCCATTTCTGCGCGCAGCAAGACCAGAGATCGCGGCATCGATCTCTCCGGCTATCGCTGGTATGACAATCCTGTCGATCTGGCAAAGAGCGACGACATCGACGTGTTCGTCGAGCTGATAGGTGGCGACAGCGGCCCGGCAGAAGAAGCCGTGCGCGCCGCCATCCAGTCGGGCAAGCACGTGGTTACCGCCAACAAGGCGCTGATTGCCAAACACGGCAACGAGCTGGCACGCATGGCTGAAGCCAATCATGTCGCCCTCAATTTCGAGGCCGCCGTCGCCGGTGGCATTCCGGTCATCAAGGCCGTGCGGGAAAGCATGACCGCCAACGCCATCAGCCGTGTTTACGGCATCCTCAACGGCACCTGCAACTACATCCTGACCCGCATGGAAGAGGAAGGCCTGTCGTTTGACGCCTGCCTCAAGGATGCCCAGCGTCTGGGCTATGCCGAAGCCGACCCTACCTTCGATGTTGAAGGCTATGACACGGCCCACAAGCTCACCATCCTGACCAGCCTTGCCTTCGGCACCGAAATCGAGAGCGAAGCCATTCTGGTCGAGGGCATCACCAGCATCACCCCGGCCGACATCGCCGCCGCCCGTGATCTGGGCTTCCGCATCAAGTTGCTCGGCGTCGCCAAGAAGACCTCCACCGGCATCGAACAGCGCGTCCACCCGACCATGGTGCCGCGGGATTCGTCCATCGCCCAGATCTCCGGTGTGACCAATGCCGTGGTGATCGACGGCGATGCCATCGGCTCCGTCACGCTGGCCGGTCCGGGCGCCGGTGGCGACGCAACTGCTTCTGCGGTCATCGCCGATATCGTCGATCTGGCCCGCGGCCTCGAGGTCAAGCCGCTCGGTCGCCCCGCAGACGCGCTGGTGCCATTCAAGCAATCGGAAATCTACGCTCATGAAGGCGGCTATTACATCCGCCTGCGCGTCAATGACATGCACGGTGTGTTCGCCTCGATCGCCACCCGCATGGCAGAGCAGGAAATCTCCCTTGAGAGCATCGTGCAACACAAGAAGCGGTCGAAAGCCAGCGAAGCCGAAGCAACCCCGACAGCAGGCAAGAGCCAGGACATCATCCTGATCACCTATGAGACCACGGAAATGCGGATCAACAAGGCCATCGAGGCCATCAAGACCGATGGCCACATCATCGCCCCGCCGCAGGTCATTCGCATCGCTCGCGTCTGATTGCCATCCGAAAATGGAAGCCGCTGGCCAACAGATGAGATAGCTGAAGTTTTGAAGCGACGGACCGAAAGGCCCGTCGTTTTTCATGAAAGGCTGGAACACCCGACCGTCAGGCGATCTGCAGCACAATCTCGCTGGCACCACCGCCCTGCGCCTTGACCTGAATCTGCACCGGAATCCGGTCCTTCATCGCCTGAACGTGACTGATCACGCCAATCGTGCGACCCTGCGCCCGCAGCGCCTCAAGCGCATTGATCGCCAGTTCGAGGCTTTCCGCATCCAGCGACCCGAAGCCCTCATCGATGAACAGCATCGAGGAGATCGCTCCCTGCGCCCCAATGGTCGACAGGCCGAGCGCCAGCGACAGGGACACGAGGAACCGTTCCCCGCCCGACAGACTGCGCGTCGAGCGGATTTCCCCCGCCATGTGCTCATCGATGACATGCAGCGAGAGCTTGCCCTCCCCCAGCGCCAGCCGATAGCGTGGCTTGATGTCCGCAAGGTGGTGATTGGCATGGTCCACAAGGATACTGAGGGTGACCTCCTGCGCGATCTGGGCAAAGCGGTCGCCACTGGCCGAGCCAATGACATCATTGACCGCAGTCCAGGTATCAAGCACGGCTTTTGCCGCTTCGATCTTTCCGACCAGCTCGGACATCTTTTCATGCGCCAGACGGTCCATCTCCAGCTTTGCCCGCACCTCGGCAAGCGCCGTCTGGCATTGTTGTTCCTGCTCGACAATCGCCTTGATGCGCTCTTCAATCTCCGCCCGTTCGAGCGCCGGTGTGCCCTTGTTGACGAGGGTCTGGTGATCCTGTTGGCGGGATGCCAGCAGGGCCGCGGCATTTGCCCTCGCCAGATCCAGCGCCTTCACCCGCGCCGACAAAGCGGCAACCTCGTCCGGCGACCGACCGAGCAGCGCTGGGATTGCCTCCATGGCAAGCCCGGTGCCAGAAACGGCGGCTTCAAGCGCCGCTATTGCCAGCGTCCGCCGTTCCGTGGCCTTGGCAAGGGCATCTGCCTCGCTCTGCTGCCGGGCCATCAGGCCATGCATTTGGGATGCGACGGCATCATGCACAGCTCTCGCTGCATCGGCCGCCTCACCTGCCTTGATGCGGCGGTTGTTGAACGCCGTTCGGTGCGAACCCGTCGCCTCGCCGCCAAGAAGTTCCTGACGTTCAGCCTTCAGACCGTCCAGCCGCCCCGTCCGGTCGGCCAACGCTTCCCTTGCCTTGTCCAGCGTCAACCCGGCGTTCTGAAGCTGATCGCCTGCCTTGTCCCGCGCCCGTTCGGCGTTCCCTCGCTTACTGCTTTCAAGCGCAAGGTCGGCGACCGCTTCGAGGTGCGCCTGCCGCCGTTCGGCAAGCGCAGCAAGAACAGGAGCGCCCTGCCCGTTGACCTCGGCCCAGTCAAGCCCGACCGAAGAAAAGGAAGCCGCCAGTTCTACATCAAGCGAAGCCACCCGTTCGGCCAGATCGTTGATCTGGCGTATCCTCTTGTCCAATTCCATGAGGTCTGGGCCGATTTGTGTGGCAAGCATCTGCTGCTCACTTGCCAGCGTCTGCGCTGTGCCCTGTTGGGCTTCGATCTGCCGCGATGCCTCCCGGAAACTCTGGTCAAGCTCGGCCAATGCCTTGCGGTCCTGTTCCAGACGCCGTTGCCAGCCATCCATTTTCAAAAGAAGGTCTGACAGGGCCGGTTCGCCACCGTTTGGCAACGGCGGCAGGTCGGACGCAATCGGTCCATCGCTTTCGTCAGCAAGGCTACGGGCATAAGTCTGTTCGATCTCGACAAGCGCTTCAGTCTGTCCGGCAAGGTTCGTTTGCGCCGTCGCCAGACCCTGCCTTGCGGTCTCGATATCGGACCGCGCTCTGGCCCTCAGGGCAATCGCCGCCTCGCGGGCCTGTCTTGCCGCCTCCAGCCTACCACGCAGGGCGTGGGCAAGCTCGGCGGACTGTTCGGAGGCATGCACCGGATGATCCTTCGAGCCACACACGGGGCAAGCCTCGCCGTCAACCAGCTGACTACGCAGGCGGGCAGCTTCCGCCGACACCGCCGCCTCGGCCAGCTCCGTTGGAGCCTGAAGCGCCTTTATGGCGCCTTCCGCCTCGCTTTCGGCCTTGTCCGCCCGCAACAGATCGGCCTCGCAAGCTGCAATTGTCTTGTCGAGCGAGATAGCAAGATCACGGAGGTGCGCAATTTCCTTTGTCGTGCGAGCATGATCTTGCGCCAGCCCCTTGAGCGTGCGCACCGCTGCAAGCGACAGCGACAGACGGGCGAGCCGCGGCACCGGTTCCGCATCCGAAAGCACCTTGCGGGCTTCCGCCTTGTCCTCAATCGTTTGCTGGTTGAGAGCGATCTTTTCTCGGCACGCGCCAATCAGGGCATCAATCTCGGCTTGTCTCTGCTGCCGCTCAGACAGGGACGCTCCAAGGGCGATCTTGGCCTCTCGCGCCTCGTCCATCGCCTTGCAGGCCTCGATGCGCAGTTTGAGGCGATCCTCAAGGATGTCCCACCGCTTCTCGAAAATCTCGCCAGCAGGCTCCGCTGCGATACGATCCGCCAATGCCCCAAGCGCTACCTCCAGAGCGGCCAATTCGCGATTGGCAACCTGAAGTGCCCCCGTCTTCTCGGCAAGGTCCGCCTCGGCCACCTTGCACTGCGTGGCGGCTGTCTGCAGCTCCCCCTCGGCAGTCACGATATCAGCATCCAGTCGCTCGGCCTGCGACCAGATCGGGCCGAATGCTTTGAACTGCGCTTCCAGTTCTGCAACCTGTGCCTTGCTATCGCCGACAGCCTTCAAGGCCTCGACTTCCTGCTGTCTGGCCTCTTCAAGCGCCTTACCCGTGCCATCAAGGCTACTGCGTGCCTCCTCAAGAACCCGACCGGCATCCTGATCCTCGCGCCATTCGGCTCGGATGCCGGCTGCCTTTTGCAAGTCGGCGAGCAACGCCACATCCGCTTGCCCATTCTCCCATGCCTCGCTGGCCTGTCGTTCCGCTTCCCTTGCGTCTTCGATCAGCCTTGCGGCGTCATCAAGGGCCTGATAGACGGCAAGGTCCTTGCCCAGTGCGGCCTTGTTATTCGCCAACATAGCCACGGTTGCCGACTGTGCCCCGGCTTCCTCTTCCAGCAGCACCTTTTCCTCGGCGTCGAGAACCTTGTGTTCCCCCAGTTGCAGCTCAAGGTCGCTGACGGCCCGACCAGCCTTGCTGAAGGCGGCGTAGGCGCGTTTGGAAATTTCGCGATAAAGGCCGGTATCGGTCACCTTTTCCAGAATCTGCGCCCGCTCGGCGGCCTTGGCGCTGAGGAAATTGTCGAAATCCCCCTGCGCCAGCAAAACCGAGCGGCGGAATTCCTCGTAGGTCAGTCCCGTCAGTTGCTCGACCCGCCCGGCAACGGCCCGTGTCTGGTTTTCGAGCACGACACCATCGGACAGCCGCGTCACCGAACGATCCACTGCCTGCAGCTTGCCGGTCGCCCTGTCACGCGCCCGACGCACCGACCATCGGGCCTCATAGGCCTCGCCGTCCATCGCGCGAAAGCGCACCACGGCGTGGCCACCCGCCGCCCCGCGCCGCAGGATGGTGCGAGGATCCGTTGAGGCCAGCATGTCGCCTGAGATGTCAGGCACCTGATCATTCACACCGGAAGAGCCCAGCCGCGGGCACTCGCCATAAAGCGCCAGACACATGGCGTCGAGCAGGCTCGATTTGCCTGCGCCGGTGTCGCCGGTGATGGCAAACAGCCCCGCACCGGACAGCGGCTCTTCATCAAAGTGAATGGCAAAGGGCTTTGCCAGACTGGCGATATTTTCGCCTTCAAGCGCCAGAATTTCCATGATTACCCCTCCACCAGAATGTCGCGAAAGGCCGACAGGTACCGCTCTTCCGGCGCGACGTCATTCTTGGCGCTGTAGGCGTCGACGAACAGCTGCTCCGGGGTTGTCTGGCGCAGCGAAGCCATCGGCTGGCCTCCTGTCCGGGCCGCAGGAGCCGTCCGATGGACGCGCACGCCGCCAAGCCGCAAGCCGCGCTCGGCGACCATCCTCGCCGCATCGCTCATCAACACCGCCGCCGCATCGGTCGCTTCAAGCTCGACATAAACAATCGGCCGCAACCCCATCGGGCCATCACCATCCACATCGATGGCATCAAGATGTACTGCGAGATCGGCAAGAGCAATCTGCCCAGACCGCGGAACACGCTGCACGTTAGCAGGATGCGCAATGGCGAGATGGCGATGGCTCGCGCGCCCGTCAGTGATCTCGATCAACGTCACCCCGTGGGCATAGTTGATCTCGGATGCCGAAAGCGGAAAGCAGGAGCCCGAATAGCGAACCCGTCCGTCGCCGAGCGTCTGTTGACCGTGCAGATGGCCTAACGCCACATAGGCAAGGCTGTCGGGGAAGACATCGACCGGCAAGGCATGGGACCCGCCGATCAGAATCCGACGCTCGGCTCCCTCACTCTCCAGCCCACCGGCACAATGAAGATGCGCCGTTGCAAGAATCGGCACGTCACCGGCAACCTCTCTGGCCTTTCCGGTCACCTCCTCGAAAAAGGCCCTGGCCGAGCGCACCACCGGCGACTGCTCGTCCGTATCGCCAAAGGAAAGCCCTGTAAGGTCAGATGCCCGAAGGAAGGGAATCGCCAGCACATACAGCGCCACTTCCCCAGAAGCCGTTACCGGCAGCAGCAGGCGGGACATATCGATCTCACCGTTTCGCCGTTTCACTGTCCCGACCACATGCACGTCAAGCGCCTTGAGCACCGGAGACGGCGCTTCCAGCCGCAGTGCAGGATCATGGTTGCCGCCGCTGATCACGGTGACAAGCCCCGGTCGCCGCTGCTTGAAGCGGGCAAGCGTGCGATAGAACAGCTCCTGGGTCTCTCCCGAGGGATTGCTGCTATCGAACACGTCACCGGCAACGACCAGAAGGTCCGCTTGCTGCTCAACGATCAGATCGGCAAGACGGGTGAAAAAGACCTCATGCTCCAGCTCTCGCGACCAGCCGTTGAGGCTATGTCCCAGATGCCAGTCTGCTGTATGGATGATGCGCACTGCCGATGCCTCCAGCCCCAGTTGATTGCCGCATTGAAACGCGTGCCTTCTGCCCTTCTAGCACGCATGGGGCGACGAGGCCCAGCCGTTGCACGCTTGAAGAATGGGGCAAAGACGGGCAAAGCACAAAAAATCGTCGGGCAGACAGCCCGGGCGCCATGGCCCCGGAGGCCTGAGACGATCAGAGCCCCAGAGCCCGGTGCAGCGCCGCCGTCAGATGCTTCTCGATGGCGGCGGCGGCAGCAACCGGATCATGGCTCTCCAACGCCTCGATGATGGCCATGTGCTCTTTCATAACCTGCCGGAAGGTGCCCGGCGTGATCAGCGTCAAATGGCCATGGGACAGGCGGATCAGCTGGATGCGCTGGTTGTTCATGGCATAGAGCCAGTCGACCAGCTCGTTGCCGAGTGCAGACACGATAGTGTCGTGCAGACTGTCGTCGATGCCCTGCGCGTCCTTCAGAAGCCCATCGCTGGTGCCTTCTTCTTCAACACGCGCAATCACCGTCCGGTGGACCTCACGCAGCTGGCTGATCATGGCATCGCTGGCGTTACCTGCGAATTTGGCCGCAGCTTCCTTCTCGATCATCATCCGTAGCTGGTAGGTATCCCTGATGAACCGCAGGCTCACTTCGACAATCTGGATGCCGCGCTGAGGAGCGATCTGGACGACTCCTTCCAGCTCCAGCCGCAACAGGGCTTCCCGCACAGGCGCAAGCGGCACACCGGTCAAGGTCACCAGCTCGCGTTGCGAAATGAACTGGCCGGGTTTCAGATCGCCCATCATCAGATGGTGCTTGAATTTCTCGTAGGCTTTGTCACTGAGCTTCATGGTCTGCTTGTTCCGGGACCCTGACGCACCATTTCAGTTTCTGATCAGAGGAGCATGAAGGCCCAACATCATTGGGTCATTGAGTGTCTAGTTATCCATTCGCGACAGCCGGGTCAATCCCGGCAGGAGGGCGCATCATGCGTCACCAGACCAGAGCACGGCCAAAAGCGGTGCAAGGGTCTGGCGACAGAGTGAACAACCTAGCCACCCAGCCCGAGCAGGTGGGGCAGCCATGTGGTGAGGCTCGGAATGCAGGTGACAGCGGCCAGCACCACGATCAGCGGTATCAGGAACGGGATCACCGCCCGGATGGCACGCTCGGGCGGCACATCGGCAATCGAGGCCGTCAGGAACAACACGACCCCCACGGGCGGCGTAATCGTACCGATCATCAGGTTGAGCACGAACAGCACCCCGAACTGGGTCGGATCAATGCCGTTGGCCATCGCCACCGGCACGAAGATCGGGATGAGGATCAGCATTGCCGCAATAGCTTCCATGAACAGCCCGACGATCAACAGCGAGACGTTGACAATCAGAAGGAAGATCAAAGGGTTATGCGATACGTCCGCCAACATAGATCCGACCATGAAGGGGATACGGGCCACCGACAGCGCCCAACCGAGCAGACCGGCGGTCATCACCAGAGCCATCACCAGACCGGTGGTCTGGACCGTACTGAGAATGACCTGGGGCAGATCGGAAAGACTGAAATCGCGATAGACGAAGCCACCGACCACCAGCGCATAGGCTGCAGCGACGACCGCCGCCTCGGTTGGCGTGAAGATGCCAGACATGATGCCGCCAAGCAGGATGACCGGGGTCATCAGGGCAAAGAAGGCA
Source organism: uncultured Cohaesibacter sp. (assembly GCF_963666525.1). Taxonomy (NCBI): domain Bacteria; kingdom Pseudomonadati; phylum Pseudomonadota; class Alphaproteobacteria; order Hyphomicrobiales; family Cohaesibacteraceae; genus Cohaesibacter; species uncultured Cohaesibacter sp. The sequence continues at coordinate 2,125,199 of NZ_OY762905.1, forward strand.
TCACAGAAGGCCCGGCCAACTTCACACAACCCGGGAAACTTGTCCCGCGGCAGATTGTGTCGTTTGGCAATTGCCCGAACCGTCACCATCAGCGCCAGCGCCATCAACAGGCCCGGCACGATGGCCCCCACGAACAGCGACCCGATCGAGGCTTCCGCCGTCACGCCATAGATCACCATCGGCAGGCTAGGTGGCAGAATCGGCCCGATGGTGGCAGAAGCTGCGGTAACGGCGACCGCCAGATCCGACTTGTAGCCGGCATCTTTCATCGCCTTGATTTCAAGCGAGCCAAGCCCGCCAGCGTCAGCCACGGCAGAGCCGCTCATGCCGGCGAAAACCACGCTGGCGATGATGTTGGCATGGGCAAGGCCACCCCGCATCCAGCTCGAAATGACCGAGACGAAGCGGAACAGGCGGGTCGTGACACCGGAATAGTTCATCACGTTGCCCATCAGGATGAAGAAGGGCGCAGCCAGCAGCGGAAAGGAGTTGGCCGCCATGACAATCTTCTGCGGCACGGCAAGCGCCGGAATGCCGTTGATCACGACGAAAGCGGTGCCGGCCAGACTGATGGCCAGATAGAGCGGAACGCCGACGATGATGGCAATGAACCAGATCGGCAGGATCATGAACATGGTTTCAGTCATCAGCGAGCCTCCCCGCTCTGAGAAGAAGCCTCGACAGCTTCGGGCGCAAACAGGTCAACGATTTTGACCAGCGAAACCAGAATGGCCACGACGGCAAAAACCGGCACGATGGCGTAGACCACGGCAAAGGGGAAGAACAGGCTCGCGGTACTCACCGAAACGTTGCGCAAGGTGATGGCATAGCCCTCATAGAGCATGACCAGCGAGAAGATGATCGCCGCAATTTCGATCAGCAGCAGCATGACCCTGCGGCCGCTTTCCGGCACCCGTCCGATCACGGTGGTGATGACGATATGCTGGTTGTTGCGACTGGCCATCAGCCAGCCGATGAAACATAGCCAGATGAAGGCATACTGGGCGAATTCATCACTCCATACGAGTGGAGAGTTGAAGAGATAGCGAAGAATGATCTGCGTCATGACAACCACAAACAACAAGGTGAACAGCACGATGGCAAAACCGCTGAGAACCTTGAAAAGGGCATCGACGAGACGGCGGAGAGAAAACAAGATGGCCTCCTCGGATCCGGGCATGTCCGGCAGCATCAGACTGGCAGGGACGACAGACTGGGTTGCCTGCGGAACAAGCGACTTTTTTTCGACCGGATGGCGCATCCCTTGGCATGATCAAGCATGACGGGGCCAAATGTCCGGCTCTGTCTTGGAGATGGGCGGGCACCCGACAGGACGCCCGACCCGGAAAGTGGGGGAATTACTCCATGTTCTGGAGTTTTTCGTAGGTACCTTCGCCCCAGACCTTGGTGAACAGCGGTGGAACCGCATCAACAGTAGCCTTGCGGAAGCTTTCGACATCCGGTTCGATCACGGTGACGCCACCAGCCTTGAATTCGCTGATCAGGCTGTCTTCCTGCTTCATGATTTCTTCGTTGGCCCAGGTGCTGGCTTCCTTTACAGCATCCGTGATGATGGTGCGATCTTCTTCGCTGAGGCCCATCCAGAAATCATTATTGACGACAACCATGCGCGGGGTGCGGATATGGCCGGTGAGAATGATGTATTTCTGAACTTCGTTCAGCTTGCCTGACTTGATGGTCGGCAGCGGGTTTTCCTGGCCATCGACCAGACCCTGCTGCAGGGCAAGATAGAGCTCATTGAAGTTGATCGGCGTCGGTTTCGCGCCCCATGCCTTGGCCATGGCCACAAACACGTCATTCTGCGGCACACGAACCTTGAACCCGTCCATGTCGGCAACGGTCTTGATTTCCTTGTTGCTGGTGGTCAGGTGACGGGTGCCATAGTAGAGCGCGGAAATGGCATGCATGCCGGCCGGTGCGAGCTGGGTGTTGATCTCGTCAAGCATTTCGCCATTGAGAACGGAAATCATCTGCTCGGGCGTCTTCCAGATGAAAGGCGCTTCAACGACAGAAATCCAGGGCACCCACTGGCCGAAGTTTGCAGCCCCTTCGGTTACCATCTGCTGCACGCCGGAGCTGACAGCTTCGATCATGTCGCGCGAACCGCCGAGCTGACCGCCAGGGAAGGACTGGATTTCGATCCGGCCGTCACTCTTCTTGGAAACGATGTCAGCAACCTTGTCGATCATCATCACCTGAGGATGCGATCCGCCAACGACGTCACCCCAACGGATGGTCACATCGGCCGCAAATGCAGGCATGGTTGCAGAGACGCAGAGCGTCATTGCCGCAGCAGCCAAAAGGCTGGCGGGTGAAAAAATCGAGGGCTTCATTATTTCCTCCCAGAACTAACTACCTCTAGCCGCAATCGCGTGGCGCGATCGCGTATATGGACACAACCCGCAATTCCTCTGCGGGCTGATCGCGCCACTATAGACATGATCAAATCACTCATTCAAGAATAAAAGCATCACTGATCTACAACTGATATGTCATTTCGCATTAAGGCCAATGTTGCAACGTTTCAACCTTCACGGGAGTGAAGAAGAATGATATTGCGCGCCCGAAAATGCAGGAACGGACGAGACGACAGCTTGGGGAAAACGACCTTTCCCCAGCAACCTTGCCGACAGATGCGGAATGTCGGCAGGCGTGCCTTGAAACTGCCACCAAGCCGGGTATTAATCGCGCCAATCAGGTTGGCAGGGGAAAAACCATCAAACAAGCCAGCCAGGGCGATCCGATCCCGGATAAAATCGCCCTTGATGTATCCCTTCATGACATGGTCAATAAGACACCTTGATCTTCTCACAGGAAGATCAGCATGATTCGTTGTCCTCGGCCCCATGGCCAGGCCGTCCCGGTTTCCCTGCCAACAGGGCCACTCGGAGGGCTGACCGGCGATTGGCCGAATCGAACTTGAGGAGCAGGGCGATGACGCTCGCAAAGAACAAACCGGAGACCAGCGGTGCTGCAAAGCCTGCCGATCAAGACAAGTCCGAGTCCGACAACACCGAACAGTCGATGACGGTCGCAGCACCGGTGCTGGGCATCGGCCTCAAACTGGCCTCGACACTGGTATTCAGCATCATGACTGTCACCCTGAAGATTGCCTCGGAAACGGTGCCGATCGGTGAGATCGTCTTTGCCCGCAACTTCATAGGCCTGTGGCCGGTGCTGCTGATGGTCACCCTGAGAGGGGAACTGGGCATTGCCTTCCGCACCAACCATCCATTGGGGCATCTGGGCCGGTCGGGCATCGGCATCATCTCGATGATGTTTTCCTTCACCGCCTATGCCATGCTGCCACTTCCCGACGCCACGGCCATCGGCTTTGCCTCGCCGCTCTTCGTGATCATACTGGCCTTCTTCATCCTCAAGGAAAAAGTCAGGATCTATCGCTGGAGCGCGGTCGGGATCGGCTTTATCGGTATCATCATCATCCTGTCACCCCACATGGGCTCCGGCGAGATGGACAGCAACGCCTTCATCGGCTCCATGTGCGCGGCAACCTCGGCCTTCCTTGGTGGCCTGGCAATGATTTTCGTGCGCAAGCTGTGCGAGACGGAGCGAACATCGACCATCGTCGTCTGGTTCCACGGCGCAGGCACCGTGCTCGCCCTGTTCTCGATCCCCGTCGGCTTTATATGGACCGACTGGGCCTGGGTCATGCCGGACATGAAGAGCCTGATGCTGCTGTTCATCGTCGGCATTTCCGGCGGCATTGGCCAGATCCTGATGACCCAGAGCTATCGCTACGCCGACGCCTCGACGATTGCCCCGTTCGACTATACCAGCATGATCTGGGCCGTGCTCTTCGGCTATCTGCTGTTTGCGGACGTGCCGCTGCCACAGGTTCTGATCGGCGCTGTCGTGGTGATCTGTGCCGGCATCTTCGTCATCTTCCGCGAACACGCCCTTGGTCTCGACCGGACGAAGTCGCGCCGCGCCTCGACACCATCCAAATCGTAACGTCCAAACCATATGTTGCTGACAGCAGCAAGGGCTCCTGCCCTTACCCGAAAGATCCCGATCCGGACCCAGCAGAAGGCCCGGATCTTTCCCTCTCCGATCAGGGCACAGGCAAGACACTGTCGTGTTCTTCGGGCTACCGGCAACCATTAAGTGTGTCACGCAGTCACCTCACCCGGGCTCTGAAGTCCATTCCGAAATGCGAACACGGTGTTGCCGAAGCACGTTCATTCAAAAATGGGAATTCTGCGGCATTTTGCGTGCCGAAACGGCACCTGCGCCCATCAAGATGATTGACATCATTCAGCAATCCGGGAAATGATAGGCCACCTTCCGGAGCCAGACATAGACCTTATTGCGCAGGCAAGACAAAAAGAAACCAGATCAATCATCATCCAGCCCGTCTGGAGACATCTTTTCATCCAATTGAAAACTGTTCTGAATGGTCATTTCACAAGCATGAACCATCGCAAGCAGTCATGTGGCCCCACCATGAGCGAAAACCGATAGAATCCCAAATAGCGGAGTACACTTTGTGTCTCGAAAAACCTCACTCTGGCTGATCGGCCTTATCATCGTGGCGCTTTATGCCGTGCCCTATCTGCTCCTTCATGATGTTGCGACCTGGTATGGCAGCTTCCTGTTCTGGATCGGCGCCGCTGTGGTCCTCATCCTTCTGAACATCACGGCAACCGCAGGCTTCAAGGGAGATGATCAGTGAGCACGACACTTATCTGGACCGGTATCGTCATCTATATCATCATCGCCTGCGCGGTTGCCTATCTGTCCCGCAGGGGCGAATCCACCGACATGGCCGACTATTTTGTCGGCGGGCGCAAACTGGGCGGCGTGATTTCCGCCCTCAGTTACTCTGCCACGACCTATTCGGCCTTCATGATGGTCGGGCTTGCGGGCCTCACCTACAAGGGGGGCGTCGGAGCGCTGGGCTTTGAAATCGTCTATTTCGCCGGTGTCTCGCTTGTCGCGATCTTCGGCCCCCGCTTCTGGCTCGTCGGCAAGAAATTCGGCTTTGTCACCCCCTCGGAAATGCTCGGAACGCGCTACGACTCGCGCATCCTGGCGATGGTCGTGGCCATTGCCAGTTGCCTGTTCCTGGTGCCCTACTCCGCCGTTCAGCTGGCCGGTATCGGCTATCTGCTCTCGGGTATGAGCGATGGCGCCATCTCCTTCCCGGTCGGGCTTGTCATCGCCACGCTTCTGGCCATCGTCCTGTCCTACGTCGCCGGGATCCGCTCGGTTATGTGGACCGACAGCCTGCAGGCCCTTTTGATGATCTCCGCTTCGGTGCTAGTGACCGTCGTGGTGATCGACAAGCTTGGCGGCTTCTTCACCATGTTCGACAAGATCGCAGCGGCCAAGCCGGAAATGCTTCAGGTCCCGGGGCCGGGTCTCTTCAGCTTCAAGACGATGCTCGGACTGACCATTCCGTGGTTCTTCTTTTCCATTTCCAACCCACAGGTCAGCCAGCGCCTGTTCATGCCCAAGTCGCTCTCGGCCCTGAGGCGGATGCTGATCCTGTTCCTCTGCTTTGGCCTCATCTACACGATCGTCGCCGTGTTGTGGGGTTTCTCGGCCTTTGAGGCCTTCCCGGATCTGCCGAACGCCGACATGGCAAGCGCCGCCCTTCTGGGAGCCGACTTCCTGCCGCCGGTGCTGGCAATCGTCGTGATGATCGGCATCCTTGCCGCTGCCATCTCGACCATCGACTCGATCCTGCTGACCCTGTCCTCGATGCTCGCCCGCGACGTCTATGGCAGCTTCAGCAGCGAGACCAACGACGCAGCCCAGCTCAAGATCGGCCGCTTCGTGATCCCGGTCATTTCGCTGATCGCTTTAGCCTTCGCCTCCCTCAAGCTGAGCCTGATCTCTATCCTGTCGGTTGCCGCCTCATCCGGACTGGTGGTGATGGTTCCGGCAATCATCGGAGCCTTCTTCTGGAAGCGGGGAACGGCTGCAGGCGCGCTTTCCAGCATCATCGTCGGTGGATTGTTCGTCATCATCATGTATATGACCGGCAATAATCTGTTCGGCCTCAACGCCGGCATTCTCGGCCTGCCGGTTTCCGCTCTGGTCTTCGTGCTGGTCAGCCTTGTGACCGTGCGGCATGAGAAAATGGCGCGGATCTTCGTTGATGACATCAGCGACGAGCTCGCAAGGATCACCAAATAGCAACAACGCCGATTGGTGACACAAAGAAGGGGCAGATCGTCTGATCTGCCCCTTCTTGCATTTCATATCAATCCGGCTAAAAGCCCCTTACCAACCGGCATAGGGGGCGACAGCCTCGTCGGAAACCTTACCCGAGGCAGCATCGGCAATCGCCTTGCCAAGGATGTCAACCGCAAGGTCGATCTCCTCGTCATTGATGATCAGCGGCGGCGTGATCTCCAGCACATTGCCCCCGACATAGTGAACGACGGCACCAAGCTCGAAGGCCCGGTAGACGACCTTGGTCGCCAGCGCCCTGTCCGGCGTGTTGCTCTCCTTGTCGGTCACCAGTTCCAGACCGATGGCCAGCCCTTCCGCCCGCACGTCACCGATGACGGGGCTGTCCTTCATCAGCTCTTTCAAGCCACTGACAAAGCGCTTGCCAGCACGGGCAGAGCGTTGCGGAATGTCTTCCTCGACGAGGGTGCGCATGACCTGACGCCCGACGGCGGTGCAGATCGGATTGCCCGCCGTGGTCAGTAGCGCAGAAGCCGCAGGCCCGTCGATGACCCAGGCAGGCGCAACGGCAGCCGACAGCGGCAACCCGCCGCCGATCAACTTGCCGAAGGTGACGATATCAGGAACGATCCCGTCCAACTGGAAGGCATGCATCACACCGGCACGGCCAAGGCCCATTTTCACCTCGTCAACGGCCAGCAGCACTCCATGCTTCCTGCAGGTGGCCAGTAGGGCGGTCAGGAAGCCCTTCGGCGGAATGATCATGCCGCCATCGGAAAGGATCGGTTCGGCCATCAGGCAGCAGACATCGCCCTTGGCCAGCTCCCGGTCAATCTCGGCAATCGAGGCGGCAACACTTGCTGCGATCGGATCATCGCCCGCAACATGCGGCCGGAAGGGATTGGGGTAGGTAGCCAGAAACAGGTCCGGGTCGGCCTCCGCCCCGGCGGCGATATGAACATCCGACACCTTCATGGCAACGCCGAGCCCGCCGTGATAGCCCAGCTTGAAGGTCACGATCCGTTTCTTGCCGGTCGCCTGACGAGCTGCGCGGAAGATGACGTCATTGGCATCGGTGCCGGAATGACCGAAATAGACGCGACGCTCGCCCTCTCCGGGCGTGAAGGCCAGCAGATCCTCGGCAAAACCGACGCTGTCCGGGTGGGCAGCAGACAGTCCGCCAGCACCGGCTGGCGACTGGGCCGCCTTGACCATCGCCTCGATGATCCTGGGATGCCCATGGCCAAGTCCACAGGCCGTCCAGGTCGAAGACAGGTCAAGCAGCTTGCGGCCGCCGACCTCGGTGAGCCATGAGCCCTTGCCCTTTTCAATGGCAATGGGGAAAAAGCGCAATTTTTCGATGCCGGCAACGGCCTTGGCATCACGATCGAGAAGAGCTTGGGCTTGCGGGGAAATCGTCATTTGGCAACTCCTGTTGTTCAGTGGGAAGACGCGGGGGTCTGAGCGCAGGAAATTCAGAAAATGAATTGGAAAAAACGGCATCCAGGCAAGAGGAGGGAACGCCCGATGCGGAAATGTGCAGGGTGGGCGCTGCCAGACTGGGTACAGACCGGGTACAGACCGGGCCTGACAGCGCATGGTGATACAATTGCGGCCTTGAAAGTGGGCCTGGTAGGAAGTGGACTTAGTAGACGGTAGCATAAGCGGCGCAGCGAGCCGCCGTATCCATGCCCTCGAGACAAGCCAGCTCGCCCTTCTTGTGGGCCAGATAGACGTCGACAAACTCTGCCGGGAACCAGCTGCGAACGGTCTCGTTCTTGTCGAGCCTCTCAAGGGCCGCTTCCAGTGTCTGCGGCAGACGTACATAGCCTCGCTCGGAAAGGGCTGCCTCATCGAGCAAGGACAGATCCTCTTCGGTCACCTTTGGCATCGGCAGCTTGTCCTTTATGCCCTGCGTACCGGCAAAGATGATGGCAGCAAGGGCAAGGTGCGGCGAGGCAGCACAGTCGGCGGCCCGGAACTCGAAGTTATATTGGCGCGCAATGCTTTCCGGATCGGTCGAGGTCACCGGGCAGATGCGGATGGAGGCCTCACGGTCGCGGAATCCGAGGTTGTTGTAGGCGGCACTCCAGCGATGTGGCGTCAGGCGCAGATAGGAAATCTCCGATGGCGCGGTAAAGGCAACAATGCTGTCGAGATATTTCAGCACACCGGCGATGAAGGCTCCGGTCACCGGCGACATGCCTGCGAGCCCCTCAGCGTCATAGGTGGCTGGTTCGCCCTTTTCGGTCACGAAGCTCATATGGATATGCACCCCGTTACCCACCGACGCCGGGTCCTGGATGGGAGTGAAAGTCACGGTCTCGCCGTAGCGGGCTGCCGTCATGCGGGTCACTTCCCGCAAGATCAGGGATTCATCGGCCGCGCGGTAGTTGCGGCTCGGGCCGATGGTCACTTCATACTGGTCCGGACCATATTCCTTCATGAAGGTGTCCGGATGAAGCCCGGCCTGTTCCAGAGCCGCCATCAGGGTCTCGCCAAACTGGCGACGACGGGTGAAGCCATTGAGGCCGTATGGCTCGCCCTTTGGTGCCACACCGGCGCGAAACTGGAATTCATGCTCAAACGCAGCAATCAGCTCGACGCCGCCAGCGTCCTTCAGGCCTTCCAGAGCCCCCTTCAGGATGGAGCGGGTGCAGCAGTTCCATGGCTGGCCATCAAGATCGGTCACATCACCGATCATGAAGCGCTCGACCGGACCGCCATCTTCAAAATCAAGCTTGACCTTGGAATCGGCGTCGGGGATCAGCAACAGATCACCAAGAGAGCCGAAGGGGCTTTCAGCAATGGCATCGAAACAGGTGATCTGGACGTTGGTGGGCGTCCAGCCGACACCACGCTTGAGGCGCTTTTCAACTTCCTTGAGCGGGAAGGACTTGCCGCGGGATTTGCCCGCAATGTCGGAGGTAAGGACGAAGACGAGGGGATTGGTGATCACTTTATTATTCTCCAAAGTCTAATCGCATCGAATCCCAATGCTCGATGCGTTGCTTGGTTGTCTCCCAATGGGAATCGGCAATATTGGTCAGGGTTGCTTCAATCACGGCAAAGGCGCCGGAGTAGCTATCCCACAAGGTGTTGGTATTGATGGGCACAGCGAGAATTTCCGAGGCATGGCGCGAAACCGGCGACATCCAGTGGTCGGTCATCAGCACCACCTGCGCTTTGCGCTCTTCGGCAGCCTTTCGGGCAAGATGGTTGAGATTGGACTGATAGCGGCGGAAATCAGCGATCACCAGAATATCCTTGGCCTTCATGCGCAACAGGTATTCCGGCCACATTTCAGGGTCCGAGGGCAGATGGTAGACCTTCTGGCGGATCTGACGCAGATGGCGCGACATATACTGCATCAGTGTGTCACTCATGCGCCCGCCGATGAAATAGAGAGACCGTTTCGGATCCGACAGCATCTGACAAATCCGCTCGAACTGTGCTTCCGAGATCGCCTGCGTCGATTCCTCCAGAATGTCCGACACACGATCGAGGAAGCTGGACATATAGGCCCCGTCGACCGGCTTGCTCATCGATTTGCGTTCCACCGGCGAGGTCTGGATCTGCTTGAGCTCATCGATCAGATGGCGCTGGAAGTCCTGAAAGCTCTGAAAGCCGATTTTCGAAACGAAACGTGAAATGCTCGGAGCCGACGTCTTGGCCCGCTCGGCCAGCGTCTGGATCGGCTCCAGTCCGGCGAATGGATAGTCCAGCAGAAGTGTTGTGCTCAGGCGTCTTTCCGTAGCTGTAAAGTCGGTTGAATGCGCCTCGATCTGATCACGAACGGTCATGTCTTTCTCCCTTTCGATCCATAATGAGGAATGAAATTAAATTGTCAAATGTATTTTTTTTGTTGACATTGAAAATCTGCTTTCATTATGTTCACTAGCAATTAGTTGGAGAAAATCGATGCTTGTCACCTCAGGTCGTCAGCTGTTTTATTCAGTTTTTGCCATCCTCGCCCTCGCTCTCGTTGCCTCGGCCATTGCCTGGTACATGGGACCTGCAAGCCAGCGCATTCTCGTTGTTTTCTTTGTTTCGCTGATCGCGGTAGTCGCTCAGGGCGTCTATTGCGGCAACTCCGGAATCATGTCCTTCGGCCATCTTTCCTTCATGGCCATCGGCGCCTATGCCGCCTCGCTGCTGACCGTTCCGGCGATGATGAAAGCCGCCACCCTGCCCAAGCTGCCCCACTGGCTGGCCTCCACCGAGACAGGGCTTCTGCCCGCCATTCTGGTCGCACTGGTCGTTGTGGCGCTGGTGGCCGTCGTCACCGGCATCGTCGTGGGCAAGCTGCAGGGTGAAGCGGCAACCATCGCCACTCTCGGGCTGCTGATCATCGTCCATGGGGTGCTGATCGGCTGGCGTGACGTGACCCGCGGGTCGGGCTCCTTCTTTGGCGTGCCGCGCGAAACCACCCTGTGGGTGGCCATGGTCGGTTGCGTCATTGCGCTCATCGTCGCCCGGCTCTATCGGGATTCCGTCTCCGGGCTCAAGCTGCGCGCCAGCCGAGAAAACGCCATCGCGGCAGCCGCCGTCGGTGTCAACATCAAGCGCGAGCGCCTTGTCTCATGGGTCATCAGCGCCATACTGATGGGACTGTCCGGCGCGCTGATGGCCCATTTTCTTGGCGCTTTCAGCCCGAAGAATTTCTACTTCGTCGACACCTTCCAGCTGCTGGCCATGCTCATTGTCGGCGGCATGACCACCGTCACCGGCGCCATTTCCGGCGCCGTGGTCATCACTATCGTCACCGAAATTCTCAGACATCTGGAAAGCGGCTTTTCCCTCGGCTTTGTCGAGGTACCGCAAGTGTTCGGCACCACCCAGATCGGCATCGCCCTGCTCATCCTGTTTGCCATGTTCCGCAAGGCCGATGGCCTGACCGGCCTCAAGGAATGGGAAGAGCGCTTCATCAAACCGCACCGCAAGACCGCAGCGACCACGTCGCTTCAGGCCGCCGAGCCGGACGGCATCCTTTCGGCCAAGGGCATGACCATGCGCTTTGGTGGCCTCGTCGCCGTCAACAATGTCGATTTCAAGCTGATGCCGGGCGAGATTGTCGGCCTGATCGGGCCGAATGGCTCGGGCAAGACCACCCTGCTCAACATGCTCTCGGGCGTGCTGAAACCGAGCGAGGGCAGCTTCCGCATTGCCGACACCCTGCTCGATGGCGTGCCCTCGCACAAGGTCGCCGAACACGGCATCGCCCGCACCTTCCAGAACATCCGCCTGTTCAACCACCTCACAGTGTTCCAGAACGTGCTCGTGGCTGCCCTTTCCACCCGCGACGGCAAGGACGCCGAAGGTCGCGCCCAGACCGCCCTTGAGCGCATGGGCATGGGCAAATTTGCCGAAATGGACGCCGGAACCCTGTCCTATGGCGACCAGCGCCGCGTCGAGATCGCCCGCGCCCTTGCCTGCCAGCCAAGCCTGTTGTTCCTTGACGAACCGGCGGCTGGCATGAACCGGGAAGAAACCGACGCCCTGATGGAAATGCTGCGCGGCCTGACCAGAGATCTGGGCATCGGCATCCTGCTGGTCGACCACGACCTCAAGCTCATCAATCAGCTGTGCGACCGCATTGCGGTGCTCAACGAAGGCACCCTCATCGCACAGGGAACCCCCGCAGAAATCCGCAAGAACCCCGCTGTCGTTGAAGCCTATCTCGGCGCCAGCTCGGATCACGACGACGCCCAGCGAACCGACTAGGGCGTTTCAAGACCTCAAAAAAAGCAAACGAACAAACAATCATCACCCCACCAACACCAGAGGACAATCATGAAAAAGGCCCTTCTCTTCTCAAGCCTCATTGCCCTTTCCGCTCTCAGCCAGCCAGTGCTGGCAGAAGAGCTGAAAATCGGCCTCGCAACTGCCCAGACCGGTGGTCTGGCTCCCTATGACGCCCCGGTCATCGAAGGCGTTCATATTGCGGTTGACGAAATCAACGCCGCAGGCGGCATTGATGGCAAATTCAAGATCGAACTCATCGACAAGGACGTCCGTTCGGATGCCGCCCAGACCTCCATTGCAACCCAGGAACTGGTAGACCAGAAGGTTTCCGTGCTGGTGCTGCCATGTGACGCCGACCCGGCGTTGGCCGCCATTTCCATCGTCGCGTCCGCAGAAATTCCGGCAATCTCCACCTGCGCCTCCTCCCCGACCCTGCCGCTGGTCGGCGGTGACTACATGTTTGCCAACTTCCCCGGAGACAACGTTCAGGCGACTGTGTCCGCTGAATGGGCCTTCAAGGAAGGCTTCAAGTCGGCCTACATCATCTACAGCCCGGATGCGCAATACACCACCCTGCCGCTCTACTTCAAGGAAGTGTTCGACAAGCTGGGCGGCAAGATCCTCGGCGAAGATACCTACTCCATCGGCCAGCAGGATTTCTCTGCCATTGCCACCCGTATCGCCGCGCTTGACCCTCAGCCGGATGTCATCATGACCGCCGCCTTCGAGCCAGACTTCCCGTCCCTGCTCAAGGCCCTGCGCGCCGCTGGCGTCAAGAGCCAGATGATCGGTTCTGACGGCATCGACAGCCCGACCACCTTCTCGCTGGGCGATGTTGTCGAAGGCACCGTCTTCACCACCGCCGGCTTTGCCACCCCGGGCAGCCCGATGGAAGCCTTCAACACCAAATACAAGGAAGTCACCGGCAAGGTGTCCGAAACCGTCTTCAACGCAGTTGGTTACGACCTCATCAAGGTGATCGAGGCTGCCGTGAAGAAGGCCGGTTCGACCGACCCGAAGGCCGTGCGTGATGCCATCGCCGATCTGGAAGATGTGCAGGGCGCAACGTCCATGATCACCTACAAGGGCACCAACGGCATGCCGGTTCGTCAGGTATCGCTCGTCCGCGTCAAGGGCGGCGACCGCGAGCTGATCGGCCAGCCAAGCCCGACCGCCGACCTCGTTCCTGCCCCGCGCATGCAGTAATCAGGGGAGCATTGATCCAATGGAACCGCTATTGAAAGTATCCTCGCTGCAAGTGCGGTATGGCGCTGTACAGGCGGTTCGGGGGATCGACTTTGAAATCCGGGAAGGCGAGATCGTCGCCTTCCTCGGAGCCAACGGCGCAGGCAAATCCTCGACGCTGAATGCCATCGCCGGGCTGGCAGATGTCCATTCCGGAACAATCGAGTTTGCCGGGCGGGACATCACTGCCATGGCACCAGAAACCCTGACACCGCTGGGGCTCGCCCTGTCGCCGGAAGGTCGCCGTGTTTTCCCGGCCCTCTCCGTGGCCGAGAATCTGCTGATGGGCGCCTACAGCGTCCGCGACAAGACGAAAATCGATACCGCCTGGGAACGGGTCTATTCCCTTTTCCCGATCCTGCATGAACGCAAGGACCAGCTGGCTGGTACTCTCTCGGGTGGCCAGCAGCAGATGCTGGCAGTTGGCCGCGCCCTGATGAGCGGACCGCGCCTGCTGCTGCTTGACGAGCCCTCCCTCGGCCTTGCCCCGTTGATCGTCGAGCAGGTGTTCGAACTGATTACCATCCTCAGAGACCAGAAGGTAACCATCGCGCTCGTCGAGCAGAATGTTGCCAAGAGTCTGGAGATTGCTGACCGCGGATATATCCTGTCCGGCGGCAAAGTGGTCGGAGAGGGAGCCGCCGCCGACCTCATGGCCGAGGGCGGCTTTGAAGACACATTCCTTGGAGCGTGACTATGGAAATTCTGCTGCAACAAACCGTCAATGCCATCGCGCTTGGTGGCACATATGCGCTTCTCGCTCTGGGACTGGCCGTCGTCTTCTCCATCATGGGCCTGATCAACTTCGCCCATGGGGAGCTGATGACAATTGCTGGCTATGTGCTGATGTATTGCGGACTGGCCGGAGTTCCCTTTGCCATCGCTGCAGCGCTTGCCGTCGGCGCCGCCATGCTGGCTGCCGTGCTGATGGAGATCATCGCCTTCCGACCGGTGCGCAACGCTTCTGGCGCAACCATGCTGGTCACCTCCTTTGCCGTCTCCATGGTGTTGCAGGTACTGTTCCAGAACCTCATTGCAGCGCGGTCCCAGCCGGTTCTGCTGCCACAACTGCTGTCTGACAGCGTCAGCATTTTCGGGCTGGTCATCGGCGTCAACAAGATTGCCGCCATCATCGCAACCATCGTGATGCTGGCATTCCTCGACTGGTTCATGCGCAAGCAGAAGCACGGCATTGCCATGCGCGCCGCAGCGTCCGACTTTGCCGTCGCCCGCCTGATGGGCATCCGTGCCAACACGGTGATTTCCGCCGCCTTTGCCCTGTCCGGGCTGCTGGCCGGGGTTGCAGCCGTGCTGTGGGTGTCCCAGCGCGCATCTGTCGATCCGCTGATGGGCTTCTCGCCGGTGCTCAAGGCCTTCATCGCCGCCATTCTCGGCGGTCTGGGCTCCCTGCGCGGCGCTGTGGCCGGTGGTTTTGTCCTCGGTTTCATCGAGATCTATCTGGCGGCCTTCCTGCCCGCCTCCATGCAGGAATTCAGAGAGCCCATCGGTCTGGCCATCGTGGTCTTCGTCATGCTGTTCCGTCCCAATGGTCTCATTCCGGCAGCCAGCCTGAAAGCCGAAAAAGTCTAATCAAGGTTTCTTTCAATGACGCGTTTGTTGCAAGCTGGCGACCCCTCGCCTTCCGTTATTCTCAATCCTGAAGGCACCAGCCCGATCCTGCTTGCCTGCGAGCATGCCGGTCAGGGCATCCCGTCTGCCCTCGGCAATCTGGGCATCAGCCGCGACCAGCTCGACATGCACATCGGCTGGGACATCGGGGCTGCCGCCCTGACGCGTCTTCTCTCCGAACGCCTGAACGCCACCGCGATCTTCCAGCACTACAGCCGCCTGGTCATCGACTGCAACCGGCCACCGGAAGCCCCCGATTCCATCCCGGAAACCAGCGATGGTGTCAGCATCCCCGCCAACATCAATCCGGACAACCGCGAGGCCCGCGTTCGCGAGATCTTCGAACCCTATCAGGCAGAGGTGTCACGCCTGCTCGACAGTGGCCGCTACAGGATCGCCCTGTCCATTCACAGCTTCACGCCTGTTATGCGCGGCTTTGCCCGGCCATGGGACATCGGATTCCTCTTCCGCAAGGACACCGCCACCTCGCAGACACTTGCCGCCTTTCTGGCGAAGTCCTATCCTTGGATGACCATTGGCATGAACGAACCCTATCAGGTCAGCGGCCTGTCCGACTGGTTCGTGCCCCGCCATGGCGAAGCAAGGCATTTGCCGCATGCTCTCATAGAGGTGCGGAATGATCATATTACCGACAAGGACGGTCAGGAAAAATGGGCCGACATCCTTGCCGCATCCTTTGTCCATCTTGTTGATGAGGTTTCAGCATGACACTGACCCGCGATGTGCCCCTTGATCCGTCTGTTTCTGCCCTGCTGTTTGTCGACGTGCAGAATTTCAGCTGCAACCGCAAGGGCGGCGAGTTCTCCGATCTGACCGAAGAACAGCTGGAAGAGAAATGCGGCTGGTATTTCAAGACCCTTGAAGCCAGCACCGTGCCCAACATGCAGGCGCTGCAGGCCAAATGCCGCCAAAAAGGCATCGAGGTGATGTATACCACAATCGAGAGCCTGACCCTTGATGGCCGCGACCGGTCGCTTGACTACAAGATCACCGGCTTCAACGTGCCCAAAGGCTCGTGGGACGGCAAGGTCATCGACGAAATTGCGCCCGTTGGTGACGAGATCGTGCTGCCCAAGAGCTCCTCATCGGTGTTCATCTCCACCCACATCGACTATATCCTGCGCAACCTGGGCGTCAAACAGCTGGTGATCTGCGGTATGCTGACGGACCAGTGCGTCGAGAGCGCCGTGCGCGACGCCTGCGATCTGGGCTATCTGGTCACCGAGGTCACCGATGCCTGCCTGACGATCACGCCAGAGCGACAGGAGAATTCGCTGAAAGCCATCAAGGGCTATTGCCGACAGATCACCACCGCCCAGCTGCTCGCCGAACTCGGCTGAGACTGAACAGGTCAGACAAAATGCAAGGGGGTAGAGCGGCATTGCCGTTCTGCCCCCTGTCTATTTCTGCTGAACAAAGCCGCGCCAGCGGCTCAAACTAGCCCCAGATCACCGACCAGCCGTACGCGAACCCGCAAGGGATTGCCCGGCATGTAGGACAGCGGGGCATCTTCCACATCGATCAGTTTCAGCGTCCGGGCATCCGCACCGGCCTCGATGGCCCGGTCTTCGGCCAGCAGACGCGCGGCTTCCAGCGCCTGATCGCGGCTCATGTCGTAGTAGACCTTGTCAACTTCGCCGCTGACCTGCGCCATGGCCGCGCCGACGGCATTGGCGACGCCTGCATTCTCGACCTTGATCACCTGCGAGACCCCGTCGAGCTGATCCGGCGCGAGCGCAGCGCCGCCCCCGACCACGATGACAGGCACGTCTCCGGCACTGGTTTTCATCTGATCAACCAAATCTCCCAGCGTTTCGCCGATCCAGGCAGAAACCCTCTCAAGAGTGGTTGCCTCGAGGTTTTCCACCCGGTCCGGTTCTCCAAACTGCATCAACCCCTGCCGGATGGCAAAGTCACTGAGTGTCAATGTGTCCCCGCCAAACACCAGAGCCTTTTCGGTCATCCGGAAGCCGACGCTGTCTGGCCCGATCCTCGCACCCTCTTCGCGGATGACGGTGCCTCCGCCCAGTGCGACCGCCACCACGTCAGGCATTGGAAAGAAGGTGGCGACACCGCCGATATCAACCTTGCTGTTGGCTTCGCGCGGGAAACCGTTTTGCAGGAACCCGGCATCGGTCGTGGTGCCACCGATATCCAGAACGACCGCATCATCAATGCCCGAGAGCATCCGAGCGCCACGCATACTATTAGTCGGACCGGAAGCGAAACAACGAACAGGATAGTGGGCCGCCTGCTCGGCCTGCATCACCGTGCCATCATTCTGTGTGAGGAAAAGCGGCGCCTTGAGTCCACTTTCGCCGATCGCCCTCTTGAAGGCAGAGATCGTTTCCCTCGCCAGCGGGTGCAGCGCACTGTTGAGGATGGTGGCATTCTCCCGCTCCAGAAGACCGATGCGACCAAGCTGGCTGGACAATGTCACACTCGCCTCCGGCACGATCTCCTTCAGGATGGCCTCCGCCATGGTCTCGCAGTCCGCGGTAATCGGCGAGAAGACCGAGGTGATGGCAACCGCCGTCACGCCGCTTGCGGCAATGGCCTCTGCCGCCTTGCGCATTGCGTCGCTGTCGAACGGAACAATCGGGCGCCCATCAAACTCGTGCCCACCCCGGATCAGATAGCTGCCGCCATCCAATTGGGCATGCAGATCCTTAGGCCAACCCTGCATGGGTAGAATGGTGGAAGCAGCAGGCAGACCGATCCGCACACTGGCGACACGGGCAAGACCGCGCCGTTCCACCACCGCGTTGGTGAAATGGGTCGTGCCGATCATCACCGCATGAATCTTGTCCTGTTCGCTAGGGTCCATGCCAGCCAGCACATGATTGAGCGCATTGCGAATGCCGCTGAACACGTCCGCCGTTGTCGAGGTCTTGATCAAGGACAGGATCCGGTCGCCATCCATCAGCACCGCGTCCGTGTTGGTGCCGCCAACGTCAATGCCAATCCGCCTCATGCCAGACACTCCTTGAAAGAAACATAGTCGAAGTCGAAACCGAAGGAGCGGGGACCAACCACGGCAAGCCCTTCGGCGCTGGTCATGATGGGATTGGCAGGCAGGGCGATCACCTGTACCCGCTGCCCATAGCGCAGCACCTCGGCCCCGATGGCCTCTGCCGTCTCTTCATCCAGCACGGTGATCAGATCGGGCACACAGGCAACCATCTGCCCATCGACCCGCGCCACGGAAAACTCATTCTGGAAGTCGATCTCGAGCCGTTTCCCGGCAAAGCCATCCTTGCCGGAGACCACGGCCTTGCCGCGCACGAAACCGTCGGTCGTCCGCCGGGATACATCCTGCACCTTGCCGGAAAACAACAACGCCCCGTCCTCGACCGCAAGAATGGCAGCCACCGGATCGGTGCCGCCAGCGCGCGCATCCAGTACCGCCTGACCGATTCGCAGCGCCCGGCTGATCGAATACAGTATGGCATGATCCTTGACCTCGCGACCGGACCGCGGCGCGGCACAGGTGCCTGCGATGGAGCCAAGCTCGACCACTGTCTTGCGGCCGATCCGTTCAACCCGCAAGGCGCTCTCCGCCTCGGGAATGAGAACGGAATTGGCGCGAATGTCTGAAATGGCAAAGGGTGCGACCGAAAGACCGCGAATGGCGAAGCTGGCCATCTGCGCCTCCGGGAACGCCCGGCCCATGGTATCGGCATCAACCACCGGCAGCCCAAGCTCCATGCCGACCAGCAGCGCAAAGAAGGCATTTTCGCCACCGATCTCGATTGACATGATCGCATCAAACGGCTTGCCGCAATGGCTTTCCATCAGCCTCACGGCCTTGCAGATGGCCTGCGGTTCCGGCAGCCGCTCCTTGGTCACCAGCGGTGCCCCCATGATGCAGACCACGGCAACACGGGCATCATCGGCCAGTTCCTCGGGGCTCAGCAGGGTTACCCGCTTGCCCTGTCCGTAGGCGGCTTCGGCACACATCAATTCTAGCGCAGGGTGATTGCCCCCACCGGTTCCCAGCACACCCGCGCCAATGGCGAGCGCGGTCAATTCGTTGAATTCGAGTTCACGCATACATTTCATCCATTCAGAAATCTGGAGGACACCGGCTTAGCGGTCGACGATCCAAGAGGTCGCACTGGGCCAGGAAAAGCGCAGACGCTGGCCACGGGCCGGCACCGCCTTCTGGGCGCTTTCATGAGCTGCAAATTCGGCCCCGTTGTCGAGCCGACCGACAATGCGCAGGGATGCTCCAGAGAACAGCACCTCCTCGACGGTCGCTTGCAGCCCGCAATGATCCGGTCGCTCTGCGGCCTCAAGCGGATCGGTCACCACCACTTCCGGCCGCACGACAATCGACAGGCGCTGCCCCTTGGCACGCCCCTCGACAAGCTCGGCACCGATGCCCTTGAAAGGAGCATCCCGGACCAGCAACATCTGGTTGTCACCGACGGTTGCTTCGATGAGATTGGCCCCGCCGACGAAATCGGCAACAAACTGGCTCGCCGGTTGCCGATAGAGCGTTTCGGGGGTATCAAACTGTTCCAGATGCCCCACATTCATGATGGCAATCCGATCCGAAAGGGTCAGAGCCTCTTCCTGATCGTGGGTCACGGCAATGAAGGTCAGACCAAGCTCGCGATGAATACGCTTGAGCTCTGCCTGCATCTGCTTGCGCAACTTCATGTCCAGCGCGCCGAGCGGCTCGTCCAGCAACAGAACCGAAGGCCGCACCACCAGAGCGCGCCCGAGAGCCACCCGCTGGGCCTGCCCGCCGGAGATTTCACTGACGCGGCGATTGCCAAAGCCGGAGAGACTGATCAGTTCGAGCATCGCATCGACCTGTCTGGCAATCTCCGCCTTGTCCATCTTGCGCATGCGCAGACCGAAGGCGATATTCTCGGCAACGGTCCGGTGCGGAAACAGGGCGTAATCCTGAAAGACCATGGCCGTGTCACGCTTGTAGGGCGGCAGACCGACCACCGAACGCCCGGCGATACGCACATCGCCGCTCGTCGGATCCTCAAAGCCGCTGATCATCCGCAACAGGGTCGACTTGCCACAGCCGGATGGTCCGAGAATAGTCACGAAGTCGCCTTCGCTCACCTGCATCGAGATATTGTGAATCGCGGTGACATCTCCAAAGCTCTTGGTGATGTTGGAAATCTCGACCGCATTTTCTGCTTTTGACATCATGGGCTTCAGGCTTTGTTCGTGCGACGCGTCTGCCGGATGATCCATAACTGGGAGGCGACGCTGATGATCAGGGTAAGGATGATGATGATCGAGGACAGGGCGTAAACCTTGGGCGAGATCACCTGCCGGAGGGACGTCCAGATCGAGATCGGCAATGTCTGGGTGAAGCCGGAAACGAACCAGGCAACCAGGAACTCGCCAAAAGCATCAGTAAAGGCAAGAAGGAACACCGAGATGAAGGCCGGGCGCATCAACGGCAGAACCACTTCGTAGAAGGCCCTCGCCTCACTGGCCCCCAGGTTCATTGCAGCCTCGATATAGCTGCGCCGGAAACCGAGTAACCGCGAATAGAGGATCAGGGCTGCATAGCTCGAGGTGATCGTGGTATGGGCGAGAATGATTGCTGGCTGACCGATCAGGTCTGGGGCAGCACGGAACAGCGCCGACAACCCCAGTCCAAGCACCAGCTGCGGCAGGATCACAGGCCCCATCACAAGGCACATCACCGCCGATTTGAAGCGCAGCGGCATCCACGCCAGAACCATCGCCGAGGGCATTGCCAGCAGCGTTGAAAGCGCCGCGGAAATCAGCGCCAGCTTGATGCTGACAAACAGCGAGCCGACAAGCTTGGCATCATCGATCGCCGCCGCAAACCAGTCCGTCGTGAGACTGTCGAGCGGCAGGCCCGGAATCGGCTTGGCATCGAAGGCAAACAGGATGATCACTGCAATCGGCAGATAGAGGAACAGATAGATAAGCGTCGCATAGGCCACAAAGGCGGCCTTGGCTCCGCCGGATCGGCCATGGGAAAAGACCGTCTTCATAGCTTTTCTCCGCTGGCTTGACGGAACCATTTCATCGACAGGGCGAGCAGCGCAAACACCAGACACAGCAGCACCATGGCAATGGCTGCGCCGGTCGGCCAGTCAAGTCGGCGATGGAACTCGTCCTCGATGATCTGGGAGAACATCATCTGCTTGCCGCCGCCAAGAAGTGCTGGTGTCACGAATTCGCCAAGACCGAAGATGAAGCAGAAAACCGCACCGACAATCAGCCCCGGCAGGGAAAGCGGCAGCGTCACTTCCCAGAAGGCCCGCAGGGGACCGGCGTTGAGATCCTTGGCCGCATCGATCAGATTGTCCTCGATATTGTCGATCGCCGCATAGAGCGGCAGGATGTAGATCGGCAGATAGGCATAGACGAGACCGATCGCACTCGACAGGGGCGAGTAGAGCAGGAAGCTCAGAGACTGATCGACAAGTCCGGTATAGAGAAA
Source organism: uncultured Cohaesibacter sp. (assembly GCF_963666525.1). Classification (NCBI taxonomy): domain Bacteria; kingdom Pseudomonadati; phylum Pseudomonadota; class Alphaproteobacteria; order Hyphomicrobiales; family Cohaesibacteraceae; genus Cohaesibacter; species uncultured Cohaesibacter sp. The sequence goes on from NZ_OY762905.1 coordinate 2,146,470, forward strand.
GAACTGATTGAGAACGCCATTTTCCCCCAACAGCAGCCGCCAGGCGGCAACGCGCATGACAATGGAGATCCAGAAGGGCGCAATCACCGCCACCAGCAGGATGCTCTTGAAGGGCCCTGCCTTCTTGGCGATGAAATAGGCGATAGGATAGGACAGGATGGCGCAGACGATGGTAACGAAAGCTGCGGTTTCAACGGACAGCAGCAGGGAACGCCAGATGGCCGGATTGGCAAAGATGTGAAGGTAATTGTCAAAAGTGAAGCCCGGCACCATGCGGTAGCGCTCGGTATGCCAGAAGCTGATGGTCAACAGCAACAGCACCGGTGCCACGAAAAACACCAGTTGCCACAACATCAGGGGGGCAAGACCGGAGGCGGCCAACAACCGTTTGCGCTTTTCTGCCGCCCCTGGCGCTGCGGGCGGGGGCATAGTCATGTCGCGATCAGCCAGAGCCATCATGCAAACCCGTATTCCTGGCGCGAAAAGGCCGGCTTGGGATAGGCCACCTTGGAATGGCTGAGATTGGTCGCCACCATGGCACGGGCCATGTGCAACGCCACTTTGCCCGGGTCGATGACCGGAATGTAGCAGCCAAAATGGGCCTTGAGGGCGGTCTCGATTTCCAGCGCCATATCAAAGCCAGTGCCGGTGCAGCCCATGACGATGGCTTCAGCATCGTCGCGCTTCACCGTGTCGATGCATTCATCGACAATATGTCCGATGTGACTCTCGTTGAGATCCATGACACTGGCCCCGGCTTCCCGCACCGATGCAAGATTGCCGGCAAGGCCATAGTGACTGACGGTTCTGCGGATAGTCGAGAAGAAAGAGCGCTCCGTGATGACCACCGAAAAACGGGTCGACAGCATTGCTGCCATGTGAAGCGCCGCCTCTCCTTCCCCGACAACGGGGATGGAGACCAGCTCTCTTGCGCCAAGCAACCCGGGATCCGTAAAACAGGCGATGGTGCAGGCATCCACACCATCGGCCTCGGCTTCCCGGGCACATCGGATCACGTCCGGTGCTGCAAGCGAAGAATCAAAGCCGCACTCGATGGAGCAGGTGCCGCGTTTGAGAGGGACCGCTGACACGATCACCCCTTCGTCTGCAAAGGATCGGTATTCTTTTTCGGCCTTGCCGACCAGTTCTTCACTGTCAAGAACCGGAACGATGACTCGAATATGCATGAGCTGGTCTTTCATCTTGCTTGATTGTCTGGCTCAGTCTGCCTGTCAGGCCGTCTTGAATGTCTGCCAGGCATCGGACCAGGCCAGTTCATCAACAGGAGCCTGCGACATGGAGCACTGGGAAACCCATTCTTCCATCATGTCGAGACCCAGTGCCTTGACCTGCTCGGCAGACAGCAGGTCCTTGACCTTGGCGTTGGTCACGGCAAACTTGTCCGCTCCCCAGGCCATCTGCTTCATGGCCTTGGCACTGGTCATGTAGTTGATGTAGGCAAGAGCGGAGGCGAGGTGCTCGGTACCACGGACAACCTGCAAGGTTTCCATCCACATCGCGCCGCCCTGTTTCGGAATTGTCAGCTCGACATTGGCACCGGCAAGCCGGGCCGTGGTGCGAACGTTGTCACTGGAAGACCCCCAGACCATCCACGCTTCCCGGTTGGCAAGGTCGGTCTTGACCGTTCCCATGTCCGACTGCAAGGCGCGCATGTTGGGGCGGAAGGCGATCATGCGATCAAGAATCTTCTGAAGGTCGGCACCCGTGGCCTTTCTCGGCTCTGCCATACCCAGCCATTTGCCGGTCATCCAGAGATAGAGTTCCATCCAGTCGATGATCTCGACCCGATCCTTGAGCGCCGGATCCCAGGCAAGATCGGCATCAGCGGCAGACGCGGCGGAAATCTTGTCCGGCCAATAGACAAAGCCATTCACGCCATAGCGGGTCGGAATGCCATAGGTCTCTGCACCGATCATCGTCTCGGGACGATTGCGGAAGATCGGCATCGTTTCATCCTGCGAGGACAGTTGCGCGGTGTCGATCGGCAGCGTCAGACCGGCTTCGGCAAACTTGGACGTCCAGACCGCGTCCGGGTTGATCACGTCAAACTTGATGGAGCCGGACTGAAGCAGGCTCAATTGCGCACCGTTGCTTTCGGCTTCCTTGACGTTCAGCTCGACGCCGGTCAGTTCGGTGAAACCCTTCATCAATTCAGGGTCATCATATCCGGACCATGCCAGAACATTCAGGGGGCCGGTCAGCTTCTGCTCGTTGGCGAAGGCCGGTTTGGTAAAGTCAACCTGAGACGCGACGGCTGCAAACATGGCGGCATTGGCACCAAATCGCATCAGCTGACGGCGAGAAAGATTGAAGTTAGGCTTTTTATCCGTAGTCATGCTCATTATTCCAGTTGGAAGGTTGCTCATTTGCGAGACATTTATGCTTAAATTTCTGGCATGCACAATAAAGCAACAGTTGCTTTCGGAGCTATAGTGACTACAGTAACAAGCTTACCTCGCTCTTCCGCGCAGATGGCCCCGATTCCGGGTCGGGGGCATGAAATTTGCAGGTGGCAGTGAATGAACCAGGGAGGACATCACAGGTGGCACCCCATGCACAACACACACATGATCACTGAAACCGCAAGCCTGCCCCCACATTTCAGTCGCCTGATGGCCCAGAGCCTGAGCAACATCGGCCGCTCGACCTTCTATGAGAGCGTCGTGGAACTCGTGCGCCAGATGATTCCCTGTGATTTCTGGATCATCGCCCGATACGAAACCTGCACCTCCCCCTGCATCGTGTCGGAAAACGGCATGCGCCCCAACGCAAAGACAATCTACGCGGACACACTCTGGCAGCATGACCCGCTGCTTGAAGGGCTGGCCAATCCGGACCCGCGCGTTGTCAGTCTCTCGCGACTGCGCCTTGATGGGGCGCTCGACAATGCCTATGCCCGCTACATCGACACGAATTTGCAGATCGAGGATGAACTGGCTCTGCTCCTGCCGATCAACGAGAACAGCTTTCTGGCCCTGTGCCTTGACAGGCAGACCAACCATTTCTCAGAGGCCGAGATCCTGCTGGCCTGCCAGTTGCAGGAAATGCTGTTCCAGATGCACCAGCAGCACATCCTCAGATCCGTCGATCATCAGGTATCACTGTTCCTGCATCGCAACGGCCTCGGTCGACCGGAAGTCATGATCCTGCGCAACGACAGCACGGTTCTCTACAAGTCGGACACCTGGTCGCACGCCGCAGAACAGGCCTTCAGCTACGACCCCAAGCCGGAGAGCATTTCCGCCGGTTCCCTCGCCGAGATTTCCGGCCGGGATGGCTGGCTGCTGACCCAACTGCAATGTGTGTCCGATGATGCGATCCTGGGCGGCGCCCATGTCTTCCTGCTGCACAAGAACGGTGTCTCGATGGCCGAACGCATCGAGGAATTCGGCCGCCTGCACCAGCTGACCAAACGGCAGCAGGAGATCGTGCAACTTTCCTTGCGCGGACACCACAATGCTTCGATTGCCAGCCAGCTCGGCCTTTCCATCGGCAGCGTCAAGAATCACAAATTGCGCATCTACAGCAAGCTCGACATCACCAGTGAACGCGAGTTGGTTTCCGCCATCCTGCATCACCACAGCTGACCAGCCCTCGTCCGTCAGCCCCCCTTGTGGTGGCAACAACACCGGTCATGGTGACTGGAGCCACCATTGCCATTTTCCTACCCCGTCGCAACAATCATGCACACAGGGATTGTCGCACGAAGAGAGACACCCAACCGCAGAAGAGACGCACCCGAAGCAGAGGCAGCAATGAGCGCTCAAGACCCGTTCCTGTCCGTTGAGGACCTTGGCAAAGGCTACAGAAGCGGTGCCTTCACGCCGCTCGACATCTGCCGGTCGGCGCTTGCCCGTCTGCATGCGCTGGAGCCCAGCCTCAACGCCTTCATCGACCCCCTTGACAATATGGTGCTCGCTCAGGCGGAGGCTGCCACCGCAGAACTCGCTGCAGGGGTCGACAAGGGCCCGCTTCATGGCATTCCCGTCGCCATCAAGGATCTCATCGAAGTGGCAGGGGCTCCGACAGGCTATGCGACCCGCGCCGTCGAGCCGCACATGGCAACCAGCGATGCCCTTGCTGTCAGCCGTCTGCGCGAGGCCGGTGCCATCCTGTTCGGCAAAACCAACCTGCTTGAATTTGCCTACGGTATTGTCCATCCGGACTTCGGCCAGACCAACAACCCCCACGCACCGAGCCGGACGGCAGGCGGTTCCAGTGGCGGATCGGCAGCAGCAGTCGCCGCCGGCATCGTCCCCCTCGCCCTTGGAACAGACACCGGCGGATCGGTGCGTGCTCCGGCCGCCTATTGCGGCATCGTCGGCCTGAAGCCGGGCTTTGGCGCCCTACCGCTCGACGGCGTGTTTCCGCTCTCTGCCTCGCTCGACCATCTCGGCGTTCTTGCCCGCTCCATCAAGGACGCGAGCCTCGCCTTCGACGTGATGGCCGACCGCCAGAGCCTGACAGCAGGCAAGACCGGGCCCCTGCGCATTGGTCTCGTCGAGAGCCAATGGCACAGCGATGCGATTGCCTCCGACATCAGAAAGACACTCGACGACACCCTCGACCCGATCCTTCAGGCCGGACACCAGCTCATCCCCGTAGACTTGGCCAAACCGCAAGACATGGCCACCGCACTGCTCGACATCCTGCTGCCAGAAGCGGCTCTCCTGCATGAAGAAATCCACGCCAGCAACCCAGATGGATATGCAGCAGGGACGCGCCAGCAGATCGAGCTTGGCAAGACCATACCAGCACTCACCTACCTGCGCGCCAAGGCGATTCAGCAAAAGCTGAAGGAAGACTTGCAGGCGCTGTTCCAGACCGTCGACCTGATCCTGACACCGACGGTACCGTTTGTGGCACCCGACAGCGATCCCGCCCTCTCGGCAGAGGGCGATGACGAAATCATGTTCCTGTCCCACGCCGATCTCACCGGCGCCCCATGCGTCAGCCTGTGCTGCGGCCTCAGCAGCGGGCACACAAACGGCATGGATGGAGAAGGGGCACTGCCTGTCGGCATCCAGCTGACAGGCCCGCTCGACAGCGATCAGGACTTTTTGGCGCTCTGCGACCGGATTGAAGCCTGCCTCCCCAAGGCACCGATGGCAAAGCTCTAGCCTGTTGCGCAATCGTCAGCAGGTCGACTGGCAATGATCCTGATTATAAAGGCGCTCGGCAAATCGCCGAAAAAGCCATCGGGAAGCACACAGTGTTGCGCGCGGGATGAACCACGCCGCCATGTTCCGTCACGTTTCCCCGAAAGGCAGCCCTGTCAGCAGGTTGAGCGGGCCCGCAAAAGGCCCACTCCCATTCTGCCCCGGGTTCACCTCATGGAAGGCCGGACGGGGCGAGGCATTGGACAAAGGCATAAGGGTACACCAGTTCCGTCCACCCCGCCCATTGGGCCTAATGAGCCATCAGGACAGGCACGGTCGGATCTTTCATGATGGCTTCGGTAACGCCACCAAAGATCCGCTCTCTCAGACGCGAATGGCCATAGGCCCCCATGACGATCAATTGTGCCTTCACGGCAGCCGCATGTTGCTTGATCAGCGCACCCTGATCCCGTCCTTCACTATGGACGACATCCACGCTGACGTTGACATCGTGGCGTACCAGATAGGTGGCCAGATCGGCCCCCGGCTCCTCGCCGCTTTCATCGGCATTGGCAACCGGATCGACCATCAGGACGGTCACGTTGGCGGCATTTTTCATGAGGCCGATTGCATTGTAGATTGCGCGCGCTGCTTCTTCGCCGGTATTCCAGGCAATCATGATGCTGTCGGGCTTGAGGGTCGGATGACCATCCTTCGGCACGATCAGGACAGGCCTTGTCGAACGGAACACCGCCCCTTCGATAACCGGCTGCAAGGCAACCCGGTTGATCATGATCGAATTGGACAGCACGACCAGATCACAGAAGAAGGCACGCAAGGCGACCTCGTCATCAATGTTTGCTTCAAGCAGATACTTGCTCTCCACATTGAAGGACACACCCTGCGCACTCAGGATGTCCCTGGCGCTTGCAACCCGTCTCGCAAGAGCCTCGACTTCACTGTCTCTCTCCTTTGCCCATACAAGAAACGTCGTGTCGGCATATTCACCGATCGGCGGGTAAGACGAAACACCAATGACGATGAGGGATAGATGGGCGCCGGTTTCTTCACACAAGCCCGCAACCATCTTGATCTCGGAATCCGGAGTGTTGGCCGTGCAAAGACTCAATATCGTTCTGATAGCCATAATAACCTCCCTTAAGGAACTCATCACGCCCCCATTCTACCAACAATCCGCCCGCGCCGGTATGAGACTAAATTAGTGCATATAAAGCAGTGGGTTGGCTCGGTTTATGGGTCACAAAGCGCGAATGTTCCCGACATTACAATCTGAAGACCCCGAAGACCTGTTGCCCCAGACCTCACGTTAGAGGCACACAGTCTCCCTCGAAGCAAAAGCAGACCCATCAACAGAAATATTGCAGACAGGCACGTGACGATTTCAGAAGTCTATCTCGCAAGAAAAGCCGCACATATCGATCACTGGAAGAACAGATTCCAAACAACAATCGTAAAAATCCTGTCATTCGAATATGAATTCGCAGTGCATAACAATAAATATCCAATGAAAACTGGAACCTCATAACTCATGATCAACAAGGTAAGGATTTTTTAAGAATTTCCTCATGGAATCCAAAAAAGAAACCCGACAACCATTGGAGCAGAAAAATTTATTTCGGCCTATATTCGGGCATCACAGATTTTCAGAAAATCAGGCGAGATAAACACTGTCTGGACAAATTTTTTCCACACTCCTGATCAATTATATTTGAATGGCCCACATCAGTACCCGACACGCCGGAAATCCATCTATCATCAAAAACTTCAGAAAGATGAGGCTGACACACGCTGAACCTTGGGTAATACTGATTTCAAGTCCAAAGTAAGATCAAGAATTCTGTTCGCGAGACCCCAATATGGATTATTCCATTCTGATTGCCATTTCTGTCGGAATCTTCTTCGTGATCGGCGTGAGTGAACCGCTGGCCAACCGCTTGCGGCTGCCCTATTCGGTCATCCTTGCCGCGATGGGCATTGCAATCGGGGTCGGCGCAGCATTCCTGTGGCAGACGGATCTGACGGATGCGCTCAAGCGTCTTCCTGACGGTCCTGCTGCCGCTTCTGGTGTTTCAGGTGGCACTTAACATCGATATCAGACGCATGCTGGACGACTGGGTTCCAATCCTGATTCTGGCGATCATCGCGGTCGTCGTGGCGATGCTGGCGGTTGGCATTTCCCTCAATTTCTTCGTCACCGACATTTCCCTTGCGGCCTGCCTGCTGATCGGCGCCATCGTCTCGACCACCGACCCGTCGGCGGTTGTCTCGATTTTCAAGGGCACCTCCTCGCCGCAACGGCTGGCCCGGATCGTGGAAGGCGAAAGCCTGCTCAACGATGCCGCCGCCATCGCCTTCTTCTCGCTGTTTCTGGCCTTTGTCACGCTCAACGAAGAAAACCCAGACATTCGGCAAGCCCTACTGGGCTTTCCATGGATCATCGCAGGCGGAGCCGTTGCGGGCGTGCTCATCGGCCGGATCGCCGTCGAGATCATCGCCAGAATGCCCACCTATCCGAAGGGCCAGATCTCTGTATCCCTTGCGGTACCGTCTCTGACCTATCTGTTCGCCGAGCAATTGTCTGCCTCGGGCGTCATCGGTGTTGTTGCAGCTGGCCTGACGATCAACCTGCACATGACATCGCGCTTCACTCCCTCGTTCAATGCGCAATTACGGGATATCTGGGAGCTGCTGTCCCACTGGGCCGGATCGCTGATCTTTATTCTGGCGGCCATTTTCATTCCGCGGCTGCTGTCCAACTTCATTCCCTTCGATATCGTGCTGATTGCCATAGTGGTCATTGCGGCTCTTGTCGCCCGCGCGATCATCCTGTTCGGGCTGCTGCCGCTGCTGGCGCTGGCGCGCCTCTCACCAAGGATCGAGCCGCGCTATTGCTTTGCCATCCTCTGGGGCGGATTGCGCGGAGCGGTCACTCTGGCACTGGCGCTTGCTGTTACCGAAAACCGCTATATTCCCAATGAGGTCAAGCATCAGGTCGGCATTCTGGCCACCGGCTTCACGCTGTTCACCCTCATCGTGCAGGGTACGACCCTGCGCTGGGCGATCGCGAAACTGGGGCTGGACAAGCTCAACTCCCTCGACATTGCCCTCAGCAATCAGGTCATCGCGGTGGCCCTGCAGACCGTGCGCGAACGTGTTGCCGACACCACCCGCAGTCTGGAACTGACACGAGAGATCGTCCGCGACGAGGCCAAGAAATTTGGCGAACGGCTGGATCTGGCCGTGGATTCGGCGGACAGCCTCGATCAGATCAGCGACCGCGACAGGATCACCCTCGGTCTGGTTGCCCTTGCAGCCCACGAACGTGACACCATCCTCGAAGCCTACCGGGAACAGGTGATTTCATCCGATCTGGCCGAACGCCTGCTGCTGGAAGCGGATTATATCATTGAGGGAACGCATAGTGGCGGACGCACCGGCTACCGTGAGTCCGCCCGCCGGGCCTATCGCGTCGGCCCGAAATTCCGCACCGCCATGCTGCTACACAACTATCTCGGCATCCGGCGACCTCTGGCCCGGTTGATCGAAACCCGCTTTGAAGTCCTCGTGTCCCTGGAGCTGGTTCTGCCACGGCTTGATGAATTCATCGATGACCGCATCCGCCGCATCCATGGGCGTCGGGTCGCCGAGCTGCTGCATGAACTGCTGAGCCGCCGGGTGGAGGAAACCCGGCAGGAGCTGGAGATCCTTCGCCTGCAGTTCCCCGGCTATGCGGAAGGCCTTGAAAGACGCCTGATCCGCCGGACGACACTGCAGCTGGAAAAACGAGAATATGACGCCTTTTCCGACGACGGCCTGATCGGGCTTGAGCTGCAAACCGAGCTCAACACACAGATCGAGGATCGTCGGCAACGCCTCAATGAACGCCCGACGCTGGATCTGAAACAGCAGCGCGCCAGCATCATCGACCATTTTCCGACCTTTGCCGACCTGAGCGAAAGGCAACGCAAGACGCTGGCCCGCGGGTTGAGGATGATCTACGCCGTACCGGGGCAACGACTGGTCCGACGGGAGCTTTCCGGCAAGGACGTCTGGTTCATCGCCTCGGGCGCAGTCATCGTCTCTGTCAATGATCGCAAGGTCCGACTGAGCAGTGGCGAGATGTTTGGTCAGGTGGCAGCCCTTGCGCAGCAGAAACAGGCCGCCAGGGTGTCCGCGGTCGGCTACTGTACGCTCTTCTCCATCAGTACGCGCAAGCTGCTGCGACTGATGAAATCCGAGGAGTCGATCAGGCGCGCCGTTCAGCAATGCACGGAGAAAACCGGCATCAGGCTGAAACCGGACGATTTCGAAATGGATGAGGATGAGCTTGCAAGAAAGGTTCGTACCCTGATGGCTAGCGCCGCGAGCAAGCCGGCCGAGCCCCCCGTCAGGGAAGCCAGGCCGTTGCCTTTGCCAAATCCCGCCAGGGACCCCGATCCAAAACCTGTCCCGAAACCGGAGGCAGAAGCCTGATCAGAAACAAAAGCCCCGCCAGGACGACCCTGACGGGGCTTCTTCTTGAACCGGATCCATCAGTGCTGCTGTGAGGGCACTACATCAGGTTCAGGAGGATGCCTTGAGCATTCCGCGAACAGACCTTTTCCTTGACGGCATCAGGGATGTCCGCACCCTCGATCCATTTGCCGGCCTCGGCTGCCGCCTCAAACGGATAGTCGATGGAATACATCACATTGTCTTCGCCAAAGCCTTCAAGAGCACATCGCAACGGCGTGTCATCAAACACGCCCGATGTAGTGCAGGTGACATTCTTCTTGAGATAGTGGGACGGCGCATGCGGCAGAGGCGGTTCCGGGTGATAGGAAATCGGCAGGCGGCTGTCGAGACGCCACATCATGAAGGGCAAGGTCTCGCCCATGTGGCCAAGGATCAGCCGCGCATCCGGATGGCGTTCGAACACGCCGGCCAGAATGAGCCTGAGGGCATGGGTTGCGGTTTCAACCCCCCAGCTCCAGAACGGTCCCCACAGGCCCGGATGACCCTCGAAGCAGACCGGCTTGCTGACCGGATTGCCCGGATGGATATAGACCGGGGCCTTGAGCGCGGCAGCCCGTTCCCAGAACACCTCGTTTTCCGGTGCATCAAGATAGACCCCGAGTGTCTGGCCGTTGACCATGGCACCCTGAAACCCCAGATCGGTCACGCAGCGCTCCAGCTCGTCGGCCGCCGCCTTCGGGTCCTGCATCGCCAGATGGGCAAGACCACCATAGCGGCTCGGGTTCTTGGCCATGATTTCTGCAAGGTCATCGTTGGCCTTCTTGGCAAGCCTTACGGCCAGCGCCACATCCGGCTCGATCTGGACGCCGGGCCCGGCAATCGACAGGACGGCAAGATCCAGCCCGCAGGCATCCATGACATCCAGTCGCTGCTGCCCCACATCGAGCAGTCGGGGAACAGCCATGGCAGCCAGGTCCTTGTTGACATTCTGATAGGTCTCTTCGATGTAACCGGCCAGTTCGGGGGTCAGGAAGTGCTCTTCCAGAGCAATGCGTTTCATTTGTAACTCCAATCATCTTTTATCGCGCCGGAAGACAGGAACAACGTCAGGGAGGCGACAGCCCTCCACCAAGGCGGGCAGGGACAGCGAAGCGGGATCTTCCGGACAAAGGGGGACTGTTGTCAGCCGATCCTGAAGATCGGCTGACCGCTTTGTGAACGGTGGCTAGTGAGGGTTGGCTGCTCGGAGCCCTATTCGGCGGGCTGCGTAGCAGAGGCCTTGGCGAGAGAACCCGAAGCCGGGTTTTCCTCGGCTGGGAAGCGGTAGGGCTTCATGCGCACCATGATCCCGACCGAGATCACAAGACCGCCGATCAGCACCATCATGATTTCAGAATAGCCTCCGAAATGGTCGAACGAGACGCCCATGATCATTGGACCGAGGCCAGATCCGAGCATGAAGACAAGGAACAGATAACCGTAGATCTCGCCAAACGACCGGTTGCCCAGATAGCGGGTCAACAGGAAGGCAATGAGGTCAACCTCGGCGCCAAGGCCGATCCCGATCAGGACCGTGCCGACAGCCCCCAGCGTGGCATCATGCGCCTGCATCAGCACGACAAGTCCAGCCAGCGGTGCCAGAAAGAAGGCCGCAGCAACGTAAGGAGCAAATATCCTGTCGAGCAGATAGCCGGAGACCAGACGACCGCCAATCAGCGCCATGCCGGCCACAGACAGGGCCGAGATTGCCACGCCCGGCGGGACGCCACGGTCCGTCAGCATCGGCACCACATGGGCAATGGCACCATTGGCCGCGAGCGCTACGAAGAAGAAGGAGGCGGCCAACAGCCAGAAATCGCTCGTGCGCAGAGCTTCGGCTGCGGTTAGCCCTTTCTGGACAATCAGCCGGGCCTTGCCCTTTTCACCCGCAGCGATCTTGCGGTCCCGGATGAAGAGCAGAACGGCGGGAAAGGCCAGCACGAAGGTCAGAATGCCAAGACCGATGTAGGCTTCACGCCAGCCATACGACTGGATGAGCGAGAGGGCAAATTTCGGTACGATCGCTGTTCCCAGACCAACGCCGGAAATGGCGATGCCGAGCGCCAGACCGCGCTTCTTGTCGAACCACGTCGCAATGGCCTTGGAATAGGGCATCGGCGTCTGTCCGGCTGCAGCCAGCCCCATCAGGGCGTAGAGAGCCACAAACAGAGCAGCTGAACTGGACACAAGGCTGACCGAGGCGGTTGCCAGTGCGAATATGGTAATTGCGGGCAGAGCTACCGTGCGAATGCCATACCGATCCATCAGACGGCCTGCGATGGGCGTTGCCAGCCCTGTAAGCACCAGTCCGGCGTTCAGCGCCAGCGAGATCGTGCCACGATCCCAGCCCATGTCCTGAGAAATCGGCTTCAGAAAGACACCGAACGTGAACTGCATGACTGGACCGTTGCCCACGAGCAATCCAATGACCGCGCCGAAGACAACCCACCACGGGTTTTTAAATATTTCCTTCAAGGTTGTATTTCCTCCCGCAAATAAACACCTGAAGCTGCAGCTTCCTCCCGCAATCAACAGATGTTTGGATCAACACTATATCAAGCGCTAGGCTATTAGTAGGGGAAATACATTGGAAATACTTATTTTAACAATTCTCAGTACCAAAACAGCATGACAAATTACATCAATACTTGAATAGTACCGAATTGATACCTTTTAGGCATAACCATCGTTTTTACGGATAATTACTTATATATATTCAGATCTAAAATTCACCACAAGGAAAAATTCGGTCGAGAACTGCCTTTGACTAGTATATGGTCGAAGCAATATTGCGGAGACATCGCCGAAGAGCAGTCTGGGAGGACAGTCAGGCAGATGTCGTTTTGCGCGAGGGGCAAAACACCGGTGGAGCGGCCAACCCGCCTATCCTGCAATAGGCAGGATACGGCACCCAAGGTCTGCGACAGACCCTGGCTCAGCCACAGGCAGGCATCGCACACCCCTTGGCATGATACGCACTGGCATTTCGGGAGGATGAGAATGCACCTGCGCTACATGAAATTCTTCATAGCCGTTGCCGAGACCAAAAGCTTTACGCAGGCGGCCCAAAAAATGAATACGGCCCAGCCATCTCTCAGTCGTCAGATCAGGAAGCTGGAGGAAATCGTCGGCACACCGCTTGTCATTCGCAACACCCACGAGGTGCGGCTGACCAGCGCCGGAGAGGTCTTCTACGAGCAATGCCGCAGCATTCTTGATCAGGTGGACCGGGCCATTGCAGCAGCTCTCAACATCGCCAGCGAAAAGACCAACAGTGCCACGATCGGCTTTGTATCGGGAACCGAAGCGCCATTTCTGATCGACATTTTCTCTGACATCGTCGAGCGCTGCAAGAATCTGCACATCTCCTTCCGCGGCCAGCGTGAACGCCATTTGCTGGACAGTCTCTACAGCGGCGATCTTGACGCTGCGGTGCTCGCCGGTCCGATCTCCGACCCGGACCTTCTCTCGCAGGTCATCATCAGCCAGCCCCTGCTTGCCGCCATCCCCTCCGGGCACGCGATGGCCAGACAGGATGTCGTATCCTTCAACCAGTTGCTTGCCCTGCCGTTTGTGGCACCTGATCCGGAATTCGCCCCCAATTATCACGCAGCCATCCAGACCTTTGCCCGCAAGCAGAAGATCACCTTCCTGCCAACGCGTACGGCATGCGACAGCATATTGATGCGCCTGCAACTGGTCGGCAGCGGCGCTGGCTTTGCCCTGATCACGCAGTATCAGACCCGCTTCCTGCCGGCCAATGTGGTGGCCCGCCCGCTGGATCTGGACACAACCTTTGATCTGGAACTGGCATGGCGCAAGGACAACCAGTCCAAGGCCCTCTGGGAAGTCATCGACAACATCCAGACCAGCCTTCTGAATGAGCCAATGGACATGGATATCAGCGAAAACAGGGAGGCGACCCTGCTGGAAGAACTGACAGGCTTTGATCTGCCCCGTCCCGACCGGCTGAGATCCTGAACACACCCAGCTCCGGCGCAGGCCGGACGCCCAATAGAGCCCCTGACCGAAGCCAATGACGGGCGAAGGCGAACTGTGCCCTTGCCTGACCCTACTCCTGCCGCTCCTAATTTGCCCCGTTGCAGAGACCGCGCTGACGTTGAAAGCGCGTCATCAGAGACGAGCCATGGCGGTTTCGCGTGCGGGAGAATGCCCCACAAACATGTCTGACCTGGCACGGCAAAGGCCCCGCAAGGCCTGATCGGCAGCGTCCGGACTCATCAGCCATAAGACTAGAACTGTTACAACCTAGGTTGACATCCGTGTTTTCCCTAGTTTAAGTCTAGACTGCACAATTCTTTGCACTTGAAATTATTACGTTTCGATATCGACTGCCTGATTTCTTTTAGACGACGAGATTGCTTGACGCATTTGAGCGAGGTAAGAAAATCGTGCGCTATATTGCATTATGCTTTTTCCTGAGCCTGTCCATGTCTCCTGCCGCCCATGCGCAGGGACCCTTCAGCACGGGGGCGATGCTTGATAACGCACTTTACCAGACTGTACCCAAAACGCCGCCTTTGGCGCGCGGCGGATATGGTTCCCTCCCTCCCGCGGTTTCGCTGAAACGCTTTGCGCCGACACCCGGCAACCAGGGCCGCCAGGGCAGTTGCGTCGGCTGGGCAACAGCCTATGCTGCGCGCACGCTGGCAGAAGCCCACCGTCTCGGGGTCGAGAACCGGTCTCAAATCAACCGGTCGGTCTTTTCTCCGGCGTTCATCTACAATCAGATCAAGGTTGGCTCCTGCGGTGATGGCTCCCTCCCGTCAAAAGCGCTGGACCTGATGTCGTCTGTTGGCGTACTGCCGCTCGCCGACTTTCCCTATACCGATCAGTCGTGCAGCGCCACCCCGCAGGCTCGCCAGACAAGCATGGCCAGCCAATACAGGATCAAGGGCTATCAGCGCCTGTTCAACGCCGACTCCACAGCCAAGCACATTGCTGTGCGCCGCGCTCTGGCCAACGGCCACCCCGTTGTCATCGGCATGATGGTTTCCGAAGCCTTCATGCGCTCCTCCGGGCACTACAAGCCGGGATCATCCGATGTCTCATTGCTGGAACGAGGCCAACTCGGCGGCCATGCCATGGCCGTGATCGGCTATGATGACACCAAATATGGCGGCGCGTTCGAATTGATCAACAGCTGGGGTCAGGACTGGGGCAACGATGGCTTCATGTGGGTGACCTACGGCGACTTCAATACCTTTGTGCAGCAGGGCTACGAGATGATTCCGCCCGATCCGCCCAAGCCACCGGCCGTGGTAGACATGGGCGGCAAGGTCGGCTTCATCCACATTTCGGGCAAACCGATGAGCGGGCGCGCTCTGTCCGATGGCAATGGCTACCGCCTGGCAGAGTCCTATCCGTCCGGCACGCGCTTCCGGGTCGAGATTTCTGCAGATGACGGCGGCTTTGTCTATGCACTCGGCGGCGATCTGTCTGGACGGTTCGTTGAACTGTTCCCGCGCCGCAGCACCGTCAGCCCGCACATCGATGGCGGCGGCGCCATGCTGATGCCCGGACCGTCGGAAGACTTCTTCACGCGGATGAATGACGACACCGGAACCGATTTCTATGTCGTACTGTTCTCCCGCGAGGCGCTGCCCATCGCGGAAATCGTCGCCGATGTCAACAAAGCCTCGGGTGATGTTCATGCCAAGCTCGCCCGCGCCCTCGGCAACCGGATGGTCGATCCCGATCAGGTCAAGGCAGTGGGCAACGGGATTGCCTTCGAGGCGGCAAGCGACGGGCGCATGGTCGTGCCGGTGGTGGTGGCAATCGATCATGTCGCGCCATCAGGCAACGACCGTGACAGGACAGCACCAAAGCTGGTCGTCTCAGAGCCGGCCGGTGATGAGCTGGAACAGATTGTCGACCCCAACGCCATCCGCCGCGTTGCCACCCCGGTCTTCCGCCTGCGCGGTATTGCCCAGGATGAAAACCTCATCCAGCGGGTCAACATCAGTGGCGCGGCGACAAGCAAATTCTCCTCGCGCGGCCCCTTCGAGGCCGAGATCGAATTGCCACAAGACGGCAAACCGCATCCGGTGACGATCGTTGCGGTCGACGCCGACGGCAACAGCTCCGAAAGCACGATCCAGATACAGGTCGCGCCATGATTGGCGCGGTTTTCTTTTTGCCTCTTTCAACGACACGACGTCAGCTCAACAGGAAAATCCCCGGATGATACGTCTTCTGACCCTCGCCCTTTTCCTCTTCTCCGTCGCGGTGCCTGCCATGGCCCAGAGTGGCGATCCCTATGCCGGCATCAACCGAAGGGACCTCATCGAACGCAGCTTCGAAACGTCAAGCCAGCTCGAACGCGCCGCAATCCGCGTCTATGTGGCAGAGCATTATCCCGAAACCGGCGAGGGCTATTTCGCCCGCGCCTGGGTCGCGGACCGGAACGGGGCAGGAGATGACGAGATCATCGGACTTTACCGCAAGGCCACGTCTCTTGTGCCGGATCTGTCGACAGCGTGGATCAACCTTGGCTATCAGCTCGGCAACGCCAAGCGATATGAAGAGGCCGTGGCCGCCTATGAGAAATGCCTCGACATCGACCCGGTCGATCCCTTCGCCATCCGCAACATCTATTTCACCGTCAAGGACAATCTGAAGGACAAGGCGCGCGCAGACAAGTTCCTGGCGACGTCGGAAAGCCGCGGCCTGTCACGGCGCTACATCTACGACTACGTCCGCGGCATCGAAGCTCAGGTCGCAGGCAAGAGCAGAGAGGCAGAAGCCTTCTTCGAGAAGTCGCTCAAGGCCGGTGATCGTCCGGAATTCGGGGTTCTTCAGCGATTGAGCAATCTGCGCCTTGATCGCCTGGACCGCTCCCGCGCCTCCAACGACGAAAAGTTCAAGGCGATCCGGGACGTTCTCGATTTTGGCAAGCAATACAAGAATGCGGCCGCCATCAATTATGCCGCCGAGCAGATGAAAGAACGTTTCAGGGCCTACAAGCAGGCTCTGTCCATCTATGAAATGTCCTATGCAACGGATCCGACACCGGAAGCGGCAATCGACGGCTTCGCAGCAATGGGCAACTATGATTTCAACAGCAGCTACAGCTTGCTGGAACAGGCCGCCCGCGACTTCCCCCAGATCTGGGAAATCCGTAACCAGCTCGCCTGGGCCAACTACAATTTCGCCTTCAATACGGATCTGGCAGAGAAATACAGCCGCGACAGTCTGAAGCTGGCCAAACTGGCGCCCGATATCGCCACTTCCCTGCGCGATTACGGCACCTTCTACGAGCAGATCGGCCGCTTTGATGCCGCCCGTGATGTCTATCTCTCCAAGCTCGACACGCTCCCCGACGCCCAGCGCCGGGACGTGACCAGCTATCTCGTTCTCAACCGCATCTATGCCCAGGATTATGACGCCGCCGCGTCCTATCTGGCCGCGATGGAAAAGATGCCCAACGTCAGCGGAAGCTGGATCTCCCAGCGTCGCGAACGCATCAACGCCGCAGCTGCCCTTGAAAACGAGCGCAAGGCCTTTCTGGCCGCCAACCCGTTCCTGCGCAACTGGGAAAAGAACATCGGCTCCAGCCTGACGCTGGCCATCGAGTTCGAGACCAACTCCGACGTCATCCGCCCAGAGACCCTGCACGAGCTTGACAAGGCGGCAGCCGTGCTCAACGCGCCCGGCGGGGAAAAATACGTCTTCCTGATCGAGGGCAACACCGATAGCCGCGGCAGCGATGAAATCAACATGCCGCTGTCGCAACGCCGCGCCGAGGCTGCCGCACGCTATCTGGAAGAACACCATGGCATTCCCGCCAGCCGTCTGCGCACCGTCGGCCATGGCCCACGCCAGCCGATTGCCACCAACGAGACCGAATCGGGCCGGCAACGCAACCGTCGCGTCGAAATCCGGCCTTACGGCAACGTCAGCGATCCGCAGATTGCCGTGACCAGTGCCCTTGATGCCACCGCTCTGGCCGCCTCCCCGGACGGACGCCTCGGTGCCGTGGGTTACGAGCCGGTCCAGCTTTGGGATCTGCATCAACAGGTCAAGATCCGCGATCTTTATCGCGGCAGCTCCACCCGTGCCTTCTCGCCCAACGGGCGCTATCTGGCCACCACCTCGAACTATCGCGAGGTTTCGGGCGCAAAGACCTACGTCCTCTATGTCTATGACACCAAGACCGGGCTCGCAGTCGGCCAGATTCATGCGGAGAACGAGATTGCCCGCTTCGGCTGGAGCCCGTTCAGTGACGAGCTGGCCTACACCGACAACAACGGCTTTGTCCGCATCTACAATGTCGCCGAACGCAAGATCCGTGCAGTGACCAGGATGAGCACCCAACGCATCGGCGGGGCGATCATCTGGCTGGCAGACGGGGACCGGATCGCCGTCGGCCAGTTCCAGCATCAGGGCGTCAAGATCTATTCCGCCAATGATCTGGCCTTCGAGCGCAACGTCGAGGGCGTCAACTGGACGCATCGCATGGGGCAGACCCGCGACGGCCGCTATCTGGTAGCCATCGACAACAGCCGCGTCATGGCCATCTGGGATACCCGCGACTGGCGTGAGGTCAAGCGCATGCGTTCACCGGTGATCCCCAACCGCATTGTAAGCCATCCCTCCAGACCGTGGGTACTGATGAACGACACCTTCAACAGCAAGACCGGACTGGTGCTGGTCGATCTCGAAAAGGGCGACATTCTAAACTCACGCGAAGCACCACAGGATCTGGGCATTACCTTCTCGCCCGACGGCAACAGCTTTTCGGCTGGTGCCAGCGAGCATATCGAATGGTACGACACAAAAACCCTGAGCCCGATCTCGGAAATGACCGGCCTTTCACCGCGCGGCAAGGGGCTGACCCTCAACACGCGTGATGGCTATGTCACCTCCCGCGACAGCAGCGGCAGTTATGTCTGGGATCTCGCCACGGGCCGTCGCCTCCAGCCTCTGCGCACATCGACAGAACGTGGCTGGCGCCGCCTCAGCAAGGACGGGGCAACACAATACACCATATCCAAGGACAATGATCTCGTCGTCTTCAACGCCGATGACTTCAAGGAAGAGACGAAGGCGCATATCGACTTTGACGTGACCTATCTGACCCAGAGTGACCGGTATATCCTGTTGCTGGGCCGCCCCGAGGGATCAGGCGACAAGAGCACCAAGGCCGTCCTTGAGCTTCGTGACCGCCAGTCCCTTCAGGTGATCTCCAGCACCCGGTTCGACATCGTCACTCAAAGCCTCAGCTATGATGCTGTCTATGGCAGCTTCTTCAGCGGAGTTGCCATCAGCGACGAGGAAGGGCTTGTCGGCGTCACCACCGCCTGGAAGGATGGCTACGGCCATGACTACACCTATTCGCGTGTCACGCGACTGTTCGACATCAAGTCGGGCGATGAAGTGAAGTCCATCACCAATGGCAAGCCATTGAATAATCTCAGGTTCAACGAAGACGACCCGTCACGCATCGAAATGCTTGAGGTTGGCGGCGGCTGGCGCGGCTATGATGCCCGCTCCGGACGCTACATCGGCTGGGAACCGGCCACCTCGGTATGGACCCTCAAGCTCGACAACGGCCAGAAGATCGAATGGTCACGCGACATGATGCGTCTTGGTGACCGATCAGTCTTCTTCGGCGGTACTCTGGCCTCGATTTCGGCCGATGAAAGCCGCAACCTCCTTTTGGCTCTGACCAGCTCGAATGAGCTGATCTACTTCGATCTGCGCAGCTTCGAGCGGCAGCTGACCCTGTTGGTGAAGAACGACAATGAGTGGATTGCCTATGCTCCGAGCGGAGAATTCACTTCCTCGCTCGACGGCACCAAGGGCGTATTCTGGTCGCTCGGCGACAACTATCTGCCGTTTGAAGCCCTCAAGAGCCGGTTTGAACGCCCCCGCATCATTCAGGAGCGCCTCAGCCGGTTGATCAAGGGGAACGGCGGCAATGACCAACCCGTGCCGGTCGAGCCGGAAAAGCCCGACGTCGACCCCGACCTGTTCAACGTACCCTACAAGGTCTCTCTCGATTCACCGGCCAAGGACAGTGTCGATAGCGACGAATATGTGCTGCGCCTGCGGGTCGAGAAAAACTCGGCTGATCTGCCAGATCCGGAGTTCGAATATTCGCTCAACGGTCGCGTTGTCATCCGCACTCGTGGCTTCGACGAGGAACCCGTTTATGATGGTGGCGAAATCGTCGGCATCGACCGCAAGTTCAAACTGCGGGAAGGTGAAAACCTGATCGAGGCAAGTCTCGTCTACAAGGACGCCCGCGTGCTGACCCAGCGAGCGGAGATCACCCGCAAGGTAAAAGCCCAGCCAAAGGTCAGAAAGACCACGCAGCTCTGGTACTTTGGCGTCGGCATCTCGAACTACGAGATCAAGTCTCAGGATCTGGAATTTGCCCACAAGGATGCTCTGGATCTGGAAAAAGCCTTCAAGGCCCAGGAAGGCGTGCTCTATGGCAAGGTCAACACCAAGGTCCTCGTCAATGATCAGGCTACGGAGCGGGATATTCGTGTCGAGATGAACGATTTCCTCAGGCAGGCTTCGGCTGAAGACGTCATCGTCCTGTTCATTGCCGGCCATGGGGTGCAGGACAACGAACAGCGTCTGTATCTCGTCACCTATGACGGCGACAAGACCCGGCCATACACGGGCATGCAGGTCGACAAGTTCCGTGACTTCCTGTCCGGTCGCCCGATCAACCAGAAGGCCATCTTCCTGATGGACATCTGTCATTCCGGTACTGTGGGCCCTCGCAAGCGTGGCAGCGTCTCCAACGAGGAAGCGGTGCAGGCCCTGTCCGATGGCACCGGCACCATCGTGCTGGCGTCTTCAACCGGGGCTCAGTCGTCGCTGGAAGACGCCAGCTTCGGCGGTGGCCATGGCGCCTTCACCGCAGCCCTGCTGGAAGGTCTTGCGGGCAAGGCGGACACGGACGCTGGCGACCAGAACGGTTACACGTCGGTGCAGGAGCTGATCAGCTACACCTCGCGCCGCGTGCCTCAGATGACCAATGGTGAACAGCATCCGACGGTGCCCAACTCGAGCAACGTTCTGGACTTCCCGATCAGCGCGGTGAACTAGTCGCCACGACGGCAAGCCCGGCGGCAGTAGGGGACAAGAGAGACAACCTCACGGACCGAGGCCCATCTGCCTCTCCCGCTGAAACCAGATAGAACAACGCCAGCCCCTGATCTTCAGGGGCTGGCGTTTCGACTTTTGCAAAGGGCTGTCAGGGATCCTTCCCTACCATTCTTTAGGGCGCGCCCGCTCCAACTCTTTGGGAAAGGGGATGAACTCATCCCCGTCTCCCGGCGGCAGATGGAACAGGCCATTGTTCCAGTCGCCCGCCTGCCATGCCGCCTGCGCCTCGGCGAGGCGTTCCCTTGAGGAGGACACAAAATTCCACCAGATATAGCGCTTGCCGTTGAGCGTCGCACCGCCCAGAGCCATTAGCCTAGCCCCATGCGGCCCCGCCTTTACCGAGATCCGGTCGCCGGGGCGGAAGACCATCATCCGACCCGCCTCATAGCTGTCCCCAGCCACTTCGATTTCGCCTTCCGTGACATAGATACCGCGATCTTCGTGATCATCAGGCAGCGGGAATCGCGCACCCGGTTGCAGGATGACGTCGAGATAAAAGGTCTCCGACTGCATCGTCACCGGGCTTTCTTCGCCATAGGCAGTGCCGAGGATCAGCCGGGCCTCGGCCCCGCCATCGCTCAACAAGGGCAAGGCGGATTGCTTGTGATGTTCGAAATCGGGCGCCATGTCTTCACGGTCTTCCGGCAATGCAATCCAGGTCTGAATGCCATAGAGCTTCTGACCAGCTTTGGCCCGAGCCGCCGCACTGGTCCGCTCGGAATGCGTCACACCCCTGCCCGCCAGCATCCAGTTCACCTCGCCGGGATAGATCATCTGATGCGTCCCGAGGCTATCGCGATGTTCAAATTCGCCCTGATAGAGATAGGTCACCGTACCGAGCCCGATATGGGGATGGGGGCGAATGTCGATGCCACCGTCGGTGATGAATTCGGCTGGCCCCATCTGATCAAAGAATATGAACGGCCCGACCATCTGCCTCTGCGGAGCTGGCAAGGCTCGGCGCACTTCAAAACCGTCGATATCACGGGCACGCGGTATGATCAGCGTTTCCAGCGGGCCATCGGAAGTCCCTGTCGGGTTCCAGCTCATCGGAGGTCTCCTTACGAAACAGAAAGAAGGAATGCCCAACAAAAATACCGGGCTGCCTCAAAGCCTACCCGAGGAATGGTTGCTCATAAAGCCCCTCTTGTCTTCATGAAGGCAATGAAGGGCCGGGCATGGAGATGATCAATCGGCTGTGCGGCGGGTATGCCAGGCGCCCCAGAACAGGCTGGAAAAGAACCGCTCCGGCGCTTCAAATCCCACTCCCATGATCAGGCTCGCCACCTTGTCCTCGGATTCAGGCGGCACCGCACCGCGCATGATCGTATCGCGCTTTCGCCTGACTTCGTCTTCATCGGCTCCGGCCAGACGCCAGCGGTTGGCCCAGGCGGCCAGCAACAGTGGCTCGGACGCATAGGCCCGATAGTTCCCGGCGAGGACCATCGATCCGCCCGGCTTCAGGCGCATCGCGATATCGCGCAGCAAAGCGGTCTTGTCGACATCATCTTTCACATGGTGCAAAACGCCGATCACCAGAGCCGCATCGAAGTCAGCATCCGGCGCAAGATCAGACACCGTGCTGCAGACAAACTCCACGCGATCAGCACAGCCCGCTGCCTCTACCTGCATTCTGGACAAATCGAGCATCGGCGCGGAAGGATCCACCGCAACAAAGCGCCACCCCGCCTCAAGCTTGACGGTAGCCAGTATCTCGCCACCGGTGCCGCCCGCCCCGACCACCAGCACCCGGGCGTCGCGCTGTGCCCCGATTGCCGCAGACAGGATACAGGCGGAAAGCTCGTGACAGGCATCATAACCGGCGAGCGCAATGCGTGCCTGCTGCGCATATTCTTCCGCACGCGCCATATCGAATTTCTGGTGTGAGCCTTGATCCATGATGATACCAACCTATTGGCGTGATGTGACTTTGGCTGCCGCAACAGGGCATAAGACTGGAGCTTCCTGTCTGATGGCCCCCCTTTGGCAGAGAGTTATTGGCAGCGAGAAACGACGAACGCACCAAAATCAGGCGAATAGATCGTCAGCCCGTCGCTGCTTCGGGCGATGAAGAAACGGGTCGTCTGAGGCACATCTTCCTGCCGGCATGTGGCATCATAAAGGCTGGCGTTCATGCGGGCCACCGGCACCACTTCACCAAAGCTACATTCAAGATGGACAAAAGACAGACCGGTCCCGGTCATGATGAGCTGATCCCCTTCAGATCGTGGCTCGGAGCAGCTACCGCCTGGCAGAACATAGGTGCCCTTGAGATCCATGGCCGAAGCGACGGTCGACAGGAAAAGCAACCCAGTGATGATGATCCGTCTCAGCATGTCATTCCTTTCCATCCACGTCTGATCCTGCGCCCCGAAAAAGATCCCTTCATTGTCCCTTCATCGAGCGGCTCTGTTGGAGACGATGGTTGCATTATCCCCTGCGCCAGTCCATCAAATAGATTGGCGTCGAGACGCGAGGAGCCATACCGAGGATTTTGAGGATCGGGGAAGCAGGATCAACCGGTCGGTCATTCGCGGTTGAGGAAGGAATCTGCGTGTCGGGAACGGCAGCCGTGCCTGTCGTTCCCGGAAGCACAAGGCAGAGGTCAACCCTGACGGCTCAATGCATCGGTCATCGCCTGAAGAATGACATGGGCCGATTCCGCACCCGGATCGATATGACCGACAGACCGGGCGCCCAGCTTCTTGGAACGACCCCGGCGGCTTTCCATGTCGCGCGTTGCATCGGCTCCGCGTCTGGCGCCTGCGGCTGCAGCGGTGATCACCGCCAGCGCATCGGCCTGTGCGTCTGCTGCCTTCTTGGCCGCCTCCACAGCGGGTGCCCAGGCATCGAGCATCGTCTTGTCGCCAACGTTGGCACCGCCCCGGTCGAGAATCCCCAGAAGCATGCCCTCAACCCATGCAGCCATGGCCTTGGCATCCATGTTCAGACGATCGGAGACGGCCTTGCCTGCCCGCTTGAAGGCGCCAGCATAAAGCGGCCCGGAAGAGGCCCCCACGGCATCCAGAAAAGCCTTGGCGGTTCTGGTGCAGGTCTGCGAGATCGTGTCCTCGTCGGATGCGGCTTCAAGGCTCTGGACCACGGCGGTCCAGCCGATGTCCATGGTCACCCCATGATCGCCGTCGCCGATCACGCCATCAAGCTCGCTCAAACGGTCCTTTTCCCGAGCGATGGCCTCAGCTGCCGCATACATCATGCTTCTGAAAATAGCCGGCGTCACGGTGCCGTCGGTCTTCAGGCTTGCACGGTCCACCGTATCATCAAGGTCATGGGTTTCGTAGGTACGCGCTGTGTGTTTGCTACCGATCACGGGCTCTGGCGCACTGCCCACGGTGAGAGCTGGCGTCCGGCATGGATGATCAAGCAGAGAGCGCAGATCGTCATCAAGCTTCATCAGGGTGATCGACGCCCCGGCCATTTCCATTGAGGTGCAATATTCCCCCACCCAGCTGTGATAGATCCGGATGCCACGTTCCTTGAGGATCAGCGCCACCCGACGGTGAATGAGATAAAGCTCCATTTGGCCCGTTGCACCCAGACCGTTCACGAGTACGGCAACTTCATCTCCGGCAGCAGGGGCCATTTCGCCAAGGATCATGTCCATCAGATTGTCGGTGACGTGATCGGCCGTTTCGACCTTGCTGCGGCGCATCCCCGGCTCACCATGAAGCCCCATGCCGATTTCCATCTCGTCCGGACCAATCTCGAAATTCGGCTTCAGCGTCTGGGGCATGGAACAGGCCGAAAGCGCAACGCCCATGGAAAGGGTGGCGGCATTGGCCTTGTTGGCTGCGGCGAAGACGTCGTCAAGCGACCGGCCCTGATCGGCGGCAGCGCCTGCGATTTTGAAAACGAAAAAATCGCCGGCGATGCCGCGACGTTCCCCGGCCTTGTCTTTGGGGGCGGAAGCCACATCATCGATCACGGCCACCGAGCGCACATCCATGCCAAGCGCGGTGCATTCTTCCGCCGCCATGTTGAAGTTGAGGCAATCGCCCGTGTAGTTACCGTAGAGAAAGACCAGCCCGGCACCGCCATCCGCAGCGATTGCGGCTTCCTTGATGTGTTCCGGCGAAGGAGAGGCAAAGACATTGCCGATCGCAGCCGCATCGGCAAGCCCCCTACCGACATATCCGGCAAACGCAGGTTCATGTCCGGAACCGCCACCGACAACAATGCCAACCTTGCCATCGCGCGGTCCATCGATTGCCACCACGGCCCGACCGGTTTCCCCTTCCAGTCGCAGAAGATCGGGATGGGCAGAAATCATCCCCTCGATCATCTCGGGAATGATCACTTCCGGCTTATTCATGAGCTTCTTGGTAGAATGCTCCTGACTGTTTGACATGTCTTCCTCCTCAATTATAAGCCGCTGGCAATTCATCTCCGCCTTAGCTTGCTTGTTGGTCTGTTGAGGCTTGCCCCCTGATGCCATCAGGTTTCATAGAGCAGCGCCCGGGCGACCGTTTCATCGGTCACCAGTCGATTGACATATTTCCCGCGCAGGATTGCGCGGATGATCGGCAACTTGCTTCGACCACCGGATGCGAGGATCGAGACAGGTTTTTCTCGCAGCTTTTCAGCAGGCAACGCCATGATCGACCGGTTCAGCGGATGGTCGATCACGTTGCCAGCCGGATCGAGGAAGAAGCCCAGCACCGAACCGACCGCCTCCTTCTCAAGCAGTTCCGGCAAGGCCTGCTTGACGCGCGGCAGACTCATGATCCTGGACCGATGCGTCAGATCCGCACAGGAAATCAGGCAGGGCTGAACCTCCTCGGCGTGATGCATTGCCTCCATCAGCATCTCGTCCTGCAGAAAGGAGTCCCGGTCGGCACTCGTTCGGCAGTAGATGGGCGCGGTCAGCGAGAAGCATTCCACATCGATCGCATTGGCCATCGCCGTCGCGACTTCGGTCGTGTCGTTACCGGACCCACGCGTTGTGGCCCCCATAAGACCGACCACATGGGACAGCTTGCCGTGATGGCCACTGAGCCGACGCACCGAATAGCTGAGCGTCTTGCCCCAGCCGATGCCGACGCCCTCATAGCGCCCCATATGGTTTTCCAGCATCTGACCGGCTGCCTCCCCGATCGTTCGCTGTGTTTCATCGTAGTCTTCAACCGCCGGCAAAACCGCGGCCTCTTCCAGGCCGTACCGCTGCTTGACGGCTTCCTCCAGCTTCACACACTCGACCAACGGCAAACGCAAATCTACGATGACGGATCCGTCCGCCCTGATTTGCCCGATAATCCGGTTCACGCGTAAACGTGTTACTTGTAACTTGTCGGCGATCTGCTGCTGGGTCATCCCACCAACAAAGTAAAACCACCCTATGCGCGCCCTCAGAAGGTCCGCTTCTATGTCTTGTGACTGATCGTTTTTCATTCGAGATTTGTATGGTTCTGTCGCATATTGTCCGTGCTGACTGCTAAAACTTGCCTCAGCTTCAAAATCAGACACTCGAATACTACATACTGAGCACCTTCGTAAAGCGACCCCATCGGAAGGGTGGAGGTTTTGGTCCCCATATCGTCAGCCATGGTCTGGGCCGGGATCACGAGAACATGATCGGCAGCCCTGGCGCTCGCCCCGTCCTTTTGCGCGGTAATACACAGGGTTGTAGCGCCAGCCTTGCCAGCTGTCTCGATAAGGGCCGAAACGGTGGAAAAATACCCCGGCCCCGCCGAGACAATCAGCAGATCCCCCTTGCCGAGCGGTGGTGTCGTCATGTCTCCAACAACGGATGCCTTGAGGCCGAGATGGAACAGCCGCATGGCGAAACCCTTGATCTGAAGACCCTCCCTGCCGACTCCATAGAGCGCGATGCGGTGCGCAGAGCTGATGACATCCACGGCTTGGTCACAATTACTTTCATCAAGTTTATCAATAACTTGATTTAGTTCAGCAAGCGCATTCCGGCACAGTGTCTTCATGAGTTTCTTCCTCCCGCTTGAAATTTCAGCACCTTTCACGAGGCATCATTTGCCAGAAGCATAACATATGTATTTTTCGATTTACATATGAAATGTTCTCTCCTATACTCTTTTCCGCAGACGCAAGTTCGGGAGGTACGGACTTTGTATTGCCACATGGCAAAGCTTCGTCTGCCGTTGGAGGAAAAACATGAATAAACTTACAGTTGCGCTTCTTACTACAATTGCGATTTCCCTGCCGCAGGTAGCCTCGGCTGCCGACAAGGCTGGCATGGAGAAAAAGGACAGCTATCGTTTCGTCATCATTCCAAAGGTTGTGCACCCATGGTTCGACCTGGTGAATGACGGTGCCAAGCAGGCAGCCGCTGTCATCGAAGCCCAGACAGGCTCAAAAGTAAAAATCGATTACAGTGCACCGCAGCAGGCTGACGTTGTTCAGCAGAACCAGATCGTGGAAAGCTCGATCTCTACCCGTCCAGACGGCATCGCCATCGACCTTCTTGACGCCAGCGGCAACCGCGCTTCTCTTGAAGAAGCCATCGATCAGGGCATTCAGGTCACGGTATTCGACTCGGTCCCGCCTGAAGGCATGAACCTCACCTCGATCGGCAACGACTTCTGCGAACAAGCCGAGATCGCCTCTCACCGTCTTGCTGAACTGCTCGGAGAAGAGGGTGAAGTCGCCATCATGATGGGCGTGCCAACGGCTCCGAACCACGCCATTCGCGCCGAATGCCACAAGAAGGTATTCGAGAGCTATCCGAAGATGAAAGTCGTCGCCACCGGCATTGACAACGACAGCATCGAAACAGCCCAGAAGCAGGCTGCAGCCATCATGCAGGCCAATCCGAACTTGAAGGGTTGGGTTGCTTGTGATGCGGCCGGCCCGATCGGTATCGGTCAGGCGATTCAGGAAGCCGGCAAGGTCGGCGACGTGAAGATGGTCGGTCTCGACAACCTGCCTGAAATGCTGCAGTTGATCCGGGACGGCGTTGCCGACAGCTCTTCGTCAACGAAACCACAGATGCAGGGCTACTGGGCCGTCATGGCCATGTGGCAACAGTCCATCGGCGTTGAAACACCCAAATATCTCGACACGGGTATTGCAGTGCTGACCAAGGACAACATCGGCGAGTGATGCAATCAATGCCCGGTGGCCGGATGGATTCCGCTCACCGGGTTCTTGCATCAGCCCTGGCAACCAAAGCCGGGCTTCCGATCGATCGGATAGAATGCCGCACCTGCGGCTCCCCATCTGTATAGCCACGATTCTGTGCTGGTTCGTGGCACAGCCTTGAGACATCATCATGGCATTTCTAGAAGTTGAAGACTTGACGCGCGACTATCCGGGCGTTCGAGCTTTGAGCGAAGTGAGCCTCAAGCTTGAGTTGGGTCGCGTCCATATTCTGGCGGGCGAAAACGGAGCCGGGAAATCCACCCTGGTGAAACTGGTAACAGGAACGGAAAACCCAAGCGGCGGGCGCATTCTGATCGATGGTCAGGATGCAAAGCTCAATCCGGACCTGCACCGCTTCGTCGCCTATGTGCCCCAGGAACTCAATCTGTTCCCGCATCTCACCGTATCCGAGAACCTGTTCCTCCCCTTCAGCCGATCCAGCCTGTCCGGGCGATTGGTCAACCGGCGCCAGATGGACCGCGATGCGCAGAGCTATCTGGATCGCTTTGCCATTTCCGCAAAACCGAGCGAACTGGTCCGCGACATTTCGGTTCCCGAACAGCAGTTGCTGCAAATCGCCCGCGCGTCTGTCAACGCGGACATGAAGGTGTTGATCCTTGACGAACCGACGTCCTCGCTCACCTCCTCGGAGATCGAGCGGGTCCTCGGCATCATCAAGGCCTTCCGCGACCAGAACCACGCGATCGTCTTCATTTCGCACAAGATCGATGAAGTGCTGGCCATTGGCGATGACTACACGGTCCTGCGCAATGGCGCAAAGGTGGCCGATGGCCAGATTGCCGACATCGACGAGGCAGGCCTGATCCGCGCCATGTCCGGCGAGGACATTGCCTCCAGCAAGCATTTCCAGCCCGACATTCCCGACGAACAGTCTCCGCAAGTGCCGATCCTTGAAGTCTCCGGGCTCAGCGGCACCATGTTCAACGATGTCTCGTTCGCGCTCAAGCCGGGAGAAATCCTCGGCTTTGCCGGACTTCTGGGCGCAGGCCGCTCGGAAGTGATGCAGACGATCTTCGGCTATCTGAAAGCCAGCAGCGGCAGCGTCAAACTGAAAGGCACACCCTTCCCGCTCGGCAAGACCAGCCAGTCCGTTCAGTCCGGCCTGCTATATCTTTCCGAAGAGCGCAAGCTGCACGGCATCCTGCCGCAGTCTAGCCTGCGGGAAAACATCGGCATTTCGATTCTTGACCAGATTTCGAGCTGGGCGGGCATCGATCTGGCATCCGAGCGCCAGAAGGTGCGCGAAGTGGTGAAAGCCTACGACATCAAGGCCGCCGGCATTTCCCAGCAGATGTCGCATCTGTCGGGTGGCAACCAGCAGAAGGCCATCATCGGCCGAGCGATGGCGACAAGACCGAAGGTGCTCATCTTCGACGAGCCGACCAAGGGGATCGACGTGCGCACCAAGACCGAAATCTACAAGATCATGAAACGTCTCGCCGAAGAGGGCGTCGGAATCATTCTGGTCTCCTCTGAAATGGATGAATTGCGCAAGTGTTCCAACCGCATCATCACCATGTATTCCGGCAAGGTTACCGGATGTTTCGATTCCTCAACCACCAAAAACGAGACCCTGCTTGGAGCCATGTTCGGGTCGGAGGCAAACCCAGATGCAGCCTAATCCTTTCCTGTCTGTGTTACGCAACCCGCTTGTGGGGGTCTTCATCGCGCTGCTGGTGATCTTCGTCATTTCAGCCGTCGCATCGCCCTACTTCCTGACGTCCTACAACATGTCCGTGGTGGCCCGTTCCCTCGCCTTCGTCGGCCTGATCACGATCGGCCAGTCGATGCTGATGATCCTTGGCGAACTTGATCTCTCGCTTGGTGTCATCGGCGGACTTTGCGGCGTTGTCAGCGGCATGCTGATGATCAATCTTGGCCTCAACCCGTGGGTTGCCCTGGTGGCCTGCCTGCTGCTCGGCGCCGCGCTGGGCTGTTTCAACGGCCTGATGGTCACCGTGCTGAAGCTGCATTCGCTGGTGCTGACCATTGGTACGGCCGGTGTCTTCGGCGGCGCCAATCTGGTTCTGACCAAGGGCGTGGCCATCACCAACATCCCCAAGGAAATCCAGTTCCTCGGGCGTGGCGATCTGTTTGGCGTTCCGATGCCCTTCGTTGTCATGCTGATCGTGCTGATCATCGCCTCCTTCGTGATCATGAAGACACCGTTTGGCCGCTATATCTATGCCATTGGCGACAACACACCGGCCGCTCGCATGCTGGGCATCAAGGTGGATGCCGTCCGGGTGCTGGTCTTCACCATTGCCGGCATGCTGGCCGCTCTGGCGGGCCTGCTGATGGTCACGCGACTGGGCACCGCCCAGCCATCCATCGGCGAGACCTGGGTGCTGCCTCCCATCGCGGCGTCGGTAATTGGTGGCGTTGCCACGACCGGTGGCGTCGGCACCCCGCTTGGTGCCATTCTGGGCGCGGCCATCATCGGGGTCATCGAAAACATCATCGTGCTGTTCGGCGTTTCGCCCTACTGGCAGGGGGTTGTCAGCGGCTTCATCGTTGTTCTGGCCATTTCCTTCGACTCCATTTCCCGGCGCTATATTCGCGGCGACCGCTAGAGCGGAAGGTGCGTCCCCGCCCCCTCGGCGGGATCGGGGACCAGCCGGCACAACAAGCACAGCCAGAATCGTTTTGGACGGGCCATCTTTCGCCCAAAACCAGTTCCGTCATCTGACCTTGGGAGGAGAAAATGAAACTTGGTCTGAATCTGTCCTTTGCCATCAAACGCTGGATCGAGCCTGAACGGCTGGCGGCTCTGGTGGCGGACGAGCTGGATACGCGCTATGTGCAATTCACATGGGACCTTGTCGATCCGGGCTGGCCAGCAGCTACCCGCGATGCCCTTGCCCGAAAGTATGCCAAGGCCTTCTCCAATGCCGGGGTCATTGTTGAAAGCTCGTTTGGCGGGCTAGCCTCCTATTCCTACAATCACCTGCTCGCACCGACCGCGGAATTGCGCGATCTGGGCAAGCAGCATCTGCAAAACGCCATCGACATGACCGCAGCCATGGAAGTGCCTGCCGCTGGCATGCCTTTCGGCTCCTACAGCGCGGACGACGCAGTCAATCCGGCCCGTCGCGAGGAAATCTACAAGCAGGCGCTTGAAGCCTATGTCGAGCTGTCCCGCCACGCCCGCAAGCAGGGCCTGAGCATGCTGATGGTCGAGCCGGTTCCCCTGGCCACGGAATTTCCGTCGTCCACAGCGGATGCCCTGCGGCTGATGAAGGATCTCGATGGACAAACCGATGTCCCCGTCCGGCTTTGCGTTGACTGGGGTCATGCCCTGTTCAAGCCACTGTTCGGCGACGATGCCAACATGGACCACTGGATGAAAACCTGTGGCGACTATATCGGCGCCTTCCATCTGCAACAGACCGATGGCCTCTATGACCGACACTGGAACTTCACCCACGACGGCATCGTTACGCCACAGTTGCTGGCAGATTTCTGGGACCGTCATCAGCTCACGGACCAGACCTGCTTCATGGAAATCATCTATGCCTTCGAGGAAACCGACGAATTCGTTCTCTCGGACATGAAAAAAGCCATGGCGCTTTTCAAGAAGGTTTGACAGACCGGTTCGAAAGCACCTTAGATAGACCGGCAATCGGGATAGACCACGGCCATTCGAACACAGAAGTCCAATCAATTGAGCAAAACCAAGAAACTGATCAATGCCCCCGAAACCGTCATCCAGGACATGGTCGGGGGCATGCTTGCCGCCCATCGGGATCTTCTTGAACCGGTGGGCGTTTCCGGTCGTGTCATCCGAGCCAAGGACGGCCCCCGCAAAGGCAAGGTGGGGATTGTCATCGGCGGCGGCTCGGGGCATGAACCGGCCTTTGTCGGCTATGTCGGACGCGGTCTGGCCGACGCGACAGCCATCGGCAACGTTTTCTCGTGCCCACCGCCGGACCCGATCATCGAGGCAGCACGATCCGTCGAGGGCGGGGAAGGCGTTCTGTTTCTCTTCGGCAACTATGACAGCGACGCGATGAACTTCGAGATGGCCGCCGAGCAGCTGACCTTGGAAGGGATCCCGGTCGCAGCGGTTCCCGTCACGGACGACGTGGCCTCCGCACCGCCCGAACGCCGCAACGAGCGACGGGGCGTTGCTGGCGACTTCTTTGTCTTCAAGATCGTCGGGGCAGCCGCCGATCAGATGAAGCCTCTTGAAGAGGTTGAGCGCATTGCGCTGAAAGCCAACCACAACACCGCCACGATGGGTGTGGCCCTCAACTCCTGCTCCCTGCCCCAGACCCGCAAGCCCAATTTTGAAATTGGCGAGAACGAAATGGAAATCGGCATGGGGCTGCACGGTGAGCCAGGCATCCGGCGCCTGACGCTGGATACGGCCAACGGTGTGACAGACCTCTTGATGGATTACATTCAGCAGGAATTGCGCCTTCAACCGGGCGACCGCGTCGGCGTTCTGGTCAACGGGCTCGGCTCCACCACCCAGATGGAACTCTATATTCTCTTCAACCGTCTGCAGCAATGTCTGGACGCACTGGGCGTGTCGACCCACCGCTCCTTCGTCGGCGAGTTCGCAACATCACTGGATATGGGCGGCGCATCGATATCGCTTCTCAAGCTGGATGACGAACTGGCAGAGCTGCTGGACCACCCTTGCAAGGCCGCCGGGTTGAGCGTCGGCAGCCCGCCTCAGCCAATTAGTTTAGAAGACAGTCTGCCACTGGTCGCACGCGCGCCAAAGATCGCAGCATCCGGCAAGACGGATGGTGAGCCGCAGGAGGACGCGCAAGCAAACGGCGACACACAGGCGGATCAAGCGTCGGAAGAAACACCCGCAGAGATCGCAACTGCAATCACGGGCAACATTCTCGTCAACATGTTCCGGGCAGCCGCCATTGCCATCGAGGACAGGGCTGACTGGTTGTCCGAACTGGACGGCGTGATCGGCGATGGAGGCCACGGCATCACCATGGGGCTTGGCTGGAAGGCGGTCAGGCAGGCCCTCAGAGACTATCCGGCAGATCAGGATATCGATGCGATCTTCTGCTTCATCGCCGAGGTCTTTCTGAATGCGGTCGGATCGACCCCCGGCCCCCTCTATGCGTCAGCGCTGAGAAACGCCGCCAAGGTTTCGTCCGGTCTCAAACAGCTGGACGCCGAGGCAACGGTCCGGTTTCTCGAAGCCGCAATGGAAGGCATCCGTGCCAGAGGCAAAGCCAACCCCGGCGACAAGACGATGCTCGATGCCTGGTGGCCGGCCGCCAAGGCTGCACGCGCTGCGCTGGAAAATGGCGCCGATATCACCGATTGTCTGCGCGCTGCCGCAAAGGGTGCCGAAAAGGGCATGAAACAGACCGCCTCCATCGCCGCCCGCTATGGCCGGTCCTCCAAAATGGGCGAGCGATCACTGGGCCATATCGATCCGGGAGCAGCGTCCAGCTTTGTCGTGATCGACGCCCTGCGACGGTCCTTCGAAGCCCAGACCCTTGACCCGGTTGAAAGTGCCGCCAGACCGGTGTTCCGGATCTGAGAGACCCGCTGAGCGTCAGTGTCGAGTGGTGGATGTCCTGAGCCATCCACCCTCTCATGCCTTTGGGTAGGCATTTTTGAGAAGCGACAAAAAACCTCCTGAACACCCTTGGCATCCAGAAGGTTCACAGTCGTTGGGAGACAATGGTCTTTTGCCAACACCGCAGCTTGGCCGCGGCCTTGGGAGGATTTGTCAGTGGCTCAACCCGCCCCCGGATATACCGATGGTGGCCGCCGGCACGTAGGTGATGATCAGCAGGGTGCAGACGACCACCAGAATCGGCCACAACAGACTTGAAAACATCTTCTGGACCGGAATCTGGGCGACCTGCGCTGCTGCGAACAGGTTCACGCCGAGTGGCGGGGTGAACATGCCCAGCGCCAGATTGACGACAATCACGATGCCGAAGTGGACCGGATCAATGCCATATTGCAGGGCAACGGGCGTCAGGATCGGTGCCAGCACCAGAATGGCGGCAGACGTCTCGATGAACATGCCCACCACAAATAGCAGGGCGTTGATGCCGAGCAGGAATGTCGTCGCAGACGAGAAGGTTTGCGTGACCCAGTGTCCAACAGCCGTGGGCAGACCGGAAAGACTGATCAGGAAGCTGAAGAGCGAAGCCGCTGCAATGATGAACATCACCGCGCCTGAAGACATGGCGGCGCGACGGAAGATCGATGGCAACTGGGCGAAGGTGATTTCCTTGTAAATGAAAATCGACAGCACCAGCGCATAGATTACCGACACCGCAGCCGCCTCCGTTGGCGTGAAGATGCCGCCATAGATACCGCCAAGGATAATTGCCGGCATCAGCAGGGCACCGAAGGCTTCCTTGCCCGCAGTCAGCACGGACTTGCGATTTTCGCCATCATTCTTGCCAACCCCGGTCAGGCGGCACCAGATCTGCACCATGATGATAAGACCGATCACGATCATCACGCCGGGCACCAGACCTGCAATAAACAGCTTGGTGATCGAGGTTTCGGTCGAAACTGCATAGAGGATGAGGGGCACCGATGGGGGGATGATCACGCCAAGCTCGGCGGATGAAGCCTGAATGGCGGCGGCCATGGGGGTCGGATAGCCATGCTTGACCATGGCTGGTATCAGGATCGAACCGATGGCAAAGGTGGTGGCCACCGAAGAACCGGAAATGGATGCAAAGACCATGCAGGTCAGCACGGTAGAGCTGGCCAGCCCCCCTTGCAGATTGCCGATCAGTGCCTTGACGAAGTCAACCAGCCGCGAGGAAATGCCACCATGGGTCATGATCATCCCTGCCAGGATGAAGAAGGGCACCGCCATCAGGGGAAAACTGTCGAGGCCGGTAAACATCTTTTGGGGGACGACCATCAGCGGCAGCACGGAGAACAGCTTGATGGAGAAGACCGAAGCCAGGCCGATGGAGACCGCAACGGGAACGGATAGCGCAAAAAATCCGATCAGGAACAGAGCAAGAGCGGCATTCATTTCTCTTCCCTTTCAAGTTCGACATGACGGAGCAGCAGGCCGGGAATGGCAAAGAATGCGCCGACCGGAATGGCGAGATAGAATACCGACATGGAAATATCGAGCATCGCAACGCGCTGATTGATAACGCGGTGGGCCATCGAGAGACCGTACCAGAGCAGCACGACCAGAAAAGCCAGACTCAGAAATGTCACCAGCCTTGTCATCCACATTTGCGGTGTGGGAGGCAGCAGTGACCGGACAAAGTCGATGGGTATCATCGTTCCGAAGCGGAACGCTGCACCTGCGACCAAGAAGGTGGACCAGATGATGAGGCCCCGCGCGAGTACTTCGGTCCATACAGCAGCGTCCCCCAGCAAAAACCGGGTCACCACCTGCACGAACACCAGGATTACAGCGAGGGCCAATAGAATTGCTGCAAGATTGTGCATCAACCGCACGAACCATTCCGCAGTCAGCTTTATTGCCGTCATGACTCCCTCCCGAGAACAAGGGGAATGCCTCCCCCTTCCCTCTGATAGCAAAACAAGAAAGAGGCCATCATGGTCGGGATGGCCTCCTCATCTTCAGGTATGTCTATTTCTGCGCATCGCGGATGCGCTGGATCAGCTCTGGCGCATATTTGGGAGCATACTCGTCATAGACAGGCTGGACCGCAGCGGCAAAGGCCTCCTTGTCAACGTCGGTAACAACCTCCATGCCGTTGTCCTTCATCAACTGTACACCGCTCGCTTCCTTGGCGGCAACAGTTGCACGGGATGCTTCGGCAGCATCATGGGCGGCTTCCTTGACCCAGCCCTTCTCTTCTTCTGTCAGTTGATCCCAATGAACCTTGGACATCATGACAACAGCTGGAGAGTAGACATGACCGGTCAGGGTCACATATTTCTGGATTTCCCACATGTGGTTGACCGTGATGATCGGTGTCGGGTTTTCCTGACCATCGATCGTGCCCTGCTGCAGGGCCGTCAGAACTTCAGTCCAGCTCATCGGGGTTGGAGCAGCACCAAGTGCCTTGAACGCCGCGATATGGACTTCGTTTTCCATCGTCCGGAGCTTGATGCCCTTCAGATCGTCCGGGGTCTTGATCGGATGCTTGGAGTTGGTGATATGGCGGAAACCGTTCTCGGCCCATGCCAGACCGACCAGTCCCGAATCGGACATCTGATCGAGAAGCGACTGACCGATTTCACCGTCCAGAACCTTGTGAGCCGACTCATAGCTCTTGAACAGGAACGGGAAGTCCAGTGCATAGACGTCAGGCACGAAGTTGCCGATCGGTCCGGTTGACGAGATGGTCATCTCGATGGCACCGATCTGCAGGCCTTCAACCACGTCACGCTCTCCTCCGAGCGCTCCGGCAGGTTTCAGATCCACGGTGATGTCGCCACCAGACAGCTTCTCGATCTTTGCCTTGAAGGCCTTGCCCGCATCACCGTAGTGACTGTCCAGAGGCGGGGTAAAGCCCAGATTCAATGTCTTGGCATCAACCGGTGCCGTTGCCAACATCAGTCCGGCAACAATGAAGGTAGAAGATAGGAACTTGTTCATAGGTCGTCCTCCCTAGTTTTGACCATGAATATACGAAATTTTGATCGTTTTAGGTAATGCGTTTAACGCTGGCCATGATCTCCTCGGCTTTGAATACATTTTTCCAGTCATCCTTCATGAGCGTCGGGATGCCGAATTCGATTGCCTTGTTGCAGGCATCGGAGAATACGCCGTCGACTTCCTCAAAGATAACGGCTGCCAGAATGTTCATGTGACCAAGCAGGAAGTCACGTGCACAGTCCTTGCTGACGCCCGTCTTGACAACCTCGTCCATCGCTTGCCGCATGACATAGAGAAGAGATGCGCAAACGGTTTCCGAAAGACCAGGTTCCAGATAAGCCATCTGTTCGACGGTGCAGCGGTAGGTCGCCTTGATTGGGGCATAGATTGCACGGGCAATCTTGTCGCCCAGCTCGTAATGCTCTTCCGGCCCTTGCATGAGCGCGTTGACGACACTCTGTTTGGCATAGAGACCACCGAAATGATCGTTGCGTGCTTCCTCGGTGCTTTCGTCGTTGAAAATCGTCGGATGGCACGGATGGGTGATGAAGTAGGAGATGTCGGCGCGTTCCGGCAGATACCCGGCGTACGGGGCTGCGGCATCAAGGATCACGACCATTGTCCCCGGAGCGAGGGTCGGGATCAGCGAGGTTGCCAGTTTGCCGATCACTGTGTCCGGCACGGCCAGAATAACCACATCTGCGCCGTCGATGGCGGCTGCCTGATCAACGGCTTCAACCCCATGCTCGGCTTTCAGCTTCTGTTTGCCGGCATCAGAGACCTCAACGTGGCGAACATCAAAATCGGTTTTGAGCAGGTTGCGCCCCAGACGCATGCCCATTTTTCCGCCCGCACCAAATAATGCGACTGCTGTCATAGAAGGTATCCTCCCTAACTCTCAGTCAAACACCAAATTGTTCAACTGGTATGATGACATGATGATCATATGTGTATATATTTGAGCCACAATGTCAACAGGGCGACCAAAATTGAATCATTTATTCGCTGAAATTTGTCGGGAGGAAGACTTGCAGCCACAATCAAACCCTGAAACCAGCTCGTCCCAACCATGGGTCACATGGTATGGAGACGACTTCACCGGAGCCGCTGCGGTCATGGAGGTTCTGGCCTTCGCAGGGGTACCCACGATCCTCTTTACGGAAATTCCCTCGGACGACCTCAAGAAACGATTCTCCGGTACGCGAGCCGTCGGCCTGGCCTCCACGGCCCGCTCGAAAAGCCCTCAGTGGATGCGCGACAATCTGCCAGGCGCCCTGAGCTGGCTGGACAGTTTCAACGCCCCGATCTTGCATTACAAGGTCTGCTCCACCTTTGATTCCTCCCCCCAGAGCGGCTCCATCGGAACGGCCATCGAGACGGCGCTCACCGTACGTCCGTCCCGCGGCGTACCCATGATTACGGCCGCCCCGCAGATGCGGCGTTATCAGGCCTTCGGCCATCTCTATGCAGGAACCTTCGAGGGTGTATTCAGGCTCGACCGGCATCCGGTGATGGCGCGGCACCCGGTCACACCGATGAACGAATCAGATCTGCTGCGCCATCTGGCAGCCCAAACCGACCTGCCCTCCGGGCTCATCGATGTGGAAGCCCTTTGGTCTGATCCGCAGGCTGCGCTCGACAAGGCTCTGGCGAAAGGGGCAAAGATCCTGTCCATCGACTCGATGGAGGCAACCTCTGAGGAAGCGGCAGGGCGCCTACTATGGACCAACCGTGAGGATCTGTCTTTCGTCGTCGGCAGCCAGGGCGTGGAGTATGCCCTCGTCCGTCACTGGCTGGCGACCGGACTGCTCTCGGCCTGCCCGCCAACGCCATCCCTTCAGCCTGTTGACAGGATCGTTGCCGTATCCGGCTCGGTCTCTCCGATGACAGCAGAACAGCTCTGCAATGCAGAAGCAGACGGCTTTGTTCTCATCCCCATCAACGTGGAGTTGGCCTGCGGTTCCGACGAAGGCCTGCGGGGCGAAATCGACCGCCTCGTGCGCCTGTCGCTGGAAACGCTGGAAAGGGGCGCAAGCCCGCTTGTCTGCTCGGCGCGCGGTCCGGAAGATCCGGCCGTCGAGACCTTCCACCGCGCCTTGTCACAGAGCGGGATGGACATCGCAACGGCCAATGAGCGGATCGGTGTGTCGCTCGGTCGTGTTCTCGATGGTGTGTTGAGTGGCTCATCGGTGCGGCGGGCTGTCATTTCCGGTGGTGACACGTCAGGCTACGGCCTGCAGCAACTGGGGATTCAGGCGCTGGAAGCCAAGGCGGCAACCATTCCCGGCGCCTCCATCTGTGTCGGCTACGGACAGACGCCTCACGACGGACTGGAGATTGCCCTGAAAGGCGGACAGATGGGCACGAAGGACTTCTTCAGCTGGATCCGCCGCGGAGGTGGCAGCCACTAAAGCAAAGGTCTATGAGCCAGAAGGCAACAAGGAGGCGCGGTTCACTCGGACAGCGCCTCTTATCGTTCGGTTAGCTGTTGTAGAGCCGGTTTGTACGATCGAGGTGACGCTGCATTTCAGACACGGCAGCGTCCTCGTTGCCGGATTCGATATTGTCGACGATCTTGCTGTGTTCCCTGAGGGTGATCGTCTCATTGCCAGCCCAATGCAGCAGTTCATACTGATATTCCATCAGCCAGCGCAGCATGGCACTGGAGGCAGCCACAATGATCGGATTGTTCGTGATTTCAGCAATGCGCGTATGAAACAGAATGTCGACTTCAACGAACACCCCCGGATTGCCGAGTTCCTTTTCCTGCCGATCGATCAGCGCCCTCAGCGCCTTGATGTCCTCTTCCTTTGCCATGCGCGTGGCTTCGCGGACGATACCGCGCTCGAACATGCGGCGAGCCTGCTTGAGATGTTCGAAATTCTTGGGGGCAGAATAGAGCAACAGCCGGGCAATCTCATTGACGTGATCAAGAACGGCGGTCGCCGTCACCTTGTTGACCCGCGATCGCTCGCCATGCTTGATTGTGATCAGGCCTTGCGTATGAAGCGCCTGCAACGCTTCCCGGACGGCAGGGCGTCCCACACCAAAGCGCTGCATCAGGTCCCGTTCGGACGGCAAGTAATCATCTGGTGTCAGTTCTCCGCTGCGGATCATCGAGCGCAATTCGTCCACAACCTGATCGGAAAGCTTCTGACGGACGATCTTGCGATCCCCCCTTTGGTCACCAAACTCGCTCACTGAACATCCCTTCCTCAAAATTCTTATTTCTTATCTATAAGGCCCTGACCAGCCCCAGACCATCCCCGTCCACTGTGAGCATGACGACCAAAATGTCGCGGCCACCGATGGTCTCGGAGTCTGGTGCGAATTGCAAATTCACCACCTGAACCCCGTCAGACACCCAGAGAGAAGATCTCTGCGCGACAGGTTCCATTCAAGGATCTCCAAACACTCCTCCGGGGCCTCCCGAAACCATGCTTCACAGAGACACCGGCGACAGAACGCGCGCAATCTCCCCTATTTAACGCCTTCGGGAATCAAAGCAATGCACATTTTTGCTTGGCCTCATTTCTCAACTGGTATAATGATAATACCAGAATGAAAAAAGATATACAGGAAAAGATCCATGCAAGACAAAAACACCGGCAAAGACGTCATCAGGGTGACCTATCGGATCGAAACACCGGACAGTCCGGAGAAAATTGCCAACAAGATGGCTGGCGACCAGTCCACTGGCACATTTACCGAGTTGCCCGGTGAATCGGAAGAAGTGCGGGCCCGCTGTGCAGCCCATGTCGTGGATGTGCGGCCGCTGGAGCCGCACAGCTTTGCATCCATTCCTGAGCCTGCAACAGGCAAGCGGTATAATCGGGCCGACGTTGACATCGAATTCCCGCTCGAAGCGATCGGCACCGACATCGCGGCCCTTGCGACGATTGCCATCGGTGGTGCCTTTTCCATCCGTGGCGTCTCCGGCATTCGCATCATGGACATCGATCTGCCCGATGCCTGGCGGTGCCATCCGGGGCCGCAGTTCGGCATCGCCGGCTCTCGCAAGCTGATGGGTGTGAAGGAAGGGGTGATGATCGCCTCGATCATCAAACCCTCTCTGGGGCTGCTGCCGGAAGAAACCGCACCGATCATCGCCGAATTGTGCGCAGCCGGTGTCGACTTCATCAAGGATGACGAGAAGCTGATGAGTCCGGGCTACTCACCGCTGGAAAAGCGTGTTGAAGCGTTCATGCCGGTCATCAAGGATCACGAGCAGAAGACGGGCAAGAAGGTGATGTACGCCTTTGGCATTTCCTCCGCCGATCCGGATGAAATGATGCGCAACCACGACATTGTCCTGAAGGCGGGTGGCAATGCCGCCGTCATCAATATCAATTCCGTCGGTTATGGTGGCATGAGCTTCCTGCGCAAGCGGTCCGGTCTCTGCCTTCATGCCCACCGCAATGGCTGGGACATTATGACCCGCAACCCGGGCATGGGCATGGAGTTCTCCGCCTATCAGAAGATCTGGCGCCTGTTGGGCGTCGACCAGTTCCAGATCAATGGCATTCGGGCCAAATACTGGGAATCCGACGAAAGCTTCATCAAGTCCTTCAAGGACTGCATGACGCCGATCTTCGACGAGAGCGACCGGCCTCTGCCCGTTGTCTGCTCGGGGCAATGGGGCGGGCAGGCAGTCGACACCTATCAGCGCACTGGCAAGACCCTTGACCTGATGTATCTGGGCGGCGGCGGCATCCATGGCCATCCTGCCGGGGTCGCAGCGGGAGTCCGAGCCATCCGGCAGGCATGGGAAGCAGCAGAAGAAGGGCTGACACTGGAACAAAAGGCCAAAAGCTGTTCCGAACTGGCGGCCTCCCTGGCCAAGTGGGGTTGACAATGGCTCGAATTCTGAAAATCTAGCCGCGACGGGCAGAAGGCTCGAGACAGAAGAGCAAGTATCGGTAAAGACACATGAAACAGGACCTTCGCCCAACCACGGGCCTTGATCGGGCGCAGGGGATACTCAGTGCATCGGCTTTCGTCCTTCTTCTGGTGGGAACCAACACGCCCACACCCCTTCTGCCCCTTTATCGCGATCAGCTGGGCTTCTCGCCCCTGGTGCTCACACTGACCTATTCAACCTATGTCAGTGCGCTGGTGGTTGTGCTGTTTATCGCCTCCAGCCCGGCGATCGTACGGCGGGCGCCGTTGATGCTGCTGTCGTCCCTGCTTGTGGCAATTCTGGCCGACACGCTGCTGGCCACCGGCATGCAGCAAGGAGTCCTTGCCGGCCGGGTATTGGCAGGAATTTCCGGCGGGATCGGCACTGGTGCGGCCGCAGCCCTGACGGTTGCCGTCTTCGGGGAGAAAGGCAGGGCGATATCCGTTACCGGGAATCTGGGCGGTGCAATTCTGGGCACATCCCTATGCCAGCTGGTCGTGTTTCTGACCGGCGTACGCGCGGTATCCCTCAGTTTTGAAATCCATCTGACCATGTGTCTCGTGCTGCTTGCGCCACTGTTCGGGGTGCTGTTCGCACGTCGCAAGAGCAATTCGGCGATTTTCGCCTACAGCGACAGCCACAAGTCATCCGTTCTGCCGGTTCTCCACCAGTTTCGCTGGGCGCTGTTCACCGGCTGTCTGGCATGGATTCTGATCAGCTGCTGCATCGTCTTCCTGCCAAGCTATT
Source organism: uncultured Cohaesibacter sp. (assembly GCF_963666525.1). Taxonomy (NCBI): domain Bacteria; kingdom Pseudomonadati; phylum Pseudomonadota; class Alphaproteobacteria; order Hyphomicrobiales; family Cohaesibacteraceae; genus Cohaesibacter; species uncultured Cohaesibacter sp. The sequence goes on from NZ_OY762905.1 coordinate 2,188,600, forward strand.
TTGCCGATCACGCCATGCCTCTGGTTCAGGCCCTCGGCATTCCCCTGATGTTGACCGGCAGCCTTGGTGGGCAGTTGTTCAGCCCCAGACTGCGGCAGCTGGCCGGGTTCCTTTCCGGCATGTGGTGCATGCTGATCGGCATCGGACTGATCTTTGGCGGGGCCTGGCTGGTCTTGGGGATAGCAAGCCTTGCCGGCTTCTGCCTGGTCGGGTTCGGCGCCGGCCTTGCCTATCGCTCATCGCTCATGTTGCTGGTGCTCAGGGTTTCGCCGGTGACCCAGGGGCGGATTTCTTCGCTCTATGCAGCCATCACCTATGGCGTGGCGGCTGTTGCCATCGTTCTCTCCGGCTTTCTGACGAGGGTCGCGGACATGTCCACAGTTGCCGACTATGTCTTCGTTTCGCTGTTTGTGTTGATCCTCGCCCTCAATCGCCGCGCACCGAAACTTGCGGACCTCGACTGACAGCCATCCGCACTGCGATCAAGGGCCTCTGACGCCCTCAAGGGTCAGAGACACTCAAACGATTGATGATGTTTGCCACCGTGCGAGCCGGCAAAAGGGTCAGCCCCTGCACTCCCATCTTTCAGAGGGGGCTGATCTCTCAAACAAGGATTTGACGATCCACATGATCTTGAGCGAGCAAGCAGAATTTCGAAAAACATAACGAATTTTCATCACAAAATAACAAAATAAAATTGATTTTGTGATGTTTTGTGTTACAAATTCAGAGCCCGATGAAATGCCGGGCAGGGGGAGATCGCATGAGAGGGGAAGACCGCAGGCAGTTCATCATGGACATGCTGGTGGAACACAAGGCGGTTGATATCGACGATCTTGCTGAAAGATTCGGCGTATCGAAAATGACCATTCACCGGGATCTGGATGAACTGGAACAGACTGGCGTGCTGCGCAAAGTCCGGGGAGGAGCCACGGCCGACGCGGGCAACCAGTTTGAAAGTGATTTCCGTGTCCGCGTCCGACAGGATGCCGATGCCAAGGAACGGATCGCGCGCGAGGCTTTGTCCCTGATCGAACCGGGCATGACTGTCATGGTCAATGACGGCTCGATGTCTGCCGTCCTCGGATCCATGCTCCCCCAACAGAGGCCCCTCACCGTCATAACCAACAATCAGGCCATCATCAGCACATTGCTGGGAGAAGCCGGCATAACATTGTTGGCCCTCGGAGGAATCTATTCATCCAAATACAACGCCTTTTGCGGCGTCGTGACCGAGGAGACACTGCACCGGCTGCGCGCCGACATCGCATTCATTTCAGCGCCAGCCGCATCCGGACTGCAGGCATTTCACATGGACGACGCCATCGTGCAGACCAAACAGGCAATGATGCTTGCCGCCACGCGCAAATGTCTACTGATCAATCACACCCGTTTCAACCGCACCGCCCTTCACTTTCTTGCCGACCTCAAGACCTTTGACTGGATCATCACCGATGACGAGCCAGAGGGCACCGTCTCCGAAGACCTGAAGAATGCCGGATTGAACCTCATTGTTGCAAGGACCTGAACCATGACAACCACCCCTCGTTTCTGGATCGGCACAAGCTGGAAGATGAACAAGACGCTGGCCGAAGCCGTGGCATTCGCCAACGGCCTCAAGGCTGCCGATGCCGATCGCGACCCGCGCATCCAGCGTTTTGTCGTGCCGCCGTTCACGGCCGTGCGAGAAGTCAAGGCGATGCTGGCCACCACGTCCGTCAAGGTTGGAGCCCAGAACATGCACTGGTCAGAAGCGGGGGCCTGGACCGGGGAGATCTCGCCTTCGATGCTCACCGATTGCAGCCTTGATCTGGTGGAACTGGGACATTCCGAGCGCCGCGAATTCTTCGGCGAAACCAATGAAACGGTCGGCCTGAAGACCGAAGCCGCCGTGCGCCATGGCCTCACGCCTCTCATCTGCATCGGCGAGACCCTTGAGCAGAAAGAATCTGGGCGAGCCCGACAGGTTCTGGAAGAGGAAGTGCGCGGTGCGCTGGGCAAATTGACCGGCGATCAGAAGCAGGCAACCATCCTGCTTGCCTATGAACCCGTATGGGCGATCGGCGACAAGGGCATTCCGGCCAGTTCCGACTATGCCGACGCCCGACAGGCCGAGATTCTCGCCGTGGCCGAGGACATGCTGGGCTATCGCCCGCTTTGCCTCTACGGAGGCTCGGTCAATCCCGGCAACTGCGAAGAGCTGATCAATTGCCCCAATATCGACGGTCTGTTCATCGGCCGTTCGGCATGGCAGGTGGAAGGCTACCTCGACATTCTGGACAAATGCTCAAAGGCCATCCAGTAGCGCACAAGGCATCAAGACAATCACAAAAGCGAACGGCCGGGCGCCCCGATGGAGCCCCGGCCGTTTTGCTTTCGCCCCGCAACCCGAAGGACAGCGGGGCAGTCTCAGCGGATCATGCCCGCTCGACGCAAAGGGCAATGCCCATGCCGCCGCCAATGCACAGTGTTGCCAGACCCTTCTTGGCGTCGCGACGCTCCATCTCATGCAGCAGCGAGACGAGAATGCGGGCACCAGAGGCACCAATCGGATGACCCAGGGCAATGGCACCACCATTGACGTTGACCTTGCTGGTGTTCCAGCCCATTTCATCATTCACCGCAGCGGCCTGTGCCGCGAAGGCTTCGTTGGCCTCGATCAGATCCAGATCTTCCGCTGTCCAGCCTGCCTTGTGCAGTGCCTTGCGTGATGCCGCGATCGGCCCCGTCCCCATGAGAGCCGGGTCCACGCCAGCAGTTGCCCAGGCGACCACACGTGCCATTGGCTTGATGCCACGCTTTTCGGCTTCCTCACCGGACATCATCAAAACGGCAGCCGCACCATCATTCAGGCCCGATGCATTGCCCGCGGTGACCGTTCCGTCCTTCTTGAAGGCCGGGCGCAATTTGGCAAGGGTCTCCTGAGTGGTTTCGGGACGGATGAATTCATCCTTTTCGATGATCACTTCGCCCTTCCGGGTCTGGATGGAAACCGGAACGACTTCCGCATCGAACTTGCCCGCAGCCTGAGCCGCAGCCGCCCGACGCTGGGATTCGGCGGCCAGACGGTCCTGACTTTCGCGAGAAATACCGCAGGTCGTGGCAACATTCTCGGCCGTCAGCCCCATGTGATAGTCGTTGAAGGCATCCCAGAGACCATCCTTGATCATGGTGTCTTCCATGGTTGCCGGTCCCATTTTCGTCCCCTTGCGCAGGTTCATCACATGGGGTGCAAGGCTCATGTTTTCCTGCCCGCCGGCGATGACGATAGAGGCATCACCGCATTTGATCGACTGCATGCCAAAGGCAACGGCGCGAAGCCCGGACCCACAGACCTGATTGATTGTCAGGGCGGTGGAAGTTTCAGGCAGCCCGCTGGCAATGGCCGATTGCCTTGCCGGGTTCTGTCCCTGCCCCGCGGTCAGCACCTGACCGAGAATGACGTCGGAGACTTCAAGCGGATTGACACCCGCCTTTTCAAGCAGCGCCCGAATGACAGTCGCCCCCAGTTCATGGGCCGGAACGGTCGACAGACCGCCGTTGAAGGTGCCAACGGCAGTGCGCGCAGCGGCTGCAATGATGATGTCGGTCATTTCAATATCCAATCTTGTTTTGCATTTCGGGTACGGCAAATCGAGAAGGAGGCAGGCAGGAGAAGGCCGGATGACCTCGTCCCCTGCCGCCGCGACGCCCTCTCAAGTCAGGAGATGTGCCCTGGGAGGTGCGACGAACCTCAAGCTCTGCGGCCCCGTTGCTGAAATTCAAAAGGGGCTTCAGCCCTTGATGGTCATTTCCGGCACGTCGTCCGGCACGATGAGGCTGGCTTCCGTTGCGGCAACAACCGCTTCCACCGAGACGCCCGGTGCCAGCTCCCGAAGCACCAGTCCGGCGTCCGTCGGCTCGATCACGGCCATGTCCGTCACGATCAGATCGACACGCCGCGTTGCGGTAAGCGGCAGATTGCATTGCTTGACAATCTTTGGGCTGCCCTTGGCCGTATGGGTCATCGCCACGATGACACATTTGGCACCGGCCACGAGATCCATGGCACCGCCCATGCCGGGGACCATTTTCCCCGGAACCATCCAGTTGGCCAGTTGACCCTTTTCATCGACCTGCAAGCCGCCAAGCACGGTCACATCCAGATGACCGCCACGAATGAGCCCGAAACTGAAGCAGGAATCGAAGCCGACAGCGCCGGGAATGGCACCGATCGGACTGCCGCCTGCATCGGTCAGGTCTTCATCCTGCAGCTTGCTGTCCGGCAGGCTGCTCATGCCCAGGATGCCATTCTCCGACTGGAAGAAAACCTCGATCCCTTCGGGAAGATAGTTGGCAACCATGGTCGGCAGGCCGATGCCCAGATTGACGAGATCGCCGCTTTTCAGCTCCTGTGCAACACGGCTTGCAATGAGACTTTTGCTATCCATTGTTGCTCTCCTTGGAAATGAGATAGTCGACCAGAACATGCGGCGTTGCGATCAGATCGGGAGCCAGAGCGCCAGTGGGCACGATCGTTTGGGCTTCCGCAATCACGGTCTCTGCGGCCATTGCCATCACCGGATTGAAATTGCGGGCGGTCAGGTTGTAGACCAGATTGCCCAGATAATCGGCCTGCTTGGCATTGATCAGGGCAAAATCGGCCTTGAGGGGTCTGGCCAGAATGAAGGTTTCGCCATCGATCTCGATGGTCTCCTGCCCTTCCTGTGCCGGCGTGCCAACGCCGGTCGGCGTGACCACGGCACCCAGCCCATGACCTCCGGCGCGGATACGCTCGGCCAGAGTGCCTTGCGGAACCAGTTCGACCTCGATTTCCCCGGCGATCATCTTCTGCTGGGTCATCGGGTTGGTGCCGATATGGCTGGTAATGACTTTCGATACGAGACCGGCCTCGACCAGCTTGCCGATGCCGAAGCCGGGTCTGGCCGTGTCATTGGCGATGACGGTCAGGTTGGTCTTTTGCTGTTTGACCAGTTCGTCGATCAGTCGCGGTGGCGTACCGACGCCCATGAATCCGCCGATCATGAGGACGGCGCCGTCTGGAATTCTGGCAACGGCATCCTCAAGGTAAGTTATGTCAGACATGTTTTCACCTGATAGAAAGAGAGCTGGCTCCGGGATCAGGGAGGACAGAAAATCCCGGAGCCATAGAGGGCATCAGTCGTTCGGCTCGGCGATTTCCATCGCCAACAGAGCTGATGCCAGACACTTGCCGTGTGGGTCCAATGCGAGGGACCGCGTCACACCACCACCAAGTGCCTTTTGCATGACAAAGTTCAGAGCGCCGATAGAGGGGATATCGTATCGCACGACTTCGCCATGCACGATGCCTTCGAAATGTGCCTTGACCTTTTCCGCCGTCACCTCCTTGGCGAGATGCGCATAGTGTTTGGGGTCATAGGCAATGACGGAGATATTGGAGATGTCACCCTTGTCGCCGGTGCGGGAATGAGCAATTTCATAGAGTTTCATTGGATCAATCCTCGATAAACTGGATGGACGGGGCGACAAAGTCCCGTGGCAGCAGTGCCGACAGCATGGCAACAACCTGCTTGGCCGATTTTCCAGCGCCACCACCGCTGGCCGGGCCGTTGGTGTAGAGCGTTTCAACCTCGTTGCCGATTTTCACAGCTTCCTTCAGCGTCTCGCAGCGTCCTGCAACGCGGATGCGAACTTCGGTCGGCTCTGGCTGAGGTGCCAGAACATCGCCATGAATGGCGTTGATGCCGATCAGGTCGAACCGCAGCTCGCTGGTTTCCACCTTGGCGATCTGCAACCGCTCGCGGACTATATCGAGCGCCAGCTTGCCGCGGGCCACACAGCCAGGACCGGCATAGGACATCTCGCCTTCACCGATATAGCCATCGACATAGCCAACCGAAGCCTTGAGGGTTGCGGGGCGTTCACGGCCGGTCACATTGCCAACCTTGACGCGATCCTTGGCAATCTGCTCGAAGGTGATGTTTGAGAAATCGGCGGTGACATCGGGGGTCAGATAATGGGCAGGATCGTGCACCTCATAGAGGATCTGTTCCTTGCAGGTATCGACGGTCACAGAGCCACCGGCTTCGGCAATCTTGGTGATGACCGCTTCGCCATTTTCGTTCACTTCGGCAATCGGGAACCCCAGATGACCAAGCCCCTCGACATCCTTCTTGCCCGGCTCGGCATAGTAACCGCCCGTGATCTGGCCTGCGCATTCCAGCAGGTGGCCAACAGCGGTGCCCTTGCCCAGCTTGTCCCAGTCATCCAGCGCCCAGCCGAATTCAACGATCTGCGGCGCAAGGAACATCGAGGGATCGGCCACGCGGCCGGTGATCACCACATCGGCGCCCTCGAGCAGGGCCTTGACGATCGGCTCGGCACCGACATAGGCGTTTGCGGAGACTATGGTGTTGGACATGGAGGAAACCGGCTCACCGGTTTCCGTTATCTTGACATCGCTGGATTTGAGGATCTCGAACACATCGTCGCCGGAGACGGCAGCGATCTTGAGATCCCCAAGGCCCAGCTGCGCTGCAATTTCGCTGGTTTTCTTGGCAGCAGAGAGCGGATTGGCCGCACCCATGTTGGTCACGATCTTGACGCCGTTCTTTCTGCAGGCGGGGAGAACCGCCTGCATCCGTTCGGTCAGAAGAGGATCATAGCCCTGTTCCGGATCATTCAGTTTTGCTCTCTGGGCAATCGCGATGGTCCGTTCGGCGAGACATTCGAACACGAGATAGTCGATGTCTCCCTTTTCTGCCAGTTCCACGGCGGGTTCGATGCGGTCACCGGAGTAGCCGGCACCGGATCCAATACGAATGGTCTTCATATCGAATGTTCCTTGTTGTTATTATTTCGAGCTATGACGTGCTGTGATCAGATCGGGAAAATCCCAAAGACCACTGCGGCAACCGTCATGATGATCGAGATTGCGAAGACCAGCGGAATGGTGAATTTCTGATGCTCCCCGAGAGGAACACCGGTCAATCCGATCAACAGGAAGGTCGAGGCGGTCAGCGGGCTAACCGGGAAGCCGGTGGTCATCTGGCCAAGAATGGAAGCCTGACCGATTGCAATCGGGTCGCCACCGAAGGTCTTGTAGACGTCAGCAATGACCGGCATGACACCGAAATAGTAGGAGTCAGGGTCAAACAGCAGGCTGAACGGCATGGACAGCGCACCAACCAGGGCCGGCATATGGCTTGCGAAATCGGCAGGCACAAAGTTGGCAGCCGTTTCGGCCATTGCCTTGAGCATGCCGGATTCCCGCATGATACCGGTGAAGGCGCCTGCGGCAAACAGGATGGAAGCCATCATCAGGGCGGCTTTCGCATGAGCGTCGACCCGCTTCTTCTGGGCATCGACCTGCGGATAGTTGATCATCAGCGCAACAACGGTACCGAGCATGAAGGAAATGGCAGCCGGAAGAGTGCCGGAAATCATGGCAGCGATAACGGCAATGGTCAGGAGAATGTTCAGCCAGAACATTTTCGGACGGCGCAGTTCCTTTTCCTCATCGCTCAGTTCACGAACATGAACCTCGGTATGATCCACGTCGGTCAGCGCACCTTCGGCTGCCAGCCGCTTTTCTTCACGCATGCCAAGGAAGTAGGCAAGGGCGACAACGGACAGAAGGCCGACAACCCAGACCCCGATCATCGGGTTGAACACATCGGTCACAGGCACGTTCAGTGACGTTGCTGCACGCAGGGTCGGACCACCCCATGGCAGCATGTTTGCTGTACCGGCAGCCATGGCTGCAATCGCGGCCAGCACAACGCGGCGCATCTTGAGGCGATCATAGAGCGGCAACATTGCCGGAATTGTTACGAGGAAGGTCACGGCTCCGGAACCATCAAGGTGCACGACAAGTGCCAGAATGGCCGTGCCCAGCGTGATGCGGGCAGGCTTCATGCCGACCGTTTTCAGGATGCGATTGATGATCGGATCCATCATCCCGGCGTCCGAGAGGATGCCAAAGAAGACGATGGCAAAAACGAACATGGCGGCAACGGACGAGATTTTCGTGATGCCGGTGACCATGAATTTGGCGCTCTCGAGCCCGAAGCCGCCGATCAGGGCAGCGGCGAGCGGAACAACAATAAGAGCAACCAGCGGTGATAGTTTGTTTGTCATGACGGTTACGAGCAAGACAAGTATCGTAACCAATCCCAATAGTGCTAGCATTTCATCCCTCAGCTTTTCTTGTCATCCGATATGCTTTGCGCATTCTCTGGTATGACTTAGTATTTTTGAAACAGCTACCACAGCATAAGGAGTAACGCGTACTTTAAAACTTTAGGATATAAAGTTTTTTACTGACCTCCCGATCTGCAGGCGTCCCTTTTATTTTTGAACGCGAGCTTAATTCTAAAATATTTGTTTAAATAAAAAAATTGAAATTATATGATAGCACTGATAATGATCTTTTATAACAGAATAGCAATAATCCTTGATTCTGCTTCTTTTTATCGCGACCTAGCCTTATGGCTGAAATTTCTCCTTCCCCTGCATGATGGCGGACAAGAGGGAGTTCGCAAGCTGAGTCGCGAACAGCGTTGGAGGCAATATGCAGCCCAGTTTCCGCCAGATACGCGCCTTTCTTTCGGTCGCTTCGCATTTGAAATTCACACGCGCAGCCGAGGAATTGAACATTTCCCAACCCGCGCTTACCGTCCAGATCAACCAGCTGGAAGAAGCACTCTCCATCAAGCTGTTCAACAGGAACCGCCGTCAGGTTACCCTCACCCCAGCCGGACATGACCTGTTGCCCCTGTTCGAGCGGATAGCAGCGGACATGGACGAGGTGATGACCGCCAGTAGCGACATCTATCAGGCGCGCCGCGGCGTCGTGCGCATCGCCGCCCTGCCCTCGGTCACATCACGCATCGTTCCGAAGGCGATGGCCACATTTCGCAAGACCCATCCGAATATCCAGATCCGCATCCGCGACGTCGTGGCGGAAACCGTCGTTGAAATGGTCAAGAACGAGGATGTGGACTTTGGCATCGGCGTCCGACTGACGCCGGATCGCGAGATCAAGGTCGAAAATTTCATTACAGATCACGTCTGCGCGTTTTACCAGGGCGGCCACCCTCTTGAAAACGCCAGAGCCATCCTGAAGCTCAATGACTGTGTCGCCTATCCGCTCATTCTGACGGGCAAGAACAGCTCGATCCGTGTCCTTTTCGAGCGCTCCATGGCACGAGAAGGCACCGAGGTCGATATCGCGGCAGAGGCGAACTACATGTCGACCGCATTGGGAATGGTGCGCGCCGGTCTCGGGGTCGCCATTCTCCCCAAATCCGCGATCGACGCCGGTAGCGTCCTCGGGCTTGCCTACAAACAGATTGACGCCCCATGGCTGCACCGCCGCATTGGTATCATTCGCAAGGCGAGCAGAACAGATTCCCCTGTGGCGGAACATTTCATCAAGGCCCTGCAAGCCGCCGTCGACAGCATGCCCAACAATGCGTTTCAAAGCGCAAGGAAAACCGAGTTGACCAAGTAGCCGGCCGCCATACGGGCTCACCCTCATGTGGGAATCGCCTTTTGGAAGCATGGCGCCGGACCCGACACGCCTTGAGACCACTCAGGCAGTCATCTCATGTCAGGACCTCGAGCCCGATCAGGCGACCGCTTGCATCGCAATCCAGAATGATATCCGTTCCAGCCAGGATCTCTGCGAGATCAATATCCTTGTTCCCGCCAATCAGGTCTCTCAAGGATATCGAGCGGGCAACAGCGCCCGCCGTCCCCTTACCCGGATGATTTGGAAGATAAAGGTAGAAGACGTCCTTCTCCTGCCCGTCCAGACAAGCAAATCGTTCTGCTTCCACAGGCATTCTCCCCTCTTGTTCGCACCAGTTTCAACTCGCTGTTTCCGTATCCAAAAAACTGGGAGCCGGCATCACCGCCAGTTTCCTGCGCGAACCAAAGCCGCGCGGCTCTTGACCATAGCGCGAGAAGACACCCCAACCAATCAACAATGGCATCATCGCAGCGACAAGCCATGGGGTGCATACGTTAAATACGAGCGCTCCGGCAACGCCAGTCAAACGCAACCGGAATAATCTCTTGCCCTGTCATTGAAACACCCACAGGGTTCTCCATATCTTCTCAGTGGTCAACCGGAGCTTCAAACCGTCGCCCTTCAAGTGGCAAGCGTTGCTGTTTCTGCCGTGACATCACGTTGGGGGCGCTGATGGAATATCTTTTTGTTTTAGTAGGTCTGGTTTGTCTGTTCGTCGGCGGTGAATGGCTGGTCAAGGGCGCGATCGGAGTTTCACAAAAGCTCGGATTGCCGGCCTTTCTGATCTCGCTGACCGTTGTCGGCTTTGGAACGTCGATGCCGGAACTGCTGGTTTCGTTGAAAGCAGCCATCGGGCATTTCCCCGGTATTGTGCTTGGCAATGTCGTCGGCTCGAACATCGCCAATATCCTGCTCATTGTCGGATTGGCAGCCATGATCGCACCGATCCGCTTGCGGGCCGAGATATGCCGTCGCGATTCAGCGGTCATGCTAGCCGCCACGGCGTCACTGACAGTTGCCCTGAGTTTGCACGCGATCAATCAGTGGATTGGCTGCGCGATGCTTTTGTCGCTGACCGCCTATCTTGTCATTGCCTATCTGCAGGACAGGAAAACCGGATACAGCGAGTATGACGCGCAGCGACCGTCCCTTTCCATGGTACGGATCGTGGCACTGCTGGCCATCGGCCTCGTGTTGCTGGTGGCGGGCGCCGACTTGCTCGTCCGGGGTGCCACGACCGTCGCCTCTGATCTGGGCGTTTCCAATGCTGTCATAGGGCTCACCGTTGTGGCTGTGGGCACCAGCCTGCCAGAATTGGCAACCTCGATGGTTGCCGCGCTTCATCGCAGGTCCGACGTCGCGATTGGAAATGTCGTTGGCTCCAATATCTTCAACATTCTTGGCATTCTCGGTCTGACGTCGATCGTCTCACCTGTGCCTGTGGCTGACCGCTTCGCCTACATCGATGCTTGGGTCATGCTTGGAGCGACAGTCATCCTGTTCACTTTGCTGATGTTTTCCCGCATCATCGGGCGGATCATCGGGGCTTTCTTCCTGGCAGCATATGCCATCTATATCATCTCGATGGCATAGATGGCATCAACGGTAGAACCAACGTCGTACCGTTGGCGCTATGACCGGATTTTCAGGACCGACTTGCGATAATCATCCGGAGTCTTCCCAATCATGCGCCGGAACATGGTGATGAAGGATGAGGGGCTGCCATAGCCGAGATGGACGGCAATGCTCTGCACGGTCTCCCCCGCCTCCAGCATGGGCATCGCCTTCAAAACCCTCATCCTCTGCTTCCATTCGGTGAAGGGAATCCCAAGATCACGGTGGCAACGACGGATCAGCGTGCGTTCGGTAGCCCCGTGCAGCCGCGCCAGCTCGGCCAGAGACCGGTTATCATGCGGGTTGTCCTGCAGAAACTGCAGGATCGGCTCCAGAAGGCTGTCAGTCGTCCAGGGCAGGAAAGAGCCAACCTGCGGACCGGAAGCAAATTGATCAATGACAACCTGGAGAAACCGCAAATGCGCCGGATCGGCAGGATCTGCTCCTTCGGAGTCTCTCAAATGTTCCAGCATGGTTCGCAGCATCGGACTGACTTCAAGCGCTGTGGTTTCGCCGGGAAGCTGACCACACAGTGCCTCAGCAACATAGAGAGAACAGTGAACGGCGGCCTGCCGATTGAGACCCTGATGCTCCATGTTGGGGGGAAGCCACACGGCGTATTGGGGCGGCGCGAGAAAATACCCGTCCCTGAGACTGATCTCCATCACACCGCTATAGGAATAGACCAGTTCCCCCCAGGGATGGCTGTGGCGTGGATAGATGGCATTCTTCGGCATCTGTGCCGAGCGGAAGTAAAGGGGATGCGGCAGTTGCTCGCGAAAGGGAGCATCATGAAAGAGTGGAGCCTTGCCGGATCGTGGTGTCAGATTCTCGATAGCAACTGTCATGAAATCAATATATACGGATTTGGTGACAATTGCTATTGTCCTTGAATGCGACAGGGAGCACAACATTGGATCACCGCAAACCTCTTGATCTTACCGCCATCGGCCTGATGATCGGCATTTGCTCAATCTGGGCGATGCAGCAGATCGGTCTCAAGGCGACGGAAGTCTATGCTTCCCCAATTCTGCAGATCGGCATCCGCTCCGGTCTCGCGGCGATTTGCATCTATGTCCTGTCGGCGTTCCAGCAAAGACGCCCCGCGGTTCTGGGCCAGACCGCGATGATCGGCGCTGTCACGGGGTTGTTGTTTGCGCTTGAGTTTTTCCTCGTCGGAAAGGCGCTCAAATACAGCAGTGCGTCCCATGTGGTGGTTTTTCTCTACACGGCGCCGGTCTTTGCCGCACTCGGTCTGCATCTGAAGCTGCCAACCGAGCGCCTTTCCCGTATCCAATGGGGTGGCATTCTGGTGGCTGTCATCGGAATTGCCTATGCCTTTCTGATGCCGGCAACGGGCAAGAGTGGAACGGAGGTCGCAGCGTCGACCATGTTGGGCGATGCCATGGCCCTTGCTGCTGGCGCGGTGTGGGGGGCAACAACCATCCTCATCCGAACAACCCGCCTCAGTGATCTGCCCGCAACGCACACCTTGTTCTATCAACTCTCGCTCACGTCTATTGTCCTGATTGTTGTGTCCGTACTGACTCTCCAGACGGCAATCATTCCTGCCGCGCCGCTCTTCTGGAATCTGGCTTTCCAAACCCTGATCGTCGCCTTTTCCAGTTTCCTCTGCTGGTTTTGGATGCTGACCCGCTACAAGGCCTCGCAGTTGGGAGTGTTTTCCTTCTTGACGCCGCTGTTCGGCGTCATTCTGGGGGCATTGCTGCTGCATGAACCGCTGACTCACACGTTTTTGACTGGCGCAGCCGGTGTGCTTGTCGGCATTATCACGGTGAGTGCCAGTCCGTGGGTTGAACGCTTGCGTCACGCCCGAGGTCAATCGAGCAAGGATCAGGAGATTCCAGCATGAAAGCGCATATTGTTCTGGCCCATCCCGAACCCCAATCCTATAACGCCCATCTGGCCAGGACTGCCCGAGACCAGTTGGAGAGACAGGGATATTCGGTCACCATCTCCGACCTCTATGCCATGAACTTCGACCCTTGCGAGCGGGCCAGCCACTATCCTGAACGGATCGCACCCGATCGCTTTGACATTCAAAGTGAACAGCGCCATGCCTCGTCCACCGGGGCCATGCCAGCAGACATCCAAGAGGAAATCGCCCGCCTTGAGGCCGCAGACCTGTTGATCCTGCAATATCCCATGTGGTGGCACCTGCCGCCCGCCATCCTCAAGGGGTGGATGGATCGTGTCTTTATCTACGGCTCGGTCTACACCAGCAAGAAGCGGTTCGAGAATGGGGCATTTACCGGCAAGAAGGCCATGCTTTCGGTGACAGTTGGCACAAGCAGCGCCACCTATGATCATAACGGGCGCAGTGGTGACATCAGTCTAATGCTCTGGCCGGTCAACTTCAATCTTGCCTATGTCGGCTTTGACGTGCTCGAGCCCTTCATAGCCTATGGCGTCGAGGCAGGGCTGCGTTATTCCACAGATAAGGAGGTGGAAGGGCGCCTTGCCGGCATCACAGAGGACATGAGGCAATCCATCGCGAAGCTTTCCTCACGCGCAACGATTCCGTTCAACAGGATGGCCGAATGGGGACCGGACGGTCACATCGTTGCCGATGCGCCTGTCTATTCACCCTTCATCAGACATAAAAAGACCCTCGATCTCGACTGACGCGCCTTGCGCAAGCAAACGACCTCGCGGCCCCTCAGGATGAAGACATCCCCCCGCATTCCGACCAGAGGCACAGAAAAACGGCCTGGAAAGACAGCCCCTCGGAGGATCTCGGCTTGAAACCCCGCCTGCGGCGCGGCGGCAGAATCGCAAACCTAGTCTCGCGCATATTTGTCTTCATAGCGGATGACATCGTCTTCACCGAGATACGAGCCCGTTTGCACTTCGATCAGCACCATGTTCACCTTGCCGGGATTTTCCAGACGATGAATAGCGCCAAGGGGTATATAGACGGACTGGTTTTCCGTAACCAGTTTTGTCTCCTCTCCGATGGTAACTCTTGCGGTTCCCTCAACCACAACCCAATGCTCGGCACGGTGATGATGTGACTGCAAGGAGAGCGCCCCTCCCGGCTTGACACCGATCCGCTTGACCTGAAAACGGCCACCGATGACAAGGCTTTCTGACCAGCCCCAGGGACGATGATCAAGAGGGAAGTCCTCCGCCTGACGAGCTCTCTTCGCCTTGAGGCTGTCAACCACCTTGCGGATATCCTGCGTCCGGGACGCATCGGCAACAAGCACAGCATCCGGCATGGCGACGGCGAGCACATTGGTCAACCCGATACCGACGACTTCAAGACCATCATCTTCCGATCGAAGCAGAGTGTTGACGCAGTCAATGGCGGTCGCGTTGCCTGAAAGTGCGACGCCCTGTTCATTTTGCCTGCTTTCCTTCCAGACGGCACTCCAGTCGCCAAGATCCGACCAGCCGGCAGAAAACGGGACGACGACCAGATTGCTGGCCCGCTCCATGACGGCGTAATCGATCGAGATGTCCTCAACCTCTTCCCAGCTTGCCGGGTCAAGACGCAAGAAGCCAAGGTCGGGCCGGGCATTTTTGACCGACCGTTCTACGGGCGCCAGAAGATGGGCGGCATGTTTGCCAAAAGCCTCGATGATGGCTTGGGCAGAAAAAAGGAAAATGCCTGCGTTCCAGAGATATTTGCCGGACGCAACCATCTCTTCCGCACTGGCCAGGCCCGGCTTTTCGACAAACCGCTCAAGAGCGATAACGCGTGCAGCACCATCCCCCGGACACTCCGCCAATTCCAGATAGCCATAGCCTGTTTCCGGACGCGTCGGCTCAATCCCAAAAGTAACAAGCTTCCCGTCCCTGGCAGCCCTTTCTCCGATCCTGACCGCTTCGCGAAAGGCCTCAGCATTCGGCACAACATGATCGGAAGGAGCCACCAAAACGAGGGCATCGGGGTCCTTGCCTGCAAGATAAAGCGCAGCAGCCAGCACGGCGGGAGCCGTATTGCGACGATCCGGCTCGATAAGGATCGCACCGGGATCAATCCCGACTTCAGACAGCTGCTCGGGAACAATGAAACGAAAATCGGAGTTGGTTACGATGACAGGCTTGTCAAAGCCGTCCCCCGACAAGCGCAAAGCGGACGCCTGAAACAAAGTCTCGTTGCCCACCAGCGGAACAAACTGCTTGGGGTAGCTTTTGCGAGAAAGAGGCCACAGGCGCGTACCCGACCCGCCGCACAACAAAACAGGAGTAATCATGGTAACCATCTTCTAAAAATTCAACCAGAAATAAGCAGAAGGATATTTCAAGGAAGCCCATCACGAAAGCTCGTTTTTGCTTTGGAAGTTGAACTTGGTGCTGAGGATGGCATTTTTCCGCCGCAAATGCATGACGGATACCCGAATGGACCACGCACCCTGGTCATAACAACGTCTGATGATGGCATCAAACCTTGTCCGCGCGCAAAGTCAGGCATTGCGCGTGAGGCGAACTGATAAAGGGTTCCCAGACCTTGGCATGGCTATGTTCAGCAAAATATGCCGCAAACCAGAACCCGCACGAATCCGGCAACTCTTGATCACCAGGTTTTTGCTCGGAAGGGAATATAGATAAGGATATGGCGGAGAGAGAGGGATTCGAACCCTCGGAACGCTTGCGCGATCAACGGTTTTCGAGACCGCCCCGTTCGACCACTCCGGCACCTCTCCGCAAACCATTTCGAGCCGAATAGTGGTCTTTGAAGGCTCGAAAAGGTGGCCGGACAATACACATCCCGGCCCCCAAGCTCAAGACGTCAAACGAAAAAATCCCCACCCGCAACAAAATGCCCCCAGATGCCTGTTAAAAGTTGCCTCGACTGCCACCCTTGACAGGCCACAAAGGGCCCGCATCTGGCGTCATAAGCATTGCGTTCTCGAGTCATGACAGCCAATTGAAACCAAGCATCACGAACAGCACCAGCTGGGCGAATACCGCCAGCATGAAGAAATAACTCCGCAGGCTCGGGTTCTTTCGCGTCGCCACGAGATAATAGGTCACCATGTGGCAGGCTCTAGCGGCAACATAGCCCCAGCTCAACAGCGAAAGCCACCTTGGACTGAAGCCACTCGCAACCGCCAACGCGACCAGCGCCACCATGAAAGGCACATTCTCGATAGAATTCATGAAGGTGCGATGGCTGCGGAACACGAACGACTCCGGGCCAAGCGCTTCATCGACCATACCGGGGACGTAGGATGTCTGGGCCCGGTGCGCAACGGAGGCAACCAGCGCCTGAATGAACACCATGACCAGCAGCAGATAAACCGCCCAGAAGACTGAACCATAAGCCTGAAGATCGACGATCGTTGATTGCATTTCCCCCATCCTTTTCACTTTGCAGACACCGCAATGATGCATCAGGCATGTGGGATGGAGGAACGACCTCGTCAAGGAGCGATTGCGGCGCGAGAAACCGCTAGTTTTTCTTGACTCTGCGGGCTTTACCGGTATATTGCGCAGGAACTCGAGGCGTGGGGCAAATCCCGCGCCCTTTTGCTTGTCTGGACGAAATTCTGTAAACAACTGATTTCATTGACCAAACAGGCTATCTTGCAACTGACTGAAAAAGACAGACCCGCAGAACTCGATTCTCGGAGCCTGGATTGAACGGAGAAAAAAATGTTCGCAGTCATCAAAACCGGTGGTAAGCAGTACACTGTTTCCCCCGAAGATGTAATCAAGGTCGAAAAGCTCGAAGGCGAAGCTGGCGAAACCGTTGTCTTTGACAGCGTTCTGCTGGTTGGCGGCGAAGGCGATGCACAGGTTGGCGCTCCTCTGGTTGACGGCGCATCTGTTGCAGCAGAGATTGTTGATCAGGGCCGTGGCCGCAAGATCATCATCTTCAAGAAACGTCGTCGTCAGAATTCCCGTCGTCGCAACGGCCATCGTCAGTACTTCACCACCGTCAAGATCTCCGAGATCCTGACCGGCGGCAAGGCTCCGGCAAAGGCTGCCAAGAAGGCAACCCCGGCCAAGGCTGAAGCAGCAGTTGCTGCCCCGGCTGCTGCTGAAGGTGACAAGGACGACCTGAAGAAACTGAAAGGTCTCGGCAAGGTCATGGAAGGCAAGTTGAATGAAATGGGCATCACCACATATGCCCAGATCGCAGCCTTCACCGCTGAAGACATTGAAAAAGTAGAAGAGGCTCTTGCAGCTAAAGGCCGCTTCGAACGTGACAACTGGATCGAGCAGGCCGCTGCGCTTGCTGCTGAGAAATAAGTTAGAGACGAGGAGACACCAAAATGGCACATAAAAAGGCAGGTGGTTCATCCCGTAACGGCCGCGATACAGCGGGCCGTCGTCTGGGCGTGAAAAAATTCGGCGGTGAAACTGTTATCGCTGGTAACATCATCATTCGTCAGCGCGGCACCAAATGGCATCCGGGCAACAACGTTGGCATGGGCAAAGACCACACCATCTTTGCAACCGTCAATGGTAACGTCGAGTTCGCGACCAAAGCGAATGGCCGAACTTACGTGTCCGTGAACCCGATGGCGGAAGCGGCTGAATAACACTGGCATGAACATAACACGATTTGCCGGTGTCCCTGACCCCGGAAAATCGTAAAGGCCTCCCTCCTGAAAAGGGCAAGAGAGCCAAAAGATTAAAGGGGAGATGGGACACCATCTTCCCTTTTCTTTTGATCTCAACCCAACCCCACAGGAGGGACTAATGTTGGAAATAGATGAAAGTTTACGTGAGACCGAGCCTGACTGTAGAGAGGGTTCGGAAATCAAACCTTTCCTGTTGCGCCACCCAGCTCGTGCAGATCTGGAAACGCTGGTCGCCCTGGCCAATTCTCCGGCACTGACGAAGAACCTGTGCAGCAACTGGCTGCCGATTTCCGCCGACGGCGCGAAATCCTGGTATCTCAATCAGACCGAGAAGACGGACCCAACCGAATTCCCCTTCATCATCACCAATATGACTGGGGCCTTGATTGGCGTGATTTGTCTGCAGCTTGAAGAAGACCGCAAGCAGGCAGAAGTCAGCGTCATCATCAAGCGCGACCATTGGCAGCACGGTTACGCCACACGAGCCATTCAGGCAGTGGCGGATTTTGCATTTTCGAGCCCGAACATGAATCAGCCAAATCTGGAAGCGCTCGTGGCGCGCTGCCGGGTTTCCTGCGGTGCGTCCCGACGCATCGCCGAGAAGTGCGGCTTCCAGTATAGCGGCACCGGAATGGCGCATTCCCAGCATTACAAGGGAATGATCCCGATCGATCGTTACCGTCTGGACCGGGGGGTCTGGTCGGCTCTGCGCAACTGGTCGGGCATGGGACAAAGAGACATGTTCTCTTTCGGGCCGAACAGTGGCCCTGACATTTATGGCATGAAAGGAGCGGCGTGATGCAGTTTCCGGCTCTTAAAAGTGAACGGCTTGTCCTGAGGTCTCTCAGGGCAAGTGACGCACCAGACCTCAGCGCCTATTGTCAGGACCTCGAGGTGTCAAAATATCTGGCCGTTGTTCCACATCCCTATACGGAAGAGGATGCACAAAGCTGGATCGCCAATCAGGACAAGGGGATAGCAGGCATCAACCTTGGTATCACCCATGACGACGAACTGATTGGCGTAGTCGGCATCAAGGCGTCCAGCGAACGGGATGTCGGCATTTTTGCACCGACCATCGGCTACTGGCTGGCGCCTGCCTTCTGGGGCAAGGGCTTCATGCAGGAGGCGGTCCGCCGTCTGCTCGACTGGTACCTGCCGCTGGAACCGACGGAAAAGATGTGCGCCGCTGCCTTTGAAGACAACCCGCGCTCAATCAGCCTTTTGAAAACCCTCGGGTTTGAAGAGGTCCGCCGTGGCACGGGCTACAGCGTTGCCCGGGGAGAACCCGTTCCCGAAGTCATCATGGAGCTGACGTCCGAGCGGTTCCTGCAGCAAAGGTGCGCCTGACAAGGCGCCCCCCCCTTTAGAGGAGAGGTCCGATGAAGATACCTGCCCTGAAGAGCAACCGGCTGCTTCTGCGCTCCCTTCAGCCAGAGGATGCCGCAGCGATCGAGGCCCAATTATCCGAGCCAATGGCCAATCCGGGCCTTGCCCGAGCGCTCCATCCGGACTCGCAAGGCCATGCAGCCGAATGGATCAGCGCGCAAGCGACCGGCACCCATGGCATCGCTCTGGCCATCACTGAAGGCGACCGCTTTCTGGGCACCATCGGCCTTGAGCCATCAACGTTAAGAAGCATCGGCATCTTCGCACCGACAATTGGCTATTGGCTTGGAGCCCCATTCTGGGGTAAAGGCTTTATGCAAGAAGCCGTGCGATGCCTTCTTGACTGGTATCTGCCATTCGAACCGACAGAACGGATTGGTACATCCGTCTTCGAAGCCAACACCAGATCCTTGAAAGTCCTCGAAAAGCTGGGCTTTCGCGAAGTGGAGCGCGGCTCGACATACAGCCAGCTTCTGGGCAAGGAATTGCCGGACATCAAGCTTGAGCTGACAGCTCAACGATATTACGAGGCCATATAATGAAATTTCTCGACCAGGCAAAGGTCTTTGTTCGCTCCGGCGATGGCGGGGCGGGCTGCATTTCCTTCCGCCGTGAAAAATACATCGCATTGGGTGGCCCCGATGGTGGCGATGGCGGCAAGGGCGGCGATGTGATTGTCGAATGTGTCAATGGCCTCAACACGCTCATCGACTATCGCTTCAAGCAGCATTTCAAGGCTGAAACCGGCGTTCACGGCATGGGACGGAACCGCAACGGCCGCAACGGCAAGGACATCGTCCTGCGCGTGCCCGTCGGCACCCAGATCCTGGAAGAGGACAACGAAACCATTCTGGCCGATCTCACCGAAGAGGGCCAGACCTATGTGCTGGCAAAGGGCGGCAACGGCGGCTTCGGCAACACCCATTTCAAGTCGTCGACCAATCAGGCTCCGCGCTATGCAAACCCCGGCCTGGAAGGCCAGGAGATGTATGTCTGGCTGCGCCTCAAGCTGATTGCCGATGCCGGACTTGTCGGCCTGCCGAACGCCGGCAAATCGACCTTCCTGTCCTCGGTCTCCTCGGCCAAGCCAAAGGTTGCCGACTATCCCTTCACCACCCTCCACCCCAATCTGGGCGTGGTGGGCATCGACACGCGCGAATTCGTCATGGCCGACATCCCCGGCCTGATCGAAGGCGCCCATGAGGGTCTTGGCATTGGCGACCGCTTCCTTGGCCATGTGGAGCGCTGCCGCGTTCTGCTGCATCTGGTCGACGCCACCCAGGAGGACTATCTTGACGCCTACCGCATCATCCGGGGCGAGCTGGAAGCCTATGATCAAGGCTTGGGAGAAAAGGACGAAATCGTTGCATTGACCAAGATCGACTCCTTGACCGATGAGGACATTGCTGAAAAAGTGGACGCATTCGAAGCCGCCTATGGCTTTCGCCCACATGCCATTTCCGCAGTCGCCCGCACCAACATGGACACGATTCTGCGCGCCCTTCTGGACAAGATCGACGAAGAGAACACACGCGAGGAAAAGGCTGGCGAGGAGCCGGAGGCCTGGCGACCGTGAGGGACGCCGAAGACCTTCGAGACCTTTAGCTGCAACGCCGGCCTGAGCCCTCAGGCCCCAACGATCGAGACCCCAAGTGAGACTTGAAGATCAAAAGAGGATTGTCGTCAAAATCGGATCGGCAACCCTCGTGGATGAAAAGACAGGACGTCTGCGCGCCGCCTGGCTGCAAACCCTGATTGATGACATCGCCATGCTCAAGACGCAAGGCAAGGAAATCATCATTGTCTCGTCGGGAGCCATTGCGCTTGGCCGCAGAAAGGTCAAGCTGCCCAAGGGCAAGCTGCGGCTGCATGAAAGTCAGGCCGCCGCCGCCATCGGCCAGATCGCACTGGGCGAAGCCTATGCCGACGCCCTGCACAAGGTCGACATGACCACCGGACAGGTGCTGCTGACCCTTGGCGACACAGAAGAGCGCCGCCGCTATCTCAACGCCCGCGCAACGCTGGCCACCATGCTCAAGCTCGGCGCCGTGCCGATCATCAACGAAAATGACACCGTGGCGACGACGGAAATCAAGTTTGGCGACAACGACCGGCTGGCGGCCCGAGTTGCCACCATGATCAGCGCCGACTGCCTCATCCTGCTATCCGATATAGATGGTCTCTATACGGCCCCTCCGGCCAAAGACCCGAACGCCCAGCATATCCCCGTGATCGAGCATATCACGCCGGAAATCGAGGCCATGGCCGGCAGCGCCGGGTCCTCTCTGGCCAAGGGTGGCATGACCACAAAGATTGCCGCCGCCAAGATCGCCGTCAACGCAGGCACTGCGATGATCATCGCCAACGGCAGCGGCTACAACCCGCTCAAAGCCATCATGGATGGCGGCAAGCACAGCTGGTTCGTGCCCAAATCCAACCCGATCACCCAGCGCAAGCGCTGGATCAACGGCAATCTGGAACCACACGGCACGATCACGCTGGATGATGGCGCAGTCCACGCCCTGATGAGCGGCAAGAGTCTGCTGCCAGCTGGCGTGCTGCGACTGGAGGGCGATTTTGCCAAGGGTGACGCCCTGATCATCAAGGATTCCACCGGGCTGGAAATCGCCCGTGGTCTTGTCGCCTATGACCGCTCGGAAGCCGACCAGATCAAGGGCTGCAAATCCTCGCAAATTGCTGATATTCTTGGCTATGACGGCCGGGCAGAACTCATCCACCGGGACGACATGGTCATCAGTGGCGGCGAGCATGGCGACCACTTTGATCATGACGATCATGATGGCCGACCGTGATGGGCGGCCGTAACAGGCACTCCATCACCTGACACCAATCAGAAACAGAAATTTGCAGACTTCACGTCCATTCCCGAAGGGGGCAAACGCCATGAATGACATGACAGGGACCGTAACCGACATCATGAACGCGCTGGGTGCAAAAGCCCGTCTGGCTGCGCGGGACCTGGCCAATGCCCCGACGGAACAAAAGGACAAGGCGCTGAGCGAAGCGGCAAAGGCCATACGAGCCAGTGCCGACACCATTCTGGAGGCCAACGCCAAGGACATTGCCAAGGGCAAGGAAGAGGGCATCTCTCAGTCTTTTCTTGATCGGCTGACCCTCAGCCGCGACCGCATTGAGGCCATCGCCGCCGGACTTGACGCCATCGTCGGCCTGCCCGACCCTGTCGGCAGCATCATGGCGGGCTGGGATCGCCCCAATGGTCTGCATATCGAACGCGTGCGTACGCCCCTTGGTGTCATCGGCGTGATTTACGAAAGCCGCCCCAATGTCACCGCTGACGCCGGAGCCCTGTGCCTGAAGGCTGGCAACGCCGCCATCCTGCGCGGCGGCTCGGACAGCTATCATTCGTCCCGCGCCATCCACGCCTGTCTGGTCACCGGCCTCGAGAGCGCCGGCCTGTCACCGGACTGCATCCAGATTGTCCCGACCACTGATCGGGCCGCAGTCGGCGAAATGCTCAAGGGACTGGGCGGCAACCTCGACGTCATCGTGCCGCGCGGCGGCAAGGGCCTTGTCGGCCGTGTCCAGACCGAAGCACGGGTGCCTGTCTTCTCTCATCTGGAAGGCATTTGCCATGTCTACATCGACAAGGAAGCCGACCCGGCAAAGGCCGAAGACATCACCGTCAACGCCAAGATGCGCCGCACCGGCATTTGCGGCGCCGCCGAGACGCTGTTGATCGACCGGGCTGTCGCCGACACGTTGGGCAAAGCGGTTTTGCAGGCGCTGAGCAAGTCCGGCTGCCTGATCAGGGGCACGGCGGAAATCCAGGACCTGTTGCCTGCTGCCGAACTGGCCAACGAGGAAGACTGGTCGACCGAATATCTCGATGCCATCATCTCCGCCAAGCTGGTGGATGGTGTCGACGGTGCCATTGATCACATCGCCCATTACAGCTCGAACCACACCGAGAGCATCATTACAGAGGATCAGGGCGCGGCCGACAAGTTCCTCAAGGAAGTGGACAGCGCCATCGTTATGCACAATGCCTCGACCCAGTTTGCCGATGGCGGCGAGTTCGGCATGGGCGCTGAAATCGGCATCGCAACGGGCCGCATGCACGCACGCGGGCCGGTCGGACTGGAGCAGCTGACCAGTTTCAAGTATCGAGTGCATGGCTCGGGGCAGACCCGGCCGTGATTTCAACACTCCATCCACACATGACTTAGATCCAGCCCCCTACCCTTTTTCAAGCCGGTTGACGCGATGACACGATCCCGCATCTATTCAAACGATCTGCCACCCGTCACCCGCGGTCTGCGCATCGGCCTTTACGGAGGCAGCTTCAACCCGGCGCACAACGGCCACCGGCATGTGGCGGTCACCGCCATGAAGCGCTTGCAACTGGACCGGGTCTGGTGTTTGGTCACGCCAGGCAACCCGTTGAAAGACATAAGAGAACTTCCTCCTCTCGGGGTTCGTTTGACAAAGACCGCCAGCGTCATGGACCACCCGCGGATCGACATCACCGGGGTCGAGGCAAAGGCCAACACCCGCTACACCGCAGAAACCCTTGACTGGCTGCTGGCCCACACCCGCGAGGCCAACTTTGTCTGGTTGATGGGGGCCGACAATCTTAAGCAATTTCACAAATGGCAACGCTGGCAGGATATTTTGCACAAAATCCCTGTTGCCATTGTGGACCGCCCCGGCTACAGTCTGTCACCGCTTAACGCACTGGCAGCCCGGAATTATGCATGGGCGCGGCTCGCTTCCCACAAGGCAGCAACGCTCGCGACAGCGCAATGCCCTGCTTGGACCTTCATCCATGGTCCGCGCTCGGACTTGTCTTCCACCGCACTGAGGCAAAGCGCAAAAGCCCAAGGCGCGCAGAATGCGCAAGAGCCTTGAAATTGTCACATAGCATGACTTATTCTTAAAGGGCGGAGATTCGATGCGTGCATCAGTCTTTCGCCTGTCCATTTCCGTTCATCTATCCGTGATGGACCGATGAACGGGAGAGAAACTGTCTGCAGTTTGATTCAAGAGGTATATTCCTGTCCACCGCAGCACAAATGGAGATCATGCCCGAAGGTCCGTCTCCCATCCGCCTCGTTTCGGGTCGCAAGGATCCTGAACAGGCCCTCGCAGTGATCCTCTCCAGCCTTGATGAATCCAAGGCCGAAGACATCCTGTCCATCGACTTGCGCGGCAAGTCCGCACTTGCCGATTACATGGTCATCGCATCCGGTCGTTCCCACAGACATGTCGGTGCCGTTGCTGATCGTCTCCTCCGAGACCTCAAGGACAACGGTTTTGGCAGTGCCAGCGTGGAAGGTCTGCCCAGCTGCGACTGGGTCCTGATCGACACCGGCGACATCATTGTTCACGTCTTCCGCCCGGAAGTCCGCGCATTCTACAATATCGAGAAAATGTGGGCGGCGGAAACAGACGACGATCTCTGATCCCGTCTGACAGACGGTTTCCATCATCTGGCCGCCACTAGCGGCCAGAGATCGCCGGAAATCGTCGGGAAGTGAATGATGAAGCTTGTTATCAGTGCAATCGGACGGCAAAAGGCTGGTCCGGAAACGGATCTTGTCGCGCGTTATCTCGACCGGTCACAGAAGGCTGGCAGAGCGCTCGGTCTCAACGGGCCGGACATTCTCGAGTTTACCGAAAGCCGGGCGCGCAACACTCAGGAACGCAAGACACAGGAAGCCGAGCAGACCCTCGCGGCCCTGCCCGCAGGTGCCTTCATCGTTGCACTGGATGAGCATGGCAAGAACATGTCGAGCGAGGACTTCGCCAAACTGATCGACAGGGAACGCAATCAGGGCACGCCAGCCATGGCCTTCTGCCTTGGCGGCCCGGATGGACACGGGCAGGCGCTGTTGGGTGCGGCCAACGCCAAGCTGGCCCTTGGGGCCATGACATGGCCCCATCAGATTGCCCGCATCCTGCTTTCCGAGCAGATCTACCGCGCCATGACCATCCTCTCCGGCCATCCCTACCACCGCACCTGACCACTCCGTCCAAAAGTCGTCACAAAAGATCGATAATTGCGGCTTTTTCCCTGTCAGACCGATTCCACCGGATCGGTCCTTGCACTAAATTGCAGGGAAACCAGCGCAACGGGTGATTCGAGTGCAAGACAGGGCTGCAGGCAAAAGACGGGGCAAGACAGCAGGCATGCGGGGACAGACCATGTCCCTGGCGTTGGCATTCGCCCTGATGCTTCCGCCCGGCCTCGGCTCAACCGCCGCCGAGGAGACCCCCGCAGCATCAAACCAGACCTCTTCGCAGGAATCGATCACCTCGCCAGAACAGCCCCCAACAGGAGAGGCCACTACCGCTTCCAATGCAGAAGACCAGCCCACAAAACCCGAGAAGACGGAAGCCGAGCTGCAGGCCGAACGCGCCCTTGAGGCACGGCTCAAGGCCCGCAAGGATCAGGAAGAAGTGCTGACCGAGCTCGAAGCAAGCATCGCGCTTTCGCAGCAGAAGCAGGATGAGCTGCGCAAGGAAGTCGCCCAGTTGAAATCCGACCGAGAAACCATCCAGAGCGACATGCTGGCGACAGGTGAGCGCATCACCACACTGGAAGCATCCATCTCGACGCGGGAAGACCGGCTGAAGGTGTTGTTCTCCGATCAGACCGAACTCAAGGTTTCGCTGGCCGAGCAACGGGATTCCCTCTCCGAAATTCTCGCTGCCCTACAGAGGATCGGCCGCAATCCACCGCCGGCCCTTGTCATCCGCCCCAACGAGGCGCTCAACGCCGTCCGTTCCGCCATTTTGCTGTCCACGCTGGTGCCAGAGATCCGCGTCGAAGCCAACGCCCTTGCAACCCAACTCTCCGAACTCGTCCGCCTGCAAAAGGACATCGAGGATGAAAAGGGAGCCCTGCAGACCAATCTTGCCAAATTGCAGGAAGAGCAGGAGCGGCTTGACCTCCTCATCGCCAAGAAAAAGGCGCAGGAAGAGACGAGCATGCAAGCCGCACGCAAGGAGGAGGAACGAACATCCGAACTGGCGGCCAAGGCCCGCACGCTCGAGCAGTTGATCAACGGCATGGAGAAGGAAATCGAAGCAGCCCGATTTGCCGTCAAGGAAGCCCAGGAAGCCGAAAAGAGAGCGCTTGAGCAGGAAATCGAAACAAAAAAGCAGAAGATAGCCGCATTAAAAGATGCAGCCCGCCTTTCTCCTGCCATACCTTTTGTTAAGATGAAGGGACTTATGCATGTACCTTCCAATGGCGCAGTCGTAAAAGGCTATGGCAGGGACGACGGATTTGGTGGCCAGACCAAGGGCATGTCCGTGGCAACGCGCATCGGCGCACAGGTCACGAGCCCGGCAGATGGCTGGATTGTATACGCAGGACCCTTCAGGTCCTTCGGCAACCTCTTGATTATCAACGCCGGAGACGGCTACCATATCGTTCTGTCAGGCATGGACGAGATATACCCCGAAGTTGGCAGTTTTGTTTTGGCCAACGAGCCTGTAGGAAAGATGCAACAGACAAAACTGGCCTCGAGCGATCTATTGGATGCAAACGCGACCCGGCCAGTGCTATATATTGAATTGAGAAAAGATGGTGTTGCGATCGATCCTTCACCATGGTGGACAGCAGATTTAAGGGAAAAGGCAGACGGATGATCCGTAAATTTTCACTATTGCTCATCGGCGCTCTCATGGGAGCAGGGCTGGTCGTAACCCTGTCAGTCGCCTCATGGGAGACGACAGGCACCGCCAACGCAGCCAGTTCGGATACCTATCGCCAGCTCAACCTGTTTGGCGACGTATTCGAGCGCGTCCGGCGCGAGTATGTTGAAATCCCTGACGATGACAAACTGATTGCGTCGGCACTCAACGGAATGCTGACCTCTCTCGACCCGCATTCGAGCTACATGTCTCCGGACAACTTCGAGGACATGACCGTTGAAACGCAGGGCGAATTCGGTGGTCTCGGGATTCAGGTCACCATGGACAAGGGCGTCGTCAAGGTCATCTCGCCAATGGATGACACTCCGGCCCACGCCGCCGGCATTCTTGCCGACGACTATATCACCCATCTGGATGGCGAGCCGGTACGCGGCCTCACCCTCAACGAGGCTGTCGACAAGATGCGCGGCAAGGTTGGCACCAAAATCAAGCTGACCATCGTGCGCGAGAATGTCGAAAAGCCGTTCGATGTGGAAATCACCCGCGAGATCATCAAGCTCAAGTCGGTCAAATTCAAGGCCTATGACGATATCGGCTACATCCGCCTTACCCAGTTCAACGGGCAGGCTTTTGCCGGTCTCACCGATGCCATCGACAACCTCGAAAAGGAAATCGGCGCCGACAAGCTCAAGGGTTACATTCTCGACCTGCGCTCGAATCCGGGCGGTCAGCTCGACCAGTCCATCGCAGTAGCAGACACTTTCCTTGATCAGGGCGAAATCGTCTCGACCCGCGGTCGCAACAAGGAAGAAGTCAAGCGCTACTATTCCCGCGCGGGCGATCTGGCCAAGGGCCTTCCGGTGGTCGTTCTGATCAACGGCGGCTCGGCTTCTGCCTCCGAAATTGTTGCCGGTGCACTGTCTGATCATCACCGCGCAACCCTCGTCGGTTCAAAGTCCTTCGGCAAGGGCTCGGTACAGACCATCATCCCGTTGAGCAACAACGGTGCGATTCGTCTGACCACCGCTCGCTACTACACTCCGTCGGGCACCTCCATTCAGGCCAAGGGCATTGTTCCGGACATCTTCGTCAAACAGGAACTGCCAGATGACCTGAAGGACAGGTTCCCGCAGCAGACCACCACAGAGGCAACTCTGAAGGGACATCTGGAAGCGGAAGGTGAAATGGCGACTGATGCCGAAGAAACCCCGGCAGCCGACAGCACGGAACCAAAGGATGAGAAGGAAGCCTATTCCCCATCTTACGTTCCAACGGAAGCAGACAAGGACACCCAGCTGCAGTTTGCCTTCAAACTGATGCATGGTGAAATTGCCAATGACGCCTACCCTCCCAAAGGGGAAGACAAGTAAAACAACGGAAAGGGTGGGCTGAAAAGCCCACCTTCACCTCTGTCGGGGAGACGGATCATGGCGGCGAGTGATCTGAGCAAGCCTCTGGGCCAGGATAAGAAGCAAGCAACGGGTTTCAGCCGGATATTCATGTTCGGCTCCCTGGCCTTGCTTGCGACCATCGTGATCGGCCTGTCATCCTTCATCTTTCTTGCCGATAATCCCGACGGTGGCCTGCCCACCAGCGAGGTCGACCTCAACGCGACCGTTGACCCCAACTCCCGTATCGGCGTTGCCGCGATCCGCCCCGGGATCAAGCCCGGCATTCCGGAAACCACCATGCCGGACGAACAACAGCAAGGCACCTCTTCCGAGTTGGTCAACACCATGCCCCAAACCACAGATCAGAATAACGATCTGGGTAATGGGGCAAGCGGTGAAATCCGGGTACTGGATCCGGCCGATCCGAGCCTCAATACGCCAGCCGATGCAAATGGCACGGTAGCCTATCAGGCCTTTGCCCGCCCGGTGAACATGGACGCCATCGCCGGTCTGCCCAAGATCGCCATCATCATCGACGGCCTCGGTCTTTCCCAGACCACCACGGAAGAAGCCCTCACCCTGTTGCCACCCGACATCACGCTGGCCTTTGCCCCCTATGGCAACAGCCTGTCACGCTGGACCACCCGCGCCCGCAGTCAGGGACATGAGCTGTTGATCCAGGTTCCCATGGAACCATTCGACTATCCCAACAATGACCCCGGCCCGCACACCCTGCTGACCTCTGCCAACCCTGAGTCAAACAAGGCCAACCTGTTGTGGGTGCTTGGTCGTTTCGACCAGTATGTCGGAGCCATCAACTATATGGGTGCACGCTTTTCATCGGATGAGCTGGCTGGTTCCGAGTTCCTGACCGAGTTGAAAACCAGGGGCCTCCTCTATGTCGAAAACGGCTCCTCGGGGCGCAGCCGTCTCAACATCACGGCGGACAAGATGGGAGTTCCAAACCTGCGTTCGGACCTGGTGATCGATTTCCGTGGCCGCCCGTCCGACATAGAAACCCGCCTCGTCCAACTGGAATCCATTGCCCAGGAAGGCGGCATGGCGCTCGGTGTCGCCTCGGCCTTCCCCACGTCGATCAGATCCATTTCGGACTGGACCCAGTCCCTTCGACAGCGCGGCTTTGCGCTGGTTCCGGTTACCACTCTCCTGAAGCAATAAGGCATCCCCGATGGCTGAGAAAGAAAGTCTGCCGTATCGCGATTGCGTCGGCATCTGCGTATTCAACAAGGACAACAAGGTCTGGATCGGCAATCGGCTTGGCGCCTCGGAGCTGGAAGACAGCCACTATACCTGGCAGATGCCCCAAGGAGGCATAGACAAGGGCGAAGAACCTCTGGAGGCTGCATTGCGCGAACTCTATGAGGAAACCTCCATCAGGACCGTTTCCCTCATCAGGGAAGCCCCCCAGTGGCTGCACTATGATTTCCCCGATCATGTCGTAAAGGCAGGCAAGATCGGTAAATACCGCGGCCAGCGGCAGAGATGGTTCGCCTTCCGCTTCAAGGGGGATGAAGCGGAGATCGAAGTGACCAATCCGGGCGGCGGCGCCCACCCGCAGGAATTCGAGGACTGGCGCTGGGAAAGCCTTGACAGGACTCCCGACCTGATCGTGCCGTTCAAACGTCAAGTCTACCTGTCCGTTCTTGACGCCTTCTCCGATCTGGTGGACTGAGCCACGACCAAAAACAAAAGGGAGGGCACCAGACGTGACCTCCCTGAGTTCGGGGAACTTTTGTTATCGTTGCTCGCTCACCAGCTAACCGTTACGAATTTGATAGATGAATTTGTCGACTTCGATCTTGAGCATGTCCGACTGCCTGGCCAGTTCCACCGCAGCCCCCATGACCTGAGACGAAGCCGCTGCCGCTTCCTGCGAAGCCTTCGAGACCTGCTCGATATTTTCGTTCACCACTTCGGTTCCCTGAGCCGCATGGAAGATGCTGCCGGATATTTCCTTGGTTGCCGCATTCTGCTCTTCCATCGCCGAGGCGATGGCCGCTGAAATCTCGTCCAGACTCTGGATGACATGGGAGACCTCGTCCATCGAGGCAGACGCTTCCTTGGACGCACTCTGAATTTCACCGATCTGGTTGGCTATTTCCTCGGTTGCCTTCGCCGTCTGTCCGGCAAGAGCCTTGACCTCGCCGGCTACCACGGCAAAGCCCTTGCCCGCCTCTCCGGCGCGGGCGGATTCGATCGTCGCATTGAGCGCCAACAGATTGGTCTGCTCGGCAATGGATGAGATCATCTCCACCACCTTGCCGATCTTGGACGATGTTTCCGCAAGCATCGTCATCTGACGGGTTGTCCGTGTCACCTTGTCGGCTGCATCGCGGGCGCATTTGGAGGCCTGCAACACCTGTTCGCTGATCTCGCCAATCGTGCTGGTCATCTCTTCGGTTGCAGAGGCAACGGTCTGGACATTGCCGGAAGTCTGCTGCGAGGCAGCGGAGGCCTGCGTAACCTGCTTTTCGGTCCGCTCCGAAACATCCGCCATGGACTTGGCGCTCGAATTCAGCTGGGTCGACGCCGCGGAAACGGTCTGCACAATGATCCCGACATGGGTATCGAATTCATCGGCCATGGCCAACATCATCTGGCGTTTTTCTTCCTCTGCGCGGCGCTTCTGCTCTTCCTGTTCAGCCTCGAGCGCCCGCGTCCGGACGGCATTCTGCTTGAAGACCTCGACGGCCGAAGCCATGGCCCCCAGCTCGTCCCCCCGTTCGGTTCCGGTCACCAGCACATCGAGATCATTGTGAGCGAGACGCCCCATGATAGACGTCAGCGCGAGCACCGGCTTGGTGATACCACGGGCAATGAAGAAGGCACTGAGCAGCCCGGCGACCAACGCCGCTGCGCCAACGATCATGATCATCACGCGCAGGCCATCTATCTGCAGATTGACCTGCGTCTTGGTCTCTTCTTCTTCGGCCTTGGCGGAGGCGGTAATGGCGCTCGCCGTCTTCATGATCTCGGAGGCGCGATCATCAAGGGTTTCGGCACGAATGCGGTTCTTTTCCTCAAGCGCATCAAACAGCTTCTGAAACGAGGAGTGGTAGAGCGCAGTATTCTTGATGGCCAGCTCCAGCTTGAACTGCAACTGGTCATCAAGGCTCGCGCCCCGCATCTGATTCAGGCGGTTTTCCAGATCATCCAGATTCTGCTCCACCTTGGAGGCAGCCTCCCTGGTTCCATCCGCCCAGACCTTCATCACTGACAGTCGCGCCAGCAACAGGCTCTCCTGTGCGTCGCCAACCTTGGATAGAAGAGGCAGCTGGCTGTTTGAGAAGGCCGCGTCATGAACCTCTGACAAAGCGCTGGTGATGACATCACCGGTCGGCGCAAGAATATCATAAAGCAGATGGTGCGACTGTTCCTTCAGTTTGGTGATCTCGGTAAAACCCGTATGGTAGGTATCAAGACTGCTTTCGATCTTGTTGAGCAGGACAACGCGGTCGGGCTGCTGAAGTTCTCCTCGCGCCTTGACCATAAGGCCCTGCATGATGTCGTAGTAGGTGTCATACTCTCGCTCGGCGGCCTTGGACGCATCAGGGGTTACGGTGCCGACATATTCACGCGCAGCCAGTTGCACATCAACGATCGCTCTCTGCATTTCTTCGACCAGCAGCGCATCCTCGGCCTTGTCTCCATAGAAATGCACGCGCTCTTCCACGCTCGACAGCTGGAGCGTCCCATAGACCGCCAGACCTGCCAGCAGACAAAGAACGATCGCAAAGCCAAGATAGATTCGCGTCCCGATCCTGAGGTTGGCCAACAGCGAAGGTGAGCGTTGCCGGGTAAATGGCAAAGCTTCTTTTGGTGCGCCGAACTGATAAGCCCCACCAGCGAATTGTGTCGACATGCCTTGTTCCCCCGGAACGAACACTTCTGGATGAAATGAGTTGAACAACAACCCAAGGATTTGTTAGGCATGGTTAACAAAGCGTTAACGATCTTTAAATGACAAATTACGCATAAGTAAAGAATTGAATATAAACGTTAATTTATATTGATATTTTGTTAAAACCCGATTTTGAACGACAAAATACAATACTGCCTCAGCCATAAAATTCAACATTGCCCAAAAAAAACAAAAAATCAGAGAAGTATAATTATAATATTGAGCCTAATAATATAAGTTCACCCAACAAAACAAATCACTTTAAGTTAAATATTTACTGATTCCGTATCCTATTTCACATCGATTGCACAGTTGAAGCTGATTCGCAAATATGTGAAAATTTCAGGAAACACAAAAGGCCGCGCTTTGTGCTGGCGCGGCCTCTTTGGGATTTCTTGCAATCAGAACCTAGCTTTCTCTTACATGCTCAATGAAACGTTGCACTTCCGACTTGAGGAAATCGGATTGCTTGGCCAGTTCACTGGCAGCCTTCATCACATGGGACGAAGCGGTTGCAGCTTCCTGCGAGGCTCTCGAAACTGAAGCAATGGAATTGTCAACGATCTCGGTGCCTTGCGCTGCCTGATGGATGCTGTTTGATATCTCTCCGGTGGCAGCATTCTGTTGCTCCATGGCCGAAGCAATGGCAGCCGTGAACTCATCAAGCCTCTGGATCACCTGACTGACATCCTGCATTGAGACAGAGGCCTTCTCGGTTGCTGCCTGAATCTCGTTGATCTGCTGGGCAATCTCATCGGTCGCCTTGGCCGTCTGACCCGCCAGCGCCTTGACTTCACCGGCAACAACCGCAAAGCCCTTGCCTGCCTCTCCAGCCCGAGCAGATTCGATGGTGGCGTTGAGCGCGAGCAGGTTGGTCTGTTCCGCGATCTGCGAAATCATCTCGACCACCTCTCCGATCTTGTTGGAGTTGGAGGCCAGGAGGTCCATCATCTGGTTGGTTGCATCCACCTTGGAGACCGCTTCCCGTGCCGAATGCGAGGCCTGCTGCACCTGAACGCTGATTTCCCCGATCGTGCTGGTCATTTCCTCCGTCGCAGTTGCCACGGTCTGCACGTTGCCAGAGGTCTGGGCAGAGGCGGCTGAAGCTTCAGCCACCTGTCGCTCGGTCTGTTCGGAAACATCGGACATGGATTTGGCGCTTGAACTCAACTCCTCGGAGGCGGAAGAAACTGTATCGATGATACTGCCAATATGCTCGTTGAAGTCATTGGCCATTTTCCCCATCATCTCTCGCTTCTCAAGTTCCGTACGCTTCTGATGTTCGACCTGTTCGGCCTCCAGCTGTTTGGTCCGGATGGCATTCTGCTTGAAGACTTCGACCGCAGATGCCATTTCCCCAAGCTCGTCGCCCCGTTCCTTGCCGGGCACATCGACCTCCAGCTTGTCATTGGCCAGGTCCTTCATCACCCAGGTCAGGGTCACAACGGGCTTTGTGATGCCACGAGAAATGACAAGGGCGCATCCAAGACCAATGGCAACAGCCACGGCGCTGGCGATCAGCAACAGGGTGTTTGTATTGCCAAAGTTGGTCGTTACCAGATGTTCGAGTTCAGAAGTGTCGGCCGAGACAGTCGACGCTATCTTTTCGGCCGCAGCCAGAATTTCCGATGACCGCTGGTCCAGCGTCTCTTCGCGCAGCGTGTTGCGTTCGTCGATTGTGTTGTGCAGGGTTTCGATCTCACGCTTGTAGTCGTCAACCCGCTGCGAAAGTCCTGCCAGTTCGCCCACCAGCTCATTGGAAATCATGCCGCTACGAAGCTTGTTGTCCGCGACATTCAAATCCTCCAGATACTTGAATGTTGCTGCAATCGTCTCGGCCCGGTTGTCATCGACAAATTTCATCAGGCTCAAACGGGCCAGCAGCATATTCTCCCTGATCTTGCCGGCATACTGGCTCGATGCAATATTGCCGGAAGAGGCAAGGAGCTGGTCAACCTTGTCGACCCGCTGGTTAATGTCATTGCCGATCGACGAAAGGGTTTCATAGACCAGCTTATTTCTGAGAGTCATCAGTTGTACCAGACGCTCAAAACCCTGCTTGTAATTCCCCAGATTCTGATCGATCTGCTTGAGCAGGACAACCCGTTCCGCATGGTGAATTTCCGTGTGGGCAGTTTCCATCATGCCAAGCAATGAGGAATAGCGTTTCTCGAACCGCTCCACATTCTTGTCCGTCGGCGAAGACATGTATTCTCTGGCCGCCAATTGGACGTTGACCAATTGTGTTTGAAGCTGCGAAGCGATGATCGCATCGCCAGAGAGGTCGCCATAGCTCTCAAAGTTGGCATTCAGTTTTTGCAATCCCTGAATGGCGGTAAAGGCGAGTCCGACCAGTATCAACAGAACGACCATGAACCCGATGACGATTCGGTGTCCAATTTTCAATCGTTTCAGCCCTCGCGGTGCTGGCTTGATCGAACCCGGAGCTGTTTTTCCTCCCCCGGTTGCATAGAGAGCTTCTTGGCTTACTGACATTTGTTTTATCCTTCTTGAGCGTGCCCCTCCACGCCTTGATGAAGACCACCTCAAACAAAGGATCAGAATTTTACGGTTAACATATAATTAATTTTGAATAGATGCCAAATATCGGACGTTATAAGAAGGATTCCAATAAATGAAAAAGTCATAGAGAGCACCTGCATTTACAAGACACCATTGTAAATACTGACAGGTAAAAATATTTCCACAAATTATTAGCAATATTAGTGACATAGCTTGTGGGGCAATTTCGATATCTAGCAATAATATCCTTGAGTAAAATACGTATTGAATACGGCGGCGAGTCGAAATTCTCACAAAAGAAAAGGCCGCAAGCACCGATGCTTGCAGCCTTCCAATTTCATTCAAACAAAACAGCGTTATTGCGCCACAGCGACCTTGATCTTCTGCAAACGAGCAAGCCTTAGCGTTGCCTCGTTTCGCTGATCATCGGTCTCCGCATCAGCAACATCTTCTTCCGCATCCTTGATCAACTGAGCCATCTTTTCATGGTCCAGTTCTTCAACAGGAAGCGCCTGCTCGACAAGAATCTTGAGCCCGCTGTCGCTGACATCGGCAAAACCACCGCGAACGTAGATATCGCGCTTGCTGCCATCTTCCAGTTCCGCTTCCAGAATTCCAGGAGCGATCGTGGAAATCAACGGAGCGTGTTTGTCCAGCACGGTGAAGTAACCGTCAGAACCCGGAACCAGAACAGACACACAGGATTCGGACAGAACCAGTCTTTCAGGTGACACGAGTTCAAAACCAAAAGCTTGAGCCATGATGAATACCTACTTCCTTCCCCGCCGGAAAGACGCCGCTCAAGCGGCGTCTGCTGCGAGTTTCTGAGCTTTCTCGATGGCTTCGTCGATGGAACCAACCATGTAGAAGGCTGCTTCCGGCAGGTGGTCATACTCACCGTTGACGAGACCCTTAAAGCCCTTGATCGTATCTTCCAGAGACACCAGCTTACCCGGAGAACCGGTAAACACTTCAGCCACATGGAACGGCTGGCTGAGGAAACGCTCGATCTTGCGGGCGCGGGCCACGGCCATCTTGTCGTCTTCAGAAAGCTCATCCATGCCAAGAATGGCGATGATGTCCTGAAGAGCCTTGTAGCGCTGCAGTGTTTCCTGAACCTGACGGGCCACCTGATAGTGCTCGTCACCGATGATACGCGGATCAAGCATACGAGAGGTGGAGTCAAGCGGGTCCACAGCCGGATAAATGCCCTTTTCAGCGATCGCACGGTTCAGAACCGTCGTTGCATCCAAGTGGGCAAACGAAGTTGCCGGAGCAGGGTCGGTCAAGTCGTCGGCCGGCACGTAAATG
Source organism: uncultured Cohaesibacter sp. (assembly GCF_963666525.1). NCBI lineage: Bacteria > Pseudomonadati > Pseudomonadota > Alphaproteobacteria > Hyphomicrobiales > Cohaesibacteraceae > Cohaesibacter > uncultured Cohaesibacter sp. Next base: position 2,224,471 of record NZ_OY762905.1, read on the forward strand.
GCCTGCACGGACGTAATCGAGCCCTTGGTCGTGGTGGTAATACGTTCCTGAAGCGCACCCATGTCGGTTGCCAGTGTCGGCTGATAGCCCACTGCCGATGGAATACGACCCAGAAGTGCGGACACCTCGGAACCAGCCTGCGTAAAGCGGAAGATGTTGTCCACGAAGAACAGAACGTCCTGACCTTCATCGCGGAAGTGTTCCGCAACCGTCAGACCGGACAGTGCCACGCGAGCACGGGCTCCGGGAGGCTCGTTCATCTGGCCATACACCAGCGCGCATTTGGAACCGGCGCCGCCGCCTTCCTTGTTCACGCCCGATTCGATCATTTCCCAGTAAAGGTCATTACCCTCACGGGTACGTTCACCCACACCGGCAAACACCGAGTAGCCACCATGTGCCTTGGCGATGTTGTTGATCAGTTCCATGATAAGAACCGTCTTGCCAACGCCGGCGCCGCCGAACAGGCCGATCTTGCCGCCCTTGGCGTATGGTGCAAGCAGGTCAACAACCTTGATGCCCGTTTCCAAGATCTCGCCTTCGGTGGACTGTTCCACGAAGGAAGGCGCTGGCTGATGGATTTCGCGGGTCAACGTGGTGCCAAGCGGGCCGGCTTCGTCAACAGGCTCGCCAACAACGTTGATGATTCGGCCCAGCATTTCGTCACCGACCGGTACGGCAATTGCCTTGCCGGTATCGGAGACGGACTGACCGCGAACCAGACCCTCGGTGCTGTCCATGGCAATGGTGCGAACGGTATTTTCGCCCATATGCAAGGCAACCTCGAGAATGAGGCGCTGGCCGTTGTTATCCGTTACAAGTGCGTTCAAGATCGGTGGAAGTTCACCCTCGAACTGGACGTCCACAACAGCGCCGATAACCTGCGTGATACGTCCGGTAGCTGCTTCATTTGCTGCCATTCGTCTGTCCTCATCAATCGCCGTCAGAGCGCCTCAGCACCCGAGATGATTTCAATCAATTCACCTGTGATCTGTGCCTGGCGCTGACGGTTGTATGACAATTCCAACTTGCCAATCATATCGCCAGCATTGCGCGTTGCGTTGTCCATTGCGGACATGCGTGCGCCCTGCTCAGAAGCACCGTTTTCAAGAAGCGCATGGTAGATCTGAACCGATACGTTTCTTGGCAGAAGATCCAGAAGGATTTCTTCTTCATCCGGTTCATAGTCATAGACTGCACCAGATGCGTGAGACCCGTCGCTCTCTTTCCCTTCAAAAACAGCCGGAATGATCTGCTGCGCAGTCGGCACCTGTGTCACCACAGACTGGAACTGTGCATAGAAGAGCGTACAGACATCAAACTCGCCTTTCTCGAACTTGTTCAAGATCGGGCGACCGATGCGGACTTCGGCGTCAGAGAAGTGAATGGTCTTCAAATCGCGCATATCAACGACTTCGATGATATCCTTGCCGAATTCGCTCTTGAGTGCGTCAAACCCCTTGCTTCCGACGCAGATCATCTTGACTGTCTTGCCCGCAGCCTTGAGACCACGGGCCTTATCGCGCGCCAGGCGCGCGATAGAAGAGTTGAAGCCACCACAGAGACCACGTTCAGCCGTGCAGACCAGCAACAGATGGGTCTCATCGGAGCCGGTTCCAGCGAGCAGCTTCGGTGTCGATTCATCCATCGAGCACCGGGCAGCAACGTTGGCCAGCACCTCACCCATACGCTCGGCATAAGGCCGCGCATTTTCCGCCGCGGCCTGAGCGCGACGGAGTTTTGCGGCCGCCACCATCTGCATGGCTTTGGTGATCTTCTGAGTCGCCTTAACCGAGGCGATACGATTCTTGAGGTCCTTAAGGCTTGGCATGATAGCCTCCGTTCCCCGTCAGCCGGAAGTTAAGCAAAGTTCTTTGCAAAACTGTCGACCGCCGCCTTCAGTTTGTTTGTAATTTCGTCATCCAGAGCCTTCTTCTCGCGAATGGCATCCAGCACGTCCTTGTGCTCGTTGCGCATCACGGAAAGCAGACCTTGTTCAAACGCATGAACCTGATTGACTGCGATGGTGTCCAGATAACCGTTCACACCGGCGTAGATCACAGCGACCTGTTCTTCCACCTTGAGCGGAGAGAACTGCGGCTGTTTCAGAAGCTCGGTCAAACGGGCACCACGGTTCAGCAGACGCTGGGTGGTAGCATCAAGATCGGAGCCGAACTGCGCGAACGCAGCCATTTCACGATACTGCGCCAGTTCACCCTTAATCGGACCGGCAACCTGCTTCATGGCCTTGATCTGGGCCGACGATCCCACGCGGGACACCGACAGACCAACGTTCACGGCAGGGCGGACACCCTGATAGAACAGGTCGGTTTCCAGGAAGATCTGACCGTCGGTAATGGAAATCACGTTGGTCGGAATGAACGCAGACACGTCGTTGGCCTGGGTTTCGATGACCGGCAGAGCCGTCATGGAACCGGACCCGTTGTCTTCGTTCAGCTTCGCAGCGCGCTCCAGAAGGCGGGAATGCAGGTAGAACACGTCACCCGGATAAGCTTCACGTCCTGGTGGGCGGCGAAGCAGCAGGGACATCTGGCGATAGGCAACAGCCTGCTTGGTCAGATCATCATAGACCAGAAGGGAGTGCATGCCATTGTCGCGGAAGAATTCACCCATCGCACAGCCGGCAAACGGAGCCAGATACTGCATCGGAGCAGGATCAGACGCGGTAGCAGCGACGATGATCGAATATTCAAGCGCACCGTTTTCTTCCAGCGTTTTCACGAACTGGGCAACGGTGGAGCGTTTCTGACCAACGGCCACATAGACGCAGTAGAGCTTTTCGCTTTCCGAACCGGTCTCGTTGATCGATTTCTGGTTCAGAATGGCATCAAGCGCAATCGCGGTCTTGCCGGTCTGACGGTCGCCAATGATCAGCTCACGCTGGCCACGTCCAATCGGAATAAGCGCGTCAACGGCTTTCAGACCCGTCTGCATTGGTTCGTGCACGGATTTGCGCGGGATGATGCCCGGCGCCTTCACGTCCACACGACGGCGTTCAGTGGCCTCGATCGGGCCTTTACCATCAATTGGGTTTCCAAGCGGATCAACGACACGGCCCAGAAGGCCCTTGCCGACAGGTACGTCAACGATGGCGCCGGTCCGTTTGACCACATCGCCTTCCTTAACGCCACGGTCATCGCCAAACAGCACGACGCCGACGTTGTCCATTTCAAGGTTGAGCGCCATACCGCGCATTCCACCAGGGAATTCCACCATCTCACCGGCCTGAACATTATCCAGACCATAGATGCGGGCGATACCGTCACCAACAGACAGAACCTGACCAACTTCGGAGACATGAGCGTCAGTACCGAAGTTTTTGATCTGCTCCTTGAGGATTGCGGAAATTTCCGCGGCCCGAATATCCATCAGCCGACCTCTTTCAGTGCAATCTTGAGCGAGTTGAGTTTTGTGCGCACAGATGAGTCAATCATCCGTGAGCCTACTTTTACTACAAGGCCACCCAGAATATCTGCATCGACCTTGGCATGAATTGCAATATCCTTGCCCAATGCTTCCTTGAGCGACGCCTTGAGCGCAGCCAGGTCGTCATCCCCCAAAGGCTGAGCGGACGTGACTTCTGCCACTTGCTCACCGCGATGGACGGAAAGGATCTTGCGAAAAGCTTTGATTATACCCGGCAGGGAAAACAGCCGGCGGTTCTGAGCAACGACACGAACAAAATTCCCGACAATGCCAGACATGCCGATCTTGTCCAAAAGTGCTGAAACTGCAGCTAGTTGCTCTTCAGCAGTGAAGACGAGACTTTTGACAAGCCGCATGAAGTCTTCACTTTCATTCATAATGGCTTCAATACGCGCCAGATCAGCTTCTGCCGCATCAATTGCCTTTTCTTCGAGAGCGAGATCAAACAACGCGCGAGCGTAACGTTCGGCCACTCCTGAAACTTCTGAATTAGTATCTGTCACCTGGTTGCTCTCTGACATTTGGAGAATGCTCCCAACCTGTTATGCGAAAACATGAGCCGGTTAAAGCCCTTATCTCCCTTGGGAGTTCGTCTCATCTGTCCGGGGAGGTAAATCCCTGAAACCGCTAGCTCGTCTAGCACATGGAATGAGCATGCGCAACATTGCGGTTAAAGCCATAAGTCGTAAACCGTATCGCTATTACGGACTTGTGACCGCGTTCTACACAGCTTCATCTCTTCGCAAAAGCAATAAGATCACATGAAGGAAACCGGATCAATATCGACCTGCATACGTAGTGACCCTGCGATTTTGGGACTTTGCGCCAACCAGCTGCGCATCCATTGGGACAGCGGAAAAGCCCGCGGCGCAGTGACCAGTAGCCGGAAGCGGAAACGTCCCCGAAGCACTGAAATCGGGGCTTCCGCAGGCCCAAGAACCCGCACCCCCTCTTCGTGCGGAACAGCCCTCACCATCTCGCGCCCATAGGCCAGAGCAGCCTCGCGATGCTCGGAAGACAGAATCACCGCCGCCAGTCGCCCGAAAGGTGGCATACCGGCCTTACGACGTTGGTCCAACTCATATGTGTAAAACTCTTCCCGTTCCCCTTTCGCAAGCGCAGCAATGACCGGATGGTCCGGCACATAGCTCTGCAGCAGACCGCGTCCCTGCCCCTGCATGCGGCCAGCACGGCCGGTCACCTGTGCCAGAGTCTGGAACACCTTTTCACCAGCCCGCAGGTCGCCATGGGCCAGCCCGAGGTCCGCATCGATGACGCCAACCAGTGTCATGGCCGGGAAATTGTGCCCCTTGGCCACCAGCTGCGTGCCGATGACAATATCTGCCTGACCGGACGAGATAAGCTCCAGTTCGGCCCGCAATTGCTGCACCCCATGGATAAGGTCGCTCGACAGGATGACGATTCTGCGATCCGGCCAGCGACTGGCCGCCTCTTCGGCAATTCGCTCAACGCCCGGGCCGCAAGCAACAAGGCTGTGTTCATCGCCACAATGGGGACAGGTCGGCGGTACCGGCTCCGAATGCCCGCAGTGATGGCAGACCAGTTGCTTGCGGAACCGGTGCTCGACCAGCCATGTGGAACAGTTCGGGCACTGGAAACGGTGTCCGCAGGTGCGGCAAAGGGTCAGCGGCGCATAGCCGCGCCGGTTGAGGAACAACAGGCTCTGTTGTCCTGCCTCAATCGTTTCGTTGACCGCATCGATCAGAATCGGCGACAGCCAGCTGCCTTTTTCGGGCGGATTGGCCCGCATGTCGATCAGAGAAATATCCGGCATCGACTGCCCACCATAGCGGCTTGGCAGACGAATGTGGCGATAACGCCCCTGATCGGCATTGTTGCGACTTTCAACCGACGGGGTCGCACTGGCCAGAATAACAGGAAAGCCGGAAAGGTGGCCCCGCACCACCGACATGTCCCGCGCATTGTAGATGACGCGATCTTCCTGCTTGTAGGCGCCGTCATGCTCTTCGTCCACCACGATGAGGCCAAGATTCCCGAACGGCAGCATAAGCGACGACCGCGCCCCCACAACAACCTGCACCTCACCGGTCGCAACCCCGCGCCAGACCAGATTCTTGTAGCGCTGCGCCTGCCCGGAGTGCCATTCCCCCGGCCGCACGCCAAACCGGCCTTCAAAGCGGGTCAGAAAGGCGTCCGTCAGAGCAATTTCGGGGACCAGAATCAGGACCTGACGCTCCTGCCTCAAGGCCTCGGCCACCGCCTCGAAATAGACCTCGGTCTTGCCCGATCCGGTCACCCCGTCCAGCAGCACGGTTTCAAACCCGCGCGCCGCGACGATCTGACGGATCTCCTCGGCCGCCGCGGCCTGTATCGCATTGAGAGCCGGCGGCGCGAAATCGGCCTGCGGTGCCTCCATCAGAGCTGGTGGGGGCAACTCGCACGGCGACAGTGTGCCCCCCTTCACCAGACCGTCAATCACCGACGCCGAGACTCCCGCGCGCTCGGCGATGGCAGCCTTGGTTTCGGCCAGCCCGCCTTCCATCACCTCCAGAACCCGCTCCCGCGCCTTCGTCAGGCGTTCGGGCGGCGCGCCTGTCAAACGCAACGCAGACACTGCCCTTGGCGGCAACAGGGCCTCTTCGCCGCGCAGTACCATGCGCAACACCATGCCCCGCTGCGCCAGCGTATATTGGGCAATCCAGTCCACGAACTTGCGGAAGTCGTCGGACAGGCGGACGTCCGGATAGACCGCCTCAACATCCTTGAGGCGGGCTTCGTCGGAAAATTCGCTTGGATCGTCCCAGACCACGCCCAGCACGGAGCGCGGCCCCAGTGGCACCCGGACCACCTGTCCCGGCACCAGCCTGTCAGCAAACCGCGCCGCCCCGTCGTCATCGAAGAGTGAGGGCGAATCAGCGGGGACCCGGTAGCTGTAACAGCTATCCACATAGACCGGGACGAGAACTGACACAATTTGGCTCGTTGACGACAAGATGATCCCTTTTCCTTCATCAAGGATGCAAATAAGTTGACTTCACCTTAGATGCGGGCTGACGGCCCCCGAACTATGGTTTAATGAACATATCGTACCCCGGCCGCGATTTCCAAACCGGTTGTCGCGCTCACATGGCTAACGGAAACGGAGCACGAAAGACAATGAAATTCTTCGTCGATACTGCCGAAACCAAAGATATCCGCGAACTGGCATCCACGGGCCTGATCGACGGTGTGACCACCAACCCGTCGCTGATCGTCAAATCCGGCCGCGATTTCAAGGAAGTCATCGCTGAAATCTGCGAAATCACCGACGGCCCTGTTTCTGCTGAAGTGACCGCACTGGAACATAGCCAGATGATGGCTGAAGCCAAGGAACTGCTCAAGATCGCAAACAACATTGCCATCAAGGTTCCGCTGACCATCGACGGTCTGAAGACCTGCAAGGCCCTGACCGACAATGGCCACATGGTCAACGTGACCCTGTGCTTCTCTGCCAACCAGGCACTTCTGGCTGCAAAGGCCGGCGCAACCTTCATTTCCCCGTTCATCGGCCGTCTTGACGACCTCAACATTGATGGCATGGAACTGATCGAAGACATCCGCACCATCTATGACAACTACGGTTTCGAAACCGAAATTCTGGCAGCATCCATCCGCAACGCCAACCATGTCAAGGAATGCGCCCTTGCCGGTGCCGACGTTGCAACGATCCCGCCATCCGTCATCAAGGGTCTGGTCAATCATGCCCTGACCGACAAGGGCCTCGAAGCCTTCATGAAAGACTGGGCAACCACCGGCCAGTCCATCCTCTAGGCCGACCTTCAGGCTTGAACCAGCAAGGGTTCGCCCTGCGATCGCCTGTGCACAACACGACCCCGATGCCGAGCCCTTCTGCATCGGGGTTTTTGATTCGCGGATGCGACAGATCTTGAGCAAGCACCCTGCGCCATTGCCATCCTTTTGACGGATCGCGCGAACTGGATTACCCTTTGTCCATCCGGCGACCGCGGAGCCGTCTTGCGGCATACGGCAGGGCGGATCCCATCAACCGGCCCGAAACCAGAGCACTCCGGAACACCCATGCCCAAACTGCAGCCGGGGGATAATGCCCCCCTGATCATCGCAACGCCTGCCCTGCGCCAGCAGCAGCAAGGCTGGCTCAAGAGCCTGGGCAACGAGCGCCGCCTGTCAGACGCTACGCTGGAAGCCTATGATCGCGATCTCGATCAATTCTTCTCTTTCCTCACCCGGCACATGGACGAGGTATCCGACCTTGGCCATTTCCCGCAGCTTCGGCCCGCAGACATTCGGGCTTTCATGGCCCAACGCCGGCGACAGGGCACCGGCTCGCGCTCGCTGGCACGTGGCATGGCGGGCATCCGCTCCTTCGTGCGTTATCTGGAAGAACAGGGGCTTGCGACCACCGCGCCCTTCAACGCGATCCAGACGCCGAAATATTCCCGCTCCCTGCCCAAACCCCTCAGCATGGAAAAGGCCGCACAGCTGGTGGACCCAGGCGAATCTCTCGCCATGGAGCCCTGGGTTGCAGCGCGCGACAGCGCCGTCATGCTGCTGCTCTATGCGGTGGGCCTACGCATTTCCGAAGCCCTTGCCCTCACCCCGACAACCGCCCCCCTGCCCGGACATGACGCCATGACCATAACCGGCAAGGGCGGCAAGCAGCGGCGTTTGCCGGTGCTGCCCATCGTGCAGTCATCCCTGCAGCACTATCTTTCGCTTTGCCCGTTCGAGCTGGAACCGGACAGCAGCCTGTTTCGCGGCGTCCGCGGCGGCCCGCTCAGCCCGCGCATTGTCCAGAAGACGATTGCCGCCATGCGAGGCGCTCTCGGGCTGCCGGACAGTGCCACTCCCCACGCCCTGCGCCATTCCTTCGCCACGCATCTGCTGGCCAATGGTGGCGACTTGCGCACGATTCAGGAGCTGCTTGGTCACGCCAGTCTATCCACCACCCAGGCTTACACCGAAGTAGAAATGTCGGAACTTATGTCCATCTACCAGAAGGCACACCCGCGATCGTAACTATTATAGATAGTATCGAAGGGCATAAGCACAATTACCAAGGATGACTATGCGAATCAAAAGCCCTGAAAATCCAAATAAATTCAACAATCAAGATGCGTATTCATTAGAATTGATGGCAATTTGTCTTAACAACCGCGTAACATTTTGGCGTTATACTTGAGATAAAGTGTCACATAGCTTAGAGTAATTACTTACGTTGGCATTCAAACGATATATCGGAGGATGAAATGGTATATCGCGCCGTAGTGTTCGCACTGCTCACCCTGTTCATGACGCCGCTGGCTCACGCAGGAAAGTGCGTTGACACACAGACCCTGGGTACTTGGGAAAACCCCTTCGCAGGGGATCGCTATGATCTCACACGGCTTGAGATCAAGGAGATCTGCAACACCCACACCGTTCCTCACATTCAGGTCAAGGCCTACACGGCCTGCGCTCCACGCGACTGCACCTGGGGGCGTTCCATTGCCCATCAAAGCAGTTCCACCAGCCTCACGGTAAGCTACAACACATTCTTTGCGCGCCGCACCGTGGCAGTATCGATCAATGGCAAGCGCATGGATGCAATCGTCTATGACGACTTCCACGACCCCAAAAAGCCCAACACCCAGCGATCTTTCGTGCTCTGGCGCAAATAGACGCCGCCCACGGGGCTCGCTGAGAGCTTCTGGCACCGACACCAGTCGGAGCTGATACGGTTTCAAAACAAAAGGCCGCTCCCCGAAAGGGCGGCCTTTTGTTTTGTCAACATGGACCACAGGCCCTACATGTGAATCGGGCGCTTGTCGACGGCCAGAGCCGCTTCCTTGACCGCCTCAGACAGCGTCGGATGAGCATGGATCGTCCGCGCTAGGTCTTCCGCAGAGCCGGAGAATGCCATCAGAACCGACGTTTCGTGGATCATTTCGCCGACACCGGCACCGATCATGTGAACACCGAGAACCTTGTCCGTCGTCTTGTCAGCAAGGATCTTGACGAAGCCTTCCGTATGACGCTGGGCCTTGGCGCGACCATTGGCCGTGAAGGGGAATTTGCCAACGTTATAGTCAATGCCGGCTTCCTTGAGCTGCTCTTCGGTCTTCCCGATCACAGCGATCTCCGGCATGGTGTAGACAACGCCCGGCACCAGATTATAGTCCACATGCCCGGCCTGACCGGCCAGAATTTCAGCCAGAGCCACGCCGTCATCTTCAGCCTTGTGCGCCAGCATCGGGCCGGCAATGACGTCGCCGATGGCATAGATGCCGTCAACGCTGGTCTTGAAATGGCCATCCGTTGCCACACGGCCGCGCTCATCGAGCGCCACGCCAACTTCGGCCAGCCCCAAACCTTCGGTATAGGGACGACGGCCAATGGCGACCAGAACGATATCGGCTTCCAGCTCAGAGGCTTCCCCGCCCTTGGCAGGTTCCAGCGTGACCTTGACCCCCTTCTTGTGCTTTTCGACCCCCGTCACCTTGGTGCCAAGCTTGAAGTCGAAGCCCTGCTTCTTGAAGATGCGCTGGGCGTTCTTGACCACTTCGCCATCCATGCCCGGCAGGATCCGGTCGAGGAACTCGACAACAGTCACTTCGGAGCCGAGTCGACGCCAGACCGAGCCAAGCTCAAGCCCGATGACACCGGCACCGACCACAACCAGCTTGCCCGGCACCTTGTCCAGTTCAAGCGCGCCGGTTGAGGAAACCACATGCTTCTCGTCAATCTCGACACCTGGCAGTGGTGCCACGTCCGAACCGGTGGCAATCACGATCGCCTTGGCCTCAACAGTCTGAACATCCCCGGTTTCCGCGGTCACTTCGACCTTGCCGGCTGCAACAATCTTGCCTGCGCCGTGGAAGACATCGATCTTGTTCTTCTTGAACAGGAAGTCGATCCCGCCAACGTTGCCGTCGATGACTTCCTGCTTGTGGCCCATCATGGCTTTCAGATCGAGGCTCGGCTTGCCGACCTTGATGCCCATGTTTTCGAAATCATGGCCCGCTTCCTCGAACAGTTCCGAGGCATGCAGCAGGGCCTTGGAGGGAATGCAGCCAACATTCAGGCAAGTCCCGCCGTGGGTGCTGCGTTTTTCGACAACGGCAACCTTCATGCCCAGCTGTGCAGCACGAATCGCGCAGACATAACCGCCAGGACCCGTACCGATCACGACCATATCGTATGACATTTCATTCACTCCCGAAGAATGCTGGATTGGTGGAGCGTTTGTGCAACCAAACAGATAAATAAAAACGGGGCACAAAGACCCCGTTTCGCAATGTTCTCTGGATCAGATATCCATGACGAGGCGTTGAGGATCCTCAAGGCTCTCCTTGACGCGAACCAGGAAGGTCACCGCTTCCTTGCCATCGACGATGCGATGGTCATAGGACAGGGCCAGATACATCATCGGACGGATCACGATCTGACCGTTGCGGACCACTGGACGATCTTCAATGCGGTGCATGCCCAGAATGCCGGACTGCGGTGCGTTGAGGATCGGCGTTGACATCATGGAGCCATAGACACCGCCGTTGGAAACGGTGAAGGTGCCACCCTGCATTTCCTCGATGGTCAGCTGACCGTCACGGGCGCGCAGGCCGAATGCTGCGATTGCCTTTTCGATTTCCGCCAGAGACATCTTGTCGGCATCGCGGACAACCGGAACGACCAGACCGCGCGGAGACCCGACGGCGACGCCCAGATGAACGAAATGCTTGTAGATAATGTCGGTGCCATCGATCTCGGCGTTGACGGCCGGGATCTCTTCCAGAGCCTTGCAGATCGCCTTGGCAAAGAAGCCCATGAAGCCCAGACGGACGCCATGTTTCTTCTCGAACAGATCCTTGTACTGCTTGCGCATTTCCATCACGGCCGACATGTCCACGTCATTGAACGTGGTCAGCATGGCAGCGGTGTTCTGCGCGTCTTTCAGGCGACGTGCAATGGTCTGGCGCAGCTTGGTCATGCGGACCCGCTCTTCACGGGCTGCATCGTCTGGCGCAGAGGCCGGTCGGTTGGCCACCGGAGCAGGCTGAGCACCGGCAGGAGCCGTTGCGCCAGCAGCGATCGCATTGATCACATCACCCTTGAGGACCTGACCACGCACACCGGATCCGGCAACAGAAGCAGGATCAACCTTCTTCTCGGCCATCATCTTGGCAGCGCTCGGAGCCGGAGGCATGGAGGTCGGAGCCGCCGGAGCAGCAACTGGTGCCGGAGCCGGTTCCTTGGCAGCTTCCTTCTTGGGTGCCGGAGCAGGCGCCGCAGCGGCACCATCACCTTCCAGCAGCATGGCCAGAAGCGCGCCAACTTCAACCGTTTCCCCTTCGGCGGCAACAATATCGCCAAGAGTACCGGAGACCGGAGCAGGCACCTCGATGGTCACCTTGTCGGTTTCCAGCTCGACGAGCGGCTCATCGGCCTGAACCGCATCACCGGTCGCCTTGAACCACTGACCGATGGTCGCTTCGGTCACAGATTCGCCCAGTGTAGGGACTTTGATTTCCGTAGCCATTTGGTTATCTCACATTTATCAATTTAGGTCAGCCGGTTACTCGGCAAACGCATCATCAAGGAAGGCCTTGAGCTGAGCCTGATGTCGGCTCATAAGACCGGTCGCTGTCGCTGCGGATGCCGGACGCCCAGCGTAGGTCGGCCGTTTGACACTCGCATCAATCTGATTGAGAACCCATTCCATGTAAGGCTCGATGAAGGTCCAGGACCCCTGGTTCTTCGGTTCTTCCTGACACCAGACCATATCGGCCTGTTTGAAGCGGCTCAGCTCCTTGATCAGGGTCTTTGCCGGGAACGGATAGAGCTGCTCGACACGCATGATGTAGACATCATTGATGCCGCGTCTCTCGCGCTCTTCATAAAGATCGTAATAAACCTTGCCGGTGCACAAAATGACGCGACGGATCTTGTCGTCCGAGGTCAGTTTGATTTCCTGGTTTGGTCTGATTTCCGCATCATCCCAGAGCACACGATGGAACGTGCTGCCCGCACCCAGTTCAGCCAGGTTGGAAATGGCCCGCTTGTGGCGCAGAAGGCTCTTCGGAGTCATCAGGATCAGCGGCTTGCGGAAGCTGCGTTTCACCTGACGGCGCAGAATATGGAAATAGTTGGCTGGTGTGGTGCAGTTAGCGACCTGGATGTTATCCTCGGCGCAAGACTGCAGATAGCGCTCCAGACGGGCGGAACTGTGTTCCGGACCCTGCCCTTCGTAGCCATGCGGCAGCAGCACCACCAAACCGGAAGCACGCAACCACTTGCGCTCTGCCGAGCTGAGGAACTGGTCAAAGACCACCTGAGCACCGTTGGCGAAGTCACCGAACTGGGCTTCCCACATCGTCAGACCGCCCGGCTCCGCTAGCGAATAGCCATATTCGAAGCCGAGAACAGCCTCTTCCGAGAGCATCGAGTTGATGACCTCATAGCGGTTCTGCCCTTCGGCGACATGGTTGAGCGGAATATAGCGGCTTTCGTCCTGCTGATCATACAGCACAGTGTGACGCTGGGAGAAGGTACCGCGTTCACTGTCCTGACCGGACAGGCGAACCGGATGACCTTCGCGAACCAGCGTACCGAAGGCGAGGGATTCGGCGGTGGCCCAATCGATGCCTTCACCGGTTTCCATCATCTTGGCGCGGTTATCGAGGAAGCGCTGCACCGTGCGATGCACATTGAAACTTTCTGGGACCGTGGTCAGCTTGTTGCCAACCTCGCGCAGGGTTTCCACATCGACGCCCGTATTGCCGGATCGACGATCGTCTTCGGCACTGGCGGTCGTCAGACCGGACCATTTGCCGTCGAACCAGTCGGCCTTGTTCGGCGAGAAGCTCTGACCAGCCTCGAACTCGTCATCGAGCATCTTGCGAACGTCAGCCCGCATCTGATCGAAGTCGTCCTGGGTGATCACGCCTTCAGCGATCAGCTTGTCGGCATAATGCTGCAGGCTCGTCGGATGCTGACGAATCTTCTTGTACATCAGCGGCTGGGTAAAGGCCGGCTCGTCACCTTCGTTATGACCGAAGCGACGATAGCAGAACATGTCGATCACGACCGGCTTGCCAAACAGCTGACGGAATTCCGTCGCGATCTTCGCGGCGAACACCACGGATTCCGGATCATCACCGTTACAGTGGAAGATCGGGGCTTCAATCATCTTGGCCAGGTCGGACGGATACGGCGACGACCGCGAGAAGCGCGGATAGGTCGTAAAACCAATCTGGTTGTTGATGATGAAGTGGATGGACCCGCCGGTCCGATGCCCTCTGAGGCCGGAAAGACCGAAACACTCTGCCACAACGCCCTGCCCTGCAAAAGCGGCATCACCATGGATGAGCAGTGGCAGAACCGACGTGCGATCCACCTGAGTGGTCTCGATGAACTTGCCATCGTGAGCGGACAGCTGATCCTGCTTGGCGCGCGCCTTGCCCAGAACAACCGGGTTGACGATTTCCAGATGCGACGGGTTTGCAGTCAGCGACAGATGCACGTTGTTGTCGTCGAACGCACGGTCCGAAGAAGCGCCAAGGTGATACTTCACGTCACCCGAGCCTTCCACGTCATCCGGCGTGATCGAGCCACCCTTGAATTCATGGAAAATGGCGCGGTGCGGTTTGCCCATCACCTGGCTGAGAACGTTGAGGCGGCCGCGGTGGGCCATGCCGAATACGATCTGTTTGACGCCCATGGCGCCACCGCGTTTGATGATCTGCTCCAGCGCGGGAATGAGAGACTCACCGCCATCAAGACCAAAACGCTTGGTGCCGGTGTATTTGAGGTCGAGGAATTTCTCGAAGCCTTCTGCTTCCACCAGCTTGTAGAGAATGGCCTTCTTGCCGTTGTTGGTGAAGGCGATGTGCTTGTCCGGCCCTTCGATGCGTTCCTGAATCCAAGACTTCTCAGCCGGATCCGAAATGTGCATGAACTCCACCCCGAGGGTGGAGCAATAGGTCCGGCGCAGAATTTCGAGCATTTCCGGGATGGTTGCAAACTCAAGCCCGAGAACATGGTCGATGAAAATCTTGCGGGAATAATCAGCTTCCGTAAAGCCGTAGGACGAAGGATGCAGCTCTTCGTGATCCTTCGCATCGGCCAGATTGAGCGGATCGAGATCTGCATGCAGATGGCCGCGCATGCGGTAGGCACGGATCATCATGAGGGCGCGGACAGAATCCCGCGTCGCCTGCTGGACAGCAGCATCAGTCAGTTCCACACCCTGACTCTGCGCCTTGCTTTTCAGCTTATCGCCCAGTTTCTTCTCATCAACAACAAAATCACCGCCAGCAAGTGCCGAGACCAACTCACCATTGGTCGCGGGAGGCCAGTCTGCGCGCTTCCACGAAGCCCCCTTTGCGTTTGCGACAATATCGTTCTTGTTATCCTGCAGATCCCTGAAGAAGACTCGCCACTCTTCTGCAACGGATGTTGGATCTTCCTGAAAACGGGCATAAAGATCTTCGATATAGGACGCGTTACCTCCATAGAGGAAAGAAGATAACGCGAACGCTTCATTTGCGTCCTGACGTGCCATCGCCACCACCGCCGAACATTCGTTCGGTCTCTTATTTCAGATTCAGCACCATTGCTGAACTGGTTTGCAGTTGCGGGGCAGGGTCAACCCCTACCCCGCAGCTATAATCTAATGTCGCGCTTTTACTTACCTTTGAGCAAGTCAACCAAAGTGGTACCGAGACTTGCCGGGGAAGGCGAAACGCGAATCCCTGCGCTTTCCATCGCAGCAATTTTATCTTCGGCCCCACCTTTGCCGCCAGAAATCACGGCGCCGGCATGGCCCATCGTACGCCCCGGAGGCGCCGTGCGGCCGGCAATGAAGCCAACCATGGGCTTCTTGCGACCCTTGGATGCCTGCTCCTTGAGCCACTCGGACGCTTCCTCTTCCGCGGAACCACCGATTTCACCAATCATGATGATCGACTCGGTTTCAGGATCATCCAGGAACAGGTCCAGCACATCGATAAACTCGGTGCCCTTGACCGGATCACCGCCGATACCGACAGCCGTGGTCTGGCCCAGCCCCTCATTCGTCGTCTGGAACACTGCCTCATAGGTAAGTGTACCTGAGCGTGAAACAATACCCACGGACCCTTTCTTGAAGATGGAACCCGGCATGATGCCGATCTTGCATTCTTCAGGGGTCAGAACACCCGGGCAGTTCGGGCCAAGCAGGCGGGAGTTGGAATCCTCCAGGCGCCGCTTCACCTTCACCATGTCCACCACAGGAATGCCCTCGGTGATGCAGGTGATGAACTCTACCCCGGCATCAATCGCTTCGATGATCGCAGCAG
Organism: uncultured Cohaesibacter sp.; assembly: GCF_963666525.1. Classification (NCBI taxonomy): domain Bacteria; kingdom Pseudomonadati; phylum Pseudomonadota; class Alphaproteobacteria; order Hyphomicrobiales; family Cohaesibacteraceae; genus Cohaesibacter; species uncultured Cohaesibacter sp. Next base: position 2,240,232 of record NZ_OY762905.1, read on the forward strand.
CAGCCCCTGCGGGCGGCACATAGATGACCGAAGCGGTGGCGCCGGTGGCGTCCTTGGCATCCTTTACAGTCTTGAAAATGGGCAGTTCTGCGGCACACTCGACCCCGGAAGACCAGGTTTCCCCACCCTTCTTGGGATGAACACCCGCAACCATTTTCGTACCGAAGTAGCAAAGAGCCTGTTCCGTGTGGAACGTGCCGGTCTTGCCGGTCAGGCCCTGCACGATGATTTTGGTGTCTTTGTTGACAAGAATCGACATCGAATTAGGCCCCCTTCACTGCTGCCACGATTTTCTGAGCGGCGTCGTTGAGATCGTCAGCAGGAATCACGTTGAGATCACTCTCAGCGATGAGTTTCTTGCCTTCCTCAACCCGCGTACCTTCCAAACGTACAACGAGGGGCACTTTCAGCCCGACTTCCTGAACCGCCGTCAAGACGCCCTGCGCGATCACGTCGCAGCGCATGATGCCGCCGAAAATGTTGACCAGAATGCCTTTGACATTCGGATCGGAGGTAATGATCTTGAACGCCGCCGTGACCTTCTCGACGCTTGCGCCACCACCCACGTCAAGGAAGTTGGCAGGCTCGGCACCGTAAAGCTTGATGATGTCCATGGTCGCCATGGCAAGGCCGGCACCATTCACCATGCAACCGATGTTGCCATCGAGAGCGACATAGGCGAGATCGAACTTGGAGGCTTCGATTTCCTTTTCGTCCTCTTCCGTCAGATCGCGCAGTTCCATCACGTCCGGGTGGCGGAACAGGGCGTTGCCATCAAAGGAAACCTTCGCATCAAGCACGCGCAGACGCTGGTTTTCCATGACGATCAGCGGATTGACCTCAAGCAGGGACATGTCCTTCTCGACAAAGGCCTTGTAGAGGATCGGGAACAGATGCATGCCGTCATCGCGCGCAGAGCAATCAAGCCCCAGCGCATCACAAAGCGCAATCGCATTGTCAGCCGTGACGCCCGCATTTGGGTCGATGGCAACCGTGACGATCTTCTCCGGGGTTTCCTCGGCGACGGTTTCAATGTCCATGCCGCCTTCGGTGGAAACCACGAAAGACACCCGACCGCAGGAGCGGTCCACCAGAAGGGAGAGATAAAGCTCGCGGTCAATATCGGCGCCATCTTCAATATAGAGGCGGTTGACCTGCTTGCCGGCAGCGCCGGTCTGCTTGGTTACCAGGGTTGCCCCCAGCATCTGCTTGGCAAAAGTGCTCACTTCCTCTTGCGAGAAAGCCAGGCGGACACCGCCCTTTTCACCAGCAGTTTCTTCCTTGAATTTGCCTTTGCCTCGGCCACCCGCATGGATCTGGGATTTGACCACCCAGAGCGGACCACCAAGTTTTTCTGCGGCAGCAGCCGCTTCCTCAGCAGAAAATATAGCAATGCCGTCGGCGACAGGCGCTCCATATTTCTTGAGAAGCGCCTTCGCCTGATACTCATGAATATTCATGGGATCTCCCCTAATCATTGGATCGGCCTGATGAACACCGTGAGCAAGCGCCACCAGACTGGTCTTTGCTTATGGTCTTAATGCACCACTTCCTTGCGTCACGCGGACCATCCCCATGGGCCTTGTCCTGCAGGGAAGTGATACAATAATTTAGGCCGGAGAAATTCCTGAGCCGTAAGCCAGGAGCTCAGGAATATCCGGTATCATGCCCTCTCGATTGATCAAGCCGTCTCAAGAGGGGGGATCTCAATCGCCAATCAGCCTCAAGCGAGCTCAGGAGCCAGACGAATGCAAGCCTCGATGAGGCCCTTCACGGAATCGACAGAATGGTCGAACTGTGCTTTTTCGTCTTTGTCCATTTCGATCTCGACAATGCGCTCGATGCCGCCTGCACCGATAACGGTCGGCACACCAACATACATGCCGTCTACGCCATACTCACCGGAGAGGAAAGCTGCGCAAGGCATGACACGCTTTTTGTCTTTGAGGTAGGATTCAGCCATTGCAATTGCAGAAGCTGCCGGAGCATAGAAAGCCGAACCGGTTTTCAGAAGCTTGACGATTTCTGCGCCGCCATCGCGGGTGCGCTGAACGATTTCTTCCAGACGGCTCTCGGTGATCCAGCCCATTTTGATGAGGTCTGGAAGAGGAATGCCAGCAACCGTGGAATAACGGATGAGCGGAACCATGGTATCGCCATGACCACCCAGAACGAATGCAGTAACGTCCTTGACGGATACGTCGAATTCGTCTGCCAGGAAATAACGAAAACGAGCGGAGTCCAGAACGCCAGCCATGCCGACAACCTTGTTGGCAGGCAGACCAGAGAATTTCTGCAGAGCCCAAACCATCGCGTCGAGCGGGTTGGTGATGCAGATAACAAAGGCATCTGGTGCATATTTGCCAATACCGGCACCAACCTGCTGCATGACCTTCAGGTTGATTTCAACCAGGTCATCACGGCTCATGCCAGGCTTGCGAGGCACACCAGCGGTGACGATCACGACGTCAGCGCCAGCAATGGCTTCGTAGGACTGAGTACCAGACAGTTTAGCATCGAAGCCGTCTACTGGAGACGATTCAGCGATATCGAGAGCTTTACCTTCCGGTGTCCCTTCAGCAATGTCGAAAAGGACGACGTCGCCCATTTCGCTCAAGCTTGCCAGGTGTGCCAGAGTGCCGCCGATTTGGCCTGATCCGATGAGTGCAATTTTCTTCCGCGCCATATTCAGTTTCCCTTAACGTAAGGTTCTCCCAGAACTGGGAATGGATGGGTGTGAGTACCGCGAATCCGGTGCGCTTTCAAGTCGCAGATAGTTTTAAATGCATAAAAAACCCGAGACTTTTGGCGAACTTAACCTTTACGTTAAGGTAATTATAAGCCCAAGCACTTATCGAGATACTCATCCGACTGCATCTCCGTGAGACGGGACGCTGTTCTGTCGAATTCGAAGGCTTCCGTTCCATTGAGCAGACTGCCCAGTTCGAACTGCGATGCCTCCGCCAGAGCGATGATCCTGAGATGATTGTCATAGAAAGTATCAATCAGGATGATGAAGCGCTTTGCTTCGTTGCGCATGGAGCGTTCGAAGCACGGAATCCCTTCGATAAACACCGTATGATAGAGCTCGCAGAGGCGCAGATAGTCTGACGCCCCCAGCGGTTTGGCGCAAAGGTCCGCAAAGGAAAACCGGGCCATGCCATGATAGGCCTGTGGCACGTGAATGCTCCGGCCCTGCACTTCCACCGCATCACTGGGAGCACACGGCCCCTCGATCACCGTCTCCCACATCGACTGGAACCGCTGCCGCGTTTCCAACCCGTCAGGAAACAGATAGACAGGCTGGCCACCAAGCTTCTCCATCCGGAAATCCGTGCGGGAGGATAGTCGAACCACCTCGCAATGCTGCTGCAAAAGACCGATGAAAGGCACAAACAGCTGTCGGTTGAGGCCATCCTTGTAGAGCAGGTTCGGCTCGACATTCGACGTGGCCACCACCACCACGCCATCGGCAAACAACCGCGAGAACAGGCGCCCCAGCAGCATGGCATCGGCAATGTCTGTGACGCTGAACTCGTCAAAACACAGCAACCGCACTTCCTTGCACAGATCCTCGGCCACCGGCCTGATCGGATCATCACCCTTGATCTTGCCGCTGGCAATGTCGGCCCGCGCCTGCTTGATGCGAGCATGCATGTCGCGCATGAACTCGTGAAAATGGAACCGCCCCTTGCGCCTGACCGGCACGATCTCGAAAAACAGGTCCATGATCATGGTCTTGCCACGACCGACCTCGCCCCAGATATAGAGCCCCCGAACGGGCTCGGCAGGCTGGCGCTTGGCAAACAGCCAGCCAAGGGAAGAGGTCTTGCGGGACAGGCGCTTTTCACTCACCTGTTCCAGCAGACGGTCAAAGCGGACAGCCAGCGCCCGCTGGTCTGTATCAGCCTCGATTTCGCCGTGGCGCACCTTGCTGTCGTAAAAATCGGAAACCGATATGTCGCCCAGTTCTCCAGTCAAAAAATGTGCCTCATATGCTCGTGATATCAAAACTGCCACCACCCCGGCACCACAAACACACACCATGAGGCCGACAGCCGACCCCGGCCTGCCACGTCAGACATGCGGCACCAGGAATGGTTCTGCTTTAGGGGAAATATCAGCGCAAGGAAATGATTCCTAAGACGGATCAGGCCCTCGGACGCAGTGGAACGCTCCACCGCACGCAGACAAGCGATCGGTGGAGATCCCGTATTGCGCCGCCAAAAGGCGATCAACGGAAGAAGGACAGCGTGCGACCATCCATCGTCGACTGGCCGGAGAAACGCCCGGTGCCGTTCGAATAGAAGCGCGACAGGATCGTTGTCCCGTCCTCGGCGATAAACACGACGAGCTTCTTGCCATCCAGCCGCCAGGCGTTGATGCGCTGCAGATCGGAGCTGTTGCAGCCACGCGTCGAAGCGCGATAGCCACCAGTCCAGTTGGTCAGATTGACGGTCAACTGGCATTGCTCCGCCCCGGAGGTCAGCGTCCATGCGCCCAACAGATCCGTGCGCTTCAACTCACGCGCGGAAGAGGGAACAGGCTGATTGAGGGAAGCAATGTCATTCTGCACCGGCGGCGCCAGCTCAGCCTCTGCCCCCATCGCATTGTTGATGGGCTGCCCGGCCTGAGGAGCCGTGGAATAGGACTGGTTTGGATACTGGTCGTTCGGAACCAGAGAGCCAAGCTGCTGACTCTCTACCGGAGACGTGGGTGCCGGATTCAACGGAGCAGCATCACCGCCCCCGAACCGATCAAAGCCAGCGGACGAACAAGCTGTGAGCAACAAACCGGCACACAAAAGCGCGGAATAGCGAATCATACCACTCTCCTTACGTCACACAAATGTGAGTGTTGATTCATATTGGGAACTTTTCAAGAGCGTTTTGAAAGAAGCTTAAAGACCAACGTCTTTCAAATCAAGATTTTTTGAGAACGAGGGTATCACCCTCTTTATTCACACCTGCCCAGACACCACGCCCGTCAGACCGCAACTTGATGATATCATCGCCCATGTGATCCCTGAGCACGATCCGGTCATCAAAAGCGACCCAACTGTCAAGCATGAACAGGCTGGTCGGGCAGGCCGATGTGCCGGTAGCCCTGTAGCCATAGCCACCGGGCTGGTCTTCCAGAACCACTTCACAGGCTTCGGCAAATCCGGAATTGGCAGCAACCTGCTGGGCAACTCCGTCCCTAGCGCCTCCGCGCAGCCCCTTTGCCTGCAACTGCCAGCGCCCGACATAGGGCTTCAGGCTGGCATGTTCGGTGCTGACAGCAACGGAATGCTTGTTGGCTTCGGCATAGGCCTGACGAAACTCAGCCTCCACGGCATCGAATGATCGTGCTTCATCACCGGCAACCAGCGTTTGCTGGTCAGACTTGGAAAATTTGTCCGAAGCGGCAGCAAGGGCAAGATCATTGCTCGGTTCAATTTGTGGCAGCGACGGAAGGGTTGATTCTGCAAGCACCGGCTGCTTTTGGGCGCTTGAGCTACCCAGCCCCGCACCCGAAACGGCACAGCCCCCGAGCATCAGGGAGCATACCGACATGATCATGATATCTTTGAGTTTTTTCACAATCAGCTTTATCCATCAGCCAGAACACAAGCAGCTGGGACCACCCTTTGAAGCGAGCGGCGAAACCGCCACGCACCGACAAAACAACCAAGGATTTTGTCCAGCCCGATCCCAAATGCACTTCCACGGATAACAGGGAAATGTGGCAAAGACAAAACCTTTTTGCCAAATTCAGTGTTCTTACTAGGTCTCGCTGCCAGGCGCAGTTTGGAACCGCTAACAAAGCCAGCGCCAGACAGGAAAAAGGCTTCCCGGGCGCAAACCCGGAAAGCCAGCAATGCATGCGCCGGATGGCAAAGCCAATCAGGCAGAAACAACCGTGCGACCGGAAGAGCCAAGGTCCTTCATGGCTTCTTCAAGACGGGCAATCATGCCCTGTTCACCGGCGCGGAGCCATTTGCGTGGATCGTAGAATTTCTTGTACGGCGTGCCATTTTCTGGATCAACCTGATGCTTGAAGGCAACCGGGTTGAGATCCATGTTGGCAGCAACAGCTTCAGCAAAAGCAAACTGGATGTCGGTGTCGATGTTCATCTTGAACACGCCATAGGACACGGCTTCTGCGATCTGTTCTTTCGGAGAACCCGAACCACCGTGGAACACGAGGCTCAGCGGTTTTTCGCCAAGACCACGTTCCTTGGCGATCAGAGCCTGGGAAAACTTCAGGATTTCAGGACGCAGCTTGACGTTGCCCGGAGCATAAACGCCATGCACGTTACCGAAGGAAGCGGCAACGGTGAAGTGGCCGATCTTGGAAAGGATGTCATAGGCATAGAGCACGTCTTCAGGCTGGGTGTAGAGACGCGGATCGGCTGCATCGCCTTCTTCCAGCTCTTTGCCGATACCGTCTTCTTCACCACCAGTCACGCCAAGCTCGATTTCAAGGCTCATGCCCATCGGAGCCATGCGTTCCAGATATTTGGCGCTGATGGCGACGTTCTCTTCAAGGCTCTCTTCAGAGAGGTCGATCATGTGGGAGGTATAGAGCGGCTTGCCATTTGCCTTGAAGTATTTTTCGCCTTCGTCAAGCAGACCGTCTACCCACGGCAGCAGTTTCTTGCTGCAGTGATCGGTGTGAAGAACAGCGCAGATGCCGTATTCTTCAGCAAGCAGATGCACATGCTGGGCGATGGAAACAGAACCGAGCACGCGGGCACGCATGGCATCAGGAGCACCCTGACCAGCATAGAACTGGGCGCCGCCGTTGGACATCTGGATGATGATATCGGATTTCGCTTTGGCAGCAGCTTCCATCACTGCGTTGAGACTATTGGTGCCGGTAACATTGACGGCTGGCAGGGCATATCCACCTTCTTTGCAGGCTTCCAGAAGCTGCAAATATTCTTCACCGGTGACGACGCCGGGGCGCAATTTGAATCCGCTCACGCTGATCTCCCTTATAGTTTCGAGACTGAATTAATTCTCGATAGTCAAATAAAACATTCCTTCTCCAACGTCCAGAAAATAGCAAAGAACGGTGTTCCATAGGTACTATCGATTAGTGTTATTCCGTTAGTAGCACAACATGTTGAATCACTTCAACGATTACTGGCAAGGCCGAACCGGGCCTCGCATCACGCCGCCCCAGACGGCCAATTCATGCATATTTGAATATCCTGTTATGCATGAATAGCACATCTTAATGCCAAATCCGGCCGTTTTCTGCGCCCTCTCCCGTCATGCGGCAAGCGATCCCGGCAGCAGTCCGGTAGCCACGGCCCGGTCGATCACCAGCCGCAGGTCGGCGTAGCAGGCCCTCACCGCCTGTTTTCGGCTGCCAGCCTCTTCCCGGTCCAGACTACCAGGCACGTTCAGCCCAGTCACCGGGGGATTGTCCGGAAAGATAGGCAGTTTGTAGCGCTGGCTCATCGGCTCGAACAGCACCACCAGATCGATGCGTGGAGAATAGGCCTGCAGAAAGATGTCAACGGGCTTGGGGATATAGTCATCCGGCGCAATTCCGTTTTCTCTCAGCACATCAAAGACGTGGCGATCAAGCCGATCGGATGGGGCAAATCCGGCACTGAACGCTCGCACGGCATTGTTCGGCCCCCGATTGAAATAGGCTTCCGCCAATATGCTTCGATCATTGTTTGTCTTGTCGAGAAACAGAATATTTGTCTGCAGCATGAGAGCCTCCCGTTATGCGGACAGTCAGGCAGCCAACTAAACCAACTTTCCGACAACTCCATGACAGACCGGAAAATTCCCGATCTGCGCACACCAGATCGGCCTGGCACTCAACAGAACAGTTCGGTCGGCAGCATAGCTTTTATCTGGTTTACGCCTCCAGCTCTTTCAAGAATTGAATTCTCACAATAAATTCAATGGCTTTCGCAACAGCCCACGCATTCCCGCCACATTCGGCGTCATCCACATATGGACAGAGCGGTCCAATTCACTCCCACACCGCCTCCTCTCTTGAGGGATTGGAGTTCCTCTTGTTTCGAAGCAATCAGCCGTTCAAACGACAAAAGCCGCCCTCCGAACAGGAAGGCGGCTTCTGAAATAGTGTGGGTGGGAACCACCCGTGCCTGAAATCCTAAACGGCGCGCTCGAGCAGCATGCGTTTGATTTCGGCAATTGCCTTGGCCGGGTTCAGGCCTTTCGGGCAAACCTTGGTGCAGTTCATGATCGTGTGGCAACGATAGGCGCCAAAGGCATGATCAAGCTGGGAAAGACGTTCGCCGGTATATTCGTCACGGCTGTCGATGATCCAGCGGTAAGCCTGCAGCAGAGCCGATGGGCCGATGTAACGATCGCCGTTCCACCAGTAGGATGGGCAGGAGGTCGAGCAGCAGGCGCAAAGGATACATTCATAAAGGCCGTCAAGTTTCTGACGATCTTCATGAGACTGCAGCCATTCGGTATCCGGAGCCGGAGTATCCGTTTTCAGATAAGGCTCGATGGACGCATGCTGGGCATAGAAGTTGTTGAGGTCTGGAACCAGATCCTTGACCACCTTCATGTGCGGCAGCGGATAGACCTTCACGGTCTTGGACTTGCACTGATCCATGCCGAAGGTGCAGGCGAGGGTGTTTGCACCATCGATATTCATGGCGCAAGAACCGCAGATGCCTTCGCGGCAGGACCGGCGCAGCGTCAGCGTTGCGTCGATATTGTCTTTGATGTAGAGCAGCCCGTCGAGAACCATTGGGCCACAATCATCACGATCAACATAATAGGTGTCGATCTGTGGGTTTTTGCCGTCATCAGGATTCCAGCGATACACGCGGAATTCGGTCAAGTTGGTCGCACCTTCAGGTTTTGGCCAGGTCTTGCCTTCTTTAATCCGTGAATTTTTCGGCAGCGCAAGTTCAACCATCTTTTCGCTCCGTATTCGGGTCGACCCTAGTCGCATCTCGGCGACGTCGGGTATAAATTTCGAAAAGGCCGGGCAACGTCATGCTGCCCGACTTGAAGGGCATTAGTAGACGCGAGCTTTCGGCGCGATCTTCGCCAGCTCGATACCGCCTTCTTCCGGAGGAGTCAGCGGATCGAGAATGACAGGACGATAGTCGAGTTTGACCCCGCCATCTTCAGCGACCCAAGCCAGCGTATGCTTGCGCCAGTTTTCGTCATCACGACCACCCAGCGGACCATCTTTATAGTCTTCACGAGCGTGAGCACCACGGCTTTCCTTACGGGCCTCAGCACCAACGACCGTCGGCAGGGCGTTGATCATCAGGTTCTGCAGCTCGAGGGATTCCATCAGGTCGGAGTTCCATACCAGCGACCGGTCGGTCACCTTCATGTCACCCATCTCACCCCAGATGGCAGCCATTTCCTTGCAGCCCTGTTCCAGCGTTTCCTGAGTACGGAAGACAGCAGCATTGTTCTGCATGCTCTTCTGCATCTTCAGGCGCAGCTGGGCAGTGGACTGGGAACCGTTTGCATGACGGACCTTGTCGAAGTTGGACATGATCTTGTCGAAGCAAGCCTGGTTCGGCGTCGGCATCGGGGCTTCGCGGTCGATAACCTTGCCTGCCTTGATGGCTGCGGCGCGGCCAAAGACCACAAGGTCGATGAGCGAGTTGGAACCAAGACGGTTTGCACCGTGAACAGACGCACAGGCAGCTTCACCAACAGCCATGAGGCCCGGAGCGATGGCGTTCGGATCTTCCTTGGTCGGAGCCAGAACTTCACCCCAATAGTTGGTCGGAATACCGCCCATGTTGTAGTGAACCGTCGGCAGAACCGGAATTGGTTCCTTGGTCACGTCAACACCGGCAAAGATCTCGGCCGATTCGGAAATACCGGGCAGACGTTCTGCCAGCATGGCCGGATCAAGGTGATCAAGATGCAGGTAGATATGGTCCTTGAGCGGGCCAACACCGCGACCTTCACGAATTTCAATGGTCATGCAGCGAGAAACAACGTCGCGGGACGCAAGGTCCTTGGCGCTCGGAGCATAACGCTCCATGAAGCGTTCGCCTTCGGAGTTAACCAGATAACCACCTTCACCACGAACACCTTCGGTGATCAGGCAGCCGGCGCCGTAGATGCCGGTCGGGTGGAACTGAACGAATTCCATGTCCTGCAGCGGCAGGCCAGCGCGGGCGATCATGGCGTTACCGTCACCGGTAATCGTATGAGCCGACGTTGCGGAGAAGTAGGCACGGCCATAGCCGCCGGTAGCCAGAACAACCATCTTTGCGTTGAAACGGTGGATGGTGCCGTCGTCAAGGTTCCAGGCAACCAGACCTTCGCAGACGCCGTCTTCGCTCATCAGCAGATCGAGGCCGAAATATTCGATGTAGAACTCAGCCTTGTTGCGGATGGACTGACCATAGAGCGTATGCAGGATGGCGTGGCCGGTACGGTCGGCAGCAGCACAGGTACGCTGCACAGCCGGGCCTTCACCGTAGTTCTGCATGTGACCGCCGAACGGACGCTGATAGATCTTGCCTTCTTCCGTACGGGAGAACGGCACACCATAATGTTCCAGTTCGTAAACGGCAGCAGGCGCTTCACGGCAGAGATATTCCATGGCGTCGGTATCGCCGAGCCAGTCAGACCCCTTGACGGTGTCATACATATGCCACTGCCAGCTGTCCGGACCCATGTTCTGCAGGGAAGCAGCAATACCGCCCTGAGCAGCGACCGTGTGCGAACGGGTCGGAAAAACCTTGGTCACACAAGCGGTGCGCAGACCCTGTTCGGCCATGCCGAGCGTTGCGCGCAGCCCGGCGCCACCGGCACCCAGAACCACAACGTCATGATAGTGGTCGTGAACATCGTAGGCACGACCATTGATATTATATGTATTGGCCATCTGATCTTACCCTCCAAATGCCACTTTAAGCACCGCAAAGAAAAGGGCGGCACAGACGACGATCGCCGCGAAGCTGTTCAGGATCTTGGACAGCGTCCGATAGAGCTGATTCTGAAAATAGTCTTCCGGAATCGTGATAGCGCCAAGGTAGGCGTGATACCCGGACACAGCGATAACCAGCAACAGGAAGATCGCAACGACTGGATGACCGACAAGGGCTTTGGCCTGCTCATAATCCGAACCAGCGGCAGCGATGATGAAGACAACAAAGCCGATGGTGAGGAAAACCAGAGCCACCGCCGTAAGCCGTATCATCCAGTGATGTTCCGTGCCGTGATGGGTTTCACCGAGGCCACGGATGATTTTGGTAGGTGTTTTCATTTTTCTCTCCCCGTCCTCACATCACAGCGTAACCGATGATCCAGATAACGACAGTCAGAAGAAAGCCGCCCAGGATGGTTGCACGATAAAGGAATTCAATCTGGGGCTTCTCAATCATCACAGGGACATCCCACAAGAAGTGACGGATACCACCAAGCATGTGATGCATGAGTGACCAGGTAAGGCAGAACAGCACAAAGCGCCCGATAATCGAGCCCCAGAGGGTCTGCGCGGTATCAAAGGCTTCAGGTCCGATTGCCAGAGCAATCAGCCAGTAAGCCAAAAAGAACATGCCGATGTAAGCACCGACCCCGGTAACACGATGGCTGATGGAAGTCGCCATCGACAGGGTGATCTTATAGGCAAAGTTTTGGACATGGGGAGATGTAGGGCGTTTACCCTTCAGGTCGACGTCTGTCATGTTTTCGGTCCTCGACAGCTGACACTTACGTATTACGTAAAGATAACCGGTTTTAGGTCTGCATGCCTGTTGTCATAGCGAGATTTCTGGATCTGGTCAAAGCGACCAACCCGCTAAATCGATGAATTTTGTCCAAACTGCGCCTAACGGACAGTATCACATTTGAACAATAATGCCTTTACCTCAATCTGATTAAGATCAAGTAAGCAGTATCTTAGCGGACATGGCGAAACTTAATTGCAATGATGGGAATGATAAATGATATTTCGCAAACCCTCCCGTTTTTTGGCATTAAAGCCACAAAACAATGATGCGAAAGCTGGAAAAATCCTCAAGTGATTCTCTCGAGGCCGCAGCTCGCCGCAATTCCCTCCTCGTCACCCCGGCAACATGGACATGTCAGGGTGCCTTGCGAACCGGAACGGTTCTCCTTCTTGTACCATGATCAGCGCGGTAGCACCAACCACAGATCCATATCCAGAATGACAGATGGTTCATAACCGGTTTCCATCTTGCCCGGAAATCCGTTGCATGGCGCATCCTTGGTGGCGCACAGGCGAACCCTCAGGGCTCCGACATCGTCACGAGCCGGCAGTTCGGCCTTGTCGAGAATTTCCGACCAGGCGAATACGGTTTCACCGGCAAAAAGCGGCGCAACATGGCGCCCGCCATTGATTGCCGCAATGTGGAAGGCATTGGACAAGCCATTGAAGGACAGGGCGCGGGCCAGCGAAATCACATGCCCGCCATAGATGAGCCGCCGTCCGAATCGCCCCTTGCCCTCTGTGAACTGATTAAAATGCACCTTGGCGGTGTTCTGATAGAGACGCGTCGCCATCTGGTGTTCGGCCTCTTCCACGGTCATGCCATCCACATGATCGATCTTTTCGCCCACCTCGTAGTCGGCCCATTTGTAAGGCGAACCGGCGAGATCGGTGTCAAACCCGTCGCCATCCAGAATAGGCACAGCATCGCCAAGCGAATCGGGCGCCAATGCCGCTGGCAGCGACGGCACACTGTCATGACCGGTCGGCGTAGCCGGATCCTTCTTGCGCACCATCACCCAACGGACATAATCGAGCACAGTCTCGCCATGCTGGTTCACACCGCAAGAGCGCACATAGACGACGCCAGTCTTGCCGTTGGAGTTTTCCTTGAGCCCGATGACTTCCGAGGTGGCTGTCAGGCTGTCGCCCGGGAACACCGGCACGAGAAAGCGGCAGCCCGCATAGCCCAGATTGGCCACGGCATTGAGCGAAATGTCCGGCACTGTCTTGCCGAAAACAACATGGAATACCAGAAGATCATCAAGCGGTGCCTTTTCGTAGCCTATGCCCCGCGCAAACGCATCGGAACTCTGCACTGCAAAACGGGAGCCATAGAGAGCCGTATAGAGAGATGCATCCCCGGCCGTTACCGTGCGCGGTGTTGCATGGCGAATCACCTGCCCGATTGAAAAGTCTTCGAAATAGTTGCCCGGATTTGTCTTGCTCATGGTCCCCTCCTCCTTGTCCCGCAGCGTAAGAAAACCGCAGGCCTTGCGGGCAATATATTGCAGCGCAGCAAAGCTGTCATTTGGAGGAAAGGCGGAGAAAACCAGACAGAGAAAGGCCGATAAGGAAAAAGGGATGCCGATCACTCGCCATCCCCCTGCAATCACGCCCGCGACGAAATCGGCTCAGGCCGTCTTGGGCGGTGCCTCTCCGATGGACTTTTCCGAGCTGTCCGCCTGCCCCTTGACCCAGTAGCCCGAGGCCTTCATCCAGGTCAGCGGATGACCAAGCTCTTCCAGAAAATGGGTACGGATGGCCTTGGCAACCCGGGCTTCGGCAGCAATCCAGACATAGGTGCCTTCCCCGCAGGCAACATCGCCAATGGCCTCAAGGAACGGCGCCGGATCGTCAGAAGCATGTTCAGGCCGGTGAATCCATGTCGTGGTAAGGGTCGCATCGGTCTTGAACGATTGCTCGTCCGCAACGCCAGGCACTGCGATATAGGCGTCGATCACCACACCGGCTGCGGTTTCCTCGATCCGTCGACCGATCGCTGGCAGCGCGGTTTCATCACCAATGAGGATGAAGCGCCGTATATCGCCCGTCACCACAGCAGATCCACGCGGACCGCCAACCTGCAAGCTGTCCCCCGGCTTGACCGCCAACGCCCAGGCAGTAGCCGGACCGGCGTCATGCACGGCAAAGTCAACCACCAGCGTCTGAGCCTCATTGTCATAGGCGCGTGGAGTGTAGTCCCGCATGGCCATCATGCCACTGGCATCTGGCACGAACAGCTTGATGTGATCATCCGGAGCCAGGCTGGTAAAGTCTGCCAGACTTTCGCCGCCAAGCGTCACCCGCACCATGGCAGGGGTCAGCCGCTCGACGCTCAGGACCTCAAGATCCCGCCTCTTCAATTCGTGGCGCACCCGCTCAACCGTCGGTGCTGAAGTTGTTTCTACAGTCATAAACCACCATTCGTTTAACAAGATATATTTTAGATATATCGTAATACGAAGCCGAAATTCAAGAGTTTGTAACTCAACATTTATAAAAAAGCGAGCCCCACCCACATCGCTCCCGTATGTCGACTGCGGTTCCATCAGCAACAAAAAAGGCGGCCAGCGGCCACCTTGATTCGTCTGCCCCGGAAGCCCGCCTTAAAGCGCCCCCAAAACCACGTCCCGGCTATACTCGAAGGGCTCGACCAGTTTGGTCACGGCCTGGCCGCATTTCATCACCTTGGCCTCTGCGTCATAGGCCAGACTTGGCGAGCCGTGCAGCTCCCAGCCCTTGGAAAGAGCCTCGGTCACGCGGTGACAGAAGTTGGCGTCATCCACCCCTGTGAGAAACCGGTATACTCTTTGTTTTTCGTTCATGACTATTCCTCATCCCGGGCAGCGATGGCCTCGGCAATATCGACCAGCCGGCGCGCCATTTCAGCATGCAGCCGCTCGACCATTTTTCCATCAATCGTCATGACATTCTTGGACTGATTCTCCGGCGCATCAAAGGCCTCAATCACTCGGCGACCCCATGCCACTTCCGCTTCGTCGGGTGAGAAGATCCGGTTGCAGTCGGCAATCTGTTTGGGGTGGATGATGGTCTTGCCGTCCATCCCCATTTCCTTGCCCTGTTCGCACTCGGCAACGAAGCCGTCGGCATCATTGAAGTTGTTGAAGACCCCGTCAATGACGTCGAGATCATAGCTTCTGGCGGCTGCCTGACAGTTCATCAACCAGCCATAGACCGGCGCCCGTCCGGACACCATGGCAACCCGGGTTTCCTTGACCAAGTCATTGGTTCCCAAAATAAAACAGCTCAGACGACGGCCGTGGTATTCCTGAGTCGCGCTTGCAACCTCAAGGGCGCGGAGCATACCCTGCGGGGTCTCCATCATCGCCCAGATCTTGATGGCCTGATCTGCCCCGGCATCGTTCATCTTGCGTCCGACGGTGTAGACATCCTCGGCACTGTTGACCTTGGGGATGAGCACGGCATCCGGCTTGGCCTCGATGGCTGCGGCAAGATCGTCGGCACCCCACGGGGTTTCCAGCCCGTTGATCCGGATCACCACTTCCCGGTGTCCGAAGCCACCGGCCTTCACTGCCTCTGCAACCTGTTTGCGTGCCACATCCTTCATGTCCATGGCAACAGAATCCTCAAGGTCCAGCAGCAGTACATCCACGTCAAGGCCACGGGCTTTTTCGAGGGCACGAGCGTTGGAACCGGGCATGTAAAGAGCTGTTCGGCGCGGTCTGAAAGACATTGAAATTTCTCCGATCTTTGAGGCAATATGCGAGCGCGCGACAACTTAAAACACAAACGCGCACCTAGCCATCCCCTTCCTTAGGCCAACCTCCCCCCTGAAGGAAGACAAGAAGAAAAGCGGAACAGCAAATGAAACAGGCAGATCTCGTCATTATTGGTGGCGCAATCATGGGTGCCTCTGTGGCCTATTTCCTGAAGAAGGATCTCGGCTTCGAAGGTTCGGTCCTGGTGGTCGAAAAGGACCCCACCTATGCCAACAGTTCAACCACACTTTCGGCGGCGTCGATTCGCCAGCAGTTCTCAACGCCTGAGAACATCGCCCTGTCCCAGTACGGGCTGCAGTTCTTCAGTGAACTGAAGGATCGATTCGGTCCCGATGCAGACATCGCCTACCACGAGGGCGGCTATCTTATCCTGGCCTCCGAGGCTGGTCTGCCGATCCTGCAGAACAATTACAAGACCCAGATCGCATGCGGTGCCGACATCGAACTGATGTCTCCCGATGAGATGAAGAAAACCTTCCCCTGGCTCAATGTTGAGGACCTGGCAGCTGGTGCCTATGGCCGCTCCGGCGAAGGCTGGTTCGACGCCCATATGTTCCTTGATCTGGTTCGCAAGGGCGCCATTGCCGCTGGTGCGGAATTCATCAAGGGCACCGTGGTCGCCATGGAGAAGCAGGGCAGCAAGGTTACCGCCGTCAAACTGGACAATGGCGACACCATCGCCTGTGGTGCGGTGGTCAACTGCGCCGGGGCCAATGCAGGCAAGGTCGCAGCCCTCCTCGACATCCCCCTGCCGATCGAGCCGCGCAAGCGCACGATCTTTGTCATCGACAATAAGAAGCCGCATCCCAACATGCCGCTGATCACCGACACCTCCGGCGTCTATATCCGGCCGGAAGGCGAATTCTTCATCTCCGGCTGCCCACCGATCGAGGACCCGGCCGCCGACTATGAGGATCATGATCCCCATTATGACCTGTTCGACGAGGTCATCTGGCCTGCGCTCTACAACCGCATGCCTGGCTTTGACGCCATCAAGATGACCAATGCCTGGGCCGGTCACTATGAATATTGCACCCTCGATCAGAATGCCTTCATCGGAGCTCACCCCGAGATCACCAACTTCTACATCAACGCCGGCTACTCCGGCCACGGTCTGCAGCATGGGCCGGGTGCGGGACGCGGCATTGGAGAACTTTTCCTCTTTGGCGAATATCGCTCGCTTGATCTCTCAATTTTCGGCTATGAAAGGATAGCGAACAACAAACCCGTCAGAGAATTCAATATCATCTGACCGAGACGACGAAGAGATGATCGCATGACCGACTTCATGCCCCGTGACGGCAAACCGACCAAGAGCGAGGCGCCCTTTGTCGCCCGGCCGATCATCATCATCTCTTCCCATGTCATGGCTGGCGCGGTGGGCAACCGCGCCGCCGCCTTCACGCTCGAGCGCATGGGCTTTCCGGTCTGGGAAGTACCCACCGTCATCATGCCATGGCACCCCGGCCACGGCCCTTCAACCATCCAGAAGATCGACCCGGCCCTGTTTGCCAGCAGTCTTGAGGATCTCGCACGCCATCCCGAATTTGCATCGGTCTCGGCCATCTATTCGGGCTATCTGGGCTCGCTTGAACAAGTGGAAGCCATCGCCGCGCTGGTTGACAGCTACAAGCAGGCCAACCCGGACGGGCTCTATTTCTGCGACCCGGTGATCGGCGACAAGGAAGGCCTCTACATGAAGGAGGCCATCGCCGTCGCCATCCGCGACCAGCTGATCCCGCGCGCCGACATCATTTCGCCGAACCGTTTCGAGCTGAACTGGTTGACCGGCTCGGAGGAAAGCAACAACAACGGTCTGATCGAGCAGGCCAGGAAGCTCGGCCGCAAGACCACCCTGATCACCAGCGCCTTTGCGCTGATGCGCAATGCCATCGCCAATCTGCTCATCCACGCCGAAGAGACAGGCAAGCCGCCGCTGCCTATCATGTGCGAGCACCCGGCCATTCCCAATCCGCAAAATGGCACCGGCGACATGATGGCGTCGCTGTTCCTCGGCCACAAGCTCAGCGGCGCTTCGGACGAACTGGCCCTCAAGAAAGCCTCGAGCGGTGTCCTCGAAGTGGTTACACGCTCGGCCAACATGGGCTATCGCGATCTGGAAGTTGCCCGCTTCTCCGATCGTTTTCACACACCGATGGCCATGGTCAACATGCGCCAGATCGGCGCCGGTCCGCAACTGACGGCGGTGAGGAGACCACCAAAGAAGCCGGAACCCTTGAACTGACTGCGACACAGCACCGTTCAAGCTCGCTTGACAGGCCAGTCAGGTGTCGATTTTGGGGCCATTTTTTCGACCATCTCGACCCAGCACCGGTAAAAAGCGGGACAAAACGCTTCCTCACCCTTGATTTTTGGTCGGTCCGGCGCGAGATGTCATAAGGAAAAACCAGTACGCGACGAAAGAGGATACGATGGCCCAATTACCTGAACGCTTGCTCGAAGGCTATGCCGAGTTCAAAAAGGGACGTTTCCCGACCGAACAGGGACGATATGAAAAGCTGGCCGAAAAGGGCCAGAATCCGAACATCATGCTCGTGGGCTGCTGCGACAGCCGGGCTGCACCGGAAATCATCTTCGACTCGGGACCGGGCGAAATCTTCGTCATGCGCAACGTGGCCAACATCGTGCCACACAAATCATCTCAGGACGACGGCATCCATGGCACCACGGCGGCGCTGGAATTTGCGGTGAACGGCCTCAAGGTCGAGCATATCGTCATCATGGGCCATGGCCGTTGCGGTGGCGTGAAGAGCTACATTTCCGCAGACGAGTCCGAACCCCTTTCCGAAAGCAACTATATCGGCAAATGGTCCGGCCAGCTGCAGGCGGCAGACAACCCGATCCGCTACAAGGCACTCAACCGCCCGGAGCTGGACCACGGCGGCCTGCTGGAACGCTCGTCCATCATTCACTCGCTGGAAAATCTGTATTCCTACCAGTTCGTCAAGACCCGCGTGCTGGAAGGCAAGCTGGCTCTGCATGGCGCATGGTTCGACATCTCGACCGGTGAGCTGGAGTATTACGAGGAAGAACAGGGCACCTTCCTGAAGGTGAACGCCTAGGCTCGTCCCATGGTCCTTGCACGCCCGCAGCACCAAGCATGAAAAAACCGGCCTGGTTAGGAACCAGACCGGTTTTAAACTATCGGGACCGTGAGGCCGTCGATCAGGCTTCAGCGCGTGGCTTGACCAGACCGCGGTTGATCAGGGCTTCGGCAATCTGAATGGTGTTGAGGGCTGCACCCTTGCGCAGGTTGTCGGAAACAACCCAGATGTTGAGACCATTCTCGACCGTCGCATCTTCACGGATACGGGAGATGTAGGTTGCATCTTCACCAGCGGCTTCTGCCGGGGTGATATAGCCGCCATCTTCACGCTTGTCGATGACCAGGCAGCCCGGCGCTTCACGCAGGATATCGCGGGCTTCGTCAGCCGTGATCGGCTTTTCGAATTCGATGTTGACCGCTTCGGCATGGGATACGAAAACCGGAACACGCACGGCGGTGCAGGTCACCTTGATCTTCGGATCGAGCATTTTCTTGGTTTCGGCAACGACCTTCCATTCTTCCTTGGTGTAGCCGTCTTCCATGAACTTGTCGATGTGCGGGATCACGTTGTAGGCGATTCGCTTGGTGAACTTGTGCACTTCGATCGGATCGGAAACCAGCACAGCGCGGGTCTGGGTGAACAGTTCGTCCATGGCTTCCTTGCCGGCGCCGGAAACGGACTGGTAGGTCGCAACCACGATGCGCTTGATGGTTGCCGCGTCATGCAGGGGCTTCAGAGCCACGAGCAGCTGCGCCGTCGAGCAGTTCGGGTTGGCGATGATGTTGATGCGATCTTTCTTCTTGATCCACTCTTCCAGCACCGGAGCGTTCACTTCCGGAACGATCAGCGGGATCCGCTCGTCATAGCGCCACTGGGAGCTGTTGTCGACAACGATGCAGCCCTGAGCCGCGATCTTGGGAGCCCATTCGGCAGAGATGCTGCCACCAGCGGACATCAGACAGAAATCGGTGTCGGAAAAATCATAATTGTCCAGAACCTGACATTTCAGAATCTTGTCACCGAAGGACACTTCCTTGCCCTTGGAACGGCTGGAAGCCAATGCCACGACTTCATCTGCAGGGAACCCGCGTTCGGCAAGAATGTCGAGCATTTCACGGCCCACATTGCCCGTAGCCCCGACGACTGCAACTTTATAACCCATTTTCAATGATCTCCTGATCCGCAAGCTCCCCCGAGGTTGCCACCCGGCCTGTCGCTTGCGCGCTGGCGGGCGGTTTCGCTCCCCTCACATCCCTGGGGGAAGCCAGACAGGGAGCGAGAGGGGCCTAAACCTTGGTGGTGGTAGTGGTTGTTGTGGTTGTGGTCTGGCCAGCAGTGAAGGCACCGGCGAGGACGCCAGCGGTCTTGCGCATCATTGCTGTTTTCATTTTGAGTGCCATTGTCACAAACTCACGTGCGGCAGCGAGTGCCCAACCCTCTCGGTTCACGTCAAGCCTTTTGCGGTATGGGTGCGCGCAAGTCAAGACAAAATACTCACAATTTGCTGATCGTGGTACGGAATCGACCGAAAAGAACAGCCCGTGGAACCCTGAGATGCTGTTCCGCGCTTGAACAATCACAGAAAAGCAGGTTAAAGAGCAATCATGACAGAGCATGATCCAAAATCGCGGCACCAACGCCAGGACGACAAGGCCCGGGAAGCCCAGCGCATTCTCGACCGTGTCGACATGGAAGGCGAAGCCCTTGGCACCTCGGCCTTTGCCCGCACGGCAAACCGGGCACGGCAGCACCTTGGCGCCGAAGATGCGGACCAGAACGACCCGATCGAGATCTGGGGCACCCGCATCGGGCGCATTGGTGGCGTTATTTTTGCAATCTTTCTGGTTCTGTGGCTTGTCACTCATTTCACACGATGACAAAAGACCCATAGTGCTGTAATCAGGATCCAGACACGGATCAGTTCCCCCACCCCGTGATCAATCAACCGCCCATTCAGGCTATCAGGCAGAAGACAATGAAGACAAAACTATTCATCGACGGCGAAGCAGGTACCACCGGATTGCAGATTCGGACCCGCCTTGAGGCCCGCGACGATATCAAATTCCTGCGCTTGCCTGAAAATCTGCGCAAGGACGCCGAAGCACGGGCGCAGATGCTCAACGAGGCAGACATCGCCATCCTCTGCCTGCCCGATGCGGCAGCCATCGAAGCGGTCAGCCTGATCGAGAGCAAGGACACACGCGTCATTGACGCCTCCACCGCCCATCGGACCGCCAAGGGCTGGACCTATGGCTTTGCCGAACTCGCTCCGGATCAGCGCGACAAGATCGCAGCGTCCAAGCGGGTCGCCAACCCCGGCTGCTATCCGCAAGGCTATATCGCCATCATGCGGCCGCTCGTCGATGCGGGCATCATTCCGGCCACCTTCCCGGCAACCCTGAATGCCATCTCGGGCTATTCCGGCGGCGGCAAGGGCATGATCGCCGACTATGAACGCGAAGAGAACCCGGTGACCGTACCTTACTGGCCCTACGGCCTGACACTGGCACACAAGCATGTGCCGGAGATGACCTTTTATGCCGGCCTCGACCATCCGCCGGTCTTCCAGCCAGCCGTTGGCCTCTACGCTCAGGGCATGATCGACGCGGTGCCGCTCAACCTCTGGGCGCTCGACAGCAAAGTCAAGCTGGCCGATCTGCACGCCTGCCTCGAGCGGCGCTACAGGGATGAGGTCTTTGTTCGGGTGGCCCCGCTGGAGGCGGCAGGACGCCTTGAAGCGATCACGCCGGAAAAGCTCAACGGCACCAACTCGCTCCACCTTCACATTCACGGCAATGACGAAACCGGACAGGCCGTCTTGCTGGCAGTTTACGACAATCTGGGCAAAGGCGCCTCTGGCGCTGCCATTCAGAACATGAACATCATGATGGGCATTGACGAGACCACCGGTCTCACCATTGCCGATCTCTAAATCGGAAGGACCGCCAGACAATGGAAAAATTCACCACCTTGACCGCTGTTGCGGCACCCATGCCGTTGATCAACATCGACACGGACATGATCATCCCGAAGCAGTTCCTGAAGACCATCAAGCGCTCTGGCCTTGGCGTCGATCTGTTCTACGAAATGCGCTACAACGAGGACGGCACCGAGAACAAAGACTTCATTCTCAATCAGGATGCCTACCGCAAGGCGGAAATCATCGTGGCCGGCGACAACTTCGGCTGCGGCTCTTCCCGTGAGCACGCCCCATGGGCGCTCAAGGACTTCGGCATCAAATGCATCATCTCCACGAGCTTTGCCGACATCTTCTACAACAACAGCTTCAAGAACGGCATCCTGCCGATCATTGTCAGCGAAGAAGATCACGCCAAGCTGATGGACGATGCCTCCCGTGGTTCCAACGCCACCCTGACCATCGATCTTGAAAATCAGGTCATCAAGGGCCCGGATGGCGGCGAACTGAGCTTCGAACTCGATCCGTTCAAGAAGAAATGTCTGCTCGAAGGCCTCGACGACATCGGTCTGACCATGGAAAAGATCGCCAATGTCGACAAATTCGAAACCGCGATGGTCAAGGAACGCCCCTGGGTCTAGAGCATTTTGCAAGGCAAAATGCGCGAGGATATAGCCCCGTTCGCTCCGGTCTCACGACAACAGGTGATTTGACCCTCAGCCGTTTTGACCACCGAGTCTGACAAATAACATCAAAGCCAGGCCACACGGTCTGGCTTTTTTGTATCAGATAGCAGTTGCAGCCCCGCTGCGTGCGGCTTAGACCTTGCAATCACGCCCGATCGGTATTAATCGAATGCTGAACGCATCCAATCTTTTCGATCCTTGCGCGTAACAGGCAAATTCGAAGCGAAATCCAACCTCGGAAGTAAATCATGTCCCACAAACTCTTTCTTCTGCCCGGCGACGGCATTGGCCCTGAAATCATGAACGAAGTGAAGGCGATCATCGACTGGATGAACGCCAATCTCGACGTGAGCTTTGAAACCGATGATGGCCTGGTGGGCGGCTGCGCCTATGATGCCTACGGCGTTGCCATCTCGGAAGAGGACATGGCCAAGGCAATGGCTGCCGACGCAGTCATCTTCGGTGCCGTAGGTGGCCCAAAATGGGCTGACGTTCCTTACGAAGCCCGCCCGGAAGCCGCACTGCTGCGTCTGCGCAAGGATCTGGGGCTGTTTGCCAACCTGCGCCCGGCCCTCTGCTACCCGGCGCTGGCCGACAGCTCTTCGCTGAAAAAGGAACTGGTCGAGGGCCTCGACATCCTGATCGTACGCGAGCTGACCGGTGGCGTCTATTTCGGCGAACCGAAGGAAATCGTCACGCTGGAAGACGGCCAGAAGCGCGCTGTCGACACCCAGCTCTACACCACCAGCGAAATCGAACGCATCACCCGCGTGGCCTTTGATCTTGCCAAGACCCGCTCCAACCGCGTGGCCTCTGCCGAGAAGCACAATGTGATGAAATCCGGCCTGCTCTGGAAGGAAGTCGTCACCCGCATCGGAGCCAAGGAATATCCGGAAACCCCGCTTGAGCACATTCTGGCCGACAACTGCGCCATGCAGCTGGTCCGCCGTCCCAAGCAGTTCGACGTCATCCTGTGCGACAACCTGTTCGGCGACATCCTGTCCGACGTGGCTGCCATGCTGACCGGTTCCCTCGGCATGCTGCCATCGGCTTCGCTCGGCGCTCCGGACGAAAAGACCGGCCAGCGCAAGGCCATGTATGAGCCGGTTCACGGCTCTGCACCGGACATCGCCGGCAAGGGCATCGCCAACCCGATCGCCATGATCGCCTCCTTCTCCATGGCTCTGCGCTACAGCTTCGACATGGGCAAGGAAGCCGACATGATCGACAAGGCCATCGCAACCGTTCTGGAAAAGGGCCTGAGGACCGGCGACATCGCCAAGGAAGGCGACACCGTTGTCACCACCTCCGAAATGGGCGCAGCCGTTCTGACCGAACTGAAGGCTCTGGCATAAGCCAGCGTGCCCTGAAAGAACAAACAGAAAGCCGGATGGAAAACCATCCGGCTTTTTTCGTGCAAGGCTCGGTGTTATCTGAGGCTGGGGGCTATTGAAGCGGCAAGGTTTTGAGAAGACCTCCAAGGCGGACCTCGCGTTCGCTCCACTCAGGCTCGTCCATGGCCAGGATGACCATCGGTACGGGCTCCTTGTGCAGCAGATGACCGTCGGCCGTTGTCAGCTCGATGCGTCCTGGCGCATCGCTACCGCCACCACCGGGCAGCGCAATCGGCATCACATAGCGATAGACCGTGATCACATGGCGACCGTCCGGACTTCTGAATTCATGAAAAACACGGCCAACCGGTTCCATCGGAAACAGCGCCCAGATGAATGCAGCCCCAACCACCACAAGCCCCAAAAGCAGCTTCTTCGATCGCAAACGTCGCATTCCGCCCTCCCCTTCGCCTCGAAAACCGACAGCCACGAAGCACCAAAAGACAGGATCCTAACGAGCAAACATGCCTTCTTTATGACCTAGGCCGGACGGGAAACCCGGACTCGGGCCGAGATGAGCAGCGCGGCCAGCGCCAAAAGACAGGTAAGAGCCGCAAGACCGGGCCAATGCCCCAGATGCCAGAACCAGCCACCGACATAGCCCACGAGGCTCGCACCCATGTAGTAGAACAGCAGATAGAGCGAGGAGGCATGACCCTTGTTGCCTTTGGCCGACAGCCCGACCAGCCCGCTCGCCACCGAATGGCCGATGAAGAAGCCGACGGTGGTAAATGCGATACCGACACAGATCAGGAAAAGCGAACCGGGCAGCGTGATCAGCACGCCGACAAAGGTCAGTCCGAAGGAGCCGAGCAGCAGCCGCTTGGCACCGAAGCGCAGGGTCAGCGCACCGGTATAGGACGAGGCGACCGTTCCGAACAGGAACAGCAGGAACATCAGACTGACCGTGAAGGGACTCATGCTGTAGGGCGGCTCAAACAGACGGAACGAGAGATAGTTATAGACCGTGGAGAAGACACCGGTCAGGCAGAAGCCAAGCCCGTAAACCTTCTGCAGCGCCGGGTTCTTGAGATGCCCCAGCCAGGTCTGCAGATGGAAGGCGAGACCGGCATGGCTGGTCTTGGTGAAATTGCGCGACGGCGGCAACAGCAGCGCAAAACCGCCAGCAGCCATCAGGCACAGCACGCCCAGAACTTCCATGGCCTGTTGCCAGGAAATGAATTCCGTCAGCGATCCCATCCCCACGCGCCCGAGCATGGCGCCAACCGAGGTTCCGGCAATATAGATGCCCATC
The DNA here is from genome assembly GCF_963666525.1 of uncultured Cohaesibacter sp. Classification (NCBI taxonomy): domain Bacteria; kingdom Pseudomonadati; phylum Pseudomonadota; class Alphaproteobacteria; order Hyphomicrobiales; family Cohaesibacteraceae; genus Cohaesibacter; species uncultured Cohaesibacter sp. The sequence continues at coordinate 2,265,019 of NZ_OY762905.1, forward strand.
GCCTTGGGCAGATGTTTCGGATCGATCTCCTCGGCCAGATAGGCCATCGCCACAGCGGGCAGGCCACCGAGCGCCACCCCTTCCAGCGCCCGCGCGATCAGAAGCGAATTCCAATCCGGCGCGATAGAGGCCAAAAGGTTGAGCGCGGCGGCGGAAACCATCGAACAGAGCATCAGCCCCTTGCGCCCCAACTGCTGGGACAGCGCACCCATGGCCATGATCGACAGCGCAAGGCACCCGAGCGTCAGGGAAAGCGGCAGCGAACTGGTGGCGGGCAGCACATTGAAATACTGTGCAAACAGCGGCAGCAGCGGCTGCACACAATAGAGCAGCGCAAAGGTCGCAAAGCCGGCGAGAAAAAAGGCAATGGAAATACGGCGGAATTCACCAGTGCCGGACTGAACGTGAGATGGCTGGATCGGGGAGGACTGGCCGAAGGATTCGGCATTGGCATCTAACCCCGAAGCAATATCTCCGGGATTGGGGTAGGTGGTAGACATAGACTTTTCCTGGGACTCTTCCTGAGACTCTTCTATGAGGCGGGAGAAATTACCATAGCGCAGAAGCAGCAAGTTATCTAATATATGAAACTGTCTTTGTTGATATGAAATTCATATACCATGGAACTGCGTCACATCCGCTATTTTCTGGCCGTTGCCGAAGAGGGAAACTTCACTCGTGCCGCCGAGAAGCTCGGCATCGCCCAGCCTCCCCTCAGCCAGCAGATCCGTGACCTCGAACGGGAGATCGGGGTACAGCTGTTCCATCGTGTGCCCCATGGGGCCGAACTGACATCGGCCGGACAGGCCTTCATGGAACGGGTGATCGTCCTGCCCGGTGTCGCCCGGGAAGCTGCCGAAGCCGCCCGCCGGGCAGCACGCGGCGAAACCGGCACCCTCAACCTCGGCTTCACCGGTGCCTCGCTGCTCAACCCCACGGTTTCCCGCCTCATCCGGACCTTCCGGCGCGATCACCCGGACGTCAGCTTCAAGCTGGAGGAAGGCAACTCGGTGGAGCTGCGCGATGACCTGCTCAACGGAACACTGGACATCGCCATTCTGCGCCCAAACCACGACGACCCCAAGACCATCGTCACCTATCCGCTTTCATCGGAAACACTGATCGCCGCCATTCCGACCTCTCGCGATCCGGAACCGGGCAGCGACGAGATCGACCTGCTCGAACTGCGCGACGAGCCACTGGTCCTCACCCCCCGGCACATCGGCCTCAGCCTGCATGATTCGGCCATCGCCGCCTGTCGCCGCGCCGGCTTTGAGCCGATCCTTGGCCAGCCGGCTCCGCAGATCACATCGATCATGAGCATGGTCTCCGCCGAACAGGGAATTTCACTTGTCCCGGAATGCATGCGTCAGCTGGCGCTCGACAACGTCAGTTACAAGCACCTCAAGAAGCTGCCGATGAAAGCGACAATCGCAACGGCAATCCTGCGTGGCAATCCCTCCCCGACGGCCGCTGCCTTCATCGCTCTGGCACGCAGCATCCACAGGGAAGACAAAAACGGCTGACCGCCTCCGGTCTGCCGTCTTCGTGCCATAAAATCCGAATCATATCAGTAGATTATACGAAAGTTGCACAATGTTGTTTGACGCTCATTTAAGCAAATCGCGTATCTTTCATCCTCAGGACTTTGCCGCATGAGGTGGATTGGCGGCAGAGGAGCCCAAATCAATCAGAACAATCAGGCAGGACTTGCATCGAACAAGGCCGCCGGAGGAAAAAATGGTAACGGATCTGAAACGCGCGCATGAAAAGCTCTTGTCTGAAGCAAGAGCTCTGGCGGCCAAAAGCAGTGCACTGGAAGCGGACTTTCTGGAAAGGTTCTTCATTCAGGGCGACATAGAGGACCTGTCCCGCTACAGCGCTGAAGAACTGGCGTTTCTCTCGCACCATTCGCTGGAAAAATTCCAGGCGCCGTTTGATGGCAAGCACCGGATCGACATTTTCGAGCCAAGTTTCAAGGACCGCAAGGACGCCTTCACCAATCAGATTTCCATCATCGAGCTGCACAATATCAACAAGCCGTTTCTGGTCGATTCCATCATGGGCGAGTTGCAACAGGCCGGGCTCGATATCCATCTGGTGCTGCATCCGATCATGAATGTCGAGCGGGACGCGGAAAACCGGGCCGTTGCGCTAAGGGAGCGCAAGGACGTCCAGACCAATCCGCAGCTCCGGCGCGAAAGTCTCATCCATGTCCACATCTCGCGCCTGTCGAACGGCGAGAAGCGCAAACTGCTGCAAAAGACCCTTGATGCCATTCTGGATGATGTCGATTCCGTTGTCAGTGACTGGAAGCCGATGCTGTTGCGGTTGGAAGAAACCATCGCCATCCTGAAGATCACTCCGCCGCCGCTGCCGGAAGGCGACATCAGCGAAACGGTTGAATTCCTGCGCTGGCTGGTCGACAACAACTTCACCCTGCTGGGCATGCGCGAATACACCTTCGACGGCACCACCGAGGAAGGTGATCTGGTTCGCACCAAGCGGGCTGGCCTCGGCCTGTTGCGCAATCCCGAAGTGAGGGTGCTTCGGCGCGGCAACGAACTGGTGACCATGACCCCGGAAATCCGCGACTTCCTGATGCGCCCGGAACCGCTGTTCATCACCAAGGCCAACGTCAAGACCAAGGTACACCGTCGCACCTACATGGATTACATCGGCATCAAGCTCTATGACGGCGAAGGCAAGCTGTCGGGCGAGTTGCGCATCGTCGGTCTGTTCACCAACACCGCCTACAACCGCTCCGTTCTCAACATTCCGTTCCTCAGACGCAAGGTTGAAGGCATCATCGACATGGCCGCGGTCGATCCCTCCGGTCACTCGGGCAAGGCGATGCTCAACGCGCTGGAGAACTACCCCCGCGACGAACTGTTCCAGACCGACAGCGAGACCCTGCTCTACCACGCCCAGGAAATCCTGCGTCTGCACCAGCGTCCCAAGGTGCGGGTCCTCTCGCGGGTCGACAAGTTCGATCGCTTCGTCTCCTGCCTTGTCTTCGTGCCACGCGATCGCTACGACACCGAGGTGCGCATCCAGATAGGCCAATTCCTCAAGGAAGCCTATGACGGGCGCCTGTCCGCAGTCTATCCCGAATTCCCGGATGGTCCGCTCGCCCGGGTCCATTTCATCATCGGCCGCTCTGAAGGAAAGACCCCGAAACCGACCCGCGCCATTCTGGAAGATGCGGTCAACAACATCGTTCGCACATGGGTCGACAACCTCACACAGGTGGTCCGGTCCAGAAATTCCATCAAGACCGCCTCACGGCTGATCAGCCGCTACTGCGTCGCCTTCTCCGATGCCTATCGCGACACCTTCAAGCCGGAAACGGCGATGGAGGATATTGCCATCATGGAAAGCATGGATGGCACGAACGACACCGCCATCCAGTTCTACCGCAAGGAACGCGAGGCGGAACACCGCGTCACCCTGAAGATTTTCCATCAGGGCATGCCCATTCCCCTGTCCGAGCGCGTCCCGATTCTCGAAAACATGGGCTTCCGAGTCATCGACGAGCGCTCCTATGAGATCGCACCGCTCGATTCCAGCCTCAAATACTGGCTCCATGACATGGATCTGGAACGCGCCAGCGGCAAGCCGATCCCCTTCAAGGATGTCCGTGACGATTTGGAAGCCTGCTTCCTTGCCGTCTGGAACGGCGAGGCCGAGAATGACGGCTACAACAAGCTGTCAATGGCTGCCGACCTGCCATGGCGTGACATAACGATCCTGAGAACCATTTCCCGCTACCTGCGCCAGATCAGCATTCCCTATGATCAGGACTACATGTGGGAAACCCTCAACACCTATCCGGATCTGGCTGCCCTCATCGTGCACCTGTTCCACGCCCGCTTCGACCCGGACCAGACGAAGCGGAAAGAGGAATGCAATCGCCTGTCAAATGGCATCATCACGGCGCTGGAACAGGTCTCCAACCTTGATGACGACCGCATCCTGCGCAAATTCCACAATGTGGTCCAGGCCGCTCTGCGCACCAACTTCTACCAGCGCACGGCCGATGGCGACTTCAAGCCGACCCTGTCGATCAAGCTGGATCCGCGCGCCATGGAAGACATGCCCGAGCCCAAGCCGTTCCGCGAAATCTTCGTCTACAGCCCGCGGGTCGAGGGCCTGCATCTGCGCTTTGGCAAGGTAGCTCGCGGGGGCCTGAGATGGTCCGACCGGCCTCAGGATTTCCGCACCGAAGTGCTTGGACTGGTAAAGGCCCAGCAGGTCAAGAACGCGGTCATCGTGCCCGTCGGCTCCAAGGGCGGCTTCGTGCCCAAGCACCTGCCGACCTCTGGTGGCCGGGAAGCCTACATGGCCGAGGGCATTGCCTCCTACAAGCTGTTCATCTCGGCGCTTCTTGACGTCACCGACAATCTGGAAGGACAGGCCATCCTGCCGCCGGAAAATGTCGTCCGTCACGACGAGGACGACCCCTATCTGGTCGTCGCCGCCGACAAGGGCACCGCATCCTTCTCGGACATCGCCAACGGCATATCCGAATCCTACGATTTCTGGCTCGGCGACGCCTTTGCCTCTGGCGGTTCAGCCGGTTATGACCACAAGAAGATGGGCATCACCGCCCGTGGCGCCTGGGAAGCGGTCAAGCGGCACTTCCGCGAAATGGATCGTGACATCCAGAACGAACCCTTCACTGCAGTCGGCGTCGGCGACATGTCCGGCGACGTTTTCGGCAACGGCATGCTGCTGTCAAAGGAAACCCGCCTGATCGCCGCATTCGACCACCGGGACATCTTCATCGATCCCGATCCGGATCCGGCAAGAAGCTGGAAGGAACGCAAACGGGTCTTCGATCTGGGCCGCTCCTCCTGGCGGGATTATGACGAAAGCCTGATTTCCAAGGGTGGCGGCATCTATGCGCGCACGGAAAAATCCATTTCCCTGTCGAAGGAAGCCCGCACCGCCCTGGGCATCACCAAGAACAAGGTCACCCCACAGGAACTGATGAAGGCCATCCTGATGGCCCCGGCCGACCTGCTCTGGTTTGGCGGCATCGGCACCTATATCCGTGCCAGCTCGGAGACCAATGCCGACGCGGGCGACCGCGCCAACGATGCCATTCGCGTGACACCGAAGGACCTCAACGTCAAGGTCATCGGCGAAGGGGCGAACCTGGGCGTCACCCAGCTGGCCCGCGTCGAATTCCACCATCTCGGCGGCCGCTGCAACTCCGACGCAATCGACAACTCGGCCGGCGTCAACAGTTCCGACATGGAGGTCAACATCAAGATCGCCTTCGGCGCTGCGATCCGTCAGAACAAGATCGATCTGGAGGGACGCAACCAGTTGCTCGTCGAGATGACGGACAATGTCTCGCAGCTGATCCTGCGCAACAACTATCTCCAGACCCTGTCGATCTCGCTCACCGAACTGCGCGGCATGGAAGACTTCGGCTATCAGCGCCGCCTGATGGAACGACTGGAGGAATCCGGCGAGCTGGATCGTGCGGTCGAGTTCCTGCCCGACAATGAAGCCCTCAAGGAGGCCCGCAAGAAGGGCCAGCCACTGAGCCGCGCCGAAGTGGGTCTGCTCCTGGCCTACGCCAAGAACACCCTTTATACCAGCCTGCTGCACAGCAGCTTCCCCGATGACCCCTATCTGGAGCTGGAACTGATGCGCTACTTCCCAGAGAAGATGCGCGAAACCTATGCCGAAGAAATCAGAAGCCATCGCCTGCGCCGGGAAATCATCTCGACGGTGATCGCCAACTCGATGATCAACCGCGGTGGAGCAACGCTGGTGCCGCGCATCGCCGACAAGACCGGTGCTTCGACCGCAGATATCGCCCGCGCCTACATGATCGTGCGCGATTCCTTCGATCTGCCCGGTCTCAATGCATCAATCGATGCGCTCGACACCAGGATCTCCGGTGCCGTCCAGCTGGAACTCTATGGCGAAGTGCAGAAGCTGCTGCTGAGCAAGATCCAGTGGTTCATGCGCAACATTGCCCCATCCTGCCCGATCGCCGAAACCGTTGCGCTCTATCGCAAGGGCATCGGCGAGTTGTCGCAGGGGCTAGACCAATATCTGCCCGCCTATCTGGGCGAACTGGTCGAACAGGAAACCCGCAAGTTCGAACAGCATGGCATCCCGTCAGATCTCGCCGCCAGAATCGCCCGGCTGTTCCTGATCGCGGACATCCCCGACATGGTGCTGATCGCGGAACGGTCCCGTCATTCCCTCAGCGAAGTCGCCGCCGCCTACTTTGCGGTCGCTGGCCAGTTCAACATTGGCCGCATCGACGCCCTCGCCGAGAATCTCGATGTATCGGACTATTATGAAGGGCTGGCCCTCGACCGCGTCCGGGATTCCATCTCCGCCGCCCACAACCAGATGACCGCCTATGTGCTCAGTCTGGCCACCGGGGACAAGAGCGGCATGGAAATCTGGCTCGAACAGGAATCCGCCGCCATCCAGCGCACGGTCAAGGCGGTCAACACCATTACCGAAAGCGATGACCTGACGGTATCCAAGTTCGCGGTTGCCGCCGGTCTGCTGTCGGACCTTGCCCATGAAGCTTGATGGAGCATGATGCAGCATGAAGACCCTGGCTCCTGAACAAGACTGAGCAAGATTGGGAAAGCCTGACCACACCATTGAAACAGCCTGATGCCATTGCGCGATCAGGCTGTTTTGCCGTTGCCGCCAGCACGGCGACTGACATTCCCCAAAGTCATGACCATCGGATGTTTCATCAATGCCCGAAGCCTTGCCTCATGCGTCACTTTGGATCATCTTTTTGACAAGCCTCTGGCCAACGCCAGAGTTACGCTCCGGGTCCGCCCGAAGCGATTCCATGAACCTGTTGCCTCCAAGACTGTGATAGATCGGCGCGAAGCCCCGGGGTCTGCCGCTGATGTGCTCAGCACGGCAAGCCGGATGCCTATGCATTCTTTACCGCTTGTAAAAGTTAATGCTGTCTTAACCTAAAGCCAGCTAAAATGACCGCTGATTTATCGCAACACCCAAGGCTTTTGAAAGGCCCTGATTCCCAATGCAAGACGAACGTTCTCCTTTCCAGAAACTGGCAGATCTGCTGAACGGTGTTGTACCGCTGAATGAAAAAGACGCCCGGCCAATCGACATGACCATTGGCGAGCCGCGCCATGCGTTTCCAGACTTCATCCCCGAAGTCATCATGAAAAACGCCCACAATTTCCGCCCCTATCCGCAGATGCGCGGCACCGACGAGTTCCGCAAGGCGGTGGAAGACTGGTTGAACTGGCGCTATGACCTGGGCGGCCTGCCGCTCGGAGAAAAGAATATCCTGCCGCTCAACGGTACCCGCGAAGGGCTGTTCCACGCCTGCGTCGGCGCCCGCGACTGGGCCCGCTCCCATTTTGGCAAGGACACCAGCAACGCTGCCGTATTGCTGCCCAACCCGTTCTATCACACCTACAAGGGTGCCGCCGCGGCCATTGACGCCGAGCAGATTTTCCTCAATGGCACAGCCGAGACCGGCTTCCTGCCGGACCTTGACGAACTGGCCGGAGAAACCGAGCTGCTTGATCGCACCATCGCCTTCTTCTACGCGTCCCCAGCCAACCCGCAAGGCAACATCGCCGACATCGCCACATGGAAGAAGCTGATCGCGCTGGCCCGCAAGCACAAATTCCTGATTCTCGCTGACGAGTGCTATTCCGAGCTCTACCGGGAAACCCCGCCTCCGGGCATTCTTCAGGCCTGCGAGGGTGATTTCGCCAACGTTGTGGCCTTCCATTCCCTTTCCAAGCGCTCCAACCTTGCCGGCATGCGCTGCGGTTTTGCTGCCGGAGACGGCGCCTTCATGACCCAGTGGACAAAATACCGCAATCTGGTTGCCCCACAGGTCTCCATGGCGATACAAGCGGCAGCCGCCGCTGCCTATCGTGACGAAGAGCATGTGAAGGAAAACCGGCGGCTCTATAATGAAAAGTTCGATGCGGCACGCCGCATTTTGGGCAAAGAGTTGCCATACGAGACCCCACCTGCAGGATTCTTCCTGTGGCTTGATGTCAGCGCCTTCGGTGATGATGTCACGGTCACCGAGAAGCTCTGGAAAGAGATGGGCGTCAAGGTCATTCCGGGTTCCTATCTGGCACGCGCGGATCGCACGGGGGTAAACCCCGGAGACGGGTTCCTGCGTCTGGCTCTGGTGGGCGATCTGGCGGAAACAGAAGAAGCCCTCACAAGGCTGCGCACCTGTCTTATCGGCTGACCCGCCGGCGAGACACCGCAACATCAGATCGGAGCGCGTCTTTAAAGGGTGATTGAAAAACAGTACAAAGGTTGAAATGCGGCAGATGAAACTGGACTTGAGCAGATCATGACCACATTCGACGAGTATCGAACCGCACCCTATAAAGGCGGAGCCATGGGAAGACGAGATCGTGATGGAGCCTTGAAGCACGCCTTGCGGCGCAATGCCTACGCGGGCCTTGGGCTGCTCGGGCTGTTGCTTTGTGGTGTCGTGGCGACAAGTCTGGTCACATGGCATGTCGCAGACCCGAGCCTGTCCAACGCAACCGAAGTCAGCCCGCGCAACGCGTTCGGGCTGGCCGGTGCAATCATTTCCGATCTGAGCTTTCAGGCCCTCGGTCTGGCGTCGGCCTTTCTGATCATTCCGCCTGCCGTCTGGTTCTGGCGACTGGTGCTGATGCGCCCGGCCCGCGCCAGCCGCAACCGGCTGATGGCCTGGTTTGCCGGTCTGTGTATGCTGGCCATCGCCTGCTCCAGCATTCCCGCGCCGTCCAGCTGGCCATTGCCGCTCAGCCTCGGCGGCATGGTGGGCGACGCCTTCCTGTCCGTCATCAATCGTTTCGACGCCAACTTCATGCAGGGGCTCGGGGCCATCATTGTCGGTGCAGGCGCAGGCCTGTTCGGCTTCGTGATCCTGCTGGCATCCGTCGATCTTGGCTTCCGTGACCTGTCCTTCCGCCGCAAGTCTGCCCATCCCGCCGAGGATGAGGCCCGTGGCTATGCCGAACCCGAGTATGAGGAGGAAGAGTGGGAAGACGACGAAGAAGAAGACGCCTTCGACTATGATCACGACAATGACGGCACGCTCGACCGGACCAAGGGGTCTGGCCGCAAACGTGGTTCCCTGCTGTCCGTACCTCTCGGGGCCCTCAGCCACTGGCGCCTGTCGCGTCAAGCCAGCAAGGCCCGCAAGGCGCATGAACGCAGCATCAAGCAGCAGGAAAAGGCTAAAAAACCGTCCTTCTTCACCCGACTGCTGGCCGATGAAGACGACGGCCTGAGCGATCTGAGCGATCGCATGGAGCCGCGCCTTGATCGTTCGGCCACCACCGGCTATACGCAGCAAAGACCCGGCCCAGCTCTCGACATGGGCTATAATGGACCGCAGGATTTTGCCCCGCCGTCGCAGCAAGGCCATGATGACGGCTATGACGATGATGACGACTGGGACGACGATGGCGCTCCACAGTCCGTTCCGGTCGGTATCGCCCCGCCGGAAATCGACCGGCCATCCAGCCAGTATGGCAACCGGGCCGCGACCAATGAAGACGCCAAGGCCCGTCCGGCTGGCGCCGCTGGCCGTGGCAAGGGCAAGCGCATGGTCCGCTCCGGTCAGGGTAACCTGTTCACCCGTAAGGATGAATACCAGTTCCCGTCCCTCGAGATTCTTTCCGAACCGGAAAGTCTCGGCCCGAACGCAGGCCTGACCGCCGACCAGCTCGAGCACAACGCCCGCCTGCTGGAAGGCGTTCTGTCCGACTTCGGCATCCGTGGCGAAATCATCAAGGTACGCCCCGGCCCTGTCGTCACGCTCTATGAGCTGGAACCTGCACCGGGGATCAAATCCTCGCGTGTCATCGGCCTCGCCGACGACATTGCCCGCTCCATGAGTGCCATTTCCGCCCGCGTGGCCGTGGTGCCGGGCCGCAACGCCATCGGCATCGAGCTGCCCAACGCGCGGCGCGAGACCGTCTATCTGCGCGAAATGCTGGCGTCGAAGGATTTCGAGAAATCCAAGGCCAAGCTGCCCATCTGTCTTGGCAAGAACATCGCAGGCGATCCGGTCGTTGTCGATCTGGCCCGCATGCCCCACGTGCTCGTCGCCGGTACCACCGGCTCGGGTAAATCCGTTTCGATCAACACCACCATCCTGTCGCTGCTCTATCGGCACCGGCCGGATGAATGCCGCCTGATCATGATCGACCCCAAGATGCTGGAGCTTTCCATCTATGACGGCATTCCGCATCTGCTGACCCCGGTCGTGACCGACCCGTCGAAGGCCGTTGTAGCCCTCAAATGGGCGGTGCGCGAAATGGAACAGCGCTACAAGAGCATGTCCAAGATGGGCGTGCGCAACATCGACGGCTTCAACAAGCGCGTCCGCGATTCGATGATCAAGGGCGAAGAAGTCACCCGCACCATCCAGACCGGCTTTGATCCGGAAACCGGCGATCCGATTTACGAACAGGAGACGCTGGATCTGGAGCCTATGCCATATATCGTCATTGTCGTCGACGAAATGGCCGACCTGATGATGGTGGCCGGCAAGGACATCGAGGGCGCCATCCAGCGCCTCGCCCAGATGGCCCGCGCCGCCGGCATTCACCTCATCATGGCGACCCAGCGTCCATCGGTGGACGTCATCACCGGTACCATCAAGGCCAACTTCCCGACCCGCATGTCCTTCCAGGTCACCTCCAAGATCGACAGCCGCACCATTCTGGGCGAAATGGGTGCCGAGCAGTTGCTGGGCATGGGCGACATGCTCTACATGGCCGGTGGCGGCCGCATCCAGCGCGTTCATGGCGCCTTTGTTGCCGACGAGGAGGTCGAGGAAATCGTCGCCCACCTCAAGCTGCAGGGCACACCGGATTATCTCGAAGCGGTCACAGAAGATACCGACGGCGAAGGACCTGACAACTATGGCGGCGGTGGCGGAGCAGGCGGCGGCAGCGCCAGCGATGCCGAAACCCTCTATGACAAGGCCGTAGACATCGTCATCCGCGATCGCAAGGCTTCGACCAGCTACATCCAGCGCCGCCTCTCCATTGGCTACAACCGGGCAGCCACCCTGATCGAGCAGATGGAAAAGGATGGCGTGATCAGTCCGGCCAACCATGCCGGCAAGCGCGAGGTTCTGGTGCCGGAAGAAGGGTCCCCCATGTAGGCCGAACAAGGCCTGACATGGGTGTGCCGGAAGCAGGCAGGTTTGGCAACAATCAAGGAATGACCAGATTTGCTTCGTGATTCTGCCGCATTGCCTTGGTATCAGGATGCAACCGGAACCGGAATTTTGAGATGTGCGTCGTGAAGCCTGCTGCTGCGCGACGCAAGGGAAGCGAGAAAACGAAGGCATGATCATGGATTACAGACAGTCAAACAGCTTGACCCTCAACAAGCCTGAGCGCACCAGGACCGCATCGGCGGGTCTGCTCCAGCCGGTCGCACTGCTGTTTGCCAGCCTTCTGGTGCTGTTCAGCCTCGGCCTTGCCAACACCGCCCGCGCCGACATGACCGACAATTCCACGGCCGCGCTGGAGAAAATCTCCAAGGCTTTCAACACCACCCCGACCATGAACGGAGAATTCATCCAGACGGCACCGAACGGAGACACGCTGCAGGGCTATTTCTTCATCCAGCGCCCAGGCAAGATCCGCTTCTACTATTCCAAGCCCTCCTACACCGACATCATTTCCGATGGCCAGACCCTGTCCATCGAGGACCGCAAGCTCAAGACGCAGGATATCTATCCGCTGAGCAAGACACCCTTGCGCGTTCTGCTGTCCGAAAAACTCGATCTGGCCCATGACCCGCGCGTCCGGCAGGCCAGCATCGCCGATGACATCGTCTCGGTGGTCGTTGAGCAGGAAAGCCTGTTCGGCGACGGCATTCTGACGCTGATCTTCGACCGGGAAGATTCCCTCTTGCGCCAGTGGACGATCCGCGACGCCAATGGCAATGACACCACGGTCACCGTCTTCAACGTCGAAGTGGGCAAGCCCATCAAACCGTCGGTCTTCAAGATCAAGTATGACCTGTCGCCCAGCCAGAAGTGATCCGCGTTTGGATGCCTCTCGAGGACCCGAAGAGAGCAAAGCACCGCGAAATGTCTTGCGGTGCTTTTTTTGTGCCGAACGCCTGCTATATATGGAGACAATGTCGATTCCCCATCTGCGGATCGATTCCCGAACCCGCTCCCTTCCATCAACAAGGCGCCGCCCGTGACCATCACTCTTGCCACCTGGAACATCAATTCCATCCGCCCCAGACTGCATCATGTCGCGCAATTCAATGCCGATCGGGCACCGGACATCCTCTGCCTTCAGGAAACCAAGGTTCACAACGACCAGTTCCCTACGGCTGCCCTGAAGAAGCTGGGATACAAGCACTTCGCCATCAACGGACAGAAGGGCTATCACGGCGTAGCCATCCTCTCGCGCATTCCCTTTGCCGGTATCGACATGCATGGGTTCTGTGACAAGGGCGACGCACGCCATGTGGAAGTTACCATCGACACCGATCAGGGCCCGCTGCGCATTCACAATTTCTATGTTCCGGCGGGTGGCGACATCCCGGATCCGGCCCTCAACGACAAATTCCAGCACAAGCTCGACTTCCTTGAGGAAATGAAAGGCTGGCTGAACGGTGGCGAGACATCAAACGCCTCCATTCTGGTCGGCGACCTCAACATCGCACCGCATGAGAATGACGTCTGGAACCACAAGCAGCTGTTGAAGGTCGTCAGCCACACTCCGATCGAGATCGAAGCCCTCAATGCGGTGCAGGCAGCCGGTCCCTGGCAGGACGTGGTGCGCAATCACATTCCCGTCGACCATCAGCTCTACAGCTGGTGGAGCTACCGCTCCCGCGACTGGTCAGCCGCAGACAAGGGTCGCCGTCTGGATCATATCTGGGCAACCGATGCTGCCGCCGACAAGGTCAGCGCCGTCGAGATCTTCCGGGACGCCAGAGGCTGGGAGAAACCGTCAGATCACGCACCGGTGATCGCCAAGCTCGATCTGGTGCCACAGGTCTAATGCTGTCATAAGGCCTGCCAAGGGGTTCACAGCGCCCATCGGACCGGTTTTCCAACCTTTTCCTTGCATCCGCTCCGGTGATATGATGTATAGCCACCCACGCAAGGCAATCCTTTGCGTGGGCGCTGCTTCGTCGACAGGCAGCCTTCTGCCGGGCCGTGACAAGCGGCCCAAAGCCTCCAGATGCATCGTAAGGCCTCGAAAAATGGAAAAATCCGAATCCTCCGGCAAAAGCGGAATGGCCGCACGAGCAGGCGCCCTGCGCCTCATCCACGCCGTATTGAGCGAAAAGGCCTTGCTGGACGATGCCTATGCCCACGAACTGGCCGAAGGCCCCTTGCGCAAGCTGACTGGCAACGATCGCGCCTTTGCCAAACGGATTGCTACTACCGTGTTGCAGCATCTGGGCGAAATCGACACGCTGCTTGCCCGTTTCATGGATCGCGGCATTCCCAAGAAATCCGGCCCTTTGCGCAATATCCTGCGCATCGGCACCGCCGAACTGCTGTTCCTGAACACGCCGCCCCACGCAGTGGTCGACTGTGCCGTGTCGCACTATCGCACCTGGCGCAAATATGCCGGCTTCAAGGGCCTGACCAACGCCGTATTGCGGCGTGTCAGCAAGGAAGGCCCCGACGAGCTCGCCTCCATCGATCCGGCCAAGGCCAATCTTCCCGACTGGATGTACAAGTCCCTGACCAGCGCCTACGGCACGGATGCAACCGCCGCCATGATGGTGCAATATGCCAGACAGCAGATCCCCCTCGATCTCAGCCTCAAGGATCCGGCCTCCGCTGATATCTGGGCGGAGCGCCTTGGCGCCGAAAAGATGCCGACCGGCAGCCTTCGCCTTGCCAGCCACGAACGGGTTGACCTTCTGGAAGGCTACGCCGAAGGCGCATGGTGGGTGCAGGACGCAGCCGCGACGCTGCCCGTCCAGATGTTCGGTGATGTCGCAGGCCGCAAGGTGCTGGATCTCTGCGCCGCGCCCGGTGGCAAGACCATGCAGCTGGCCGCCCTCGGCGCCGACGTGACCGCCCTCGACATTTCTGCCAAGCGCCTTGCCCGTATTGAGGAAAATTTGCAGCGGGTCGGTCTCAAGGCAGAGCTGGTCAAGGGCGACGTGCTCAAGAAGAGTTTCGATGAGAAATGGCCCTTCATCCTGCTCGACGCCCCCTGTTCGGCAACCGGCACCGTGCGGCGTCATCCTGAACTGATCCATCAGCGCTCGCCTGAAGACATCGCGCATTTTTCAAAGCTGCAGGCGAAAATGCTCGACCATGTGGCAGAACTGCTGGCACCCGGCGGCACCCTGGTCTTCTGCACCTGCTCGCTTCAACCCGAAGAGGGACCGGGCCTTATCGCCGATTTCCTGATGAACAATCCCGATTTCGGTATTGACCCGCTGACCGCCGAGGCTATGCCTCAGCTCGCTCCGTTCATCGAACCGGATGGCAGTCTCAGAACCCGGCCGGATTACTGGCCGGAGGCTGGCGGCATGGATGGCTTCTTTGCCATCCGTCTGCGCAACTACGCTTCCTCCTGATCCCACCCCCTTGTTGCAAAAAGCAATGGCCAGAGGCTCTCGGATAGACCTTGTTAACCATAGCTTGATAAAATTGTAACCAATCGATGACCGGAAAGCGCTTCCATTCGATGATTCGCCATTGCCGGATGCAAGCACACTCGATTTTTTCCTGAAGCGGATGAAGCGCTGCCGTCCTGCCTTTCTGGCGTGGCGGCGCGGGATCAATCCAGACTGACATGGGGCCTCGGCACGGCAAGGCGTCGAAGGCTGACAGAAGACGGACGACTATTGCGTGTCTCAAAACTGGCAAAAATTGCGAATCTCCTTGGCGGCCCTGCTACGCCAGTGCAAGCGCCTCCCGGTGAGACGGCCAGCCTGCAACACGCGCTATGTTCCCCGTTGTCCTGATCGCCTGCTGATCGCCCCGCAGGATCTGAGAACCTCCGACCCGACGGTCGCCGAAGACATCTACGCCGGCCTGTTCATCTTTGCCGGTCAGGTTGAAAACTGCGGCACCCGCTCTCCCTTTCTGCACCCGGCCCCGAGCCGCGAGTGGGCCCGCGAACTGCACGGCTTTCGTTGGCTGCGCCACTTGCGCGCCTCCAACGCGTCGATGACCCGGTCCAACGCCCGCACCCTGGTGGAAGACTGGATCAAGAACTCCGGCAAACTGGATCAGGAAGCCTGGTCGATACCGGTTGTTTCAAGCCGCGTTCTGGCCTGGCTCAACAATTCGCCACTGATCCTTCAGGATGCCGATCACGACTTCTACCGGGCCTTCCTGCGGGCGCTCTATCTGCAGGTCCGCTTCCTGCGTGCCTCCTATTCCGGCATGCCCGACAACATGGACCGGCTGCAACTGATCATCGCCGAACTGGCCGGATGGCTCTGCTTTGCCGGCAAGGAGCGTCTTGCCCGCTCGGTATCGCGGCGGCTGGTCAAGGAACTCAATGACCAGATCCTGCCCGACGGCGGGCATGTCTCGCGCAATCCACTGGCCATCGTTTCCATTCTGCTGGAGCTGCTGCCCCTGCGTCAGACTTTCCTGTCCCGCGACATGGTGCCGCCAGAAGGCATGAATCTGGCCATCGAGCGCATGATGCCAATGCTGCGTTTCTTCCGCCATCCCAACGGCAGCTTCGCCCATTTCAACGGCACTGGTGCAACCCCGGCCGATTCCCTTGCCACCATCCTGGCCTATGACGACACCCGCGGCGCTCCGGTCTCCGACGCCTCCTTCTCGGGCTACCAGCGTATGGAAGCAGGCCGGTCGGTGCTGCTCATGGACACCGGCGACACCCCGCCGCCGGAACAGTCGACCACCGCCCACGCCGGAACCCTGTCGTTCGAAATGAGCTCCGGAACCGCACCAATGGTGGTCAACTGCGGCACACCTGCCCCCCAGCACGAAGGCTGGCGCGAGCTTGCCCGCAGCACGGCAGCCCATTCAACGCTGGTCATTCAGGATCATTCCACCTGCAAGATCGCACCAAAGCGCTTCGACCTGGAAGGTCGCCCGCTGATCTGTCCGGAAACCAGAACCCGCTATGAGCGCTTTCTGGATCGCGGACAGGAAACCATCCGCGCCAGCCATGACGCCTATGGCCCCGAGTTCGGCATCCGACACAACCGCCAGATCTGGCTGGCCATCGACGGGCGCCGCCTTGACGGGCGCGACGAGATGGAAGCCATCGGCAAGGGCATCACTCGCGCCAAGGACAGCTTCGCCATCCGCTTCCACCTGCATCCGTCCGTCGAACTGGAATTCTCCGAAGACCGCGAGTGTGTTTATCTGGGCCTCAATAATGGCGAGATCTGGAAGTTCATTTCCCAGGAAGTAGACCCTTATATAGAAGAAAGCGTCTACTTGTCCGACATTCACGGCATCCGCAAGACCAGCCAGTTGGTCATCTATGGCCATGCCAGCCACGTCCCCACCGTCAACTGGTTCTTCGAACGCGTTACCAAGGCTGGCCGCTAACTGCCTGCCAGCCCGGTGATCGGGAAAGCCCACATTATTGATGCCAAAGTAGCAACACATTGATGCCGATTTGTGCTAAATGGGTTGTTTCCCTTCCAGCCATTTCGTGCTATCGGAAGGGCGAATTTTTTCCCCTATCAAACGCAGCAGGATGACCGATGTCCGTAGCTCCACTTTCCGTTACCGCGCCGGAAGTTGTTTCCGTCAAGCGCGCTCTCATCTCCGTTTCCGATAAAACCGGCATTATCGATTTTGCCAAGGCCCTCGCCGAAAAAGGTGTCGAGCTCGTCTCCACCGGCGGCACCTGCAAGGCCATTGCCGACGCTGGCATTCCGGTCAAGGATATCTCCGAAGTGACCGAATTCCCGGAAATCATGGATGGCCGCGTCAAGACCCTGCATCCCCGCGTTCATGGCGGCCTGCTTGGTGCCCGCTCCGTCGAGGCCCACAGCGCAGCAATGAAGGAACATGGCATTCCGGAAATCGATCTGCTGGTGGTCAACCTCTATCCGTTCGAGGAAACCATCCTCAAGGGTGCCGACTATGCCACCACCGTCGAGAATATCGACATCGGCGGCCCGGCCATGATCCGCGCTGCAGCCAAGAACCACGCTTTCGTCACCACACTGGTCGACCCGTCCGACTATGCCGAGATCCTTGCGCTGATCGACGAAAAGGGTGGCATCACCTATGACGCCCGCAAGAAATTTGCCGCCAAGGCCTATGCCCGCACCGCCGCCTATGACGCGGCCATTTCGGGCTGGTTCGCCAAGGAGCTGGCAATCGAATCTCCGACCTTCCGCGCCTTTGGTGGCGAACTTGCCGAAGTGATGCGCTATGGCGAAAACCCGCACCAGAAAGCCGGGTTCTACAAGACCGCCTCTTCCCGCCCTGGCGTTGCCACAGCAACCCAGGTGCAGGGCAAGCAGCTGTCCTACAACAACATCAACGACACCGACGCCGCTTTCGAGCTGGTGTGCGAGTTCGATCCGGCCGTCTCCCCAGCCGTCGCCATCATCAAGCACGCCAACCCATGCGGCGTAGCGATCGGCGCTTCCCTCAAGGAAGCCTATGAAAAGGCTCTGGCCTGCGACCCGGTTTCCGCTTTCGGCGGCATCGTCGCCCTGAACGGCACCCTTGACGAGGAAGCCGCAGAGGAAATCACCAAGATCTTCACCGAAGTGATCATCGCTCCGGACGCCACCGAAGGCGCCAAAGATCTAGTTGCCAAGAAGAAGAACCTGCGCCTGCTGCTCACCGGCGGCCTTGCCAACCCGCGCGAGGAAGGCGTCACCGTCAAGTCTGTTTCCGGTGGCCTGCTGGTTCAGGACCGTGACAATGGCAATGTCGATGACCTTGATCTCAAGGTTGCCACCAAACGCCAGCCGACCGAACAGGAAATGGCCGACCTCAAGTTTGCCTTCCGCGTCTGCAAGCATGTCAAGTCAAACGCCATCGTCTATGTCAAGGACGGCGCAACCGTCGGCGTCGGTGCAGGCCAGATGAGCCGTGTCGATTCCGCCCGCATCGCTGCCCGCAAGGCCGAAGACGCAGCCGAGGTTGCCGGTCTTTCCGAGCCGCTGACCAAGGGCTGCGTTGTGGCTTCCGATGCCTTCTTCCCGTTTGCCGATGGTCTTCTGGCCGCAGCCGAAGCGGGAGCAACCGCAGTGATCCAGCCGGGTGGCTCGATGCGCGATCAGGACGTGATCGACGCCGCCGACGAAGCAGGCCTTGCCATGGTCATGACCGGCATGCGCCACTTCCGCCACTAACGGCGCAAACCGAAAGCTGCGCGCGGCTTTCAGATGGTGATATGCGTCAAAGCAAGAGACATGCGGTTGGCCACAGGACGTGTTTAACCGTCTGAACCACCAGCCATCATGAAAACAAAAAGCCCGGAGCCAGCCGCTCCGGGCTTTTTGTTTGTCCGGACAGCCCAAGGATCGGGGTCCTATTGCCGCAGCTGGCCATCACGGTGTCAGTGTTTAAGACCGGCACTCGAATATTCAAGAGCACAGCAAAAATAAAAATAAGCATTACAAATTGTTAATGTGCTTGAAGAAAAGTATTCAATCACCAAATATCAATCAACAAGAGAAAGTTAAGACCAAACACAATAGCAAACTTGCAACGAAATGTCCATTTTTCAAATATTGGCATTTCAAATTAAGAAAAGGATAAAAACAATGCAAAACGGTTATGTAAAATCAGCAGTATTGGCAGCAGTTGTCGCAGGCGTTTCTGTAGCCGCTCCTCTTTCCAGCGCTTTCGCTGGCGCAGATTTCTCGCAGTCCAAGATCTTGCCAGCTGATCACAGCGGCATGTTCATTGTCGACTACGTCACGTCTTCCCAGAAGGCTGGTGCAAATGCTCCCGTCAGCACCGAACAGGGCAAAGTCAGCAAGGTCGCGCTCGGCACTTCCGCTGATGACTCCAGCCCGTTCATCGTCGACTATGTCGTCAACTCCCAGAAAGCTGGCGTAAAGGCTCCTGTTTCCAAGGAAAAGGTCAACCTGAAACTCGGCGTTCCTGCCGACGACAACAGCACCTTCATCGTCGACTACGTAACTGCCGGCTAATGGCCTTAGGGCCTTCGGCTCTTTCAATCCACGCCCAAACGGCGCAAGGCCAATGGGAGGGATGTAAGCATCTGGAAGACAACCCTGTAGGTGCCTCATCCCTACAGGTTCGTTCCGATCAAAAGGGGACCGTCTCAGGCGGTCCCCTTTTGTGTGTCGGGCCTCGGTCTGCCACAAACACGCAGCTCAAATCGGGCTCTGGCGCTGCATCTCTATCCCGCCTTTCCACCGAACCGCTTGTGTTTGCCGTGACAATTCCCCATATCGAATGGGAGCAGGATTTTGCGGGGACCGAAGCATGGCACACAAACATTATTCCGAAGATGACATCGAGCTGCTGCCACCCGAGAAGGCGGCCGAGGATGAACAGGGTCATCGCGATTCGTCCATGGCCAGGAAGGCGGCCAATGTACGCAAGAAATTCTGGTCAGTCGTGCGCAAGGCTGCGCGGCAGGTGCCGATCATCGAAGATGTTGTGGCCGCCTATTATTGTGCATTTGATCCGGAAACACCGGTCAAGGTCCGCCTGACGCTGATCGGAGCGCTGGCCTACTTCGTATTGCCGCTTGACGCCATCCCAGACATGATCTTCGGCCTCGGCTTTGCCGACGACATAGCCCTGCTCACCTATGTCATCAAGACCGTTCACAGCAACATCACCGACACTCATCGCCTGCGAGCCAAGCAGGCAATGGCGGAGCATGACGTCCACGTTGAACGATAGATGTCGAACGGTAGATAAAGACCCCTTTGCCCGGATCATCAGGCCGTGGCGGGCAGAGGTCAGCCATCATGCGTCGCCCAAGCCCTGACTACAGGGTGATGACCACTTTGCCCTTTGCCTCCCTGTTGGCAATCGCCCGGATTGCTTCGGGCGTTTCTTCCAGCGGATAGCATCGACCCACATGGGGTTTGAGCTTGCGCTCAGCCACCCACGACATGATCAGTTTCATGTTTTCGGCATGATCTGCCGGTTCCCGCCGGATCGCTTCGCCCCAGAAGACTCCGAGCACATCCACGCCCTTGAGCATGACGAGGTTGAGCGGCATTTTCGGAATGGTGCCCGAGGCAAAGCCGACAACAAGGAAGCGACCGTACCAGTCTGTCGCCCTCAGGGCCTCCTCCGACAAATCGCCACCGACCGGATCATAAACCACATCGGCTCCGTGGCCGTGTGTCATGTCCTTCAATGTTTCCTTGAGGTCCATGGTCTTGTAATTGATCAGATCATCGGCGCCGTGGGCAGCACAAAGCTGCAGCTTTTCGTCCGACGATGCACAGGCAATGACCCGCGCGCCCATCAGCTTGCCAATCTCCACCGCAGCCAAGCCGACACCACCGGCAGCCCCGAGCACCGCCAGTGTCTCGCCCGGCTGCATCCGCGCCCGGCTCCGCAGCCCGTAGATGGTCGTGCCATAGGTGATCATCAGACCGGCAGCTTCCTCGAAACCGAGCGGATCGGGCATGGTGATGGCGTCGCTGGCAGGAACCACGACATAGTCGCGGGTGCCGCCCCAGCGAATATAGCTCAACGCCTTCTCCCCGACGCGGGAAGAGTCGACATCCTCGCCGACCTCTTCGATGATGCCGGAAATCTCACCGGCAGGCGAGAAGGGCAGATCTGGCGTGAACTGGTATTTGTCATGCAGGAGCAGCGTGTCGAAGAAATTGAGCGCGGCCGCCTTGACCCGGATCAGAACCTCGCCGGGCCCGACAGATGGTTTGTCCAGCTCGACCAGTTTCAGATTGTCGACGCCTTCAAAGGCATCGCAAAGTATCGCCCGCATGCTCGGCTCCCCGTTTGTTCAACCACACTCAAGCCCTACCATGGCGAAGCGCCATCACAAAGGAACAAAACCAGCCAATGAGACGAAAGGAGAGAGCATGAGGCAAATGGATCATGCGCCCTGCCGACCTCCTCGGGACCAGCTTATTGAGGCAATCGCTTGTATGTCTCCCCATGTTCGGAAAGCAAATCCCCATTGTTCAGGATCTTGAACGCTACATTTCTTGGAAATGTGGGAGCGTCGGATTGCTGGGTTTCCAGCAAGACCAGAATACCTTGCTGTTCATAATAGCCTCTGATCAGAGCAACATGCTTTTCTGGAAGTGGGCCCAGTCTGACGTTGATTTCAAAGCGACGATTTGGTGCCAATGTCAGAAGCGAATACAAAATGCCGGTTCCGGTCCTCGTCTGGAAGAAATAGGCTCCGGACACGCCGCGGCGAACCGCCCTTGCCATCTCAGCACATTTGTTGCTGTTGCCGCTGGCAACGCGGACCTCCCGCAGAACCGCGACAAAGGCATCGGTCACTCTGGCGGACAGCTCGCTCTTGTCAGACCATTCCGGCCGGTTGCGTTTGAAGGCGGCGATGGCGTTGCGGGTCCGCTCTCCCATCGCTCCATCGACCGGGCCGACGCAGAAACCAAGCATGTTGAGCGACGCCTGAACCTCACGCAGATCGATTGGCGGGTTCGGCCTGCCGATCGGGACCGATCCCCAGCCCTGAGCAGGGACCGCCGAGGGCATCACGGGTGCTGGGCGAACCGGAGATACTGATGGTTTGGGCGCAACAGCCGGCGCAAGTTCAAGCTTCCTGACAAACTGATACTCGTTGCCGTCAAAGGCCCAAAGTGCTCCAGGTCCATTGCCGCCGCTGAGCTTGAGCGACTTGAGACCGTGCCGGCTCTCCCCGTCGATCGGTTCGACATCCCCTGTGGTAACGCTCAGCAACTGCCTGACCGTCCGGTCCCGGACCTGCAGCACATCATGGGTGCAGCCGGCAGAGCCGCAGAACATCGATCCCCTGAAGGAGACCACATATTCATCAGCCTTGTCGCCTACGGGCTCCAGATTGACCTTCTTCACCGTGAAGAGGCCCAGATTGGTGCCATATTGGGCCTTGAGATACTGGACGACAAGATCTTCTCGCGCCCAGACAGCCGAACTCAGGAGAACAACAAGGGACAGACACCCGATGATCAGGTTTGCGAAAAATGAAGGTCTCAAGACAGTCTTCCATTTGCAATAAAGAGCGCACCCGTGCGGGCGCAAAACAACTGTTTTGGATCGTAGAGTTTCAAATGTATATTCTTCAACCCCAAATTTCAGGATTACGCTTTTGTCTAGCCCACCGGCCGGAATTTTCCCCCTCTTGCCCCACATGGTTCCCTTTGAAGCAAATCTGGTCTAGAACAGCGCATCTGCATTAGGCCCGCTCGCATGAAAGATCGACCGGCTCTTGCGGACCAGAATTTCAGAAAACAGATCGGAAGACAGGAACGAGATGCGCGGATATTTCGCAGTGGGAGTACAGGGGCTATCCAAAGAGGGCAATTTCGGAAATCTGCTGCGCACGGCACATGCCTTTGGCGCCAGCTTCTTTTTCACGATTGCGGCAGAGCGGACCTTCGCCAAGCCCGGCACGGACACCTCCAACAGCGGCGATCATCTGCCCTATTACCCCTGGGCCAGTGAAGAGGATCTTATCCTGCCAAAGGATTGCCGACTGGTCGGCGTCGAGCTGACCGATGATGCGGTTGATCTGCCCTCTTTCAGGCATCCGACCAAAGCCGCCTATATTCTTGGGCCGGAAAGAGGCAATCTGACCCAGTCGATGCAGGACAAGTGTGAGTTCATCGTCAAGATCCCGACCCGCTTCTGCCTGAATGTGGCAACAGCGGGGGCCATCATCATGTATGATCGTGTCCAGTCCATGGGGGGCTTTACCGACCGGCCGGTCCGCGCCGGAGGTCCCAGGGAACTGAAGGTCCATCAACACGGCCAGCCGAAGTTCCGGGGCGACATCCCGGATGGCCTCAAGGGTTGAAAGATGCGGCAGGGGGCGTATAACGGAACTTTGATGGCGTCGGCAGGACCGAAAGCCGAATGAAGACAAGGCAGTGCCCATCTCTTGCCGCATTTGCATTGAATCTTGCACGTCAACCCATCAGATTCTGGGAATCATGATCAGGAATTGCAGCCGATTTGAAAAAAAGTCAAAAATTGCTGCAGCTTCACGGTTTGGTAACCCTGACTTTGGTAAATGTTAAATGAATGAATTGGAGCCTGTGGCTCCTGTTGGCATCCAGTCGAAAGCGACAGGTAGAGATGAAAAGCGTAAAAATCCTCGGAGCAGCCACCCTTCTCGCACTTTCCGCCACTGCAGCACATGCTCAGGGCGCGGCCACTCGCGTCGAACAATTCAAGGATTGGGGTGCTTATGTTTTCAATGATCCTCAACGCGGCAAGATGTGCTTTGCGGTCAGCCAGCCCAAAGACATGGAGCCAAAGAATGTGAACCGCGACCCCGTTTATTTCTTCGTTACCACGCGTCCGCGCGAAGGTGTACGCGAGGAAGTCAACGTGATCACCGGCTATCCTTACAAGGAAGGGTCCAAGACCACCATTCAGGTCGGCTCCGACACTTTCTCCCTTTACACCTCGGGAGATGGAGCATGGCTTGAGAATGCTGCTGAAGAAGCGCGTCTGGTCAATGCCATGCGCCGCGGCTCCAGCATGGTCATCAAGGGCACCTCTTCTCGCGGCACTGTGACCGTCGACACCTATTCCCTTTCCGGGATCACGGCAGCGACGCAGAAGGCTCTGGCCGAGTGCCAGTAAGCAAAAACAGCTAAGAGAACCAACAAAAGCGGCTGACAAGGCCGCTTTTTTGCTTTATACACCCGCAAATTCGCCCAGAATTCGAACGGGCTGCCCCCTGATGGCCAACAGAGCGTTGGCAAAAGGGCAAGGATCAGGCCACACCCTCATACTGGTTTGGCGTTCCGGAATGGCAGTCTTGAAGGATCACGCCCACCCACCGACAACCGCACCCCAGCGAATGGGAACGTCGGAAAGCGGCAGTGATCGGCCTTGAAAAGAGGAGCCGCAGCAAGGACCTGCGGATGGAATGCCAACATGACCAACCTGTCAGCCGTTGAAACCACACCGGAAGCCACTGTTCCAGACACCACCTTGGCAGAAACCGCCGCGATCGCCACCAGCCATTCCTACAGCTGGCCCGCGCTCGATCCGGACAAGATGAACCTGGTGGGCATGGACCGCGCCGAGCTTGGCGAAGCCATGCGCCGCATCGGGGTTGCCGACAAGCAGATCCGCATGCGCGTTGCCCAGCTCTGGCACTGGATCTATGTGCGCGGAGCGACTTCCTTTGACCAGATGACCAACGTCTCCAAGGATCTGCGCGCCAAGATGGATTTCGTCTACACGATCACCCATCCCGAGCTGGTCGCCGAGCAGATCTCGGTGGATGGCACGCGCAAATGGCTGTTGCGCTTCCCGCCGCGAGGCGCCGGTCGTCCGGTCGAAGTGGAAACCGTCTATATTCCCGACGAGAACCGCGGCACGCTTTGCGTCTCCTCTCAGGTCGGCTGCACGCTCAATTGCACTTTCTGTCACACCGGCACCCAGAAGCTGGTGCGCAACCTCACCGCCGAGGAAATTGTCGCCCAGCTGCGCGTCGCCCGCGAAATGCTCAACGACTTTCCGGAACGGGAACCCGAAACCGGCGCCATCGTTCCCAAGATGGGCCGCTTCGTCTCCAACGTCGTGATGATGGGCATGGGCGAGCCTCTATTCAACTATGACGCAGTCAAGACCGCCATGCTGATCATGGCCGATGGTGAGGGCCTGTCCATCTCCAAGCGCCGCATCACCCTGTCGACCTCCGGTCATGTGCCCAACATCCGGCGCGCCGGTGAGGAAGTGGGCTGCATGCTGGCCATTTCGCTGCACGCCACCAATGACGAGCTGCGCGACGAGATCGTGCCGATCAACAAGAAATGGAACCTCAAGGAGCTGCTGGAAGCGTGCCGCACCTATCCCGGGGTCTCAAACGCCAAGCGCATCACCTTTGAATATGTGATGCTGAAGGGTGTCAACGACTCCATCGAGGACGCCCGCAATCTGGTCAAGCTGCTGCGCGGCATTCCGGCCAAGATCAACCTCATTCCGTTCAACCCGTGGCCGGGCAGCAACTATGAATGCTCCGACTGGGATCAGATCGAGGAATTTGCCGACTTCATCAACCGCGCCGGTTACGCCTCACCGGTCCGCACGCCGCGCGGTCGTGACATCTATGCCGCCTGCGGTCAGCTGAAATCCGAATCCGAGCGCCTGCGCAAGGTCGAACGGGAAAAACTGGAAGCCGAGCTGGCAGCTCTGGAAAGAATGCGTCTTTCCAATCTTGTTGGCGACGGCTCCAACGACGATATGGAAGAAGACGAATAGCACATGAATGGCAGCCCCTGTGGCTGCCTTCAAGCCGCTTGATAGCCGAAAGCCAAGGAGCCTGAGATGAGCCTGTCCCGCCTGATTGCCCGCATTTTCATGGTGCCGATCGGTCTGTTCTTTGCGTTGTTGGCCAGAAATCTCTTCATCTCGATCAGCTTCTATTCCTATGAGACCCCGATCGCCAATAATGACATCATGGCGTGGTGGGTCGGCAGTATCGGCATCGTCTTTTCAATGTATCTGTTTCAGATCTGGGGACCATGCCTGTTTGTACTCATCTTTTGCGAGCTCTTCTCCTGGCGCTCGATCTGGATCTATCTGGGATTGGGGCTTGTATTCTCGCTGTCTTTCATGACCATCAATCCACAGGACAATCTGGACTCGGTCTTCAATTTGCTGGCAATCGCCAGTGGCTTCGTCGGCGGCTTCGTTTACTGGCTTATAGCCGGCAGAAGTGCGGGTATCGTGAAGCGGACTCTCGATAACAAACCAAAGCCGCTCTAGATCACCGACACCTGAGGCTATCAAACGCAGTCACCTCTGCCGGCGAACAGCTCCGCATGGTTGCCGAGCAGCCCGGCCACCCGATCCATCATCAGCCGCACTTCCGGACGCCGCCGGTCATCATCATTGACCACGATGTAGAGCCGGCTGGTTAGGTCCTCGATGCAGTCGCCCTCGCGTACAAGCCCTTGCTGGACATCGCCGATGAAGCAGGGCAACACCCCGCGCCCCTGCCCGCTCAGCAGGAGATGCAGTGCCATATGCGCCTTGTTGGTCCAGCTGTAGATTTCCTGATCATGATGCTCGAACACCCAGCGATCCGCCGGAAACCGTGACGTCTCCTTGCCCAGTGACACCCAGGGTGCATTCATGATGTCGGCAAGAGCCTCGCTCTTGTAGACCGCAAAGCGCATAACGACCGACTGCAGAATGGCATAGTTGCCCGATGTCGGCGGGACGATGGTCACGAATACCAGCCGGTCACGATTGATCAGCTGGGTCGCGTCGTGAGAATCGGTAAAGCCGACGCGAATGTCCCCCGGCCCCTTGGAAAGGGCAGCGGCATGTCTGGCAAAGAACATCGCCAACCATGTATCCCCCGCCACCTCAACGACAGGGTCCTTGAAGGCACCGCCATGCCAGTCGGTGATTTCCGAGGAAATTTTCTGCATCTCTCGGACGCGAGCCAGCAGCTTCTCGCCGTCCTTGGCCAGAACATAGCCCCGCCTGCTGCGCTCGAAAAGCAGCCGGTTCATCGTCCGCTCAAGCGCAAGAATGCGCCGCCCGATGGTGGGCGCACTGAGCCCCGTGCGAGCCGCCGCGCCGGACAAGCCACCGCATTCGGCTACAATCAAAAACAGTTTCAGATCGTCCCAACTTGCTTCCATGATGCTTGTTTCCTACACGCAGCATTCCCTTGCAACGCACATGAATGAAAAACGACTTTCAATGCCAAATCTACATCCCCGACCGCGCCGATGCTATAGTCGAGACAAGGCCCGACACCGCTGCGCGATGGTCCACCCATCAGTTCACGGAAACAAGAACGGCCCATCATCTATCGACAGCACAAGGCGCCACCCTGATTGCCCCGCATATCAGGGACAGGGCTTTCTTGTGCAAAATCAGGAGTGTAGAGAATGACACACATGCAAACCCTGCTGTTGTGGGATTCTGCAACGAGACATCATCAAGGCAAGACAGATGCCTTCCAGGACCCGTTCGAGCGGCCCGAGTGGCAGCCTTTTCTGCCATGGGTCAACATCCTGCATGCCATCACCCGCAAACACTGAGTGATCCCCCGATGACGCCCCTTCCCGCAAGAAGGGGCCGACGGCCACATCAGCCTCGGAACTGTCAGACCGGACGTGACCGGCGAACCTCCGTCAATCCGGATTTGGCACAAAGAGCCGGTTGAGAAGGGTCCCCCCCTGATCTTCGGCTCTTTTCATGTCCGGCCAGCACACGCCCACCACAACGGTGAACGTTCAAAGGCCCAACAACCGGAAAAGCGTCATTTCAGTTTGGAAGCCGGCTTGGAATTCACATCCACCTTCTTCTTGGACGAGAGCTTAGTAATGGTCGTCGATGACGTCTTGTTGTTGAAAAGCCGGTTCAGAACGGTGCCCTTTTTCTTGTTCTTGTAGACACAGTGCGAACGCACCAGAGTACCGGACTTGCTCTTGTAACTGTCCATCCAGAGGCAGCTCGAGGCCGCCTCGCATTGAGCCTTCGTCATCGGCTTGCAGTCTGCGGCCAAAGCCGGAGACCCTGCCACCACAGCCGCACAGGCACCGGCCATTGCCACGGCCCGTATCACATGAGCCAATCTAGTTCCAATGCTCTTCATAGCTTGATCCTTTCCTCCGCGTTCAACGCGATCTGGAGATGGAATCACCATCAAAAACCCGGCAGGGACAGTCCTGCACAAAAGCCACTCAGGTTGCAAGCGCGTCAACGCACTTTAAATTCCACCGAAAATCGGCTAGGCCAGAGGCAGAAGACACCTCAAGGCCCGAACCATGCGCAAAACCCTCTGCAAAGACATGCAAGACCATCCGGTTTTCTGGGCAACCTGGGCCGTTCTGCTGCTATCGGCACTGTTCCTGATCGTGCCCGAACTGGACCGCTGGACCAGCCAGCTGTTCTATTCCGCTCAGGATGGCTTCTGGCTGAAGAGCTATTATGTCCCGATGCGCCTGCGTGCACTCGGCCTGTTCCTGCCCCGCGCCGCCATCCTTGTGGTCATCGGTCTTCTGGTCGTCCGCCTCTTCTGGCCAGCGCTGCAAAAGCTCTTTGCGCTCTCCACCATGCTCTATCTTGCGGCAACCGCATTGCTCGGCCCCGGCCTGCTGGTCAACATCCTGCTCAAGGCCAATTGGGGCCGCGCCCGTCCTGTCCAGACCGATCTGTTTGGCGGCACATGGCCCTATTCCGAGGTCTGGATCGTCAAAGACCATTGCCAGAGCAATTGCTCCTTCGTGTCCGGAGAGGCCTCCATGGCCTTCTGGTTATTGGGCCTTGTCTTCATCTTGCCGCTCGGCTGGCGCAAGGGTGGCACGCTGGTGCTTGCAACGCTTGGCTTGCTCGTTTCGCTCAACAGGATTGCCTTTGGCGGCCATTATCTTTCAGATGTCCTGCTGGCCTGGGCCCTCACCGGCTGGGTGATGGTGGCGCTTTTCCAGCTCATGAGCAAGGCAGGATGGCTCGGGCCCGCAGCAGAGGGACTGGAACAGCGCTGGACAGCCGCAGGCAGGTGGATCGCCCGGCACCTTGCCACCATGTGGCAAAGACGCCCTTTGCGCAGCGGCAACCAGTCGCTGGCGCCAGGCAAAAAGGCAGAGCCCAAAAACACGGCGGATAACTGATCGTTATCAGGAGGAAATTCTCCCCTATCCCCCTTGCGCAGAATTTTATAGCGCCTATAGTGCCGCCAGATGGTGTTCGAGACGGTTTGTCCTTCACGCGAGGTGACAGGCTGGCCTGAACCGAAAATTTGTCGCATATTCCTGCCCGAAAAGACTGGTAACCTTTTCCGGAATATGCTTTTGAAAGCATAGTCTTCCCAATCACTATGGCGCACTTTAAAATCGCGCCTCCAGATAGTTCAGGTGAAATCGCATGGCGAAAAAAGGCGATATCAAAAAAGTCGTATTGGCCTATTCAGGTGGCCTCGACACGTCGATCATTCTCAAATGGCTGCAGACCGAATATGGCTGCGAAGTGGTAACCTTTACCGCCGACCTCGGTCAGGGCGAAGAGCTGGAACCGGCGCGCAAGAAGGCCGAGATGCTGGGCATCAAGCAGATCTACATCGAAGACGTGCGTGAAGAATTCGTCCGCGACTTCGTCTTCCCGATGTTCCGTGCCAACGCCCTCTATGAAGGCGTCTATCTGCTCGGCACCTCCATCGCCCGCCCGCTGATCTCCAAGCGCCTCGTTGAAATCGCCAAGGAAGTCGGCGCCGACGCCGTTGCCCATGGGGCAACCGGCAAGGGCAATGACCAGGTCCGCTTCGAGCTGGCAGCCCGCGCCCTCAACCCGGACATCAAGGTCATCGCCCCGTGGCGCGAATGGGACCTGACCTCGCGCACCAAGCTGCTCGAGTTCGCCGAACAGAACCAGATCCCGATCACCAAGGACAAGCGCGGCGAAGCGCCGTTCTCGGTCGACGCCAACCTGCTGCACACCTCTTCTGAAGGCCGCGTGCTGGAAGATCCGTCGATCCCGGCCGAGGAATATGTCTATTCCCGCACCATCAGCCCGGAAGCTGCCCCGGACGAAGCCACCATCATCGAGATCGGCTTTGAAAAGGGTGACGCTGTCTCCATCAACGGCGAGAAGATGAGCCCGGCCACCATCCTTACCAAGCTCAACGAGCTTGGCCGCGACAACGGCATCGGCCGTCTCGACCTCGTCGAGAACCGCTTCGTCGGCATGAAATCCCGCGGCATCTATGAAACCCCGGGCGGCACCATTCTGCATGCTGCCCATCGCGGCATCGAATCCATCACTCTTGACGGTGGCTCCGCTCACCTCAAGGACAGCATCATGCCGCGCTATGCAGAGCTGATCTACAACGGCTTCTGGTACAGCCCGGAACGCGAAATGCTGCAGGCGCTGATCGACAAGTCTCAGGAATATGTCACCGGCACCGTCAAGCTGAAGCTCTACAAGGGCAACGTCAACGTCATTGCCCGTGACAGCGAATTCAGCCTCTACAGCGAAGACCTCGTCACCTTTGAGGAAGGCGCAATCGACTACGATCATCACGATGCTGCCGGCTTCATCGAGCTGCAGGGCCTGCGCCTTCGGACCATCGGCTATCGCAATCGCAAGGCCAAAGGCTAAGTTGATCGTTCCGAACCGGAATGAGAAAATGGCGGGGTTACAACCCCGCCATTTTTTATGGCCGAGACAGGTTCGCCCTCTTCGATTTGCACGCGCAAGCCCAGACCGCAGTCCTGTATCCATAAATCCATCATGTGATTGGGAACCATCCAATGCTTAGAAATATCAATCCGCTGCTGTCTCCGGAGCTTCTTCATATCCTTGCCTCCATGGGGCATGGCGACAATCTGGTCATTGCCGACGCCAACTTCCCCGGCGAACAGATTGCCCGCGCCAACGGCTGCCGCTACGTGCGCCTTGATGGCATTCTGGCCACCGACATCCTGAAGGCCGTGCTCGAACTGATGCCGCTCGACGATTTCGTCAAGGACCCCGCCTATGTCATGGAAGTGGTTGGCGATGCTGCTGAGGTTCCCCCGGTCGTGACCGAGTTCCAGGCCGTCATCGACGAGGTTGCTGACAACCCGGCCCCCATTTCCGCCATCGAGCGCTTCGCCTTCTACGATCTGTCCAAGCAGTCCTATGCCATCGTCCAGACCGGCGAGCGCCGCCTCTATGGCAACATCATCGTCAAGAAGGGCGTTGTCCGGCTCTAGCCAAGACACCCACCCTGCCGGAAGGCCCTCGCCATGCGGGCCATGCGGCAGCAAGACCTCAGGATAAAGGCAGCCTTTGGCATGACGCCGGGCTGCCTTGCCTTTTGACCTTGGACCGAGCAACACAAGCATGAGAGCCGAGACGATTCTGATCAGAGAGCTGAAAGAGCAAGGAACGGTCTCCTCCGCCCATTATTCCCCTTGCGAGACCTATCGCTATGCCCTCACGCGGATTTGGGACGAGGCGGCTCCCCGGCTGTTGTTCATCATGCTCAACCCGTCCACTGCAACCGAGCTCAAAAACGACCCGACCATCGAGCGCTGCGAAAGGCGCGCCCGCGCACTGGGCTATGGCGGCTTCAGGGCCTGCAACCTGTTTGCCTTTCGTGCCACCGACCCGCGGGATCTCAAGCGCGCAAGGGAGCCGATCGGGCCGGAAAACCTTGCCATTCTCCTGCAATCCGCCCGCGAGGCCGACACGATCCTCTGCGCCTGGGGCACCCACGGTGCCTATCTGGGCATGGGGCCTGCGATACAGCGGCTGCTCACTGCGGAGGGCCTGACGTTGCATCACCTCGGTCTGTCCCGTGACAACCATCCCAAACATCCGCTCTACATCAGCTATCAGACCGCACTCGAAATCTGGACCATAGCGCAGGCGTCATAGGCAATCCGACGGCCCAAAGCGTATCGGCACAGAGCGAGAAGCCCGCCGACAGCCTTGACCAAAAATGTCGAATGTCTCATTGTTGTCAATCAAGGGAATGCCATGGATGGAAGAGCAAGTTCCGCGATCAGTATCGCCGGAAGCAGGGTGGTTATGCGTCCCTGCACCAGACACAAAGCTGTGGGGGATGATGTGCTGGTGAGGGACTCAAGAGGGAAAGACATGAATGGTTTGGGGGACCGATCTTTCAATCTTGAAGCTATGCCTGAAACGATATCAGGGGAACCGCATCTCTTTTTTGTTATCGGAGTTCTCCAGTTGCTGATTTTGGAGGAATTCCAATTGCGATGATCAATAGCGAAAGAACAGGGATTCGTCTGTCCACTAAAAAGGGGGACAATGTGGACAAGCATCATGTTGAATGAACGCCAACGCCATCTTTTGGAGAAATGCGAAGCCGCATCGGGCGGGCCGGATTTCTTTCCATCCTATCTGGAGCTGATCGGAGAACTCAAATCCGTCCAGGTTGCCGTCTGGTCGTTTGACGACGACATTCCCCGCTGCCTCTACATCAGACATCTGCAAAACACGCTGTTCGGGGAAGTGGCAAAGACCATCTACATGACTGGCTGGTACAGGCAGGATCCCGTGCGCAAGACGGTCATGGAGATGGAGATGGGATCCCGTATCATTGAAAGCTTTCGCGAGACCAGCAGCAGCTATCCCGAAGACTATCTGCGTGCCTTCTCATCGGTTTACAAGGAAAACAACCCCGAATTCGGCTTTGCGGATCGCATCACCATTATGGCAACCACGCCAACCCTGCGCATGGGAATACATATCTATTTCGCCGACACCAGAGAGCTTGATCAAAATCTCTTCACCGCCTTTGTTGATCTGTCCATCAAACATTTTTCGGCAGCCCCGTACCTCGTAGCGACATATGATCCGGAACCCCATCCGGTCCTTGCCACCCTGTCGGACCGCGAGAGGGAGGTCTGCCTCGGTATTCTCTCCGGCAGAAAGGCCGAGCGCATTGCCGCCGACATGAACGTCGCCACCTCTACGGTCGTCACCTATCGCAAGCGGGCCTATGAAAAACTCGGTATAACATCACGGGCTTCGCTGTTCGAGATCTGCAATTTCTGACCCCTTGCCAGGTTTCATTCCCCTGTCACAGACTGGCGTTAGGGAGCTATGCAATAGTGCAACGCAGCCAATATGGCGCTTTTCCTTGCCATCAAGGCTTTTCAACTGGGGAAAATTCGTATAGAGCTTGCGCCAACTTCCTGAATAAGTCGGGCTGCAAGAGGTGCGTCGGCATTCGCCGAGCCTGTTTGCTGTTGCCCGAACAACTAGAGAAACAGACATGAATCTGCGCAACATTGCGATTATCGCACACGTTGACCACGGCAAGACCACTCTGATCGACGAGCTGCTCAAGTCCTCCGGCATGTTCCGGGCCAACCAGCAGACCGAAGAACGGATGATGGATTCCAACGATATCGAACGTGAGCGCGGTATCACCATTCTGGCCAAGGTCACCTCGCTGGAGCACAACGGCACCCGCATCAACATCGTGGACACTCCGGGCCACGCCGACTTCGGCGGCGAGGTGGAGCGTATCCTCAACATGGTTGATGGTGTGATCGTGCTGGTCGACGCAGCGGAAGGCCCGATGCCCCAGACCAAATTCGTGGTCTCCAAGGCCCTGAACCTCGGCCTGCGTCCGATCGTGGCAATCAACAAGATCGACAAGCCGGAACAGCGCGCCCATGAAGTGCTGGACGAAGTATTCGACCTGTTCGCCAATCTGGACGCCGACGAGCACCAGCTCGACTTCCCGGTTCTTTACGGCTCGGCCAAGAACGGCTGGATGTCGACCGACCCGGACGGCCCGAAAGACAGCCTTGAGCCACTGTTCGACATGGTCATCAAGCACGTACCGGCCCCCAAGGTGGAAGAAGGCGAGTTCCGCATGCTTGCCACCACCATTCAGGCCGACAACTTCCTTGGCCGCATTCTGACCGGTCGCATCCTCGCTGGTGAAGTCACCCCGAACATGGCCATCAAGGCCCTGTCCCGCGATGGCAAGCTGATCGAGCAGGGCCGTGTCTCCAAGATCCTCGCTTTCCGTGGCCTCGAACGCGCTGCCATCGAAAAGGGTGAAGCAGGCGACATCGTCTCCATCGCCGGTCTGCAGAAGGCAACCGTGGCAGACACCCTCTGCTCACCATCGGTCAGCGAAGCCATTCAGGCCCAGCCGATCGACCCGCCGACCCTGTCGATGACCTTCCGCGTCAACGACAGCCCGCTGGCCGGACAGGAAGGCGACAAGGTTCAGAGCCGTGTCATCCGCTCCCGTCTGTTTGCAGAAGCCGAAGGTAACGTCGCCCTGAAGGTGGAAGAAGCCCAGGGTACCGATGCCTTCATCGTCTCCGGTCGTGGCGAGCTGATGCTCTCCATTCTCATCGAGAACATGCGCCGCGAAGGCTTCGAGCTGGGCGTCGGGCGTCCTCAGGTGGTGATGCAGAAGGACGAAAAAGGCAAGATGCTGGAACCGATCGAGGAAGTCACCATCGATGTCGATGATGAATTCTCCGGCATCGTTGTCCAGAAGATGCAGGAACGCAAGGCCGACATGATCGAGATGCGTCCGTCCGGCGGTGGCCGCACCCGCCTTGTCTTCCATGCTCCGACCCGTGGCCTCATCGGTTATCAGTCAGAGCTGTTGAGCGACACCCGCGGCACGGCCATCCTCAACCGTCTGTTCCATGCCTATGCACCGCACAAGGGTGACATCGCATCACGTAACACCGGTGTGCTGCTCTCCAACGGTGCAGGCGAGGCTGTTGCCTATGCCCTGTGGCAGTTGGAAGATCGCGGCCCGATGATGATCACCCCGGGCACCAAGGTGTATGAAGGCATGATCGTTGGTGAACACACCCGCGGCAACGACCTTGACATCAACGTGCTCAAGGGCAAGCAGCTGACCAACATCCGCTCGGCAGGCAAGGACGACGCCATCAAGCTGACCACGCCGCTGAAGCTGAGCCTTGAGGCAGCCCTGTCCTACATCGCCGATGACGAACTGGTGGAAGTGACGCCGAAGTCGATCCGTCTGCGCAAGATCCTGCTGGATCCGAACGATCGCAAACGGGCTGTGCGCGCCTCCAAGAAAACCGCCTAAGACAGCCAGTGGCAGCCTGAGGCCGTTTCCTGATCTGATACAAAAAGCCGCTCCGGTCACCCCGCAGCGGCTTTTTCATTGGTTGGTGCTACCAGGTCCCACCGAGAAAGCAGTCATTGGTATCAACCGCCAGATGGAACAGCGCCCCGACACCAAAGGCGCGCGCCCGCCAGTCCGGCACCAGCACAAGACCGACATAGACCACCCCCGCCCATAGCGTATGCAGGGGATGGAACCCGATGCTGCAACGGTTGGGATCAAAGATCGGATCGGCCAGCAGATGGTCGACATCGATCACGATCGTCGACACCATGACAAGCGCCGCCTTCAGCCAGATTTCCCTTGGAAAGACCAAGCGGGCAATCAGGAAGGGCACCAGAAAATGCCCGGAATAATGCACGAGGGGGCGGAGAATCTCATGGTCCAACACGATCGGTCATTCCTCTTCGCCCCTGCGGGCCGTTCCTGCGCCCCGTCTCGGGGCCATGCACGCATGCAAAGGGGCCCGGCAGTGCTGAGCCCCCGCATTGTTTCGGATATCAACGACGCAAGCCGACCTCAGCCCCATGGACCGGACTGATCCGGCTCGTCATGGTGCGATGGTCGCGATGAACGCGATTGGCCGCAGCCACTCCACGGCCCGTCAGAGCCAGCATCGTCCCGCATCTGGCTGCGGCGCTGATTGGCACCCAGCGTTCCACCGGAGCTGACCTTGAGCGGCCCCTGACCGCCGTACCATTCCGCCTGCAGGGCCTGCAGCGCATCAATGCGGTTCTGGGTGTCCGGGTGGGTCGAGAAGAGATTGTCCATCTTCTGCCCCGAAAGCGGGTTGATGATGAACATATGCGCGGTTTCCGGATGCTGCTCGGCGGTCACGTTGGCGGTGCGACCGGCTGCGTTGGCGATCTTGGCCAGCGCCGAGGCAAGCCACATCGGCTGGCCACAGATTTCGGCACCGGTCTTGTCGGCCTCATATTCCCGCGTCCGGCTGATCGCCATCTGCACGACGGAAGCGGCCAGCGGCGCCAGAATCATCACGGCAATCGTGCCAATGATGCCCAGCCCCCCGCCTTCACGATCCCTGTTGCCGCCAAAGAACATCGCAAAGTTGGCAAGCATGGAAATCGCACCGGCAAAGGTCGCCGTCACGGTCATGGTCAGAATGTCGTAATTCTTGATGTGGGCCAGCTCGTGGGCCATCACACCGGCCACCTCTTCATAGGAGAGACGGTTGAGCAGACCGGTCGAGGCAGCCACTGCGGCGTTCTGCGGGTTGCGGCCCGTGGCAAAGGCGTTGGGCTGATCGGAGTCAATGACATAGACGCGCGGCATTGGCAGTCCGGCGGACTGCGCCAGCTTCTCGACAATCTCGTAATATTCCGGGGCCGAGCGAGCATCCACCTCCATGGCGTTATGCATCCTCAGCACCATCTTGTCCGAGTTCCAGTAGCTGAACGCATTCATGCCCAGCGCAAAGATGAAGGCAATCATCATGCCCCCCGAGCCACCGAGCAAATAGCCGATGGCCATGAACAGGCCTGTCATGGCGGCCAGCAAGAGTGTGGTACGGAAGAAATTCATGCCAGATCTATCCTTCTTTGTGGCTCTGAGCGATTGGATCGCATTACATTATCCTATATGGTGCCACCCGAGACCCATTTTCAAGACAGGAAAGCAAGGGAGCAGATGAATGGCAGACGAAGCCCCGAAAAGACAGACGGTTGACGTCAACTCCCCTCAGTTCAAGAGCACGGAAGAACGTGTGGCCGAAACGGCCAAACCGCAGGAAGAAGAAAGACCACGGCGCAAGTTCGAGGATCTGCCCCCCGCAGCCCAGCGCGCGCTGATGGAAGCAGAAGAACGCCGCAAGGAACGCGACGCCCTGAAGGTGAGTGCAGACCGGCCCAAGGAGCTCAATGGTCGCGGCGGTCTCGATCCGTCCCGCTATGATGACTATGAAATCGACGGCCGCGCCATCGACTTCTGATCAGGCCATGTGGAATGAAAAAGGGCGAACGGCCATGCCGCTCGCCCTTTCTTTTTGCATGGAATAGATTCAACCGACCGATTACAGGTCGGACGATTTCTTCCAGATATTGATATTCTCTTCCTGCGCATAAAGATCGATTTCGGCAAGTTCTTCAGCCGTGAAGGCGAGGTTTTTCACCGCAGCGGCACAATCGACGATCTGCTCGGCGCGCGACGCCCCGATCAGTGCCGTGGTAATGCCTTCGTCGCGCAGCACCCAGGCGATGGCCATCTGGGCCAGCGTCTGGCCACGGCGAGCCGCGATCTCGTTGAGTTTCTTGAGATGCTCGACAGCCCGATCGGTGATCATTTCCTTCTTGAGGAACCGACCGGAAGCGGCGCGGGAATCAGCCGGAATGCCATTCAGATACTTGTTCGACAGCATTCCCTGCGCCAGTGGCGTAAAGGCGATGGAGCCAACACCGAGTTCCTTCAGAGTATCTTTCAGACCATCCTTTTCCACCCAGCGGTTGAGCATGTTGTAGCTCGGTTGATGGATGAGGCAAGGCGTACCAAGCTCATTGAGAATCTTCACCGCTTCCCGCGTGCGCTGGGAGTTGTAGGACGAGATGCCCACGTAAAGGGCCTTGCCCTGACGGACCAGCGTATCAAGGGCGCCCATGGTTTCTTCCAGCGGCGTGTTGGGGTCAAAACGATGGGAATAGAAGATGTCGACATAGTCGAGCCCCATGCGTTTCAGCGACTGGTCGCAGGATGCAATCAGATATTTCCGGCTACCCCATTCGCCATAAGGCCCCGGCCACATATCGTAGCCCGCCTTGGATGAAATGATCAGCTCATCGCGATAGGGCTTGAAATCGGTCCTGAGGATCTCCCCGAAGGCTTCTTCGGCTGCGCCCGGAGGCGGTCCATAGTTGTTGGCCAGATCGAAATGGGTGATCCCCAGATCGAAGGCCGTCCGACACATGGCCTGCTTGGTGAAATGCGGTGTGTCATAGCCAAAATTGTGCCAAAGCCCCAGCGAGACCGCTGGCAGCTTGAGCCCCGATTTGCCACACCGGCGATAAGGCATGGTGTCGTAACGGGTTTCAGACGCAATATATGTCATAGTGATACCTCCAACGTTAAATTTCCCTGCGGCTTCCGTCGATTGACGCTTGCCAAACCTTCCGGGAGCCAACAAGATTTGTCTCTCTCATTTTCCACGCCAGCCACTCCCCGCTGGTACAAGACTCACCCCGCGCAAGGCCAGTTCAAACGAGGATAGAATGCGAAACATGCTTGTGACATGGCAATTCTGGGCCATCCTGTCGGCCTGCTTTGCCGCCCTGACCGCCATTTTTGCCAAGGTTGGCGTCTCCGGTATTGGTTCGGACTTCGCCACCTTCATTCGCACGATCGTGATTCTCTTCACCCTTGCGGCGATTCTCAGCGCAACCGGCGGCTGGGAAAGTCTTTCGGTGCTTTCGGCAAGGTCTGGCCTGTTTCTCGTCCTTTCCGGCCTTGCCACAGGGGCCTCCTGGATCTGTTATTTCCGGGCGCTCAAGATCGGCCATGCCTCGCAGGTTGCGCCCATTGACAAGATGAGCGTCGTTCTGGTGGCCATCTTCGGTGCCCTGTTCCTTGGTGAGCATCTCTCTCTTGGCGGCTGGCTCGGTGTCGGCTTCATCGCAGTCGGAGCCACGCTCGTCGCCCTGTTCTAGCTCCCCTCAGCAGCCGTGACTGCAATCATAGGCGTTGACTGCCGGGCTTTGCCAGCCTTCAAGCCGTCCGGCCAGCGGTTTATAAACCTCCATTTTCAGCGGATAGCACTGAGCCGTGTCGCTGGAATGCTCGGATGAACAATCCCCGCCCGGACAAGCGCTCTGCACTGCCAGAAGGTCGATCTCGGCAAAAAGGCCCAGAGTGTCGCCGGGCCGGACCGGACTTGCCTTCATGAAATATTGCCCCGTATCGCGGGTAAACCCGGTGCACATGAAGACATTGAGCACGTCGTGAATATATTTCTCCGCCTCGGGCAGGCTGAGATTGCGCGCCCGGGCCAGCGCCCGCGTCAGGTTCGAATGGCAGCAATAGTGATAGTCCACCCCGTTGAGAACGCGCCCCGTATAAGGGTCGCAGCGGGTGCCTATCACATCATGCACCGAACCGCCATACTGATCGATACCATACCATGACAGCGTATCCTCTATGACGGTTGCCATCGGCCGCATATAGGGGAAGCTCGACCACAGCTGGTCCCCAATGGTCACGTGGGTGCCGTGAAGGGCGCGGGTCTTGCCCGAATAGAAGCGTTCATCGAGATTGGCGCTGTTGAACAGGTCAAGGTCCCCCACCTGTGGCCCTTCCGGACAGATGATGCGCAGCAGATGGCCGGCCGGCACCTCGATGCTGGCAGCATCCCGCGGCGGGATGATCACCTCGTCGACCTTCTCCGCGCCCTCGAAGGCAGCCTGATAAAGGGCAACGTCGGGTCGGGGCAGCGTTTCGGTCGGATAGCAGATAACCGGCTTGATGGCACGACGCGCGTCAGCGTCGGCAGGAGGAACAGATATGGTCATTGGGAATCTCGGATCTGGAAGGATTTGTTTTTGTCAGTCTGACAGATAACAACCAGGGCACGCAAGCAAAAACCCGGCGCATGTTACGCCGGGTTCCCTGTTCTCAACCCCGCGGCTCATAGGTGAGCTGCAACAGCGGGAAACCCGAATGCGGGTCCGTCACCTGATTTTCTCCCTGAAAGCCATAGGCTGCATAGAACCGGCGCCCGATGGCATTGTCCACGAAAACCTCGACCGCCAGCGATCCCTTTTCAGCCACAGCCTTGTCAACAAGGGCTCTGCCGATCCCTTCCCCATGATGGGCAGGATCGACAAACAGCCCGCCGATATAATCATCGATCAGCCCGATGAAACCCAGAATTACGCCGTTGCGTTCATAGACCCAGGTCTCGGCCTGCGGGAGATAGATCTCCCGCGTCAGCCGTTCGGCTTCGTCCATGAATTCGGCAGCAAGAAAGGCATGCGCCAGCTCGCTGGCCGAACGCCAGATCGCAATCACGGCGTCGGTGTCTTCAGATGTGAATGTCCGGATCATGATGGTATGTCCCGTTATGGCCGGAGTGGCAACCGCCCTCCAGCTTCAATGCTTCGCAAAAAGAAGGCACAAACCACCGCTGCAAGCGCACCGTGCCGCAGATCTTACGTTGTTCGTGCAATCGGAAGCCCAGCGGCTTCCCTCTTCAGCGGGACATAAAAACTCCTGTTTCCATCACTGCTTACTGGATACGCCGGACCATCGCCACAGTCAACCAAATGAAAAACCCGGCGCTCTTTCGAACGCCGGGCGTTGTTTCCATGTCACGGTGAGCCGGGGTCACGGTGAGCCGGGCTCAGCCACAAGATCCTAGAAATGGACGGACCGCGAGGTGCCCGGGATCTCCTGTGGTGGTGAGAACTTGGTCAGGTTGATCCCCTTCACAGCCGTCTTGTATTCATCAAGCGTCGGCGTGCGACCAAGGATGGCAGAGAGAACAACCACCGGCGTCGAGGCAAGCAGTGATTCGCCCTTCTTCTCGGTGCTGTCTTCCACCACGCGCCCCTGGAACAGGCGCGTCGAGGTTGCCAGAACGGTATCGCCCTTCTCGGCCTTTTCCTGGTTGCCCATGCAGAGGTTACAGCCCGGACGTTCCAGATAGAGAATATTCTCATACTCGGTACGGGCAGTGTTCTTTGGCGCTGCGTCGTTGAACTCGAAGCCGGAATATTTCTCCAGAACGTCCCAGTCGCCTTCCTCTTTCAGCTCATCGATGATGTTGTATGTCGGCGCAGCCACGACGAGAGGAGCCTTGAACTCGACCTTGCCCTTCTCGTCTTCCAGATTGCGCAGCATCTGGGCGACGATCTTCATGTCGCCCTTGTGCACCATGCAGGAACCGACGAAGCCCAGATCGACCTTCTTCTCTGCCTGATAGTAGGAGATCGGACGGATCGTGTCGTGGGTATAGCGCTTGGAAACGTCAGCGTTGTTGACATCCGGGTCGGCAATCATCGGCTCGACGATTTCGTCGAGATCGACAACCACTTCGGCAAAGTATTTCGCATTGTCGTCAGGACGCAGGGCAGGCTTCTCGCCGGATCTGATTTCGGCAATGCGCTTGTCTGCCTTGTCGATCAGGCCCTGAAGCACCTTCTTCTCATTGTCCATGCCCTTGTCGATCATCACCTGAATGCGGCTCTTGGCCAGCTCCAGCGAACCGATCAGGGTTTCGTCGTTGGAAATGCAGATGGAGGCCTTGGCCTTCATCTCGGCCGTCCAGTCGGTGAAGGTGAAGGCCTGGTCGGCCAACAGGGTGCCGATATGCACTTCGATGATGCGGCCCTGGAAGACGTTGTCGCCATGCTGCTTGAGCATCTGGGCCTGAGTGGCATGCACCACATCGCGGAAGTCCATGTAATCGGCCATTGTACCCTTGAAGGTCACCTTGACGGATTCAGGGATCGGCATGGTAGCTTCACCAGTGGCCAGAGCCAGTGCCACGGTGCCGGAGTCGGCACCAAAGGCAACACCCTTGGACATGCGGGTGTGGCTGTCACCGCCGATAATGATATCCCAGTCATCCACGGTGAGATCGTTCAGCATCTTGTGAATGACGTCCGTCAGCGGCGGATAGACATTCTTTGGATCACGACCGGTGATCAGGCCAAAGCCGTTCATGAATTTCATCAGCTTCGGAATGTTGGCCTGCGCCTTGAGATCCCAGACCGATGCGGTGTGGCAGCCGGACTGGTAGGCACCGTCCAGCGTCGGCGAGATCACCGTTGCCGCCATGGCTTCCAGTTCCTGCGCGGTCATCAGACCGGTGGTATCCTGCGAGCCGACGATATTGACCTTGACGCGGACGTCCGAACCGGCGAGCAGCGGCAGCTTCGCGCTCACGCCCACGGCGTTCTTGTTGAAGATCTTTTCAACGGCGGTCAGACCCTGCCCCTCTTTGGTGATTTCCTTGGAAGGCGCAAAGACAACCGGCGGCTCGACGCCGAGGATGTCGGCAGCAACCGTCTGCAGCTTCTTGCCGAAGACCACGGCGTAGGAACCGCCGGCCTTCATGAACTCGACCTTCTGCGGCGTGAAGGCGGAGGCCACATTGGCCAGCTCTTCCTTGCCATTGTCACTGTAGAGCTTCTTGTTCTTGGTATTGATCTTCAGAACGGTGCCGGTTTCAACGGAATATTTCTGTTCGAGAACAGGGTTGCCATCGTTGTTGAGGATCGGCTTGCCATCCTCATCCGTTTTCTTGACCCAGTTCTTGAGGTCGATGCCGATGCCGCCGGTCACGTCGACCGTGGTGCGGAAGATCGGCGAAATGCCGTTGGTGCCGGCAACAACCGGAGCGATGTTGACGAAAGGAACATAGGGGCTGGCCTGCTTGCCGGTCCACAGAGCCACGTTGTTGACGCCGGACATGCGCGATGACCCTACGCCCATGGTGCCCTTTTCAGCAATCAGCATCACACGCTTGCCCGGATGCTGCAATTTCAGTGCCTGAATTTCCTTCTGTGCCTTTTCGGAGATCATGCATTTGCCATGCAGTTCACGGTCGGCACGGGAGTGGGCCTGATTGCCCGGAGACAACAGGTCGGTGGAGATGTCGCCTTCGGCGGCGATATAGGTCACCACTTCGACCTCTTCCTCAATGTCGGGAAGCTTGGTGAAGAATTCGGCGTTGGCATAGCTCTGCAGGACATCCTTGGCCACCGCGTTGCCAGCCTTGTAGGCTTCCTCGAGGCGGCTGGTATCGGCATCATAAAGGAACACCTGCGTTTTCAGAACGTCCGCAGCCTGCGCTGCAATGGACGCATCATCGCCCAGCGCCAGATCGAGCAGAACTTCAACCGACGGGCCACCTTTCATGTGCGACAGCAGCTCGAAGGCAAATGCTTCGGAAATTTCCGGAACCGAGGCTTCACTCAGGATGATCTCCTTGAGGAACTTGGCCTTGGCACCGGCAGCGCTTGTCGTGCCCGGAAGGGTATTGTAGATGAAGTGGTGGAGGGAATCGGCGCGGTACGCGTTGGCGGGATCCTTGATCTGCTCAATAATCTCATTCAACAACGCAGCATCGTCGATAGGCTTGGGGTGCAAACCTTGAATCTTGCGAGTCTCGATTTCGTCCAGATAATTTGTATATAAGGTCATGATGGTCCCAGCTTATTAGTATTGCTCTCCACCCCTCCCGCCTCACTAGATCTGGTGAGAAAAGAAAGGCATTTCAACTGCCGTCGTTAAAGAAATGAGATCGACTTGCAATGGTTTCGACAGCCAGAACATTGCCCCGTCGCCGATCATCACCTGCTCGTGCCGAACGCAGTCACCCGGCCAAGGTCAGGGCGTCAGGTTGCGCACGCATTGAGAAAAAAACGCTTACGGAGACTTTACAAGAGGGCCAAAAGCACAACCTGTGGGCTGTAGAATTCAGCAGCCTCCGTGTAAAACCGTAGGCATGGAATACGCTCCTTTTATGATCTTTTCCCCTTGATTGCTAGATAACCGATGGTCTTGACTGCGCTTTTTTGTATCATGGCTATACTGCCCCCAAACGGGTCAGCCCCAAGCAGGAAAATCCAGATAAAAGAATGAAATTCGAGGCAAGATTTGGTCCAGATTTCGGATCCAGCGGTGAGTAACCAACCAGTGACCCTTCAAGACAATCAATTGCATTTAAGCGTTCAGAACCTGGGATGCATCCGCGGCGGCCGTCCAGTCATCGAAAATATTTCCTTCGAGCTGCAAGGTGGAAAAGCGCTGGTGGTAACCGGCCCGAACGGCATCGGCAAATCATCACTGCTGCGCACACTGGCCGGGCTCGTCAAGGCCCATGCCGGCACCATGGTGCTGGAAGGCGGAGAGGACGATCTTACCGTTGGCCAGCAGGCCCATTACTTCGGCCATGCCGACGCCATCAAGCCCGCCATGACCTGCAGGGAGATCCTCAAATTCTGGCAGGTCTATTATGGCCACCCCGCCCGCAGTCCCTTTCAGGCGATGATCGAAGTGGGCATCGAGGATCTCATCGATCTGCCTGCCGCCTATCTGTCCGCCGGTCAGCGCCGCCGCCTGTCGCTTGCGCGCCTTCTGGTCAGCGACCGGCCGCTGTGGCTGCTCGACGAGCCCACATCTGCTCTCGACAAGACATCTGAGCATCAGCTGGAAGTGCTGATGGCCGAGCATCTGTCCGAAGGCGGGCTGATCATAGCCGCAACCCATGCACCGCTGGGGCTCGTTGACCCTCTGCGCCTGCATCTTGACCGAAGCCACACCGCCGCACCGGAGCCAGAAGACGCTCCGGACGATGAGACCGGACACTAGGAGAGCAGAACATGTCAGCAATGGGTGCCCTGTTCATTCGGGATCTGAAACTGTCCGTCCGCATCGGCGGTGGTGCGTTGATGGGCGTGCTGTTCTTCCTCATCGTCGTCACCATCTTTCCCTTTGCGGTAGGGCCGGACCTCAATCTGCTCTCGCGTATCGGCCCGGCCATCCTCTGGATCGGCGCCCTGCTGGCAACGCTGTTGAGCCTTGAC
The DNA here is from genome assembly GCF_963666525.1 of uncultured Cohaesibacter sp. Taxonomy (NCBI): domain Bacteria; kingdom Pseudomonadati; phylum Pseudomonadota; class Alphaproteobacteria; order Hyphomicrobiales; family Cohaesibacteraceae; genus Cohaesibacter; species uncultured Cohaesibacter sp. The sequence goes on from NZ_OY762905.1 coordinate 2,309,285, forward strand.
CGCCTGTTCCAGGCCGATCAGGAAGACGGCACGCTCGACCTGCTGCTGCTTGGCGAGCATCCGCTGGAACTGGTAGTGCTGATCAAATGCGCAGCCCAGTGGATCTCCACCGGCCTGCCGCTGGTCATCGCCACGCCGCTGTTGTCACTATTCCTCAATATCGAACCGGTCGGCATCGCCGCCGTGACGGCAACCCTTATGGTCGGCACGCCCGCCCTGACGCTGATCGGCGCGGTGGGCGCTGCCCTCACGGTCATCCTGCGCCGGGGCGGGCTGCTGCTGTCCATCCTCATCCTGCCGCTGACGATACCCGTGCTGATCTTCGGCGTCAGCGCCTCACTCGGCGCAGTCACGGACCCGGCTCCGTTCGACACGCCGTTCTATATCCTGTGCGGACTTTCGCTGCTCTATCTGGTCATCGGCCCGGTGGCAGCGGCAGCGGCGCTCAGAAGTGCGCAGGAATAGCAGCCCGGAAAGAAGGACAAGACAGGCAGGCCGAAGACATGATGGCAGACAACGGGTGGCAGAAAGTCGGTTCGCAAAACCGGCTTTGTTACGAAATCGTAATTCGCACCTCTTCCATCTCGTGATATTTGTCTATGAACCCGACGACACCCGGCTTCCAGACCGAAACCATCAGGGTGCAATAGCTTTTGCGGCAAGTGACCAGACCGCGGGAAACAGGATGACAGAGACCGAAACCACATCGTTCCAGATAAGAGACCTGGCCAACCCGACGCGCTTTCTTGCGCTGCTCGACAAGATCATGCTGCCGCTTCTGATCTTGACCGTCATCGCGCTCGGTATCGGGCTTTACATGGCGCTTGTCGTCTCGCCCGACGACTATCAGCAGGGCTCAACCGTCAAGATCATGTATATCCACGTGCCTGCCGCCTGGCTGGCGATGTTCGCCTACACCATGATGACTGTTTCCGCCCTTGGCACCCTGGTCTGGAAACATCCTCTGGCGGATGTCTCGGCCAAGGCAGCAGCCCCTCTTGGGGCCGCATTCACCTTCGTCTGCCTGATCACCGGCAGCTTCTGGGGCAAACCGATGTGGGGTACTTGGTGGGTCTGGGATGCCCGCCTCACCTCGATGCTCATCCTGCTGATCATATATCTTGGCCTCATCGCGCTCTGGCATGCCATTGAGGATCCGCTCAAGGCAGGCAGGGCCGTCGCCATCCTGACCCTTGTCGGCTTCATCATCATCCCGATCATCAAATTCTCGGTCGACTGGTGGAGCACCCTGCACCAGCCCGCCAGCGTCTTCACGCTCGACGGACCAAAGATGGACAACTCGATGCTGATTCCGCTTCTGATCATGGCCGGAGCCTTCACGCTGCTGTTTACCGTGCTCCATTTCAAGGCCATGAAAAACGAAATCCTGCGCCGCCGGATCCGGTCCATGCAGATGCAGGCTGCCCGTCAGGTCGCATCAGGCAACCGGGCGGCAGCTTCGTCCGTCACGCAGCGCTAACAACGCGATCAGGCAAAGGAGAGAGAACCATCATGTTTGGAAATTATGCCGGTTTCATTCTCGCCTCATACGGCGTGACCGCAGCCACCATCCTCTTGCTGGTGCTATGGGTCATTCTCGACGGACGGAAGCAGGCCAAAATTCTGGCCCAATTGCATGAGAGAGGTATCCACCGCCGCTCCGAGCGCGCAAAGGCAGCCGTCAATTCCTAACCTGCAGTCATCAGCCCCGAGCAAGACGAATATCATGAGCGAAGAAAACCAGACGCAAGAAGACCAGTCCAAAGGCCCGAACGCGGCGACCACTTCCGATGAAGAGGCAGCGCCTGGCAAGCGGCGCTTCAACATATTCATCCTCATGCCACTTGTGATCTTCGTTGGCATGGCGGGCCTGTTCGGCTATCAGATGAAATTTGGCCGCAACCCCAATGAAGTGCCAAGCGTGTTGATTAACAAGCCGGCGCCCGAATTCGATCTTCCGGCGCTGGACGCCAGCTTTGGCATTCGCCGCCCCGATGGCGGCATCATCCCCGGCTTCAAGACGGAGGACTTCCACCAGAAGGTCGCCGTGGTCAACGTCTGGGCGTCATGGTGCCCCACCTGCCGCGATGAGCACCCGCTACTGATCGATCTGACCGAAGACAATCGCTTCGACCTCATCGGCCTTGCCTACAAGGACGAGCCAGCCAATTCGGCACGCTTTCTCAAGAACCACGGCAATCCGTTCGACAAGATCGGGATGGACATTTCTGGCCGCGTCGGCATCGACTGGGGTGTTTACGGCGCTCCGGAAACCTTCATCGTCGATACCAAGGGCGTCATCCGCTACAAGCATATCGGAGCCCTGACCAAGAGCTCGCTGGCCGAAAACTTCATGCCCAAACTGGAAGAGATTCTGGCCGAGGCAAACTGAGCCATCAGGCAAGGGACTGGCCGACGTCAAGCAAAGCCCGAAGACGCTCGGCAAGGCGGGAGCAACTGACCTCAAAATCGGCCTCATCGGTGCGAAAGACCAGCGAGCTGAAGGCGCACTGGCTATAACCCTGTCCGATCATCTCGGCACTTCGAGCCAATATTTCCCTGAAGAAGATAAAGCTTGCCCGTCTCACCGGGTAGGCGACAATCGCTCCGGCAAACCCGAGCCGCCCGGCCACGGCTTTGCCAAGAGTGCTTTTGCCGACGCCAATCGGACCGTCGAACAACAGAACATGCCGAGCCATCGCAGTGGGGCCCCTTGTTGAAACCGGCAGGCCTCGGCTTGCGACCCTATTCCTCGCTCGCCTTCCCCGGCGCATAGCGGCTGAGCAGCGGCATCTGGAAGGCACCGAAGACCATCGTCAGCGGCATCACGCCGAACACCTTGAAATCCACCCAGATATCGGTGGAGAAATTGCGCCAGACCACCTCGTTGAGAAAAGCCAGCACGAAGAAGAAGATGCCCCAGCGGATCGTCAGAATCCGCCAGCCTTCGGCATTGAGCTCGAAGACGGAATCAAACACATAGCCCAGCAGGCTCTTGCCAAACAGCAACCCGCCCAGCAGCACCGAGCCGAACAGCACATTGACGATGGTCGGTTTCATCTTGATGAAGGTGTCGTCCTGCAGATAGAGCGTCAATCCGCCGAAGATAAACACCACAACGCCTGTGACCATCGGCATGACAGGCAGCTTGCCCAGCTTGACGCGGGAAATCACCAGCGACACCACGGTGGCGATCATGAAACAGGCCGTGGCAATGAAAATCGGCTTCATGCCGTTGAGCGCCGGAATCCAGTTGGCCAGCATCTCGCCCTTGGCATTGGCAAAGAAGAAGATGCCCAGCGGTCCAAGTTCCAGCACCAGCTTCAGGATCTGCGCCTTGTCCAGTTGTGGCTCGGTTGCGTTTTGACCGGGCGTTTCGGAATTGCTCATGATTTGCCAACTTGCCTTTTCAATTACGCCCGTATGGGCAACTCTCATGTCTGGCGGATCTCAAAGACCCGCAATCGCCCGTGCAAAGTCCCGCGACGCAAACGGCTCAAGGTCATCGACGCCCTCGCCAATGCCTATGAAATGGACCGGCACCTTGTGCTTGGCCGAAATGGCCACGAGAATACCACCCCGCGCCGTCCCGTCGAGCTTGGTCATCACGAGACCGGTGACGCCCGCCATCTTGGAGAAGACCTCGACCTGATTGAGGGCATTCTGACCGGTGGTGGCATCCAGCACCAGCAGCACCGAATGGGGCGCCGCCGGGTCATGCTTCTTGATCACGCGCACGATCTTTTCAAGCTCGGCCATCAGCTCGGTCCGGTTCTGCAAACGACCGGCGGTGTCGATCAGAAGCACATCCATGCCCTTCTGCTTGGCCTCTGCCATGGCGTCATAGGCGAGCCCTGCTGCATCGGATCCCACCTCGCGCGCAATCACAGGCGCACCGGTGCGTTCGCCCCAGACCTTGAGCTGATCGATGGCCGCAGCGCGGAAAGTATCGCCAGCCGCCATCATCACCTTCTTGCCCTCTGCCCGGAATTTCTGGGCCAGCTTGCCGATGGTGGTGGTCTTGCCAGCGCCATTGACCCCGATCATCAGGATCACATGCGGACCACTGGCCGGTCTGGTGATCTCCAGCGGCTTGGCCACGGGCTCAAGCACCTTGTCCACTTCCTCGGCAAGAATCTCCTGCACTTCCCGATCGGTCACTTCCTTGTTGTAGCGCCCCTCGGAAAGACGATCCGTGATCGTCATCGCGGTCTCGACGCCAAGGTCGGCCTGAATGAGAATGTCTTCCAGATCCTGCAGGGTGTCATCATCAAGCTTGCGCTTGGTAAAAATCGAACTGATGCCCTCACCCAGCGCGCCGGACGAACGGGAAAGCCCCTGCTTGAGGCGCTCGAACCAGGACAGCTTTTTGGCTGGCTGTTCGGCAGCCACAGCAGCTTCCACAGGCATTGGCGCGGCAGCAACCGTGTCGGCAACCGCGTTCGCCTCGGCATCCGGTCCGATGGCCACATCGCTTGCCTCAGCAATGACCACAGGGGCTTCGGAAGCCCCCGGCTCATCGGAAACCGCAACATCCGCCGCGGTCTCGTCCTCGCCCTCGAGAACAACGGCCTCTTCAGCCTCAAGCGCGGCCAGATCCTTCTCGGATACGAGAGCCGCCAGATCCTCGGCCTGCCGGTCTTCGGCGTCAGTCTCAGCCTGAACCTCAGGCTCGACGGCCCCGGCGGGAAGATCTCCGCCCATCACGGCAACCTCGGCCGCATCCTCTTCCTCGGCACCCAGATCAGGGCCATCGCTCCCTTGCAAAGCATCGGCGGCGAGACCATCCAGATCGGCAGGATCGACAGCGCCTTCGCCCTCGGCCTCAAGGACGCCCTCTTTGACTTGCTCTTCGGGCGCACTCTCGTCCGACGAGCCGAACAAACGCGAGAAAAATCCTTTTTTGGCCACGATCCTACTCCCTGATCGGTAAAGCGCCGGAAGGCGCAAGGCGGCATACGTCTGTGACGGGCAGCTACAGCCCGACAGCCATCAAATGGCGATGGCTGGCATCAACAATGCGTGCAGCCACAATATCACCTGCTTCACCTTCTGCAATCTCCGTCAGCGTGAATTGCTCGGTCCGAGCCAATCCCTTGCCTTCGATCAACAGTTTGGCTTCCTTGCCAATCTGGCTTCTGAGATGGGCCTGAAAGGCTTCCTCGCCCAGAGCCCGCAACCGTGCCGCCCGCTCGCGAATGACCGGTCCTCGCACCTTCGGCATGCGCGATGCCGGTGTGCCCGGACGGGCCGAGTAAGGGAAGACATGCAGATGGGTCAGGCCGCATTCGCCGACAATATCGAGGCTGCGCTGGAACATCTCTTCGGTCTCGGTTGGAAAACCGACGATGATATCGGCACCGAATACCATATCCGGACGCAACGCCCGCACCTCATTGCAGAAAGCAATGGTGTGTTCGCGATTGTGCCGCCGCTTCATGCGCTTGAGGATCATGTTGTCGCCCGACTGCAAGGACAGATGCATGTGCGGCATCAGTCTTTCCTCGTTGGCGATACAGTCCATCAGATCCTTGTCCGCTTCCACCGAGTCGATGGACGAGATGCGGAGACGATCCAGTTCGGGCACATGCTTGAGAATGCTCTTGACCAGCTTTCCCAGCTTGGGTTCGCCCGGCAGATCCGTACCATAGGAGGTGATGTCGACCCCGGTCAGCACCACTTCGCGATAGCCGTTTTCCACCAGCTTGCGCACCTGATCAACCACCGGCCCCATGGCCACCGAGCGGGAATTGCCACGCCCGAAGGGGATGATGCAGAAGGTGCAGCGGTGATCGCAGCCATTCTGGATCTGGACAAAGGCCCGGGTGCGACCTTCAAGGCCCTCGATCAGATGCAGTGCGGTCTCACGCACGCTCATGATGTCGTTGACCTGGATCTTCTCTTCCACCGGCACGCCGAAATTCGGCATGGCCTTGTAGCTTTCGGACTTCAGCTTGTCCTCGTTACCGATGACAAGATCCACCTCTTCCATGCTGGCAAAGCGCCCGGCTTCGGTCTGGGCCGCGCAACCGGTCACGATGATCCGGGCATCGGGATTCTCCCGCTTGGCCTTGCGGATCTGCTGACGGGCCTGCCGCACCGCTTCGCTGGTCACGGCACAGGTATTGACCAGAATGGTATTGTCGAGGCCCGCCTCGGCGGCCTGCTGTTTCATCACTTCGGATTCATAGGTATTGAGACGACATCCGAAGGTGAGCACCTTGATCGTCATATAAGATTACTCCACGCTGCCGGCGGGCAGCTTGCGCCAGGAGAGATCTGCAAGATCAATCTCACCGGCATATTCCAGTTCGGTCGCGCCAGACATCATGATGTGGTCATCCGCCTGCCGCCATTCGATCGTCAGATCGCCACCGGGCAGATGGACCAGAACCTTGCGGTCGGTCATGTTGTTGCGAATGGCAGCCACCGTAGCCGCACAGGCGGCCGTGCCACAGGCCCGCGTCAGACCCACTCCGCGTTCCCAGACCTTGAGGGTCATTTCACCGCGGTTGTTGACCTGAGCCAGCGAAATATTGGCGCGCTCGGGAAAGATCATGTGATTTTCCAGAAGCGGCCCGTTCACTTCAAGACCATAGCTCTCGACATCATTCTTCACCCAGAAGATGGCGTGCGGATTGCCCACATTGACCACCGAAGGCGAATGCAGGATCGGCGCATCGATCGGCCCGATCTGCAATTCGATGGCACGCGTGTCCTCGAACGGCTCGGACAGCGGGATGTCCCTCCAGCCGAACTTCGGCATGCCCATGTCGACGGTCACCATGGTCTCGTCGTCGCAGCGATAGCCGATCAGCTTGCCGACCACGGTTTCGATCACGGCCTTGTCCAGACCGCTCTCTGCCATCATCAGCCGCCCGATACAGCGGGTCGCATTGCCACAGGCTTCCACCTCGCCGCCATCGGCGTTGTGAATGCGCATGAAGACATCGCCCCCTGACGGGGAATTCTCCAGCGTGATGAACTGATCACAGCCCGGTCCGGTCTGATGGTTGGAAAGCGCGCGCACGGCATCGGCCCCAAGCTGGGGCTTGGTCTTTCGGGCATCGATCACTATGAATTCGTTGCCAAGACCATTCATCTTCAAAAATTGCACGCGCGAGGCCATTGTCAGCCGTTCCTGCCAGATATTGATGTTGGGAAAGAGTGCCGATCTGTCGTCAGGCGCTCTGATTTCTCGTTCTATATGGCGAAGTTCTGCGCAAATTACCACCCCCAAAACCGGGAGACACGCCTTCGCCGGACGAAGGATCGAGTTAGTACAACAAAAAAGCCGCGAAAGATACCCTCCTTCGCGGCTCCACTCATCAGGATCGTCGGTGTGGCTTACGCCCCAACGATCACTTGAGGCCAGCCATCATCACCTTGGACAGGCGCGCGGCAAAATCGGCCGGATTGGACGGATGCTCGCCATCCAGAATGAGCGCCTGATCAAGCAGCAGACGGGCACCGTCTTCAACGCTGGCCTTGTCGCTGGCAGCCTTGAGCTGATCGGCCAGCATGCGGATAAGGCCATGATCGGGGTTGATCTCGAGGATCGGCTTCATGCCGATGTCGGCCCCCTTCTGGCTGCGCATCAGTTTCTCGAAGCGACGGTCCGGGCCGTAATCCGGGGCCACGATGCAGACCGGGCTGGTTGCCAGACGCGAAGAGATGCGCACATCGGAGACCGCATCGCCAAGGGTTTCCTTGACGAAGGTCACCAGTTCGGCAACATCGCCCTTCTCCTTGGCTTTCTCTTCATCACTCTTGGCCTTGTCCTCTTCGGTTTCCGGCTTTTCGATCAGATCGAGATCAGCCGCCCCTTGCGAGATCGACTTGAAGCTCTTGCCATCAAAGCCGAGCGCCGTCTGTACCCAGAAGGCATCAACCGCATCGGACAGCAGCAGAACCTCGACATCACGGGCCTGGTAGCCTTCCAGCTGCGGGCTGGCCAGAATGGCTTCCTTGCTGTCACCCAGCGCATAATAGATGGCGGTCTGGTTTTCCTTGAGGTCGGCAACATATTGCGCCAGCGTGCGGTTTTCTCCCTTGGTGGAATTGAAGCGCACGATCTTGAACAGCTGGTCACGCCGTTCCGGATCCTCGTAGAGGCCTTCCTTGATCACCGCACCAAAAGCCTCCCAGACGGAATTGAACTTGTCTTCTTCCTTGTCGGCCAGCTTCTCCAGCTCGCTGAGCACGCGATTGGTCACGCCCTTGGAAATGGCATTGAGGATCGGATTGTCCTGCAGCATTTCACGGGAGATGTTGAGCGGAATGTCCTCGCTGTCGACCACGCCGCGCACAAAACGCAGATAGGCGGGCATGATTTCGGCGTCATCGGTGATGAATACACGGCGGACATAAAGCTTGACGCGGCCCTTGCGGTCCGGATCGAACAGGTCGAACGGCTTGTGCTCGGGCACGAAGGCCAGCACGTTATATTCGGTCCGCCCCTCGGCACGATAATGGATCGTCAGCGCCGGATGATCGAACTGACCGGCCGTATGCTGATAGAATTCGGTATACTGCTCTTCGGTGATGTCGGAGCGGGGCTTGAGCCACAGCGCAGAGCCATCGGTCAGCTCTTCCTCATCGATGGCATTGGCTTCCTCGTTGTATGTCATCATGCGGATCGGTACCGGCACATGAGAGGAATACTCGCGGACAACCCGGCGGATGGTCACGCCATCGGCAAAGCTCTTCTCGTCTTCCTTCAGATGCAGCACAATCTTGGTGCCACGCACCGGCGCGTCTTCCTCGCTGGCCGGGGAAATGTCGTAAGATCCCATGCCATCGGACGACCAGCGCCAGGCCTCTGCCGCACCGGCCCGGCGGGAGAAGACGTCGACGCGGTCTGCCACCATGAAGGCAGAATAGAAGCCGATACCGAACTGGCCGATCAGCGCAGAGCCATCCTCGCCATTGGCGCTGCTGGCCAGCTGGTCCAGAAAGGCGCGGGTGCCGGAGCGGGCGATCGTGCCGAGGTTGTCGATCAGCTCTTCCCTCGTCATGCCGATGCCGTTATCGACAACCTTCAGTGTCCCGGCCTTGCCATCGGCAGACAGGGTAATCTTGTAGGTCGGATCATTGCGGGTGAGATCAGGGTTGGTTAGCGCCGTGTGGCGCAGTTTCTCGCAGGCGTCAGCCGCGTTGGAAATCAGCTCGCGCAGGAAGATTTCCTTGTTGGAGTAAACCGCATGCACCATCAGATGAAGAAGGCGCGAGACCTCGGCTTCAAAAGAATGGGTTTCGGTTTCAACCGCTTCGGTTTGCGTTTGATCGGTCATGACGTGTGTCCTTCCTTTCAGCATCGCCAAAGCCGGCCACAGAGGGCCCGGATCCGGCAACCATGTCAATCTTCGCCCTGCTCCGTCGCCGGCCTCCCCGCCTCGCAAAGCACGAAGAGAGCAAAAAGACGCCGGTTCGCAGGAATTCCGGTTTTCAGCACAGGATCTAGCAATGCTGCCGGTGACTTTCAAGATGATCTGAAGGAAGCAGAGCCCAAAAAAAACGGGATGCACAAGAGGCATCCCGTAAAGGAGCTGTTGGGATGTTGACCGCTGTCGGGAATTCGATGGACAAACCGTCTTGTCGAATGCTTGCCAGATCGGCGTGAAGGACCACAGACATGCAACGATCCAACAGGTCGACCCTGGCAATCCGGTTCACGAGCACAAGTCAAAGGGGGCAGAGTCCCGCGCTCGGAGTGTGAACCGTACCACGATGCAACAGGTTAGATATTGGCCCTCGGGACCGACTTTCCAAGGGCCGCAATAAGGCAATTTTGTGATTTTTCCAAACTAGCCCATTCGGCGCGAACCAGCCGACTGTCTCCGCGGCAGCCCTTGGCACAAAACAATCTTGTGCCAGCACGCACAATCCTTGCGCAGAAGCAAAAGAAGCTGTCGCACATCGCCACAGGCAAGACGATTTATTCCGCTCCGCCACCCCCGCTCTTGCCAAGACCGTGTTTTAAGGCAATCATATCTCTTGAGTTTTTGAAGATCGTTGCCAAATAGTCCACATGTCTTGGCACAAGACTGCGAACAAAAGGAGGGTCGCTTGCTCGATAGTTCGGATGAAAGTGTGACCTCGCTGGCAAGCCTGCGCCCAGCGACGGTTGTTGGCCACACAGGCAGCCAGCCCAAACCACCCCAGCAGATCTGCTTCAACCGTCTGGAATTGACGACGATCCTGAACGTCTACGGGCGCATGGTGGCTGCAGGGGAATGGCGTGATTATGCCATCGACACACTGAAGGACCGCGCAGTCTTTTCCATCTTCCGACGAACAAGCGAGATGCCGATCTATCGCATCGAGAAGAACCCGAAGCTTTCCCGAAAACAGGGCGCCTACAGCCTCATCTCCCAGCACGGCCAGATACTGAAGCGAGGCCAAGAACTGGACCCGATCCTGCGGCTGCTCAACCAGAAACTTCTGAAGGTCGTGGAAAGCTAGCAACTAAGAACATATCGCGCCGGCTCCACAATGCCCAGACCGCCCAAAAGGCAAACAGCGTGAAGGGCATGAAGAGATAGGAGCCGGGCTTGAAGTCACCCGTCAGTCCGTCCCTGATCAGAATGAAGGTCATGGAGTAGACATAGAGACCGTTGGCCATCTGGGCACAGAGCCAGCCAAGCGGCCTCATGCGTGCGAGTCCGATCGAACCAACCAGCAGCAGCGGCACCGACCACACGATGTCAGCCACCCCGATGCCAAAGGTTGTCGCCAGCGCGGACGATGGCGAGGCCCCGGCCAGTCCATTGCCGAAATGGACAAACACCAGCCCCCAGAAAACCAGATGGACGACAGCGGCAACGAAGTTGACGATTGCGATCAGTTTGATCATGGAAACCAGCTCCCCTCAAGTAGTGGCATGCAGGCGCTGGAAACACCACCAGACATGCCAATGACAGCCAACACCATCGCTCACTAGCGCGTCGGCAGAGGGGGCGTCAATGCGACCGATTCTGTCGGGGATGGCCCCAATTGAAACCACTTCATCAGAGCACCATATCTATTATGCAAATAAAAAAGCCGCCCCGAATGGAGCGGCTTCTTTTTTTTCAGCCCGATGCTGTTCTGCGCTTAGTCGCGATTGCCAAGAAGCTGCAGCAGCATGATGAACAGGTTGATGAAGTCCAGATACAGGCGCAGCGCACCCATGATGGCTTTCTTGCCGGAGACTTCAGAGCTGTCGCCTTCGAAATACATTTCCTTGATCTGCTGGGTGTCATAGGCGGTAAGACCGGCAAAGACCAGAACACCGATGACGGAAACAGCGAACGCCAGAGCGCTCGAAGCAAGGAAGATGTTGACGATCGAAGCGATCACGATGCCGATGAGGCCCATGAACAGGAAGCTGCCCATGCCGGACAGGCTCTTCGGCGTGGTGTAGCCATAGAGGCTAAGACCGGCGAAGGACGCTGCAGTGATGAAGAACACCTGCGTGATCGAGGTCGAGGTATAGACCGCGAAGATCGATGACAGGGAAATACCCATCAGCGCGGCATAGACCCAGAACATGGTCTGGGCAGCACTGGCGCTCATGCGCTGGATACGGAAGCTCAGGAACATCACCATCGCCAGCGGGGCGAACATGATCACCCACTTGAGCGGGCTACCGAACAGGGTTGCGCCAAGCTGGGTGACATAAAGGCCACCGCGAACCTGGGCCACCGCCTGAGACGGGTCCTGAGTAAAGGCAACTGTAAAGATGCCATAGGCAAATACGCCGGTCACTGCCAGCGCAATGGCCATATAGTTATAGACCTTCAGCATATAACTGCGCAGGCCCTGATCGATGCGCGCCATTTCGGCGGCACGGGCACTCATATGTGCGCTTTGACGGAAGTCATTCACCATGGTTTCTCCTCACAAAACTCAAAAGCTCGAACGGTTCGACTGACCAATCCGAATGGGTTTGTCACTTTGGTGGTCGCCGGAACCAGTTTCAAAACCGACGTTCGTCCCAATATATGGGGGGCATCCATCAGCAGCTCAAGTCCTTTTTGGGCAACAATCGGGATTCTGACGTCGAATTCACGCAAATGTCATCGCTCTCTGGACAGGTTCCAGAGTCTATCCACCTGCCACGCCCCAAAGGCCAAGAAACAGACAGTCAAGACACATGACTATGGCCGCCATTCTACCACCATTATGCGTTAACCATTGCGTAATATTTGCGCCGGTTTGCGATTAAGACTTGACCACGTTCCAACAAGACCAAGTAAAATCGTCAACAGCATGGCCAGCACAACGACAAGCGCCGACACCAGCGGCTGCCACGAGAAAGGCATGTCCATCACGTTTGTCAGCACCAGATAGGCCGCGACGTGCCCGATCAGCAGCGCAAAGATCGCCGTGATCACCCCCAGCAGACAATATTCCAGCGAGTAGGCCAACAGCACCTTGCGGCGCGTTGCCCCGAGCGTCTTGAGGATAACCGCATCATAGATGCGTTCCCTCTGCCCGGCAGCCAGCGCCCCGGCCAACACCAGAATGGACGCAACAATGGCCAGCGAAGACGCCGCCCGCATGCCCCAGGCCAGCTGGCGCACCAGATCATTGACCGTATTGAGTGCGTCACCAACGCGAATGGTCGTTACCGCCGGGAAGTCCTGCACGATGGCCTTCATGATGCCGGATTCCCGGCGGCTCGTCTCTTCAGCACTCTCTTTGCCCAGAGGGTCCAGACTGAGGGTCGCAAGATGGGAATGGGGCGCACCAGCAAAGGTATTCGGCGAGAAGACCATCACGAAATTGATCGCTAGCGACTGCCACTCGACCCTCCGCAAATTGTGGATTTCTGCCGAAATGGTGCGGCCAAGCACATTCACCTCGATGGTATCGCCGATCGCCAGCCCCATCTGTCTGGCCAGCTCCGCGTCGAAGGACACGAGATTCTTGCCGGAATAATCCGCCGGCCACCAACTACCTTCGACCAGCGTGGAGTTTTCCGGCAACGTCGCCGAATAGGTGATGCCCCGGTCGCCGCGCAATACCCACTGGGCATCGTCCGGTGCCTTGAAATCGCGGGCATCGATGCCCTTGAGCGAAACCAGCCGGCCACGCAGCATCGGAACACGTTGATGCGTCCCCTCAGGTGCCAGCTTCTCCAGCTCGGATTCGAACTGGGTGACCTCGGAATTCTGGATATTCATGAAAAAGAAGTTCGGCGCCTTCTGCTGCAGATTGCCCGTCAGCTGCTGTTGCAGGTTGAGATCGATCAGCACCAGCGTCACCAGCAGGCTGAGCCCGAGCCCAAGCGAGAGCGCCACCGATGGCGTCAGTGCACCGGGCCGGTGCAGATTGGCAATCGCCAGCCGTGGCACGACATGGCGGAAGCGGGGCAAGCGGGCAGCCGTCTTCATGATGACAAAGGCAACGAGCCGCAACAGGGCAAAGACTATCACCATGCCGACAAGGAAAGCGGCGGCCACATAGAGCACCTCGGCGGTCGCCAACACCAGCGCCACGAGCATCGCCCCCAGCGCCAGCACGATCGCCCAATCGCGCTTGCTGGCCCGATATTTCACCGGGGCGATCTGGTCGCGAAACAGAGCAGTGGCCGGAATGGCGCGGGTGCGCAGCAGTGGCCGGATGGAAAACAGCAGCGCCGCCAGAAGCCCGAACAGCGCTGCCTTGCCCAGCTGCAACGGATGGAAAAGCTCCGACGAGACCGGCAGGTTGTCCGGCACCACCGCTTGCAGGATGAACGGCACAAGACTGGCAAAGAACACCCCGATCGCAATGCCGATCAAGGCGATGAACAGGATCTGCATCAGATAGATACCGACGATCAGCCAGCTTGGCGCCCCAAGGCATTTATAACTGGCAATCGTCGTCTGCCGCCCGGCGATGAAGGCCCGCACCGCATTGGCGATGCCGACCCCGCCGGTGATCAGCGAGGCGAGCCCCACCAGCACCAGAAAGGCGGCAAAGCGGTCAATATTCCGCGCCAGCCCCTCGGCGGCATTGGCCCGCGAGCGAATACGCCAGCCGGCATCGGGGAATTTCTCACGGATTTGTGCGATCACCGCATCGATTTGCGAAAGCGACGGTGTGCCCGCCATCCTGATCCGCGTGGTCCAGCGCACAATAACACCGGGCTGCAACAGATCGGTCGTCTGCAGGTCCTCAAGGCTCATGATCACCCGTGGGCCGAAGGCCAGACCCGAAGCCAGCGCATCCGGTTCATCGGCGATGCTGTCGGCAATGGTGAAATGCCTGACACCGATGACCAGCGGATCACCGACAGCAAGCCCCAGCCGTTCAAGCAGCAACGGATCGACAATCACGGATCCGGGTGCCAGCCGATGACCATTGGTTGTCTCCAGCGCCCCGACCATCGGATAATTTCCATCCACGGCCTTGATATCAATAAGCAATTGCTCGGAAGCATCGTCCGTGCGCGCCATTGCCCGCAAACTGCCGATCTGACCGATCTGGCCAAATTGGCCAAGATAGGCAAGCTGTTCGTCGGTTGCAGGCACGGCCGTCGCCGACAGCGAAAGATCGCCGCCCAGGATCTGCCGCCCCTGTTCGTTGAGCCCGCCGGTCAGGGCCTTGGAGGCCGACCCAACGCCACCAATGGCGGCAACGCCCAAAGCAATACAGGCCAGAAAGATATAGAAGCCACGCAAGCCGCCGCGCATTTCCCGCAAGGCAAACCGGAAGGCAAGGCGCATCGAAGCCCAAAGCCCGCGATCAGCCGCCACAACCGGCGCGAAGCCCGCACCACCGGCAGTCTGTCCTGAAGACATCTGATCCATCATGCCCCCTATTCCCCGGAAAGAGCATCAGCAGGCACATCGGAGTGTGCGTCGGCATGCGGCGTTTCCACCAGCTGGCCCGATTTCAGCCGCACCACCCGCTCGCAGCGGTCCGCAAGGCGCGGATCGTGGGTTACCAGCATCAAGGTCATGCCGCGCTGTTTGTGCAGGCGGAACATCAGGTCGGAAATCTCCTGACCGGTGTCACTGTCGAGGTTGCCGGTCGGTTCATCGGCAATCAGGATCGAAGGTCGTGGCGCCAGCGCACGGGCAATCGCCACCCTCTGCTGTTCACCGCCCGACAATTCGGCAGGATAATGATGGACGCGATGCCCCAGCCCGACCGCTTCAAGCTCTGCCCTGGCGACATCAAAGGCATCACGGCGACCCGCCAGTTCCAGCGGAATGGCGGTGTTTTCCAACGCAGTCATGGTCGGAACAAGATGGAAAGACTGGAAAATGATGCCGATCCGGGTGCCTCGAAACTGCGCCAGCGTGTCTTCGTCCATGCGCGACAGGTCACTGCCCTCAACCAGCACCTTGCCCCGATCGGCCTGCTCCAGACCAGCCATCACCATCAACAGGGTCGATTTGCCTGAACCGGACGGACCGACAAGCCCGACCGAATGGCCGCTCTCGATGTCAAGATCGATCCCGCGCAGGATATCGACCCGCGAATGGCCAGCCCCGAGGCTCAGATAGACATCATGAAGGGAGATGATCGGCGCCTTGCTGACCGGATCAGTCGATGACAGGTGCGATGTTTCAGAAACTTCGGGTGTGAGGGATGAAGTCACGAGGATCCTAACCTATATTGCAAGAAAACATGTGCCCGGAATGCCGGAAAGAAGACAAAATGTTGGTTTCTATATGGGGTTGAAAAACCGGAATCAAAGCCGACAGGGGCCGGTTCGAGCGCATTTAGTGATATTCGCAAGAGATAAGAGTTATGGTCAGATACGATAAATGGCGCGATGGTGGATCGCTATGGTCCATATCCGAGCGCACTTCAGACAAAAGCGTGACAGCCCGAAGGGGCTCTCACGGCGGTCTTGCCTCTCTGTCCTTCCTCTTCCTTGTTCTGCTGGGAATCTTTGCCATGACTGAAGCCAGGGCTGACACCGTCCGCATATTGGCCTTTGGCGATTCCCTCTCGGCCGGCTATCAGCTGCCCGCAGGCACGGGCTTTACCGATCGGCTGCAGGAAAAACTGAACGCCGAAGGGCTTGACGCCGAAGTGATCAATGCAGCCGTCTCCGGCGACACGACCGCCTCCGGTCTTTCGCGACTGGACTGGTCAACCCCGGATGATGTCGATCTGGTGCTGCTCGAACTGGGAGCCAATGATGCCCTGCAAGGGCTGCCGATCGACAAGGCCAAGGCCAATCTGGATGCCATGATCGAGAAATTCCAAGCCAAAGACATCAAGGTTGCCCTGATGGGCATGATGGCCCCGCCAAACATGGGCGCCGACTACACCGCCGCCTTCGATGCCATCTACCCTGCCCTTGCCAAGGAACACAAAATTCCTTTATATCCATTCTTTCTGGAAGATGTGGCAGCCCAGCCGCATCTGAACCTTGAGGATGGCATGCATCCAAACGAGGAAGGCATAAAGATCATCGTTGCCAAGGTAGCACCTTTTATCATTGATATTCTGAAACAAACCAACTGACTGCGTGCAGTTTGCATGCTTCCCATGAAAATCAGACCGGTTCCCACCTTTTACCGGCCACAGAAAAACGGATTCCGACATGGAAATGAGAAAACTGGGTCGTACGGACCTTGAAGTGAGCAGCCTTTGTCTGGGCACCATGACCTGGGGTGAGCAGAACACCAAGGCAGAAGCCTATGAACAGCTCGACTATGCAGTGGATCAGGGCATCAATTTCATCGACGCCGCCGAGCTTTATCCTGTCCCGAGCAGGGCCGCCACACAGGGCCGCACCGAAGAAATCATCGGTGACTGGATGCAGGATCGCGGCAACCGCTCCGACGTCATTCTTGCCACCAAGGTCATCGGCCGCTCGATGAGCAACTGGTTCCGTGACGGCGAGATCGAACCGCGCCTCAACCGCGCCCAGATCTTCGAAGCCGTCGACAAGAGCCTCAAGCGCCTCAAGACCGATTATATCGATCTTTACCAGATCCATTGGCCGGACCGGAAGGTCTCGCAGTTTGGCGCCAACCCGATCATCTACGCCCATCCGGAACCGGCCGACGACGAAACCCCGATTGCAGAAACCATCGCTGCCATGGACGAACTGGTCAAGGCTGGCAAGGTCCGCCATGTCGGCCTGTCCAACGAGACCGGCTGGGGCACGATGAATTATCTCAACGAAGCAGTAAAAGGCACCGGGCCGCGTGTTGTCTCCATCCAGAACGCCTACAGCCTTCTGAACCGCACCTTCGAAATCAACCTCGCCGAAATCGCCATGCGCGAACAGGTGGGCCTGCTTGCCTATTCGTCGCTCGGTCAGGGCACGATCACAGGCAAGTATCTGGACGGCAAACAGCCCGAAGGCGCCCGCATGACCCTGTTCAAGAATTTTGGTGCCCGTTACCACACCCTCGGGGCTGAACCGGCGATCCGCGGCTATCTCAAGGTTGCCGAAGACTTCGGCGTGGATGTCGCCCAGATGGCGCTGGCCTTCGTGCACACCCGCGGCTTCACCACGTCGGTGATCCTTGGCGCCACGAAAATGGAGCAGCTGAAAAATGACATCGCCTGCCATGATTTCGTGCTGACCGCCGAAATGGAAGAAGCCATCAACAACGTGCACCGGGTACATTCCAACCCTTGCCCGTGATCGGCCAATCATTGGCAGAGGCCCCGATCTGTCGCAGATTTCAACAGACCGGGGCCTGAGCCAGAAAGTCATGAAAGCCGCGCATTACCGTACATTCCGGTAAGGCGCGGCTTTTTTCTTGCCGGTCGGAACGGCCCCTGACAAGACCGCAGCCAAAGCTTTTAAAGCATCGTCACATTTTTTCGGCTATCCTCTGAGGGCAGCCGCCCCGAAGTGATTCGACACTGATCTAACAATTGCTTTGGCCGAATTCATTTCGACGGTAACAATGGATCACCAGATCCAGCCGCGACAGAAATGTCGAGCCCCTCGTCCAACACGGGAGCGAAATGATGCCACGTTTGTTTGCCGGCCTGGAAATCCCCCAACCCATAACGACCATGTTGTCCCTGCAAAGAGGCGGCCTTTATGGTGCGCGCTGGATCGATGAAGCGAATTATCACATCACCTTGCGCTTCATGGGGGATGTCGACTATTCGCTTGCCAACGAGATTGTCTTCCAGATGTCCCAGATCCAGTGTCCCGAGTTCACGCTTTCTCTCAAGGGCTTTGGCTCGTTCGGTGCCAGAAAGCCACATTCGGTGTTTGCTGCGGTCCAGAACAACGAGGATCTGGTTCTCCTGCACCAGGAGCTGGAACGGCGCATGCGCAAACTTGGCCTCCGGTCGGACAAGCATGACTATACGCCGCATGTCACGCTGGCGCGCCTCAAGAAGACCGCCGAGCCGATCGACGTCGCCAACTATCTGGCCCTGCGCGGCGGCTTCCAGACCGAACAGTTCAGGGTTCCGCGCTTCGTGCTCTATTCATCCCGCGACAGCGTCGGTGGAGGGCCCTATGTGATCGAAGAAACCTTCGACCTTCTGTAGATAAAAAAAGGGCCGCTTGTTCGGCCCTTTGCTCTTTCTGGCTGGGATGCGGGCCGGCGACCGTCCCGCCGTCACAGCCGCCTAGCCGAACTTGACGAACAACTTCGAATAGGCTGGCTTCAGCTTCTTCATCGCTTCGATCACCGCGACAGGATCATTGCTCTTCAACGCCGCGCTGAGCCCCTCGATCGAGCCGTCAAGCCCCTTGAGCAACCCCTTGAACTCGTCATTGGCCATAAGATCCGCCGGGGCATGGCGGGCAAGGTCGTCGGCCAGATAGCGCAGCACACCGACTTTCTCGAACAGATCACCCCGCACCGCGTCAGACCAATCCGCAACGCTGACCTTGGTCAGCAGAACGGGTTCCATCGAGGCGTGGTAGGCATTCACATAGCTGCTGAACACCATGACGCCATTGCGATCGCGCAGGTCATCAAGCTCGTTGCGGATGGCTTCCAGCACCTCGTGAGCTTCCAGCACTTCACCCTTTGCGGTGGCTTCGGCCGCCTTGTCGGCAATGGAACCGACAGCAGCGAGGGTTTCGGACCATTTGGCCTCACCGGCATAGCGGGCTGGAACATCCGTATAGATCTTGATGATGGTGCCATTCCAGATCGACTGGAACTTGGCGATTGCCTGCTTGGCTCCCTCGACATCCTTCTGGTTGCTCTTGAACAACGCAACCCGATAAGGCGCATAAGCCTTGGCAACATCGGAATCAAAATCGGCAAATGCCCCCGAAGTCATGCACACAAGCACAGAAGCGGCGAGGACCGGGCGAAAGAAACGAGACATGACCTTCTCCATATGTATGTAATTTCGAATATACAGAAACATAAAGAGGCAGTCTGCACAGCCTGCTCGATCAAATCAAGCGGACTTTTCAACGAAGTTTTTGTAATAAAATGTCGCTGGCCTTGTCGATCAGGTGATAGACATCCTCGAACGCATCCGCCCCGCCATAATAGGGATCGGGCACTTCATAGGAGCGCTTCAAGACCCCGACACCGCAATATTCCAGATACAGCGCCACTTCTGCCGTTCCATCCCGGGGCTGCATCGCCCTGATGTCGCGCAGATTGTCCCTATCCATCGCCAGAATGAGGTCGAAGGCATAGAAATCCTCCGGAGCGATCCGGCGCGCCCTGATATCGGTTATGTCCGTGCCATGTTGCCGCGCAACAGTGATGGTGCGGTTGTCCGGGCGGCTGCCGATGTGCCAGGCGCCCAACCCGGCGCTATCCAGAAGGAACCGGTCCGCAAGGCCATTCTCCTTTATCTTCTGCCGCAAGATCCCCTCCGCAAGCGGAGACCGACAAATATTGCCGAGGCAGACGAACAGAATGGACGTGGGATGAGCAGGCAGCATGAAGATGTCTCGCGAAACAATGATCTGGGCGAACCATTAGCAGACAACCTATTCGCCTAAAGGCGCAGTCGCAAGCCCCCTCCGCTCGCAAAAACGGCAGTTTTCGAAACTTTTTGACAGATACGGCATCGGCCAGCGAAACAGAAAATGACTGATCTTCAGAGCTCTGGAACCGCTTCACCCAACACCTCGCGCATACGAACAGCCAAGACAATCCCACCCTATACTGACAAACAACCACCATAAACATAGTAAACAAAATATTTATTGAGCAATATCCAAACCAAATCAAGAAAGAGATAATTCAATTCTACTTTCATTAATATTTATATTATAAATTATTAAGGTGCATCATGGGAGGGAGCATGCCTTACTTCATCAGCAATGAAAACATCGAGAACAATCTGATTTCATTCTTGATGGAATCGGTGGATCAGGGCATTTCGGTCACCGATAAAAATCTCAACATCGTCTTCATGAATCGCGCCGCCTGCAAGATGCTGGATATTCCGATCAGCCTGCTGCAGAAGAACAACTCCGTCAGAAACCTGATCAGTTTCATGGCCGAACGTGGCGACTACGGCCCCGGCGACCTCGATGAAATCGTCGAGCGGCGCATGGCCATGTTGCAGCAGGATGCCATTCACGACATCGAGCATGAAACGACGGATGGGCGCGTGATCAGCCTGCAGGGCAAGTTTGCTTGCGAAAAAATCTTTGTTTCCATCTTCACTGATGTCACCGAACAGCGCGCCTACGAGGCCAAGCTGGAGGCCATCCAGTATGAGTTGGAACTGAAGCTGGAGAACAGCCTGCGCGAAGTGCGCTACAACCGCGACCTGCTCGTCAATGCGATCAACGCCATCGATGATGGCATCATCCTGTTTGACGAGGATGATCGACTGGTGCTGGCAAATACCCGCATGCTCGATCTCTATCCCAATCTCAAGCGCCACCTGATCCGGCAATCCCACGTCTCCAGGATCGAGGGTTTTGACCTGCCAACGGTAGGGGATTTCAGTGAAGAAGACGTGATTCGTGGCCGTCATCGCAACGAGATGAAACTGCATGACGACCACTGGTATCGAATCGAACAGTCGGCAACTGTCAACGGCGGCAAGATAGCCATCTTCTCGGACATCTCCACCTACAAGGACCAGACCAGCAAGCTGCAACAGCACACCAACAAGCTGGTCAAGCTGCTGCAAAAGGAGATCTCGCTGTCCGAAACCCAGCGGGAGTTCGTCTCGATGGCCTCCCACGAGTTCAAGACGCCGCTTGCCATCATCGACAGCAATGCCCAGCGCATCGAGCGCAAGGCAGGTGACATGCCCACCGAAAGGCTGCTGACCCGCATTGCCAACATTCGCGACTCGGTCGAGCGCATGCAGTATTTGATCAACCGCTTCATGGATTTCTCGAGCGAGGAAATCGCCGGTCTGAAGATGGAAGCCAAAAAGCAGAATTTCCGCAGCACCGTCGAACGCCTCTGCACGACCCACCTGGAAATGGGCGAGACCGCCAACATCCAATGGGATCTCGGGGATCTGCCCGAACACGCCAGCTTCGACCAGAATCTGCTCGATCAATGCGTCAGCAACATCCTGTCCAACGCCATCAAATATTCCGAACCCGGCGCCCCCATCAATGTCATTGGACGCAGCAATGACAAGCATATTACCATCGAGATCCGTGATCAGGGCATCGGCATCCCCGACGAGGAGTTACCGAGGATCTTCAACAAATACTATCGGGCCTCCAATTCAAGCGGCATCGCGGGAACGGGTATCGGACTCAATTTCACCCAGTTGGCCCTCAAGGAACAGGGCGGCAGAATTGAAGTCAAAAGCAAACTCGGGGAAGGATCCTGCTTCACCATCTTCCTGCCCGCCTCCATTGCCCTTGGAGAGCCGGACAGAGGCGATCCGACCCGCAAGGACAATCAGACCGAGCCTGATCAGCTGGCATCATGATTGAAGACATATCGGAGAAAGACCCATGCCGGAAAAGATTCTTTGCATCGAAGATGAAGCGCTTCTGCTCGAAGACATCGTCGAGGAATTGCAAGATGCTGGCTACCTGACATTGAAGGCCAGCAACGGCAAGGAAGCAATTGAAATCCTGAAGTATGAGACGGTCGATCTCATCCTGTGCGACATCATGATGCCGGTGATCGACGGCCCGACAACCCTCAAGCTCGTTCGCGAGCGGCTGCCGCAGCACAATGAGGTGCCCTTCATCTTCCTGACGGCAAAATCAACGCGGGAAGACATCCTTCTGGGGAAGAAGATGGGCGTCGACGACTATCTCACCAAGCCCATCGACTATGATCTGCTGCTAGCCACCATCAAGGCCCGCCTCGAACAGGTCAACCGCATCAGGGAGACCAACGAGGCCAAGCTAAAACGCATCTATCACGCGCTGCGCGAAAACCATTCGGCCGAGCCCCTGTCCGTTGCCCTCGTGGCCAATTCGCACAAGTTTGTCCTGCCGATCGAACAGGCGCTCCAGGATCTGGGCTGTCTGGTGGAATTCGTCCACGAAGAGCATCTGGCGGTACGCAAGGACACCGTCGAGAAGAACGATCTGGTCTTCCTGTTCTACAGCAAGATCGTGCACTATTATCTCAACGGCCTCATCAACACCCGCGCCACCCACGGCCGCGGCAAGATGATCCTTCTATGCAAGGACAACGTCGATCACAATCTGCGCGAAGCCCTGCTGGAACTCGGCATCGGCAAGACCATCGACTATCCCTTCCCGCCGGTCGCCATTTTCAAGACCATTCTGGAAGCCACCCAGAACAAGATCTGAACCTACGCTCGGCACACCAGACAACCAGAACAGGCACTCCGCGCGGGCAAGGACGCCCGCGTTAATATCTGCTTCCGGCAATCGGCAAAATATAGTAAACCCACCCGACAGGGCAGAAACGGCGATAGCGCCCGGCTCATCCCACCCGAACGGACCGGATGAAGCGGACAGGGCTTCGCCCTCGCTGCCGACAGTACCCCTCTTGGTCGCAACAGCACCAGACTTCGGAGAGCCAGCCATGAAGAACAAAGTTCAGCTCATCACCTATGTCGACCGGCTCACCGGAGGACGCTTTGCCGACCTCAAGACCATGATCGAAGGCCCGTTGTCGGGACTGTTCGGAACCGTGCATGCCCTGCCCTTTTTCGATCCCTATGACGGCGCCGATGCGGGGTTTGACCCCAAGGACCACACCATGGTTGATCCCCGTCTTGGCAACTGGGATGATGTGCGCGCCCTCTCGACATCGATTGACGTGATGGCCGATCTCATCGTCAACCATGTCTCGGCAGACGGCGTCGCCTTTCAGGATTTCCTCAAGAAGGGGGCACAGTCCGACTATGCGGACATGTTCCTGACCTATGCGTCGGTCTTTCCCGATGGTGCCACCGAGGCCGATCTCACCTCGATCTACCGCCCGCGGCCGGGGCTTCCGTTCAACCAGATGTCCTTCGGCGACGGCAGCAAGCATCTGATCTGGACGACCTTCACGCCCAAGCAGATCGACATCAACGTTCACAGCGAGAAGGGTGCAGCCTATCTCGACAGCATCCTGACGCGCTTTGCCGAAGCCGGCATTAGCTGCATCCGGCTTGATGCCGCCGGTTATGCCATCAAGAAGCCGGGCACCAGCTGCTTCATGATCCCGGAGACCTATGATTTTCTCGCCGAGCTGGCCCACAAGGCCAAGGCGCGCGGCATGGAAGTGCTGGTCGAGATTCACAGCTACTATCAGGACCAGATCGAAATTTCCAAAAAGGTCGACCGGGTCTACGACTTCGCCCTGCCGCCTCTGGTCATGCACGCCCTGTTCACAGCCGATGCAGCACCACTCGCCCGCTGGCTCGAAGTCAGCCCGCGCAACGCGCTGACGGTGCTCGACACCCATGACGGCATCGGTGTCATCGATGTGGGAGCTCATGCAGACGGCCGTCCGGGCCTTCTGGACCCCGAGGCAATCCATAATCTGGTGGAGACCATGCACGAGCGCTCAGGTGGCACCTCCCGTCAGGCAACTGGCGCCAGAGCCTCCAACCTCGACCTCTATCAGGTCAACTCGACCTATTTCGATGCCATCGGACGGCGCGAGACCGACTATCTGATCGCCCGCGCCGTGCAGTTTTTCGCACCCGGCATCCCACAGGTCTATTACATTGGCCTTCTGGGAGCCGAGAACGACATGGAGCTGCTCGCCGCCACCGACGTCGGCCGGGACATCAATCGGCATTACTACAAGAAGGGCGAAGTGGAAGCAGCGCTCGCAACACCGGTGGTATCGGCGCTCACAAAACTGATCCGCTTCCGAAACGAACATCCGGCCTTCAACGGGGCCTTTTCGATGGTCCAGCCTTCCCGTTCCGAGCTGGAGCTCATCTGGAAGAGCGAAGGTCAATGGGCCAAGCTGTCCGTGGACTTTGCAAAGATGACAGCGACCATTTCCCACACCGGCCCGGAAGGCGCCGCAAGCTTCGCCGTTCGCCCCTGAACAACCTTCCGCACCCTGCCAAAGTCTCACCGGCCAAAAGCCGGTTGAGACTTGCAATTGTTCAAATTTCAAGCATTTTTTAAGTAGTTGCCCAAAGTACAGGCAAAGTTGCCATGTATAGCGGTACAACTTTGGGTGAAATTTAGGCTGGAAATGTTTCAAAGAGGTTGGAAGACCTCATTGAAACGGCATAACATGCTAAAAAGAAAGGCCCTTGCCCAATTTATGACGCTTGGTCCAAAAATTGCTTTTCTTAAGGCGTAAAAGTTCATTAGTACGTTTCAGGCTCAAAAGGACGGTTTTCCGCATCGGAACTGACTCAACAACAGCTTATAAGGCAGATAAGCCGCAGAGACAGATAGCTGCGGAAAAGCAGACAACGCGGGCAATTGAAGCGCCAACAAAAAGGTGCATCGCGTGAGTAACTACGATCCCTGCGCATTTTTTTGCGAAATGTCGAGCGAGATGTCCAGTCGCAGCCCAAAGCTGCAAGACATCTGGAAAAGGTTTGACGAAGCAGATTTTGAAAATCTCAAGGCCCGGTCAAAGGATGCCGACCTGGAGCTTTTCAATCTCGGTGTCACCTTCACGGTTTACAGCGACAAGGACGTGATCGACCGTGTTCTGCCCTTTGACATCATACCCAGGGTCCTGACGGCAAGCGAGTGGGACACCATCGACCGGGGCGTCATCCAGCGCGTCTCCGCGATCAATGCGTTTCTGCATGACATCTACAATGAACGCCACATCCTGAACGACGGCACCGTTCCGGCCGAGCTTGTCCTTGGCAATTCCAACTATCGTGACGTCATGGTCGGCTTCCAGCCCGCATGCGGGGTCTATACCCATATCTCAGGCACCGACATCATCCGCGACGACAGCGGTCAGTTCCTCGTGCTGGAAGACAATGTGCGCTCACCCTCCGGTGTGTCCTATGTGGTCGAGAACCGGCATCTGATGGAACGCTCCTTCCCGGACCTTTTGGCCGACCTGAAGCTGCGCAAGGTATCGGACTATGGCACCAACCTCTTCTCCAAGCTGAGCGAAGTTGCCCCGAGCGGTTGCCTCGACCGAGACGAACCGCAGGTGGTGGTCATGTCACCGGGCATGTTCAACTCGGCCTATTTCGAACATATATTCCTCGCCCGCGAAATGGGCGTGCCTGTTGTCGAGGGCAGTGACCTCTTCTGCGATGAAGACAGGGTCTACATGAAGACCATTGGCGGTCCGCGCCGGGTTGACGTCATCTATCGCCGCATCGACGATGCTTTCATCGACCCCGAGGCGTTCCGCCCCGATTCCATGCTCGGCGTGAAGGGGCTGGTCAACGCCATGCTGAAGGGCAACGTGACCATCGCCAATGCACTCGGCACCGGCGTCGCCGACGACAAGGCGGTCTATGCCTACATGCCGCGCATCATCAAATACTATCTCGACGAGGAACCGATCCTGGCCAACGTCGAGACCCATATCTGCCGGGAAAAGGAATCCCTCCAGTACACGCTCGACCATCTGGACGAACTGGTGGTCAAGCCGGTTGGAGAATCCGGTGGCTACGGCATCACCATCGGCCCCAAGGCAACCAAGGCTCAGCTTGACGAAGCCCGCACGGCCCTCCTGGCCAACCCGAGCAACTTCATCGCCCAGCCGATGATCTCCCTTTCGGTCTGCCCGACACTGGGAGAAACCGGACTGGTGCCACGCCACGTCGACCTGCGCCCATTTGCCATCACCGGCAAGGGCACCTGGGTCCTGCCCGGCGGCCTCACCCGCGTTGCGCTCAAGGAAGGCTCCCTGATTGTCAACTCCTCGCAAGGGGGTGGCACAAAGGATACCTGGGTGCTTGCCGAAGACCAATTCAATTCAAATGACGGAGGCAACGCATGAGCATGCTGTTGAGTCGCTACGCCGAAGCCCTGTTCTGGTTCGCCCGCTATATCGAACGCTCCGCAAGTCTGGCGCGCATCCTCAATGTGCAGGCCGGCTTCTGGCAGGATCACTCCAATCAGGAAAACTGGGCCTCGATCCTGTCCCTCTATGTCGATACCGACCGCTTCACCGAGCGCCATGGTCAGGTGACCGCTCAGAAGGTGGCCAAATTCTACATCACGGACCGTGAAAATCCGGGCTCCATCCTCTCCTGCCTGTGGGCAGCACGCGAGAATGCCCGTCTGCTGCGGCCGCTGATTTCCGTTTCCATGTGGTCCTATATCAACGTCTCCTACAACGAGATGAAGAGCCTCAGCGACCGCGATCTGGATGCGGCGCGCCTGTCGCGCACCTGTGAATCCATCGCCCGCACCTGCGACGCCATCATGGGCGTCACCGAAGGCACCTATTATCGCGATGCCGGCTGGCGCTTCTACCAGCTTGGATTGTGGATCGAGCGGGCCGACCAGACCAGCCGACTGCTCGATGTCAAGGTTGCCCAGGTGGCCAACTACAATGGCCTCGACCAGACCGAGACGGTGGCAGATTTGGAATTCTGGAAACTGCTGCTGCATTCCTTCGAAGCCTATCACGCCTTCCAGCGCAACAGACCGGGCCGAATGGATCCAAGGAAAGTCGCCAACTTCCTGATGTTCAACCAGAGCTTCCCACGCTCGCTCACTCACTGTATCGGCGAGATACAGGACATGCTCAACGACCTTTACATGGGCTATCAGCTGCGCCGCGTTGCCCACTGCTATGAAGAGGTCGAGATGCTGCAGTATGAGTTGGAGGCTGCCGCAAAGGATCAGCATCTGCATCTGCGCTTCCATGGCTTCAATGACATGGTGCAAAACCGGCTGATGGAAATCACCAAACAGTTGGGGCAGTCATTCTTCGGTCATGCAGACTGGTCAAAAGAGGCAGAGGAATGCCAGAACCAGACCAAGTCACAGACACAGTCCCAGACCTTGTCCTGACGCAGCACCCGAACCGGCACACCGAACCTTTTCATTCTGATCTTTTCCTGATCCGTCCATGGGCAGATGTCCGAAAGGGATCCGGGGCTAGAAACAAAGGCACATAGTCTATGTCCATTCATGCAGCTCTGACGCACAAGACCAAATATATCTATGACCGTCCCACCGGCATGGGTGCGCAAGTCATCCGCCTGCGACCAGCACCCCATACGCGCAACCAGATTCTCTCCTATTCCCTGAAGATCGAACCCGCCGAACACTGGATCAACTGGCAGCAGGATCCGTTCGGCAACTATATGGCCCGCATCGTCTTTCCCGAAAAGATCCGGTCCTTTGCCGTGACCGTCGATCTGGTCACCGACATGTCGGTTATAAATCCGTTCGACTTTTTCATCGAGGAAAGCGCCGAGCACTATCCCTTCCCCTATGCCGAAGGCGAAAAGAAGGATCTCGCCCCCTATCTGGAAGTGGGCAAGAAGTCACCGCTCCTTGAGGCCCTGCTCAAGGAGATCGAACCGATCCACAAGGGCAAGAATATCAAGACCGTCGACCTTCTGGTGCAGGTCAACCACCTCATCGAGAGCAAGATCGATTATCTGATCCGCATGGAACCGGGCGTCCAGTCCCCCGAGGAGACGCTCACCAAATGCTCCGGTTCCTGCCGCGACAGCTCGTGGCTGCTGGTCCATGTCATGCGCCATCTGGGGCTTGCGGCCCGCTTCACCTCCGGCTATCTCATCCAGCTCAAGCCCGATGTGAAACCCCTTGAAGGACCGGAAGGCACGGATCATGACTTCACCGACCTGCACGCCTGGACAGAGGTCTATATTCCCGGCGCCGGCTGGATCGGCCTCGACCCGACCTCGGGCCTTCTGACCGGAGAAAGCCACATCCCGCTTGCCGCCACGCCGCACCCGATCTCGGCAGCGCCCATCACCGGAGCCCATGACAAGGCGGAAGTGGAATTCGAATTCGAGATGGACGTGCAGCGCATTTTCGAGCGTCCGCGCGTAACCAAGCCCTACACCGATGAACAGTGGAAGGCCATCAACACCCTTGGCGATGCGGTTGATCTCCGCCTCCAGGAAGGCGATGTCCGCCTGACCATGGGTGGCGAGCCGACCTTTGTGTCCATCGACGACTATGAGGGCGACGAGTGGAACACCGCCGCCGTCGGTCCTTCCAAGCGCTATTACGCGGAAAATCTCATTCGCCGCCTCCGCGACCGGTTCGCCCCCGGCGGCCTGTTGCATTTCGGCCAGGGCAAATGGTATCCGGGCGAACAGCTGCCCCGTTGGGCCTTCTCGCTCTACTGGCGGGCGGACGAGGAACCGCTCTGGGAAGACCCGGCTCTCATTGATCAGGAGACACCGCAATCCCCGGCCGACGCCAAGATCGCCCAGCGCTTCATGATCAAACTGGCCGAAAAGCTCAAGATCGACCCCAAATGCGTGCTGACCGCCTATGAGGATCCAGCCCATTTCTCACTGGTCGAGCAGAAGCTGCCGGTCAACATCGATCCGTCCAACAACAAGATCGAGGACCCGGCCGAACGGGCACGCATCATCAAGGTGTTTGACAAGGGCCTGAGCACCCCTGCAGGTTTCGTGCTGCCGGTTCAGGCATGGAACAGTCAGGCCTATGGCCGGTCGTGGATGTCCGAGGTCTGGAATTTCCGCCGCGACAAGTTGTTCCTCATCCCCGGCGACAGCCCGGTCGGCTTCCGCCTGCCGCTCGGCTCGCTGACCTATCTGCCACCGACGCAGTTTCCGCATGTGGTGCCCATGGATCCCCATGCCGCCCATGCCGCTCTTCCGGCACGCGAAGCGCTGTTGCGCGATCGCCGCAAGCCCTTCACGCCGCGTGAGAAGCTGAAGAAAACCGATCCGGCCAAGCTGCTCGAAGCCCCTGAAGTACAGTGGCACCAGACCGAGCATCAGACCTTCATCCCGATGAATGAGGTGTCCGGCCACGTCCGCACAGCCCTTTCAGTCGAACCGCGGGACGGTCACCTCTGCATCTTCATGCCGCCGCTTCAAAACGCCGAAGACTATGCCGCCATGGTCGCTGCCATCGAGGACGCAGCCAAGGACGTTGGTCAACCGGTACATATCGAAGGCTATGAACCGCCGTTCGATCCTCGCCTCAACGTCATCAAGGTCACGCCGGACCCAGGCGTCATTGAAGTCAACATCCAGCCGGCCTCGAGCTGGAAGGAAGCCAGCAAGATCACCCAGATCCTCTATGAAGAGGCCCGTCTGGCCCGCCTCGGCACCGAGAAATTCATGCTCGATGGCCGCCACACCGGCACCGGCGGTGGCAACCATATCGTGCTTGGCGGCGTTACTCCGTCGGACAGCCCGTTCCTCAGGCGCCCCGATCTGGTGGCAAGTCTTGTCACCTACTGGCAGAATCACCCGAGCCTTTCCTATCTCTTCTCGGGCACCTTCATCGGTCCGACCTCTCAGGCCCCGCGTGTCGACGAAGGACGTCACGACAATCTCTACGAGCTGGAGATCGCACTCAAGCAGGTCCCGTTGCCCGGCGAAGGCTTCATTCCGAACTGGCAGGTCGACCGTCTGTTCCGAAACCTGCTCATCGACGTGACCGGCAACACCCACCGGGCGGAAATCTGCATCGACAAACTGTTCTCGCCCGATGGCCCGACCGGACGCCTTGGCCTCATCGAGTTCCGCTCGTTTGAAATGCCGCCACATGCCCAGATGTCGCTGGCCCAGCAGCTGCTGCTGCGCGCCATCATCGTCCGCATGTGGGAACGGCCCTATCGCAACAAGCTGGTCCGCTGGGGCACCCAGCTGCATGACCGCTTCATGCTGCCGCACTATGTCCGTGAGGACTTCCGCGATGTGCTGAAGGATCTGTCCCTGCACGGGCTGGAGCTCGACGAAGGCTGGTTCGCACCGCATTTCGAGTTCCGCTTTCCGCGCTATGGCGAGGTCAACTACGACGGTGTGCAGATCGAGCTGCGGCAGGCACTGGAGCCATGGAACGTTCTGGGGGAAGAAGGCGTCATCGGCGGCACGGCCCGCTATGTCGACAGCTCCCTCGAGCGTGTTCAGGTCAAGGTCAAGGGTCTCAATCCCGAACGCCACGTCCTGTCGGTCAACCAGGTGGCCATTCCGCTACACCAGACTGGACGTCAGGACGAGGCCGTGGCAGGCATCCGCTATCGCGCCTGGCAGCCGCCATCCTGTCTCCATCCGATGATCGGCGTGCATACGCCACTGACCTTCGATTTGATGGACAAGTGGCACAAGCGCTCGCTGGGTGGTTGCCGCTATCATGTCGCCCACCCCGGTGGCCGTGGCTATGAGGTCTTCCCGGTCAACGCCTATGAGGCCGAAAGCCGCCGCCTGTCGCGCTTCGAGATGATGGGCCACACGCCGGGCTACGCCGACCCGGTCAAGTTGGAGGACAGCGCCGAATTCCCTTACACGCTGGACCTGCGCCTTGCCTCGGTCAGGTAACGCTCCGTTGCCAGCATGATATCAATCCGGCAGGGCGGGAGCCATCAGCTCCTGCCCTGTGCTATATTCAGCGCCCCATTTGGGACCATCATTGAACAGTGAGCAAGCATCAGTGGCATGGAATACAAAACTGCGACTTTGTATTTTCTCCCAACAGATGATAAAAGCGTATCTCCATTTCCAATGTCGCAGCTGGAAACGGGCAGCCAATCCGAAATAACAAGAAGAACGAGCGTTCCATAGGAAGCCAGCATCGCGGAGAGAAAACAAAGTTGGAAACGGCCAAAAACCCGACAGCAAGCCAGACAGGAAATCCGGCAGCAAATCCGTCAGTGAGCCAGACAGCCAGACTGTCAGGGAGCACCGCACAGGACAGCATGCAGCCCCCTCTCGCTGGTCCGGTTCTCTATCAGACTCTCCTGGGTGTCCATGACGAGATGATGGACGCCAACGGCGCCATCATGCCCCATTGGCAGCAGTGGTACGATGCCTTTTCCCGCTGGTCACCCAACCAGCGCAAGGCCAACTGGGATGAACTGAACGAAGTCGTCCGGGAAACCGGCATCGCCTATGACCTGTTTGCCGACCCCAACGAGAACAAGCAGCCGTGGTCCATCGACCTGGCCCCGATCATCATCGCACCGGAAGAGTGGCAGTGGCTGAGCGTGGCCCTGACGCAGCGCGCCCGCCTGTTCAATGCGATGCACAATGACCTTTACGGCCATCGCCGCCTGCTGCACGAAGGCTTCATCCCGGCTGCCCTCGTGTTGAGCGATCCGTCCTATCTGCGGCCGATGCGCGGCAACCAGAGCGCCTACAACGGTATCCAGTTCTATGCCGCCGATCTTGCCAAAAGCCCGGACGGCATCTGGCGCGTGCTCGACAACCATGCCGAAACCCCGGCAGGCCTCGGATTTGCGCTGGCCAATCGCATTGCCATCACCCATTGCGAGGGCAACCTGTTCCGCTCGAGCAAGGCCATCCGGCTTGCCTCCTATTTTCAGCAGCTGCAATCGACGCTCACCAAGCGCACCGAGCTGGAAGACCCCTACATCGCCATCCTGTCGCCGGGACCGGAGCATCCGGACTATTTCTCCCATGCCTATCTGGCCCGCTATCTTGGCTATCTTCTGGTCGAGGGGGGTGACCTTGTCTACCAGAACAACCGGATCTGCCTCAAGACACTCGCCGGCCTCAAGCCCATCGACCTGATCGTCCGTTCCATCGAAGGCCTCAATGCCGATCCGCTGGAACTGAACCCGAACGGTGTCCACGGCACCACCTCGATGGTTCAGGCCATCAGGGACAAGGGCATCATCATGGCCAACCAGCTTGGCACGTCGGTTGTCGAAAACAGGGCTCTGGCGCCTTACCTGCCGAAGGTCTGCAAATATCTGCTCGGCGAGGAGCTGATGCTGCACGAAGCTCCGCGCTGGTGGCTGGGCGACCCGAAAAGTCGTACCCATGTGCTCGACAATCTCGACAGCATGCTGATATCGGAGGCCCACGAAGGCTCGGGCCGACCCGGCGAAGCGCGGGCGGCAACGGATCCGACAACCCTTGACCCTACACAGAAACAGGCGCTGGTCGAAAAGATCATACTGTTCGGCAACCGCATGGTGGCGGAACAGAAGACCGGCTACGCGACCACACCGAGCTGGACCGGCGAGGAGCTTAAGCCCCATCCGTTCGCCATCCGCTTCTATACCTCCCGCAAGGAACAGGGATATGACGTCCTGCCGGGCGGGTTGTCCATGTCGGTCGGAGCCCAGCAGGCCATCGGTCTGCATTCGCCCGAGGGCCTGACCCGCGATGTCTGGGTGGTTTCCGACAAGCAGCCCGAACCGTTCGAAAGCATCTGGGCCAGCATTGCCCGGCAGGGCTCCTATTCCCGCGCCGGACGCTCCCTGCAGAGCCGCATCGCCGACAATCTGTTCTGGCTCGGCCGCAACGTCGAGCGCGTGGAATGGCAATTCCGCCTCTGCCGTCAGGCGCTGGCGCGCCTCAATGAGGACAGCGGGCCGGAAGAGGATCAGCGCACAGTGGTTGCCGCGCTCAATACGCTCATTCTCAAAGCCCCCAAGGCTCGCGTGTTCGACGCCGGATTTGGCGGCATGAACGAGATCGAGAGGCTTGTCCGCACAGTCCTTTACGGCAAGGACCGGGCCTATGGTTTCCAGGAAAGCCTTTCGCACATGCATCGTCTGGCAGGCCTCACCCGCGACCGTATGTCGGCGGAGGCCCTGCGTATCCTCAACGAGCTCTTCACCAACCAGAAATGGTTCAAGGAACCGGGCTTCATGCACACCGGCCACGTCATCGATCTGCTCGATGAGGGACTGATGGTGCTGGCCGCCTTCTCCGGCATGGTCATGGAAAACATGACCCGCAACTACGGCTGGCGATTCCTTGATATTGGTCGCCGCATTGAACGGGCTGAAAACCTTTCCGGCCTGCTCAACCGGCTCATCTTTGCCCCCGGCATGTCATGGGACGCCCCGCGGCGCCTGATGTTCATTCTGGAAGTGGCCGACAGCTTCATCACCTACCGCTCGCGCTATCGCATAACCCCGACGCTGTCGGCGGTGATCGATCTGCTGCTGCTCGACGAGACCAACCCGCGATCCATCGCCTTCCAGGTGTCGGCGCTGCACGACCACATCAACTTTCTGCCCAAGGAACCGGAAATAGGCCTGCGCAGCGAGGAGAACCGGTTGATTCTCGAGCTGCTGACCGAGCTGCAATTGTCCGAGGGCCACAAGCTGGCGCAGATACCGCAGTTGGAGCAGGGCAAGGAAATCGAACAGATCATTTCGGAAGAATGCCGCCTCGAGCAGCTGCTGAATAACCAAATTTCCAAACTGCCCCAGCTGACAGAGCTGCTGACACGGCGCTATTTCACGCACACCGAAGAACAGACCCAGCGAATTTGACCGGACAGGAAGGGTTGCCAAATCATGCGCTATCGCATAGCTCACAAGACCGAATACCGCTATTCGACACCGGTCGCCCAGTCGAACCATCTGGTGCATCTGACCCCGTGCCAGGTCGAAGGGCAGATCATTGAGGATCACGACCTGCTGATTACGCCAAGACCTGCCCACCGCAGGGACTTCACTGACTATTTCGGCAACTCGACGATTCATCTGACGCTGGAGGAAGACCACACACTGCTATCCATGAATGCGGTGACCGTTGTCACCGTGACACGGGACCAGACAGCACTGCTCAAGCGGTCAACAGCTTCCTGGGAAACGGTCCGCGATCTGATGTTCGATCGCAACCATGTGGATCAGGCCGAATTCAGCTGCTATTCGAACTTTACCAATCCGACATCCGAGATCGCGGCCTATGGTGCCCAGTCCTTCCCTCCGGGACGACCGCTGATGGAAGGGGTTCTGGAGCTGACCAGCCGGATTTTCAATGATTTCGAGTATGACAGCACCGTCACCGACATCTTCACGCCAATCAGCCAGGTATTCGAGATGAAAAGCGGGGTGTGTCAGGATTTCGCTCATTTCCAGCTCGCCTGCCTGCGCGCCCTCGGCTTGCCCGCACGCTATGTGTCAGGCTACCTGCGCACCTATCCACCGAAAGGCCAGCCGCGGCTGGTCGGTGCCGATGCGTCCCACGCATGGATCTCGGTCTGGTGCCCGGAAGCAGGCTGGATCGACTTCGACCCGACCAACAACAAGGTCATTGCGGACGAGCATGTCACCCTCTCGGTCGGCAGGGACTTTGGCGACGTCAGCCCCATTTCCGGCATCATCCTGGGCGGTGGCAACCACTTTGTGAATGTCTCCGTAGACGTCATGCCCATCGACAAGGATGGCAACGAAATCGGCCAGTCCATTTCCAACCGGACCGATCTGGACATCATGACGCTGGACAGGAATACGCTGAAGCCTCAAACCCTCTCCCAGCGGCCTGCGCCCGTTCATGCGCAGGAGCAGTCCCAGTCTCAATCCTCCGACCAGAGCCTGCCGATCGACCCGCTACCAGCCGACAGAACATACTGACCAGAAGGCGTTGCGACGACTCTGGAGCCTGCTGTCATCACGACGAGACAAGAAGACGCGTGGTGCGGAGCTCAGGCCGTGCGCGCCCGACGGACCAGATTGCGGCTCCAGTTGCGGCCGGGTTCCTCGATGAACCGATAGGTGATGGCGGCAAGCCCGATCGCCATGGCCAGCAGAAGCAGCTGCAAAAGATCGCCCAGCCAGAGATTGCCCGACAGGGACAACAGCTGAACTGATACGGCCGACGGCGCAAGCTGCATCTCCGCAAACAGGGTCACATGGAAGACGTGCTCCAGCACCATGGCGAAGGCCCGCACCACCGCGCGCACCAGCGCATGCACCATATAGATGGAATAGGAGAGCGTCCCCAGCAGCAGGAAGGGGCGCTTCAACAGTAGCCTGCTCAACAGCCCTGCCTCACGCGAGAAGACCAGCACGGCCAGAGCGAACAGGAATGGCACCACGAGGAAATAGGATGGGGTGAGCCAGAATATGGTCAGATAACCCCAGATCAGCAGCACGATGGTGATCTCGATCACACTGTCAGCCACAAGTCCCAGCCGCTCCGTCATTGCCGGCCATTCCTCATGCAATCGGAAACAGATGACCCCCAGGGCAAAGCCTTCAAGGCAACGCACAAAGCCGTAATCGTAGGTCGAGTTCATCCCCTCCGGGCTCATCAGCCCCAGAATCAGCGGACCGGCAACCACCGCGATCAGCCACGGCCACAGGGCAGGCCCCACATAGGGGATGATCAGCGCGAACACCACATAGGCCCCAAATTCTGTGC
This sequence comes from uncultured Cohaesibacter sp., assembly GCF_963666525.1. Lineage (NCBI taxonomy): Bacteria > Pseudomonadati > Pseudomonadota > Alphaproteobacteria > Hyphomicrobiales > Cohaesibacteraceae > Cohaesibacter > uncultured Cohaesibacter sp. The sequence continues at coordinate 2,344,838 of NZ_OY762905.1, forward strand.
TGATCGACCAGCTGGGAAAATTCAGCCACAGCGCATCATTCACGCCGAGACCGTGAATCAGCAGCACATTTGTTGAGATCGCCTGCCAGAGCTGCGGCCCGATCCCGTCCTTGGCGACATCGATGAAGATGAAGGGCAGAATCATGAAGAAATGCAGCGGATAGACCCGGCCAAAGCGTAGCATCATGAACCGGCCAATCCCAAAGCCTTCCGCCAACCGGTCACGGTAATTGGCAGCGATGACGAAGCCACTGAGGACAAAGAAGAAATCGACGAACAGATAGGAGGCCCGTATCAGACCGAAGGATTGCAGATGGCTGACTGTACCGAAATGAAAGAGCGCCACCGCACAGGCACACAGCCCACGCCAACTGTCCAATGCGAGAAATCTGTCCGGTTTCTTTGTCACTTGGCACCTTCCGGTTCGCGTCTGGCAGAAATTGGGATTGCTGCAAATGTAACCAAAACACCTTAAGACTTGGAAAATGTGCGAATGAAAATACAACAAAAAGTAGACCGCACAACCGGGAGGTGAGCCAGACGCAGAAAAATCCGGTTCATCGAACAAGGGAAGCAGGTCGAAAAACACAGCAAAGAGAGAGGAATCGGAGGCAGCAATCCGGTGCAATCGACGGCTGAAACCTGGCCCTGAAAATCAAAAAGGCCGCAACCGAAGTTGCAGCCTTTTATAATGGAGCGGGCGATGGGATTCGAACCCACGACCCCAACCTTGGCAAGGTTGTGCTCTACCCCTGAGCTACACCCGCGAAACTTGTCAGGTTTATCAAACCCTTAGCAACATCTTGTTGCTTCGCTGCGGCGCTCCGTGCCGTCTGTGGGTGCTTATATGTACGACCTGAGGAGCAATTGCAACAGGGAAATTACAAAAAATGTTTTTTTCCCACTGGATGTGCATTTTTTTCACAAACAGTGAAAAAGTCGTTTGATCCGATCCCGGACAAGCATCAGGCTTTGCCTTGATTAGACCATCGCCAGGCTCTATGAGCAAACAGACCGGTGAGGAGCCAATCGCCTGTTGCAGCTGTTGAAAAGACACCGGACAGCCCATAAGGATGGCGTTGCGCCCCCCGGATCACGCCTCTATCGTCCACCAGAGCCACTCACCAGAAGAAGAAACATGTCATCATCTCCCAAATGCAGTCGTCAGGATCTGCTCGATTTTCTGGCTTCCCTGAATATCGAGACAAAAACCTATGATCATGACGCGGTTTTCACCGTCAGCGAAAGCCACAAGATCAAGCAACATCTGCCGGGTGGCCATACCAAGAATCTGTTCCTGAAGGACAAGAAGGGCAAGATGGTGCTCGTGGTCTGTCTTAACGACACCGAAGTCGATCTCAAGAGCTTTCACCACAAATACGCCTGCGGCCGCGTAAGCTTCTGCAATGCCGATCTGTTGTGGGAGCATCTGGGTGTCCGCCCCGGCTCGGTCACGCCCTTTGCCCTCATCAACGACAAGGACAGCAACATCGTCAATCTGGTGCTCGACGCAAATCTGATGAAAGAGGAGCTGGTCAACTTCCACCCGCTGGAAAACACGGCAACCACCGCCATTGCCCGCGAGGATCTTTTGCGCTTTCTTGACGCCACCGGCCATGTGCCCACCATATTGGCGCTGGAGAAGGAGCCGGGGTAACAGTCGATTCGATTGGCATTCCGCCTATGCACCGCAGTTCCCGCTGTTAATGGCCTATCAAGCCAATTGGGCATTGAACAAAATGTGCTGCTATCCCATATTGATGGCGACAAATCACGAGGCCTGCAGCTGATTTGCAGTCCGGCCTTGCTACCATGACCCTGACACTGTCCAGACCCTGAAGACAGGCACAGTCCCGCACAAAAAGGACCGTCCAAATGAGCAACAACACCTACGGCTACGGAAGCGGCATGTCCGCAAACTATACCACCACGCAGGGTTCCGGATCGCAATCCTTCGGCGCAGCGCCAACCAGCGCTCCGAAGCTGGCTCCGAGGCCTCAAAAGGATACCGGCCCGCTGATCAAGGACACCACGACGCAGGAATTCATGAAGGACGTCATCGAGGCTTCCAGAAGCACGACGATCCTGGTTGATTTCTGGGCACCCTGGTGTGGTCCCTGCAAACAGCTGGCGCCTGCCCTCGAAAAGGCAGTGACCGAAGCCAAGGGCCGCGTCAAGCTGGTCAAGCTCAACATCGACGATCACCCGGCGATCCCCCAGCAAATGGGCATCCAGTCGGTCCCGGCCGTGGTCGCCTTCAAGGACGGACGCCCCGTGGACGGCTTCATGGGTGCCCAGCCGGCGAGCCAGATCAAGGCCTTCATCGACAAGAACGGCACCGAGCCGGAAGCCGATCCGCTTGATCAGGCCTGTGAACAGGCAACAGACTTGCTCAAGGCTGGCAATGTCGCGGAAGCCGTACAGCTTTTCGCCGCCATCCTGCAGCAGGTTCCCGACCACATCCCCGCCATCGTCGGGTTGGCCAACGGAGCACTGGCGCTGGAACAGGTGGACCGCGCCCGCGCCATCTTCGACAGCCTGCCAGAGGAAAGCCTTGGCGAAAAGGACGTGATTGCCCTCAAGGCCAGCCTGGAACTGGCAGAACAGAGCGCCGATCTGGGCGATCTGGCAGAGCTTCAGGCCAAGCTGGACGCCAACCCGGAAGACAATCAGGCCCAGTTCGATCTCGCCATAGCCCTCAACGGCAAGAACCGCCGGGAAGAAGCCGTCGACCAGCTGATCGCCATCATCAAGCGGGATCGCGAATGGAATGAAGACGGCGCCCGCAAGCAGCTTTTGCAGTTTTTCGAAAGCTGGGGCGTGATGGATCCGTCCAGCGTCTATGGCCGTAGACAGTTGTCGTCCATTCTCTTCGCCTAGGCACATTCAAACAGTCGCCCCTCTTGTCATGCAGGCGGGGCAATCACCTGCCTCACTCGGCAAGGCTGACAGTACAGACCATTCGCAGCACATCTGGCGATAACAAGGAGATCCAATGGCTCAGGCAGGCAACGCATATTATGACAGCCCGAGAGACATTCCGGCCATCATCCCGGTGTTTCCTCTTGAGGAAGCGCTGTTGCTGCCGCGCACCCAGATGCCATTGAACATCTTCGAGGAACGCTATCTGATGATGGTCGATTATGCCATCCACAAGGACAGGATCATCGGCATCATCCAGCCGCAGGCCGAGGCGGTAGACACCGATCAGGCCCCCGAGAAGCTCTATGCCCCCAAATTGCAGCAGGTGGGCTGTCTGGGCCGGGTGACGGCCTATGGTGAAACGGGGGATGGTCGGGTGCTCGTCACGCTGACCGGCATCTGCCGCTTCCGGGTGACCAAGGAAATTCTGACCGACCTGCCGTTCCGGCTGGCCGAAATCGATTGCGAGGAATTTGTCCACGACCTGATCGAGGGCCTTGGTGAAGATCAGGTCGATCGGGAAGGTTTGCTGGACGTGTTCCGCGCCTTCCTTGACGCCAACGACATGGAAGCCGACTGGGAGAGCATAGCAAAGTCCTCCAATGAGATTCTCGTCAACTCCCTTTCGATGATGAGCCCTTATGGCATCGCCGAAAAGCAGGCATTGTTGGAAGCGGAAAGCCTGGCCTTGCGGGCGGATACCCTGATCGCCATGACCGAGATGCATCTGGCAAGTGAAAACAGCGACACGCCCCAAACATTGCAGTAAGACAGGATTGGACTGGACAATGAGCGAGCAAGAGGTCCCGACACAGGCAGAGAGCGAGAAAACCGGCGCGGTGGATCGGAAGCTTCTGGAGATTCTGGTCTGTCCGCTCACCAAGACCACGCTCAAATATGATGCCGAAGCCCAGGAGCTGATCAGCCACGCGGCAAGGCTCGCCTACCCGATCCGGGATGGTGTTCCCATCATGCTCCCCGGCGAAGCCCGTAAGCTTGACGACTGAAGACGGCTGTGCACTGGCACCAGCTCTAGATCCCTTCCGGGTCGACTATGCCTAGAGAACTTCCCCCTGCAGAAGCCTTGGCACCTCGCCGCGATTGCCAGCCGCCTCTTCAATAAGCATCCGCTTGATGCCCGGCAGGCGGTCCACAACACCGAGGCCGAAATCACGGACATGACGCAGCACGCTGCTGTTGTTCGAGAACAGCCTGTTGAGCAGATCACAGGTCACCCCCATCTGCACCACATCGAACCGGCGCCAGGACTGGTAGCGCTCAAGCACGGTGAGCGAGCCTATGTCCTGACCGAGGCGTGCCGCCTCCACGATGACTTCCGCAAGGGAAGCCACATCCTTGAAGCCAAGGTTGAGCCCCTGCCCGGCAATCGGGTGGATACCATGGGCTGCATCACCGACAAGGGCAAAACGCGGTGCCACATAGGAGCGGGCCAGCACCATGCCGAGCGGGAAGCCCTTGCGCGGCCCCTTCTCGGTGAGCGCACCCAGTTGCTTGCCGAAGCGGCGCTCCAGCTCGAGCCCGAACGTGAACTCATCCATTGCCAGAAGCCGCCTGGCATCATCCTTGCGTTCATTCCAGACGAGGGAAGAGCGATTGCCCTTGAGCGGCAGGATGGCGAAAGGACCGGCAGGCAGGAAATGCTCCACTGCACAGCCTTCGTGCGGCCGCTCATGTTCGACCGTGGTGACAATGCCGACCTGATCATAATCAAACCGGTTGGTGGAAATGCCGGCAAGATCCCTCAGACGGGAGCGAACCCCGTCAGCGGCCACAAGCAGGCTGGCCTCGACTGACGCCCCCGACTGAAGCTTGAGGGAAGCGGCTGCGCCATCAACAATGAAATCCTTGACACTGTCCCCTTCCAGAAGGTCGACACCGATGGCTCTGGCGGCATCCCCGAGGGCACCGACCATCGTGCCGTTGGGCACCATATAGGCAAAGGGCTCACCGTCCCCGGCATCCCCTTCAAAGGTCAGCAGAGCCGGACGGACGATATCCTTGAGCTTGCTGTCCGTGACCAGCATCTTGCGAATGGGTTCGGCATCGGGCTCGATCACGTCCCAGACGCCAAGTCCGCGCAACATCCGCGTGGCGGCAGACGCGATGGCGGAGGCACGCTCGTCGCGGCGCATGGTCCCAGTTGCCTGTGGCTCCACAACCAGCACCGACAACGCACCGGCCTGACGCACAGCAAGAGCCAGAGACAGACCAACATAGCCACCTCCGGCAACGACCAGATCATAACGGTCTTTCAGCCGGATCCTGTTGTCATTGGCTTTATTCGCCGCAGCGGCTGCCTGTCGTGGAGAAGTCATGGTCTACGCCCCTTTTTGCATTATTCTGGCAGCATTGCTTCAAACCGCCTGCTCGCTGAAGACGCGGCACCATAACGCGGCCATCGCCCTGTTTCCATTATATAGTGCGATCGAACCGGAAGATCTCGACAAACTGACTAGAGAAAGGAAATTTTTAGTTGGCCGAGATTTTGCTATAAGAACGCGAACAGAGTCGCTGCTTTTCCAGCAGTCCCTCCCCGCATTTGTTCAAATCACTATTTCAGGACTTTTCATGACTTCAGCAATTGACACCCTGCTCAACATTCTCGATCTCGAGACTCTGGAAACGGATCTGTTCCGGGGCATGAGCCCACAGGATGGCTGGCAGCGTGTTTTCGGCGGTCAGGTTATCGGTCAGGCGCTTGTCGCTGCCTCCCGCACGGTCGTACCCGAGCGCGGGGCCCATTCCCTGCACTGCTATTTCATGCGTCCGGGCGATCCCAAGACCCCGATCATCTACAAGGTGGACAATCTGCGCGACGGCCGCTCTTTCTCGTCCCGGCGCGTTCTGGCCATCCAGCATGGCAAAGCCATCTTCAACATGGCCGCCTCCTTTCACAAGAAGGAAGAGGGTTTCTCCCACCAGATCGAAATGCCGGACATTCCGGGACCGGAAAACCTGCCCACCGAGGCCGAGGTTTTCGAGAGCTATGTCGCCAAGGCACCGGACAACATCAAGGCCTACTTCCGCCGCGAACGCCCCATCGAGCTGCGCCCGATCAGCATGGAACACTACGTGACACGCAAGAAACTGGAGCCACAGCAATATATCTGGGTGCGTACCACGTCCAAGCTGCCAGATGACCCGGCGATCCACAAATGCGCTCTTGCCTACGCCTCCGACATGACGCTGCTGGACACTTCGCTGTTCGCCCATGGCCTGTCGGTCTTCAGCACCTCGATCAGCGCGGCAAGCCTGGATCATGCGATGTGGTTCCATGGCGACTTCCGGGCCGACGAATGGCTGCTCTATTGTCAGGACAGCCCGTGGGCAGGTGGGGCCCGCAGCTTCAACCGAGGCAGCCTCTACAAGCGGGACGGCACGCTGGTGGCCTCGGCCGTACAGGAGGGCCTGATCCGGGAAATTGATGACTAGAAGCGAGATTCCGCCGGACAACTGCGGATTATTTAGTACCAACGCACAATCAATGTGCAGATTGAAACCTTGAAATGACTCAATACTTTTCTCTCACCACAAAACGGCCATAAAATGTGCACTGAAATTAGGCAATTTTGAAAAATTGCACATATTTTCTGCACAATCTCTGTCTGCCCAAATATGAAGCAGAGATCAATTTTTCAGACTGATTGGAATTTTAGACAGAGATTCAATAACTTAATAAAAAGTTACAAAACTGGCACGGCTTTTGTAAGAGAGAAGCCACAAAACAAGAAGTTTTGCCCCAGGTAAATCAATTTTGGGGCACGACATGCAAAACCCGTCAGAGGGACAAAACCCATAAGAGGGACATGAGAGAGTGCCATGAAGTTCATTATTGCCATTATCAAGCCTTTCAAGTTGGAAGCAGTGCGTGAAGCACTGTCTGCCGAAGGCATTGAAGGCCTGACCGTTACTGAAGTTAAGGGCTTTGGTCGTCAGCGCGGTCACACCGAGATCTATCGCGGAACCGAATATTCCGTCAGCTTCCTGCCCAAACTGAAGATCGAAGTCGCTGTCACGGCTGACAAGGCCGAGAAGACCATCGAAGCCATCTCCAAGGCTGCAGCAACCGGCCAGATCGGTGATGGCAAGATTTTCGTAACTTCACTCGAGCATGTCATGCGCATCCGTACCGGTGAAACCGACAACGACGCGCTCTAAGCCAAACCCCAATCAAGTAGAAGTGAAAAACAAGGACAATCAAATGTCAAAAGTAACCCTTGCCCTTCTTGTTGGCGCAGCAAGCCTTGTGGCCGGTCCGGCCCTTGCACAGGAAGCCGCAGATGCCGCCGCAGCAGCAGCGCCTGCAGCAACCGGCGAAGCTGCAGCTCATACGCAATATATCTTCAACACCCTGCTCTTCTTGGTCGGTGGCTTCCTTGTGATGTGGATGGCCGCTGGCTTTGCCATGCTCGAAGCCGGTCTTGTTCGCTCCAAGAACGTTTCGATGCAGAGCATGAAGAACGTTTCCCTTTATGCCGTTGCCGGCATCATGTACTACCTCGTCGGCTACAACCTGATGTATGTTGGTGTTGACGGTGGCTACATCGGCACCTTCTCCTTCATGTATGAACTGGATCCGGTTGGCGGCAACGCTCTTGATACCGGCTATTCCACTGGCTCCGACTGGTTCTTCCAGATGGTGTTCGTTGCAACCGCAGCATCGGTTGTTTCCGGCACCCTGGCCGAGCGCGTCAAACTGTGGCCGTTCATGATCTTCACCTGCGTCCTGACCGCCTTCATCTACCCGATCGCCGGTTCCTGGCAGTGGGGCGGTGGCTGGCTCTCCGAAATGGGCTTCTCCGATTTCGCAGGCTCCACCCTCGTTCACTCCGTAGGCGGCTGGGCTGCTCTGTCTGGTGTTCTTCTGCTCGGTGCTCGTAAGGGCAAATATGGTGCAGACGGCTCCGTCAACCCGATGCCTGCTTCCAACATTCCGCTGGCCACCCTCGGTACCTTCATCCTGTGGCTCGGCTGGTTCGGCTTCAACGGTGCTTCCCAGCTCGCTATGGGCACCATTGGTGACGTTTCCGACGTTTCCCGCATCTTTGCCAACACCAACATGGCTGCTGCCGGTGGTGTGGTTGCTGCAATGATCCTGCTGCAGATCCTCTACAAGAAGGTCGACGTGACCATGGTTCTCAACGGCGCACTGGCCGGCCTGGTCTCCATCACCGCTGAACCTCTGAACCCGACCATTGGCGAATCCATCGTCATCGGCGCCATCGGTGCTGTTCTGGTCATCATCGTTGTTCCGCTTCTCGACAAGCTGAAAATCGACGACGTGGTCGGTGCCATCCCGGTTCACCTTGTCTGCGGTATCTGGGGCACCATGGTCGTCCCATTCACCAACTCTGAAACCTCCTACGTCACCCAGTTCATCGGTGTTGTCTCCTACGGTGCCTTCACGCTGGTTTGCTCCTTCATCGTCTGGGGCATCCTGAAAGCAACCATGGGCATTCGTGTCACCGAAGAAGAAGAATACATGGGTCTCGACAAAGCCGAAATCGGTGTCGAAGCTTACCCAGAATTCGGCGTTGGCAGTCAGCGCGTATAATAAATGGGCAACGGCGGAGTCCTCCTGATCACCTTCTCCGCCTGAACCGCCCACGGCCTACTTGCACAGGCCCAGAGGGGGAAACCCGTCGGACTTTCCGACGGGTTTCTTTTTTGTCCTCTGCATGGCGCTTTGCGCGCCCTTGCATCCCCCCGCAGCGCATCCCCATACCCCCTCCCTTGGCAGAATCCGGGCCCACCGCAAAATTCAACCAAATTCGCGCCTTGTTGCGCCTAAACCGAATGTTTGTCTTGCCATCACCCCAAAGACCCCCTAAACCGGCTGTAACCCCGTGATCTCAATTGGAGTTGCACCTATGAATATTAGTGAAATCCCTGCAGGCAAGGACGCCCCGGAAGACATCTACGTTGTCATCGAAGTCCCGAAGGGCTCCTCGGTCAAATATGAAGTCGACAAGGCCTCTGGCGCGGTCTTCGTTGATCGCTTTCTCTTCACCCCGATGGCCTATCCTTGCGATTACGGCTTCATCCCGAACACCCTGGCCGATGACGGCGACCCGATCGACGTGCTGGTCGTCGGCGACGCACAGCTGACCCCGGGCGTTGTCATGCGCGCCCGCCCGATCGGCGTTCTGATCATGGAAGACGATGGCGGCAAGGACGAGAAAGTCGTCGCTGTTCCGCACAGCAAGCTGACCACGCACTATGATCACATCAAGACTTATGAGGATCTGCCCAAGAACCTCGTCGAACAGATCAAGCATTTCTTCGAGCACTACAAGGATCTCGAGCCCGGCAAATGGGTCAAGATCGAAGACTGGGCCGGTCCGGAAAAGGCCAAGGAAATGATCCAGATCTCCATCGACAACATGAAGAAGTAAGACTTCAGGTCGACAAGAATCAAGAAAGCGCGGCAACCTTGCGGTTCCGCGCTTTTTTCATGGGAAAACAGGCGCTCAGAGATGAAAACACGAGTAGTGCCTCATCCTCGGTTCACGGCTCAATAGAAGCCGGTGCGCAGCAGGTTCCGGATAAAGAAGATCGCCAGCAGCAGAATGACCGGTGAGAGGTCCAGCCCGCCAATTGCGGGGATGACGGAGCGGATGCGTCCCAGCACCGGCTCGGTCAAACGCCAGCAGACTTCATAGATGGAAGAAACGATCTGGTTGCGCGGGTTGACGATATTGAAGGCAAACAGCCAGGAAAACACTGCGGAGGCAATCACCACATAGGTATAGATTGCCAGAATCTGATCGATCAGAAGAAGTAAAGCCGTCATAGATACCCTCATTTTCAGAAAAGCCTTCGAGGCCAACTAGACCGTTCTGAATATCGTGTGCTGGCCCCGGCCTTCATGAGCCGGAAAACCCGTTCTCAGACATGTAGCGATCCCTGCCCGACCCTGCAAGGTCTGACCGGTCATTCACAGCGGCATTCGATCAGGCTGTGAATTCTCCAGATGTCGAGCGCAATGGCCCTGAGACCTGATTGTCTTATCGCAAAACTCTCTTAACGTTTTGAAAAGAGGCGCCGGATTGCGGCCCCTTGACGCACAAAAAGCCCCGATACATACGCAATCACAATTGCATCGGAGCTTTCTGAAAGAAGATGCTGGCTACGCAACACCAGATGCCAGCTTGCTCATTTAAATAGCAAGAGACGTGCCAAACGGCCACCAGTCGCAGCAAGGCCAGATCTGGTGGAAACAAACAGAAATACACCACAAGATATTGAAAATACGCCAAAATCAAAAAGGCTTTGGTAAGGAGTCGCGCCGCAAATTGCAAAGCTAACCTCGCAATTTGCACGAGTGCAACTTGTGGCCTGTCACATGCCTCCTGTCACAGAGGACCGGGCCCGATCCACATGTCGAGAAACCGGTTCAGCCAGCGTTCGACATCCGGATCATATGCACTGCGTTCACGGAAATGGTCGCCCCGCTTGCGAGCACCAGCAGCCGTCAGATGATCGGCAGCAACGGTGGTCCACTGATGCATCATCTGCAGCGTCACTTCCGGGTGGAACTGGATGCCATAGGCATTCTGGCCAAAGCGCATGGCCTGATTCTGGAAATAGGAGCTGGTCGCCAATCGTTCGGCACCGGCAGGCAGCGAAAAGCCTTCCTTGTGCCACTGATAGACCTTATGGGGCCATGGAAACAGCGTCTGCCCCTGTTCGGTCGGCTCGATGTCATAATAGCCACGCTCCACCAGACCGCAGGGATGCAGATCCACCTGACCCCCAAGCTGCCGCGACAGCATTTGTGCGCCCAGACAGATCCCGAGAAACGGCGCGTCATCCCGCAAAGGAACCGAGATCCAGTCGATCTCCTGCCGCACATAGTCCTCTTCGTCATTGGCGCTCATCGGGCCACCGAAAATCACCGCCCCTGCATGCTCCTGCATGCTCTGAGGCAATGGATCGCCAAACCGAGGGCGACGGATATCAAGCGTGAAGCCCCTCTGCTCGAGAAGATAGCCCACACGCCCCGGCGTGGAATTCTCCTGATGCAGGACAATCAGTATCTTTTGCAAATCATTCGTCATTCGACCTCTTTTTCAATCTGACCCTGAACATGCTGCCGCATCCGGATGCGATCGCGGCGGGAAACCCCGAGCAGTTCGGAAACCCGCCAGACCAGATTGTCCTCGAATTCATGAATATGACCATCGGCGAAGACAAGCTGCCACATCATCTCGATGATCTGGATCCGTCCCTTTTCATCAAGCTCGCGCTTCAACACCGAAGTGAATTTATAGAGGTCCACCGACTCGTCATCACACTTGCTGGCAAAGTCGATCAGGGCATCAGTCTCGTCATCGCTGAGCGCATAGTGACGCTTCAGTACCTTGCGGATTTCATCAGCTTCCATATCGTCAACCTCACCATCAATTGACATCAGGTGGACGAGAAGCGCCGCGGTTGCCACACGCAGATCATTGTCGGAGAAGACATGGCTCTCATCCGAGGCTCCGGCAAGATCACGAAACAGCTGCATCAGGCTATCAAACATTGTCAATTCCAGTCTTGTTTTTCTTACTACATATAATCATGCAGATATTTCAGTCAATTATATGGACAGACTATTATGGCTCAAAGAATGATCCATATATTCGACAGTGCCTGCCGCTTTCCCTTTGGCAACAATAGGAATAGTCTGTGGCCAAATCATATCGGGCCGGGGGTGAATATTTCGAAAATACGTCAGATTGATCATATAGATCGGTGATATTTCAAAAGACAACCAAGCTCAAAGAATCATGTTACGGGAGGATATCATGCATAGTCGCAAATTGGGGAAAGATGGATTCAGCGTCAGCGAAGTCGGTCTTGGCTGTTGGCAACTGGGTGCCGACTGGGGTGCGGCACTGGCAGAGGAAACCGGCCTTGCCATCCTTGAAACAGCGCTCGAGAAGGGCGTCACCTTCTTTGACACCGCCAACGTCTATGGCGATGGCAAGAGCGAAAGCCTGATCGGCAAGTTCCTCAAGGGCAAGGACCGCCCGGACATCCGTGTTGCCACCAAGTTCGGCCGCGGCGACGTCTATCCCGATGGCTATTCCGAGCAGTCCCTGCGGGCCGGGATCGACGCTTCCCGCAAGCGCCTTGGCATGGACAGCCTTGATCTGGTGCAGCTCCACTGCATTCCGACCGAGGTCATGCGCCATGGAGCCATTTTCGACTGGCTGCGCGCCCTTCAGTCCGAAGGCGTGATCAGGCATTTCGGTGCCAGTGTGGAAACGGTCGAGGAAGGCCTGATGTGCATCGAGCAGGAGGGCCTGTTGAGCCTTCAGGTAATCTACAACATCTTCCGCCAGAAGCTGACCGATGAGCTGTTGCCACAGGCCAAGGCCAAAGGTGTCGGCATCATCGTGCGCCTGCCGCTCGCCAGTGGCATCCTGTCCGGCAAATTTTCTGCCGACACGAAATTTGCCGAAAATGACCACCGCAATTTCAACCGCGACGGCCAGTGCTTCAACGTTGGTGAAACCTTTGCCGGCCTGCCCTACGAGAAGGGGCTTGAGCTGGTCGAGGAACTGAAGGCGATGCTGCCCGAAGACATGAGCATGGCAGACATGGCCCAGCGCTGGATTCTGGATCATGACGCCGTATCCACCATCATTCCGGGCGCCAGCCGTCCCGACCAGATCGGGCGCAATGCAAGTATTTCCGATCTCGCACCGCTGCCACAACAGCTGCATGAGGACCTCATCTCCTTCTACAAGGAAAAGGTCGCCCAACATGTTCGCGGCGCCTATTGAGCCCTACACGATCCCGGCATTCAAACATGAAACCCCCGCCAACCGGCGGGGTTTTCTATTTAGGCCGGCCTGGCTTCAGGCGGTGAGGCTCTGCATATCGATGACAAAGCGATAATGCACATCCGAGCGTTCCATCCGCTCGTAGGCGGTATTGATGTCCTTGATGTCAATCATCTCAACTTCCGGATTGATACCGAAGCGGGCACAGAAATCGAGACATTCCTGGGTTTCCTTGATGCCTCCGATAATCGACCCGGCAACCCGGCGGCGACCACGGATCATGAACGGCGTTGTCAGCTCTTCCAGCGGCCCGATCTGGCCCACCAGACACAGCGTGCCGTCGATATCCAGCAGCGGCAGATAGGGGTTGATGTCATGCTTGACCGGAACCGTGTCGATGATCAGATCGAAAGCATCGGCATAGGCGCCCATCTGCTCGGCATCCTTGGAGACGAGGAAGTTATGCGCCCCGAGGTCGTCCGCATCCTTCTTCTTGTCGGCGGAACGGGAAATCACCGTCACGATGGCACCCATCGCGTGGGCCAGCTTGATGGCCATGTGACCAAGGCCACCCATGCCGACGACACCGACGCGAGACCCCGGCCCGACATTCCATTCGCGCAGCGGCGAATAGGTGGTGATCCCGGCGCAGAGCAACGGCGCAGCCTTGCTGATGTCGAGCCCTTCAGGAACGGACAGCACGAATTCCTCGCGCACAATGATATTGTTGGAATAGCCCCCGCGAGTGATGTCGCCGGTCTGGCGGTCCGGAGCATTGTAGGTGCCGGTCCAGCCTTCGCGGCAATATTGTTCGTGATCCTTCCTGCACTGGTCACATTCCTGACAGCTGTCCACCATACAGCCGACGGCGACGATATCACCAACCTTGTATTTGCGGACATCCGGCCCGATCTCGCTGACGCGGCCAACGATCTCATGGCCGGGAACGAAGGGATACACGGTCCTGCCCCAGTCGTTTTTTACATAATGCAGGTCCGAATGGCAGACGCCGCAATATAGAATGTCCATGGCAACATCATTGTCGCGCAGGGCCCGGCGCTCAAAGGAAAAGGGCTCCAGCGCGCCCCCGACCGAATGCGCTGCATAACCAATTGATTTCATTGTTCTGTCCTTAAGGTATAGCGAAAGATGCGAGGCAGAAGAGGCCGTCGCCAAACACCCATCGCGCCTCTGGGAGGACCGGCGGGGAGCCGCGACTTGAAAGGATCTCGAGGGCGGGCGGGATTTTGACGACAGATTTTGACTAGAAAGGAGTAAAACCCTTTTGCCGGGCCATTGCAATAAACGAAAAATTCTCACCCCATGACGAATTGTTTCAGGAGAGTGTTCGGAGAGTTGTTTCAGGTCGGCGGCGAGGAAAAGACCTCCCTTGTCTTTTTCGCCTTGCCAAGGTGCCGCTTCACAAAGGATCGGACGTCGACAAAATTGTCGTCATTGGTATAGATCGCATAGATCATCTTGCGACCACGATAAAAGACGAGACAGTTGCAGCTCGGCCGTTCAACCATCCGCTCAATCTGCTCCCATGCAACATGGCCCACCCGACCGGTCTGATTGGCCAGACTGTTGGCAACCAGCACCGGGTCTGCGGTTGCAACACCCACAGAACCTCCCAGTGAGATGATCGCACGCGCCACCTCGTCATCGGCCGTGGAATAGATGCCTTCATCATTCATCAGGAATAACGTCCGGATTCCGTCCGACCGGACAAACAGGACCATCACCAGAAAGCTGAATCCGAACAGAGCGATGACAATCCCCATGAAGACAAAAAACAGCTTGAGCCCTTCCGCAACGCCATGCTCGTAGCCGGTCATGATCGCAAAGCCGCCGCAGACAATGAGAGAGGGAATGGCGATGGCGGGCACGATCTGCTTCATCATCGGGCCGCTCGTCGCCTTGACATGCGCATGCCAGACCATGGGCGTTTTGCCTGCCATCTGCTCGCCCCCCTTTTCCGGGATCAACCCTTCAGGCGCGCCCGGACAAATCCCAGCACGTCAGCGAAATTTTCCTCATTGCAGAATATGGCATCCAGAACCAGCCGCTTGCCCCTGAGAACGATGGTCCTGTCCTTTTCCATAAGCTCTATCTTGCGCACGTCTGCCCATGACGTACTCCTGCCTCGGTTGGCCTGTGCCAGCAGCCCGGCACCCGCAAGCGTCGGATTGAAAGTCAGGAAACCGAGCAGCATTGCCAGAATGCGGCCAACCCTTGCCTTCTGGTCGATGACAAGGGAATGAGCACCCGCCTCGTCAAGCGTAAAGGTCATGCGCATCCGGTTGCTGAACACAAGAAGGATGGTAAAGGCGAGCAACACGATGAAGATTCCGGCGACCAGCAGAAAAACCAGCCCCGCGGCCCGCATTTCAGCGGGATCGTTGTCAATGACGCCAAGGGTGAAGAGAAGCAATGCCACAATGGCTGCAGGGATCACGAGGATAAGGCCAAGCTGGCGCAGGACGAGCCGGTTGGTCGCCAGAGGAACATTGATCTCCCATTGAAGATCACCGGTTCTATGAACGTCAGTCATCCCGTTTCGCTCCCCCTAAAAACAAGACAGGACAGCATCTGCCGCAACGGCAGCGCCATGTCCCGACACACTGATCAGACCGCGCCCGAAGGCAAGAGGTCAGACGCCCCCCTGTCGGAATGCCTTGTGACAGAATAGAGCATTTCGCAGCTCACCCGCGCCGTTCTTTCGTCGCACAGGACATCTGTATGAGAGGGAAATGGTGAGGAAGACAGGCGATGTCTGCTCTCGTACTGTGGCTTCCTCTGGGGTGCACGAGAGCAGACATCAGGCCATCGCGGGGGCAAACAACCGCGATGGCGGGGCTTATGAACGGACTTCCTGCCGCTGGAAGCTGACATAGGCCAGCGTGAACATGAACAGCATCCCGGCGATCAGACCGGCGATTTGCGGCCAGATGATCTTGATGCTCTGCATGGTCGGCAGCGGCGACCCGATGAGGGCGCCCTGCAATTGCGACATGAAGATCGGCCCGACCGAGCGAGAGGTCGGATCGAGCAGCATGGTCGCAATCTCGCCGTAGAGAATGGCCGGCGAAATGCGGGCCAGTCCCTGCTGGGTATTGAACTGGGCCAGCATCGTCATCGGATCATAGGGGTTGATCGGGGAGATGACGCTGGCCAGTAGTGGCGTGATCATCTGCCAGAAGATGGTGAAGATCAGCCAAACCGACAGTGATGCCAGCGCCGAAGTGGCCGGCGACCGGGTGATGGTCGAGAAGGCCAGCGCCAACGCCAGCCAGACACCGGTGTAGAACAGCGTTGCGGCCAGATAGACCAGCCCCCGCGCCACATCGGCCCCGGATGGCGGCAACCCCAGAAACAGGATGCCAAGCCCGACCATCAGCAGCCACAGGGTGACCAGAGCCACCGCCAGCACCATCAGTCCACCCAGAAACTTGCCGATCAGAACCGCATCGCGATAGATCGGCTGGGCCAGGATCCGGCTCATGGTACGGCGACCGAACTCACCGTTCACCGCATCAAATCCAAGGGCGATTGCCAATAGAGGCAACAGGAAACCCATGAAGGATGAGAAGGACGGAAGAGGTTGCTGCGCCACGGTGAACAGCTTGAGGAACAGATAGTCATCCTGTGCCGTGGTTGTCTTGATCTGGCCGATCGCAGCATAGACCGCCCCGATCGCGGTGAGCAGGACGAGCAGCATGATCAGATGCATCCGCGCACTGGTCATGTGGTCGGCAGCCTCCTTAAGGGCAATCGACGTCACCCCGGTGAGAGGAGAACCTTTTCGCTTCATTGCCTTGTCTCCTTACTGCTCTATCTGACTGAAGAAGCGGTTATACGCTTCACTGAGGCTCGCCCGGTGGGCCTGCAGGGAGAGAAGATCCCCGCCATGGCCGGTAATCAGGCGGGCCAGCTCGGGCCGCACATCATGGGTCGCCGACACCTTCCAGCGCTCCTCGTCCAGATGCTCGACAGCGCCGACGGCAGAAATGACATCCGTACAGGCGCTGAGATCAATCTTGCGGGCGGCAACATCGATCTGGAAGGACCCTCCGGCCACGTCATTGGTGAATTTCTCCACCGACCCCATGAAGCCGATCTTGCCCTGGTTGAACAGTGCAACGCGGGTGCAGATGGACTGCACCACGTCGAGCATGTGAGAGGAGATGAGCAGGGTCATCCCGTCTGCGGCAAAGGCCCGGATCAGATCGAGCAGCTCATCGGTCGAACGCGGATCAAGCCCGGACGTAGGTTCATCCAGCACCGCCACGCGAATCTGGCGCATGGCCAGTTCCGCAAGGCCGAGCCGCTGTCGCATGCCGCGCGAGTAGGTGCCCACCCGGTTGCCAGCCACATGATCAAGATGCACCCGCCTCAGCGCGGTCATGATACGGTCATCCATCTCGTCGGGATGTATTCCACCGAGCCTTGCGGTATAACGCAGGTTTTCCAGCCCCGTCATGCCGTCATAGAAACCGACGGCGTCCGGCAGATAGCCAACCTGGGCCTTGACCGCCAGCGGATCACGCAAGGGATCCAGATCGAGCACCCGGACCGAGCCCGCACTGGGTTCGGTCAGGCCGATGATCATCAGGATGGTCGTGGTCTTGCCCGCCCCGTTGGGACCCAGCAAACCAACGATCTCACCCTCATCCACTGCGATATTGACCCCGTCAACAACAGTGGATTTGCCGTAGCGCTTGGTAAGGCCTACGGCTTCAATGACCGGCCGGCTCATCTGCGACCGTACCGGAAGATGGCACCCAGCAGAACGATGACGGCGATGGCGATGATGGCCACACCGATGATGCCCCACATGGTTGAGGTTTCAACGGTCACGCGATAGTCGACCTCCTTGGAGACCCCGTCGTCGCCGTTGGCCCGGATCTGAACCATATAGTCACCGGCAATGGCCTTGCTGGATGGCTGGATCTTGACATTGACATTCTGGGTCTTGCCCGCTTCCAGCTTGTCCAGTTCCTTGGGATCAAAGCTGACCTTCCAGTCGCTTGGCGAGGTGGCGCTGAGCTTGACCTTGCTGGCCGCTGCCGTGCCGTTGTTGACCAGCACGAACGGGAAGGTGGTTTCTGTGCCGGCGGTGGCCTGGCCGCTCAGCCGTTCATTCGGACCGCTGAGAGCGAGCCGCGGCGAGCCACTGACCTTAAGGCTGACCTTGGCCTTGGCAGCAGGATCATCCGGTCCGGCAACAGCGGAAATCTCGATCGGATAGTCACCCTCGGAGACATTGTGGTTGAGCTTGATGGTCATCGAAACTGATTCGGTAGCCCCGGCCTTGACCGGAATGCCGGTGATTTCCTCTGTGCCATAACCCTTCTTGAAGGTGGCATTGAAGCCGTCCGGCGCATCGGCCCCAAGGTTGAACAGGATGTCGTGGTTGGAGCCGTTGGTCAGTTTCATCTTGTATTCGAAGCTGGTGTTGACCGTCCCGTGCAATGCGGGCAGCTCCGGCACAAGGGTCGTATCACCGAGTGGAATGTCGGCAATCGCCACGCTGAGCGGCAGCTTGAACTGGTCCCCGTTGGCAACCGCATCCACCTCGAAGTCATAGACCTGCTTCTTGGCATCCTTGGGTGGCACCACCATCAGGGTCAGATTGTCGATTTCATTGGGCAATGGCATCGCCGAGGCAACTTCGGAGCCGCCAGCCTTGATGGAATAGGTCCAGCCATCAGGCAAGCCCTTGACGTCAAGCTTGGTGCGCACCGGCTGGTCGAGGGCATTGAGCAGCGACAGCGGAATGGAAACGGTCTTGCCCGCCGAAACGGCAACATCGGGATGATCTGCCGTCAGCCAGAAGCCATGAATGGCCGGGCCGCTTACGGGCTGGGTAAAGGCCTCGGCAAAGGCGTTGGAAGTCAGAATGGGGGTAGCGGCCAAAACGGCCCCGAACAGCGCCAGTCGAGCGCATTTAGCGAGAGATTCCATGGAACTCTTCCTCGTAAAAACTTTGAAACTCAAGTCGGTAAGACCTGCCGCACGCCGGCTCTTGTCCTGCGGCTGCCTCCCCGCTCATCAAATGGGCGTAACGGCAGTCGCGATGGAAAGACCACATGCAGCGGAATTGAAAATTTCAGGCTTCTACAAGGGAAGGCGGGCCGCGGTTGAGCGGCTCGGCACAAAAGGAGGTTTCATGGAAAAGGGAGGTGATCCAGACCCGCGCCAGTTTGATGAAGACAGGATCAGGATGCCTCAGAGCAGCCTTGTCGAAATGGACAAACCGGGCGAGACCCTCCGATGAATCGTCTCGCACCTCCACATCGGCAATCGGCCGGGCATAGACCCGGTCCTGATAGCTGCCCAGTTGCATGGAACCAAGCCATTGCACCTTGCCAGCGCTCGCCGGATCCATCTGCGGAATGGAGAACACAAGAAGCAGTAGCGCCAGCAACAAACCGGACGCGCTGCGCGACCACAGACGGATCCGGCGCAGGACATCATCGGCTTTCATCAGACTGGCTGGCTTCTTGATCATGATCTTGCATGTCTGCATTAAGATGAATGACGAGAAAACAGGAGCAACCAGCTGTTAGCCACAGACTGGCAATCAAGACAAGTTCCCCCCGTGTGCTGTCTTCCTTTTCGCCCCGCGGCCTTCAGATGAAGGATGCACAAAGGTCGGAAGAAAACAGGACGTCCTCTATCAAGGCCGCGGTTATGGCGAAATTTTGTCTTTGAACAGGCAGCAAAAATTAAATTTCGGTAGGGTTTGTTTGCCGCTACACCACATATTTGCTCTTGTCGCCAATGTCGAAATGCAGCGGCATCCGCCATTTCGCAATGCTGACGATCAGGAACAGCAGTGCCGCTATGGCCGCCAAGATTTGCGCAAATGGCAGGATCCCGAGGGCCAACGCAAACCACAGCCCCGCCAGAAACAACGGCTGCAGCGGCAGACCAGGCACTCGGAAGCAGAAATATTCCTTGTAGCAAAGGCCACCGAGGGTGATGAACGCCCCGCCAAGCCCGAACAGCTCGAACCCGAACAATGCGCAGCCAAGCCCGCCCCAGGTTGCCGCCTGCAACAGCAGACGAAACGGCTTCATGTAGATATGCAGGCAGGACGCACACATGATGGCCGCCACAAAGCACATTTTCTGGGCCGGATAGACCGTGTCCCATGGCAGCAGCAGTACCGAGGGAGCCGCCAGCACAAAGCCCATTCTGTAGACACAAACGGAGAGATAGTCGAGCCAGTCCATTTCAGGCTTGATATGCGGGTCTGCCAAATCACCATCCTTGCGCGGAGCGAGCCGGACGGCTCACCATCAACTGCATGCGTGAGGAAAATGGTAGCCCAATCCTCACGCTTATCCCAGACCCTTTGCCACTCATGCACCGGTTGAGGAAAAGACAGGGAGCGGATACCCGCAACCATGGTCACCAGAGCAGGCCTGCATCCTCTTGTCCGTAGCGGAAATTGAGATGATAGACGCGTGATTTCAATGGCTTGAATATGATTTCGGGCAATTTCACCAAACTGACACAAAACCGAAAAGAAAGCTTCGCAATGCCCCGCCATAGTGCCGCCAACTGAATTGCACAGCTGTGCAAACTGGATGGATTCTTCGCTATGAGCGCTATTGAAATTGCGGGCCTTTACAAATCATTCGGACAGACAGAGGTGCTCAGAGACATCTCTCTGTCGATCAGGTCCGGTGAATTCGTTGCCGTCCTCGGCCCTTCCGGCTGTGGCAAGACCACCCTGTTGCGGACGCTGGCAGGGTTTGAAAAACTGGATGGCGGCGAGATCCATGTGGATGGCCGCCTGCTCTCCGGCAAGGATGTGCACCTCTCACCGGAGGAACGCAACATCGGCGTGGTGTTCCAGAATTATGCCCTCTGGCCGCACATGAGCGTCGAGCAGAATGTCTCCTACAGCCTCAAGGTCAAGGGCATGTCCCGTCCGGATCGCACCCGCCGCACCAGAGAGGTCCTCGAACTGGTTGGCCTTGATACCCTTTCTACCCGTCGCCCTGCCGACCTCTCAGGCGGGCAGCGCCAGCGGGTGGCTCTTGCCCGCTGCCTTGCCATGCAGGCCGGTGTCGTGCTGCTGGACGAACCGCTCGCCAACCTTGATGTGCATCTGCGGGCAACACTGGAAGAGGAATTTTCGCGCTTCCATCGCCGCTCCGGTGCCACCATGTTCTACATAACCCACGACCAGTCCGAAGCTCTGGCCCTGGCTGACCGGGTGGCCGTCATGGACAAGGGGCGGATCGCCCAGTTCGCAACGCCCAGCACCCTCTATCTGGAACCGACCAACGAAATGGTGGCCGGCTTCATCGGCGAGGGCAAACTGATGGACGTCTCCAATCTCACGCCGGGCAATGATGGCAGGGCCCACGCCCACCTGTTCGGCCAGCCGATCCGGCTGCGCTGTGCCGAAGATGCCCGCGCCCGCCCCGAGGCCCGGATTTCCTTCCATCCCTCCGACCTGTCACTGGCCGACGCCGGTGCCGGTATTCCGGCCACCGTCAAGCGCATCACCTATCGAGGCGATCATCTGAGGGCCGAAGTCGCTCCGGATCCGGCCCCGGATATCTCGCTCACCCTGAATGTCATGCCCCCCTTCTGCATTGAGCAGGGGCAGCATGTCTCCATCGCCCTTAACGATGGATGGGTCCTGCCCGACCCGCATTTTGCCTGAACCAATTCCTCTCTCAAACTCACCATTATCAGTCATTCAAGGACGAAATCATGCGTACCCTTACTCTTGCTGCCCTTGCCCTCATGGCAGCAACGGCAGCCCATGCCGAAACCACCATCACCCTTTACACCAGCCAGGCTCCCGAGCAGGCTCAGGAAACCGTTGACGCCTTCGAAAAGGCCAACCCGGACATCAGGGTCAACTGGACCCGCAACGGCACCTCCGCCCTGATGAACGTCATGCGCGCCGAAATCGAAGCCGGTCAGGTGCAGGCCGACGTCCTGCTGGTTGCCGACCCGATCAACCTCGGCCTGCTGAAGGCACAGGATCAGCTGCTGGCCTACAAGGAAGCCCCGATCGCCGACTATGACAAGGCAACTTACGACAAGGACATGACCTTCTTCGGCACCAAGGGCATCACCACCGGTATTGCTTACAACACCAACAACGCCAAGCCGGTGAAGAAATGGGCCGACCTGCTGACCGAAGAGAACCGCGGCCAGATCGCCGTGCCAAGCCCGCTCTATTCCGGAGCAGCCCTCAACCACCTGCATGCGCTGATCAGCGACGAATCAATCGGCTGGAGCTTCTATGAAGGTCTCGCCAAGCTCGACATCGCCCCGGAAGGCGGCAACGGACCGGCAACCAAGGCCGTTGCGTCCGGCATGGCCAAATATGCCATTCTGGTAGACGCCAACGCCCTGCGTGCCAAGGCTCAGGGCTCGCCAATCGACTATATTGCCCCGGAAGACGGCGTGTCCTTCATCGGCGAACCGGTTGCCATCCTGAAAAGCTCCAAGCATGTTGCCGAAGCCAAGAAATTCGTCGACTTCCTGCTGTCCAGAGAAGGGCAGGAACTGGTTTCCAAACAGGGCAACCTGCCGCTTCTGTCCAGCGTTGCCAGCCCGGAAGGCTTCCCGGCCCTCTCCTCCATGAAGCTGCTCGGCTATGATGTCGACGCCGCAGTCAAGGCGAACGAAGAGGTTCGTGCCAAATTCGCCGACATCTTTGGAATGTAATCGCGTGTCAGATCTCGCACTAAAACAGGAACGCCCCGCGCGGGCGTTCCGCTTGTCGCGTCTCAAGCCCTCTGGCGAGATGCGCCTGATCCTCTGCCTTGCCCTGTTTGTCGGCCTGTTGTCCATCGCGCCGCTGGGGCGCTTGGTCTATGCGGCCTTCTTCACCGATGGAACGCTGGACCTTGACCGCATCGCCCATGTGCTTGGCGGTCGCCGCGTGCTTCAGGCAACGGGCAACACCATCTGGATTTCGCTGACCTCGACGCTGCTTGCCAGCCTTATCGGTACACTGGCCGCGCTGCTCGTCGGCATGACCGACATGAAGGCCCGCACCGCCTGGGTGTTCGGCTTCGTGCTGCCGCTGATGATCCCGCCACAGGTCACCGCCCTTGCCTGGGTGCAGTCCTTCTCGCCCGCCAGCCCACTGCTCGCGCCCCTTGGGCTCACCCTTGAGCCGGGTATGCGCCATCCGCTCTATTCCTCCTGGGGGATCATCCTGCTGCTTGGTCTTTATAACGCGCCGCTGGTCTTCCTGTCCGTGCGAGCCAGCCTCAGGCGGGTTCCTGCCAATCTGCTGGAAGCCGCCCAGAGCGCCGGAGCAAAACCCCTTCCCGTCATTATCGACATCATCCTGCCGCTGGTTCGCAGTGGCATCTTCGCCGGGGCCGCACTGGCCTTTGTCTCGTCCATCGGCAATTTCGGCATTCAGGCCATGCTGGGCATTCCCGCCCGCGTGCCAACCCTCATCACCATGATTTACCAGCGCCTCAACAGCTACGGCCCATCCGCCCTCAATGACATGGCGCTGCTGGCCCTGCTGTTGGCAGTTCTGACCATCATCGGCATGACCATCACCGGATGGTTGGGCCGACAGGGTGACCAGCGGGTCGATGGCGCCAGCCTCACGCTGCGCCTGACTCTTGGACGCTGGCACCTGCCGGTCGCCACCATGGCATGGGGCTATCTGGCCGCCGTTCTGGTGCTGCCCCTGTCGGCGCTGGCCGGATCGGCTCTCGTGCGCGGTTATGGACAGCCCCTCAACCTTGATACCATCACCTTCGAGAATTTCCGCAACGCGCTGTTCCAGCATGAGGGAATCCGCGAGGCCTTTGCCACCAGCTTCCTGCTCACGGGTCTCACGGTCTTCATCCTGATCCCCGTCTCCATCGCGCTTGGCTATTTTCTGGTCTGGCGATCAGGACTCCTGTCGCGCCTTCTGCATCTGGCCTCCGAGCTGGCCTATGCCCTGCCCGGCATCATCATCGGTGTGGCGATGATCCTGTTCTTTTTGCGCCCGCTGCCGTTCATCGATGTCAGCATCTATGGCACCATCTGGGTGATCTTCGCCGCCTATCTGTCGAACTATCTGGCCCTTGCCCTGCGGCCCATCCTTGGCGGCTTTGCCCAGGTCGACCGGTCGCTCAACGAGGCCGCTCAGATTGCCGGGGCGGGTATTCTCTCCCGCCTCAGGGATATCGTGCTGCCGGTTCTGGCGCCTTCTGCTGCCGCCGCTGCCATTCTGGTGTTCATGACCGCCATCAACGAGATCCAGACCTCGGTCCTGCTCGTCTCTTCACGTGCCCAGACCATCGGCCCGATGATCATCTTTCTCGAGGAAGCAGGGTCTTCCACCCTCGCCGCCGCTGTCGGCTGCCTGATGGTGCTGCTGATCCTGACACTGATGCTCGTCTCGCTCTGCTTCAGTAAATATCTGCCCAAGGGGGTGCTGCCATGGCGCGACTGACGGCCATCAGCGGCCTGTTCCGCAAAAGCGCTGCGCTGTTCCTCGTCGAGATCGGCGGGCGGCGCATCCTGTTCGATTTCGGCGACGGTCTGGAGCCGGGAGAACATCCCGATATCGCCAGCATCGGCAAGGTCGACGCCCTCTGCCTCAGCCATGCCCATGTCGACCACATCGGCTCCCTGTCGCGCCTTGGCGAGGTCGGCACCCCGCCGGTCTTTGCAACAAGCAGGGCGTTCGGCCATATTCCGCCTCAGATGATACCCGATGACTGCCGGGCTATACCCGAATATGGCCAGTTCGATCTTTTTGGCCATACCATATCGGTGGGACGCAGTGGCCACGCGCCAGGTGGCGTCTGGTTTCACCTGCCGACCGATCGCGGCGGTTTTCTCTATTCCGGCGATGTCTCAGTTGAATCCGAAAGCATGCCGCTCGATCCCATGCCGCCGGTGGCTACCCTGCTGATGGACGCTTCCTACGGCGATCGCGACAGCGCTCTCGCCGATCAGCGACAGGCCATCGTCAAGGCGGCCCGAGGTGGCGCCGTTGTCTGTTGCCCGCCCGCCGGCCGGGGAGCCGACATGGTCACGGCCCTGTTGAAGGCTGGCCTTGACGTCAAGGCAGAAGCGGTGATTGCCCACGAATATGAGGCCGCCATGGGCAGGAGTGTTCCGGTGGTTGACGTACATACTGCCAGACCGGATGATGTCATCGTGACGACCGGATCGAACGGGGAAGACGGCCTGTCGGCTGAGCTGTTGCAGAGACAAGGCTTTCGCTTCCTCTTCTCCAGCCATGTGCCCAAGGGCAGCCCGGCCTATCCTCTCATCGAACAGGGAAAGGCACGCTGGCTTGAATGGAACGTCCACCCCCGCCTTGGCGACATTCTCGCCTGGGCAGACAACTGCCGGGCAGAGCGTGTCATTCCTGCCTTTCTGGACATTACCAAAGCCCCGAAGCTGGTAACCGGTCTTGGTGACCGCCTCGCCCTTCGGCGGGAAATGGAGATTTGAGACCTTGAACACCAACCTCCCCCATCACGGTCTGCCAGCAGATGTCGACGCGACCGAAGCTAAAGAAGACGCACAGACTGTCCTGATCCCAATCGTTGAGGGATACGGCCCGCATCAAAAGACGCTCTATCTGGGCAACCTCACCGCAGCAGAAGACGCAGATGCGCTGATGGCAGCCGACATCACCGAAAGCCTCAATGTCTCGATCAACATCTTCCCGTTGCCGCTGGTCCTGCCCGATGGCACCAACATTCGCCGCACCCAGATAGGCATGATCGACGGACCGGGCAACAGTCCCTGGCTGCTGGCCTCTGCCGTCATGGCACTGGAGGGCATGATGCATGGCTATATCGTGGGCAAGCCCCACTATCCGCAGCATCATTGCGGCAACATCCTACTGCATTGCCGCGGTGGCCGCTCGCGCTCGGTCACCGTCCTCGCCCTGTGGCTCGCCACTTTCTGCCCCGAGCGTTTTGCCTCCTTCGAGGCTGCCATCACCTTCCTGCGCCAATTGCGCCCGCTGCCCCAGAGCTATCCATTGCCGGGCATGATGGCACTGGCAGACGCGGTGATCACCCATCAGCTGCTTGCACGCCGGACACAAGAGACCTGATGAACAGCAAATTCATTTCCGCTTCCGATGTCGCAAAGCGGGCCGGGGTTTCCCGCTCGGCGGTGTCGCGCACCTTCACATCAGGCGCAAGCGTCTCGGAGAAGACCCGCAGCAAGGTCATGGCCGCCGCCGAAGAGCTCGGCTACAAGGTCAATCTCCTGGCCCGCACCCTGCACATGAGCCGCTCCGATCTGGTGGGCGTGGTGGGAAAGAATCTCTCCAGCCCCTATATTTCCGCCCAGATCGACGCCCTAAGTGCTGCCCTCAGCAAGCACGATCTGCAATGCATTCTGGTCAATCTGGCCGAAGTGGATGGCGACATCACCAAATCCGTCGAGCGGCTGCTCGAATATCGCGTCCGAACGGTAGTGCTGCTCTCGGGCGCTGCCCCGGACGAAGTGGTCCGCATCTGCGCAGCCAACGGGACGCGTCTGGTGCTGATCAACCGCTCCGTACCGCAAACCATAGCCCATGCAGATTTGATCGAGGCGGATTCAGCAGCCGGCGGTCGCCTCGCGGCCCATCGTCTGATAGAAGCGGGCTGTCGCCGCATCGCCGTTCTGGTCTCCGCCTCCCGCACCCACGCCAAGCGCGCCCGCGCCGAAGCCTTTGTTGCCGAAGTCGAAGCAAGTGGCATTCAGGTCACCCAGTGGCGCAACGGTGCCCATTGCTATGAAACCGGAGCCGAGGCTACCCGTGTCCTGCTGGCAAAGCCAGGCATCGACGGCATTTTCGCCGTCAGCGACGAGCTGGCCCTTGGCGCCCTCAACACGGCTCGCCACGAGCTGGGCCTTTCCGTGCCGGAAGACCTCTCCATCATCGGCTTTGACGACGCGCCGATTTCCGCATGGTCATCACACGGCCTGACAACCGTACGCCAGTCGCTCTCGGCGCTCACCGAAGCAACCCTTGAAGCCGTGCTTGGTCCGGCCAATGGCCCGACCTCTCACCGCAGCATCCCGGTCACACTCATCGAGCGCAGCAGCGTGCGCCCAAAAGCCTGACAGACATACGACTGCCCGGTTCAAGACTTGTCAAAATTTTCAGGAGAAGAAATGGTGCCGCTGATAGGACTTGAACCTACGACCCACGCATTACGAATGCGTTGCTCTACCAACTGAGCTACAGCGGCCCGCCAGACGATCCAGTCTACAGACTGGTCAGATGCTGGAACCCGCGTCCTGTCTTGCCCGGCTTGAAAAGCGCGTTGCAAAACGAATGATCCAATGACCAAAACGGGGTGGCTTCTCTTAGCCAATTCCATGATCAAGGGCAAGAGGCAAAAACGGCATTGTGGGAGAAATCACAAAATGCCGTGCAAAGAGGCGGGTTTGGCCAGGATTTCATAAACAGAAGCCCGGTTAACCGGGCTCCTTTTTTTATCCTGCAACCAGCCTAGAAGAGCTTGAAGCGTTTGTCGGCCTTGCGTACAGCCTCGTCCTTTTTCGGCCCCGGATCATCCGGTGGAAATGGCATCGGAAATTCCACTTCCTTCGGCTTTTCAATCTCGATCCGCGCAGACGCCTTGTCCTTGGCCGGAGCAACCGGAGCTTCCTCGGCATCCGCTGCCTTCTGAGGTTTGGAATCCTCGTCGGCCTTTGCCGCAGAAGCGATTGCCTCGGCACTGGGCTTGTCTTTGCGCTCGGTCTCGGCCTTTTCCGCTGGAGCTGCAGAGACTTCCTTTGCATCTTCAGCTACGATCTCTTCCGGCTTCTCGTCAGATACTTCGGGATGGATCTCCTCGATCTCATCTTCGGAAACGACGAAGCCCTTGGCCTTGCCCTCCGTCTCTGATGCTTCCGCAGGCAACAGAACCATATCCCCTTCAGAGCCGTCCTCATCCGTCAGATCACGGCTATCAAGCACCGGCTGGTCGACCTGTGCCACTTCGCGAACCGGAACTTTCCATTCATAGGCGTCGATCTTGCCGGTTACCGGCGAAATTGGCTGCCAGACGTCGCTCACCTGACCATCGGCCGTCCAAGCCGGATCGCGATGCGCGCCAACGGCCCGGGCCAGCCACTGGCGCACGAGACCAAAGTCATTCTTG
The DNA here is from genome assembly GCF_963666525.1 of uncultured Cohaesibacter sp. Lineage (NCBI taxonomy): Bacteria > Pseudomonadati > Pseudomonadota > Alphaproteobacteria > Hyphomicrobiales > Cohaesibacteraceae > Cohaesibacter > uncultured Cohaesibacter sp. Next base: position 2,372,685 of record NZ_OY762905.1, read on the forward strand.
TCACCCTCTTCCAGCTCAGCCATCAGCATGCAGATACGTGGAGTCAGATGGGCTTCTGCCATGGGCTCAAGCAGACTGCGGGCCTCGGCCCATTCACGGGCATCGATGAAGGCACGCGCCATCGCCAGCTTGGATTCGATATGGTCCGGCATCAGGCCGAACAGCACGCGCATGCGCTTGAGACGATCCAGCGCCGTATCGCCATCCTTGATGTAGGCATAGGCATGAGCCAGTTCCGGATGCGGTTCAATACGCCAGGCCGCTTCCACCAGCTTGGAGGCCTTGCGATAATCCTTGGCATCGTTGAGCAGGTCTGCATGCATCACCACAGCCGGAACGAGTCCCGGTGCCAGTTTGCAGGCTTCTCCCAGCAGTGCCCGAATCGAGGCATCGGCATTTTCCTGCCCGTCCAGCTCCATGGCCTGTGCCGTCAGAATGACCGCGCGCTGACGGCGGAACGCATCCTTGGAAAGATGCTTGTTGGCGTGGTTCTGCGACAGGGTGACCAAAGCCCCCTGCCAGTCACGGGAGGCGGTCTGCATGTCGAACAATGCAGTGCCGGCCCAACCCGGCGTCTTCTTGCTTTCGTTGGTTGCAGCCTTGGCCATCTGCATGGCTTCTTCCATATCGCCGCGACGCTGTGCCTCGATATACAGTCCGCGACGACCAAGCGCCCGGGTTTCATCCGTATCCAGCATGGCTTCAAAGCTCTGGCGGGCCTTGGTCGGGTCTCCGGCCAGCTGTGCCGTCTGCGCCTCAAGCATCAGGGTCATCGGTTCCTGGCCAAGCAGCTTTCGCGCCTTGGCAGCCTGCTTGCGGGCCAACGCAAGATCGCCAACCCCAACCGCAATCATGCCGGTAGACAGAGCCTTGTAGCCCTTGTCACGCCGACGGGAAGAGAAGAAGCCGGTCACCGAGCGCGGCGAATTCCAGATCCCGCGAATAACGATCCACAACACCACGGCGACGCCCATCGCCGCCACGATGAGCAGGAAGCCCATCAGCAGCGAGACCTCGAAACCCATGTCGAGCCACGGCCAGTTGATGATGATTTCTCCGGGGCGATCAGCCAGCCAGGCACCGCCAAACGCGATGGCCAACAAGACGGCAAAAAAGATGAGTGTTTTAATCATAGCGTTCCGTTCCCCACCTTAACCCGCAGTATTCTTGGCGCCTGAGCCAAAGTCAGTACGAATGGTGTCCATCGCCGCATCCACCGCAATGCGAGCCTTCAATCCTTCGATCCAGCCAGCACCGGCCTTGGACACGCGCGCCGCTTCCGGCAGCGCATCCCATTCCTCGGCAGCCTTGACCAGATTGCCCTGCTTGACGTGAAACTCGATCACTCCGAGCTGGCTGACAAGGCTTTCGCCTTTCTGTTCGCCGGTGAGCGAATGCACCTTGACCATGCTCTGGGCACTGATCAGGAACTTGTCGAGTATCGTGGTTGCCCCTGCTCCTTCGGCTTCCCGCAGGATATCGTCATATTTGGCGCGGAAGTCAGCGGCCAGCGCTCTGGCGGTCGGAACCCCGGTCGCCGCATAGGCCTGCAGCGCCTTGACCGCATCGTGATCGCCAACCACATTGGCGAAGGTCTTGAGCGCCAGCTCGAAGTTGGCTCCCGAAGCAGTCGCATTCTCAAGGCCTGCCAGAGCAATGGTGCGTGCCGAGCTCTGCATCCGTTCGGACAGATTGTTTTCCTCGAGCGCCGTCACCCGCTCGGAAAGAGACTTGGCTTCGGCGGTTATCTTGTCACTGAAGTTGGAAAGCTCGACCACCACATCGTTGATGCGACGGTCAGCCGAGGACAGGATATCATCCTTGGCAGCCTGCAAATTCTCACCAAACTGGGCGGCCTGCTCGGCAGCCTTGGTCTCGATCAGGCTACCCTGTTCGGCCAGTTGCGAGGCCAGCGCTGCCAACTGCGCCTTGGCGTCAAGCATGTCTGTCTTGAGGCCATCAATATCGGCAAGACTCTCCTTGAGAGCATCAATGCGCCCTGCCAAGGCTTCCAGCTGCAGCCCAACCGGGCTGTTGCTGGTAACCGGCGCATCGCTTTCGCCAGAGCCGTTTGCATCGGTGGAAGCTTCGCCGGAAGCTGTGCCATCGGTCGTCAGACCTGCGGCCTTGGCCTCAAGCGCATCGAGACGCCCGCTGAGAGCCTCAAGCTGTTGGCTGATAGCGGCAGCATCAACCGAAGGAAGCGCCGAAAGCTTGCCGTCGAGCGCGGTCACCTGTGTCTGAAGGGTGTCGATCTTTGTTGTTTCGGAAGGCAGGGTCATCCAGCCCTGCTGCAAACCGACATAGCCAAGCGCCACGATGGCCACGCCACCGAGCAGACCACCCACGAAACCACCGCCAAAGCCGCCGCTTTTCGGCGCTTCGTTGATCGGGGCAACCGAGGCAGCTGGGGCCGCTGATGCGGGAGGTGCCCCGCTATCACCACCACTGTCTTCAGCGCCAGCCGCCGTTTCGGAAGCCACTGCGTCTGCAGCATTCGTGGCCTTGTCGCCGTCATCGGCAACAGGAGCCGTCTCCTCCACGGCGCTTCTGGCTTCCTCATCCAGCGGATCCTTGCCCTCGGCATTCTCCGCAGGACCATCCGAGGCCGGAACCGTATCGGCATCCACTTTGGTATCCGTCGCTTCGCTTTTGACGGCATCAGTCGCCGAGGTCTCCGCGCGCTCGGCAGCGGCAGTGTTCTCCGCTTCTGGCGTCATTGGCGTCTCGGCCTTGGTCACGTCTTCTGCGGTCAGATCAATGGTTTTGACCGGCTTGCCTCTAGCCGCGGTCCGATTGTTGGATTTGCGAGTTGTCATACCATTCCTCAATTCCCGCGAGACGGGACGATCACTTTCCAGTCCTGATACGCCGTGCCGGATGGCAGGCCATACGACAGGCCGGACTCAATAAATCTCTATGCGGCAACCATCTTGCCTGAAGAGGCCGGGCCCCATGGCCCCGGTTCGACTGTCAAACCGTTTTCCTCCCCACTTCAGACTACGAGCTTAAGGCAGCCCGATGTCATTTTTGCGGCCATCCGAGCCGCAATCAAGAGGCAGTTTACAGCCTTGTACCTTTCTGCAACATAGCCACCGCTCAAAATAAGCACTATTAGATTAATTAGTTATGGCCATTTTCCAAGCATGCAAGCAAAGATCGTTCATTTGGTGTATCGGCCACAACCAAAGGATAGCTCAGCCCCTGCAATGGAAGCGCAACCCTTGGGGAAAGGCAATAGAAAATCACGTTTTTCATTTTGTCCGAAAGACCCGCCTGTTCAATCAGGTTGAGCAGAATCTGACAGCTGCGCTCCGAATAGAGCAGAATCCCGCCAAGCGCTTCCGCCTCGATCGCAGCAAGGGCCGCATCGCTCAAGGCATCACGCGCAACCATGTCATAGACTTCCCTAAGGCAGACCGCAAAGCCATGCTGCAACAGGGTCCGGTCCAGCGCCCCGGTCCGGATTTTCCCGACCAGATAAAGCAGCGGACCATCAGCAGGAGCCATTGCGGTAAGCAACTGTTGTTCCAGCTCGGCCACATTGGCGACCACCAGCGCAATATGCGCAAATCCCAATTCGCGCGCCAGCGCCGCCGTGCGTTCCCCGACACAGAAAAGACGGACGTCCACGAGGGTGGAAAGATCGGCCGGAGCCAGCATGCGCAGGGCATTGCGCGAGGTGATGACAAGTCCCTGCCAGGGTTCAAAGGGAAGCTTGAAAGGAAGCGGAACGATATCCATTACGGCAGAGCCGATGGCCACAAAGCCTCTTTGCTCGAGTGCCCTGATGGTCTGTTGCTGATCGATTTCAGGCCGTGTGACCAGAATTTTCACCAGCCTCTCCTTTTCATCAACAGCTCCACCCACTCCATTTTCTACTGGCAGGATGCCAGCACGGCAGCAAAAAAGGCATCTCCGGCCTTTTCCTTGAGTTTGCGCGCGGCATTCATGCCAATGGCCTCGGCTTCATCGGCCGATCCGACCATGGTGATATCATGGGCCTCGCTGCCGTCAGGCATCAGCACCAGACCGGAAAAGGTCAGGCGATCACCATCCACTTCGGCAAGTCCGGCGATGGGCGTGCGGCACGAGCCATCCAGCAGCCTCAGGAACGCCCGCTCGCAGGCGAGGGCCTTGGCCGTCGGTTCATGATGGATGGCAGCCAGAAGTCCGGCAATCCGCTCGTCGCCAATGCGGCTTTCGATGGTGATGGCTCCCTGACCGACCGCAGGCAGAAACTCATCCACCGCAATCGGCGCGGTGATGACAGCCTCATCCCCAAGCCGCTTCAAGCCCGCACAGGCCAGTAGCGTCGCATCCGCCACGCCCTCATCAAGCTTTTCCAGCCGCCGTTGCACATTGCCCCGATAGGTGATCACCTCAAGGTCCGGCCGCAGCCTCTTGACCATCGCCTGCCGCCTCAGCGAAGACGTGCCAACCACTGCCCCGGCAGGCAATTCGGCAAGGCCTTTGTATTTTCGTGAGATGAAAGCGTCGCGCACGTCTTCCCGCGGCAGAAAACAAGCCAATTCCAACCCCTCTGGCAAAAAGGTCGGCATGTCCTTGGAGGAATGCACAGCCAGGTCGATTCGCCCGTCAATCAGGGCTTCCTCGATCTCCTTGGTGAACAGACCCTTGCCGCCAGCCTCCGACAGGGGACGGTCCAGTATGCGGTCGCCGGTCGTCTTGATCACCACAATCTCGAAATCATCCTCGGCCAGTCCATGGGCAGCCATCAGCCTGTTGCGGGTCTCATAGGCCTGTGCAAGGGCGAGTTTGCTGCCTCGGGTGCCGATTTTGATGAGTTTGGATTGCATCGAACGGGCCTTCATGCTCTTGTTACGCGGTCCATCCCCTTGTCGCCCATTGACGCTGGCCGTTGGTCCTGGCCATTGGCGCTGACTAGACGGGCCCGAAAAAGGGCCTAAAAAAGGGGATGCCAATTCTCTCTCTTTGCTCTAAAAGTCGGGCCATGCGGCATGTCGCTGCAAGCACCGCCTTCGAGAGGCACAATAAAGGCAATAAAGTAGTCCGCGCAATGATCGTTTTAGGCATAGAAACAAGTTGTGACGAAACCGCCGCTGCGGTGGTTAGACGATATGATGACACATCAGACAATGAACGAAGCGGTCAGGGTGAAATTCTCTCCAACGTGGTGCTTAGCCAGATAGAAGATCATGCAGCCTATGGCGGCGTGGTGCCGGAAATTGCTGCCCGCGCCCATGTGGAAGCCCTCGACGGCATCATCAAGACAGCCATGGCTGAAGCGGGCCTCAGCTTCGATCAGCTCGATGCCGTGGCAGCCACATCAGGCCCCGGCCTCATCGGCGGCGTCCTGATCGGCCTGATGAGCGCCAAGGCGATTGCCGCTGCACACAATCTGCCGCTTGTTGCCGTCAATCATCTCGAAGGCCACGCCCTCACGGCCCGCCTGACCAACAATGCCCCCTTCCCGCACCTCATTCTGCTGGTCTCCGGCGGGCACAGCCAGATCCTGCTGGTCAAGGGTGTTGGCGACTATGAGCGCTGGGGCACCACCATCGATGATGCACTGGGCGAAGCCTTCGACAAGACGGCCAAGCTGCTCGGCCTGCCCTATCCAGGCGGCCCGGAAGTGGAAAAGGCCGCTCTTTCGGGCGACAGCAAGCGCTTTGCCCTGCCCCGTTCAATGAAGGGACGGGAGGGCTATGATTTTTCCTTCTCCGGCCTCAAGAGTGCTGTTCGCCGCGAAGCCGAGAAGATTGCGCCGCTCAGTGATCAGGATGTCGCCGACCTGTGTGCCTCGTTTCAGGCCGCCATCTGTGAAATCCTCGCCGACCGCATCGACAAGGCGCTGATCACCTTTAGCGAGCGCTTCCCGGACATCGCCAAGCCGCAGCTGGTGGTCGCAGGCGGAGTTGCCTCCAACAAGGCCATCCGTGCAACGCTCGACAGTGTCCTTTCCGCACGCGGCGCCGAACTTGTGGCGCCGCCGATCAGGCTTTGCACCGATAATGGCGTGATGATCGCCTGGGCCGGGGCGGAACGCTTCGCGCTCGGCCTCAGCGACCCGCTCGATACCGCTGCCCGACCACGCTGGCCGCTCGATGAGACAGCAGAAGCCAGAATCGGCGCAGGCAGAAAGGGAGCCAAGGCATGAGCACAGTGGATGGACCGAAGGTTTTTCAGCGCATTTCCGTTCTGGGTGCCGGTGCATGGGGTACGGCCCTTGCACTGAATGCAGCCCGCGCCGGACGCGACGTTGTACTCTGGGGGCGGGACGGTGCAACGCTTGAAACCATCAGCACCACGCATCAGTTGCCTGCCTACCTGCCCGGCATCACCTTCGATCAACCCCTTGAGACAACAACAGATCTGACGGAAGCGGCTGATGCAGACTGCATCCTGCTGGTTGCTCCGGCGCAGGTCACCGCATCGATTGCCGAGACCATCGGCCTCTATGTGCGCAAGGGAACACCAGTGGTGCTCGCCGCCAAGGGTCTGGAAAAAGGCACCCAACGGATGATGAGCGAAGTGCTGGCCGACTATCTGCCGCAAGCCATTCCGGCCATCCTGTCCGGCCCGTCCTTTGCTTCCGATGTCGCCCGTGGCCTGCCTACCGCCGTGACCATTGCCGCGCCGTCGCTGCCGCTGGCCGACAAGCTTTGTGCCTCGCTTTCAAGCCAGACCTTCCGCCCTTATGCCAGCACCGATCTGGTCGGCGTTCAGCTCGGCGGCGCCTTGAAGAACATTCTCGCCATCGCCTGCGGCATCGTTCTGGGCAAGAAGCTCGGAGCCAGCGCCCATGCCGCACTGATGACGCGGGGCTTTGCCGAAATGCAGCGGCTGGCCCTCAAGCTCGGTGCGCGGTCCGATACCCTGATGGGCCTGTCCGGTTTTGGCGATGTGGCGCTTTCCTGCTCCAACCACCAGAGCCGCAACTTCGCCTTCGGCTTTGCCCTTGGCGAGGGACAGACCCTGTCCGACCTGATGGCCCCGGGCGCAAAGCTTTCGGAAGGCGCCTATAGCGCCCGCGTCGCCTGCGAATTGGCCACTCGTCACGGAATCGAAATGCCTGTCGCCCAGGCCGTGGCGGACGTGTTGGAACAGAAATGCAGCATCGACGAAGCAGTGATCCGGCTGATGAGTCGCCCCTTGCGCGCCGAAAGCGAACAGACCATCAAACAGAATTGAAACCTTCAAGAACAGGAGTATCCCCATGCATTTCATCGTAACCTGCAAAGACAAGGAAGGCGCACTGGAAATCCGCAAGGCCAACCGTGACGCCCACCTCGCATTCGCCCGCGCCAACGCTGCCATTCTGCAGGTTGGTG